>JAKDUK010000032.1 GCA_030457765.1 Marinobacter sp. | reverse complement strand
AAAAAGTCGGCGACTGGTTCTTTCATCGCTATCTCGCCCATGTCATCACCGAGCGTCGCATCAAATCCCTGGCCGTGCGTCGTCTGCCAGAAGAGCTTAAAGCCTGGTCGAAACCGCTTTCGGAGTCTCAGTGGGCAAAACCCTCTGAAATGCTCCGAACGCTTAATGAAAAGCTCGCCCAGGCCTATGAGGGTGGTTTGAGATTTACTCACATGGGGCCATTGTCTCAATGGCAGGTGGGCTCGGGGGAGGGTGAACCGTCAAAACGGGGTGATAAACGGCACGGTCGAACCAAGGCTTCATTTTGAGCTGACCGAAAGCCTGTCTGAACTCGTTCATGGCCGCCTGCAACTGGCCAGTACCGATCCCTCGATTACCGCCACCGATGTGCTGGAGCAGCCCGTTAATGTGATTGTCTGGCGAGACGACGTGCCCCTTCGCCGTTTCACTGGCGTGGTCAACGAATTCGCCCGAGGCGACACAGGCCACCACCGAACCCGCTACGAACTTGTTATCCAGCCGCCCTTATGGCGTTTAGGGCTGATGCAGAACAGCCGCATCTTCCAGACCCAGACCACCGATGCGATTGTGAAAACCCTGCTGGAAGAACGGGGCATTGTCGATGCCGTGTTTGATCTCAAACAGCCGCCGGAAGAACGGGAATACTGCGTACAACACCGGGAAAGCGACTTAGCATTCATTCAACGGATGGCTGCAGAGGAAGGCTGGCATTACCGTTATCAATACGGCAGCGAGGATGGGAGTGAGCAACCCGGATTAATTATAGCCGACCATCACGGCCACGCGCCAAGGCTGGATGCCGCCGAATACAACGGTAAAGCCGGCGGAAGCACCAAGCAACCAGCCGTGTTCCGCTTCCGCTATGAAGAGCGGGTTCGCGTTGCTTCCGTAGTAACAAAGGACTACACCTTCAAAAACCCTGCCTACGCCCTGATGCACGAGCAGAGCGTGGCCAGCCGCAACTAGCGCCAAGACTATCAGCACTTCGACTACCCAGGCCGGTTCAAAGCCGACGCCAGCGGCCAGCCATTTACTGAAGCACGATTGGATGCTCTCAGAAACGACGCAAGCACTGCCACTGGTGACAGCAACCGTGCAGACTTCACTTGTGGCGCAAAAGCCGAACTGACCGAACACGACAATGCCAATCTGAACCGGGACTGGTTACTCACTGCCGTTACCCATACTGGCAAGCAGCCCCAGGCGATGGAAGAGGAGGGCGGTTCTGGCCCGACCACCTATTACAACACGTTCAGTGCCATTCCTGCCGATAAAACCTGGCGCCCCATGAGCGACCACCGCCCACTCATGGACGGTCCGCAAATTGCCATAGTCACCGGCCCTGAAGGCGAAGAAATTCACTGCGACGACTTTGGCCGGGTAAAAGTCCGGTTTCCTTGGGATCGCTACTCTGAAAATAACGAACACAGCAGCGCATGGTTGCGTGTAAGCCAAGGCTGGGCAGGCGGCCAGTATGGATTCATGGCACTGCCCAGAATCGGCAATGAAGTGATCGTCTCCTTCCTCGATGGCGACCCGGATCAGCCTATTATTACTGGCCGTACCTACCACGCCACCAACACACCGCCTTATGCGTTACCAGAACACAAAACCCGCACCACCCTGAAAACCCAGACCCACAAGGGTGATGGCAGCAACGAACTGCGGTTTGAGGATGAGGCCGACAAACAACAGATTTACGTCCATGCCCAAAAAGACTTGGATCTGCTCACGGAAAACAACCGCACCGAAGTCATCAAAAATGACAGTCATCTGACGGTCGAAAACGACCATTTCAGTCACGTAAAAGGCAGCAAGCACCAAATCACCGAAGGTGAAAAGCGTGAACAGACAGGTAAAGACCACAGCTTCAACGTAACCGGTACCCTGCACCTGAAAGCAGGCACCGCCTGGCTTAGTGATTCCGGTACCGAACTGCACATTAAAGCCGGCCACAAAGCGGTTTTCGAAGCCGGTGCTGAAATTACCCTCAAAGCCGGTGGCAGCTTTGTGAAAATTGATCCCAGTGGTGTCGCACTCAGTGGTGCGAGTATCAAGATGAATGCCGGTGGTGCTGCGGGCAAGGGGAGTGGGCAGAAGGTGCAGGTGCCGGAGATGCCGGGGTTGGTGGAGAAAAGTGGTGGAGCTGTGGCCCCGGCTAAAGTGGCAAATGTTGGGCAGAGGCCACTTGCGGAACGCGTGGATCGTAATACGCTGCTGACGGCTGCTGCCGAGCGCGCCCCGGCGACTCAAGTCTGCCAGAAAAAACAGGATGGACGCTGCAATGTCGACAATTGCCCCTGTGTCGCCTGATCGTGCCTGCCTGGACTCATTTCAAGAGGTAGTGCGCAACTGGCAGATTCAACCGGGTCAGCGCTGCCTATTAATCATTGATGCCGCTCAGTGTGACGAACATGCAGTGACCAAAGCCTTGTACACTGAGTGCGATGATCCGAGCTGGTGCTGGCTGTTTGAGGGTAGCCAGTTGGAAGCCTTGGCAAATGAAGGGCCGATCGTCGTTGATACCTGGGTTGGCAGTAAGTTCTGCGAGCATGCTCTGACACAATGGGCTGATACGGGACTGTTGTTTCTGTTTACTGAACATTCAATTGAGGAAGCGGTTGCTGGTTTGCGTGGCATGCTGTTGATCACTCTGGAAACCGCTGGCCCCTGCCTGCTCAGAACCTATGATACCCGATTCCTTCAAGTGTTATCCGCTTGTCAACCTGATCAAATGGAAGAATTGATCAATGTTGACAGCACCTGGATTTGGTCGATAGATCTCTTGAACCACGTGCAATGGTCAGGATTTCAGGCAAAAGGTTCCGCTAAACAAATCAAAGCTCACAAAGGCCACGATTTTGAACGCTCATTAAGCTGGTCATTTGGTTGGCCTTCATTGTTGACCTATGTAGACAGGGATCACCGGGCAGATGCCACGACACTGACTCGTTTTATCGCAAACCAGTGGCGCTCAGAGGTAGCCTATGACGGTCAGTTCGATGAACTTGAGGCTCAATGGCAAGCTTTTCGAATGAATGATAGCAACACAGTAGCAGAGCCCTGAAACGCTTCAGAACAGGGCTTCAGCGAGAATTATGATGAAAAGGATTTCACAGCATGTCTGCGGTTAAAGAACCCTCCTGTACACCCTCAAAAACGTTCTGGCTGGAACTGACGGGCCAGCAATCACTTGCCGGCCATGAATACGTTCTGAGTGAAGTCGGCAAAAACGGCAGCGAGGTTGTGACGCCCATTGAACTTTGTGAGAAGCATGAGGGTCGTAAAGGGCCGATTCTTGCTGGCCAGATTGAGCAACCCAAAAAGCGCTCACTGATTCTTCAGTTAAAGGGGAACGAGACAATAAATGTTCCTGTTATTGACGAAGAGTCCATCGGCCCCTGCGCCCTGAAGGCCCCTCAACGAAACTACCAGGACAATCTTATGGTGTCGGTTCATCCGACCCTGTTCTGCGACTCGGGCGAGTTGATGCATTCGCGACCCATGAGCGGTTATGAGGAAGCCATTGGTGCACCGCTCCGAACCGGCTGGATTTACGTGTTTTTCAGAGGCCGGCTCTGGCGGGAGCTCTCGGTGTTAACTGCAGAGGATGCAGCGCCCATTTTGCGGGATACTTCTGTGGCACAAGCCCGCAGGGCGTCTCTCGAAGCCGCCAATGATCGTAAAGCCACTGGTCCCGAGTTGGACGTTATTCATGTGCCAGCTCGCCTGAATGGTGCGGATGTCTATAGCCATGTCTACTTTGCATTCAGTGAAACGCAGTGGTCATGGGAGTACATCAGCGCACTTGAGCAGAACGATGACTATATTTCAGCACGTTGTCGCTCTGCTGTGGCGATCCGGGCATTTCTTGGGGGACAACCTGGCCTGGAGGGAAGCTGGGAGTATCTTGACAAAATAGCGCCCATGCGGGCTCGAGACAATGGGATAGAAAGCGATGTTACCTTCCCGGGGCAATGGCTACATGATGTTGATGGTGCAAAGTTAAAGCAGGCGCAAGACGCTCTTGTTGCACAACGCGATGCGATTGAAGCGGATGAGCATGTTGTTGACGCGGATTACTTCATTGAAACGCCGTCGCTCTATCCGCGTTGGCGCCAGCTCCATTTGCAAGGCGAGGCATTGCCCGCAATAGAGACGGGTACCGATGTATTCAGTACGCTTCGGGGCCGGCATCTGGTCACATTGCACCTCAGAGATCCACTGCAGGCCGCACGTCACCTCGCTCAGCAGATGAATGCTGCACTGGCGCTAATGCTGGCGCTGGTGGATAACGTGAAGAAACGACCGTTTGGCGTTACCGCTGAGTTGTTCCACAACAACTTCCGCCGTAAAACCTTACCGAATGGTTCAGCAAACCCTCTCTATATTGACGGCGGATGGTTTGATAACCGGATCGACGACAGTGAAGACGGGCGTCTCCTGCGCACATTATACGACGTTGAAAGAGCCGCCCTTCGGAATTTTCTCAAAGGAGCCCAGGCCGCACTGGTGCGCCTGTTGAAAGACGAGCGCCCGCAAAACCTTACGGCCACCTTGCGGGATCTGTTTGCGCTGGAATCGGGCAACGCTGCCGCAGGGTATGTCCAGACCGGGCCGTTACTGCAAGTGCTCTCACTGCCTGCACATCGCGCCGATCCATTGTTATTACCGCAGGAGTCTGGAGTAAACGATAATGACGAAGCGACCGCAATGGCGTTGGCGATTGCCAAAGGCGAGCATCCCCTGGGTGTGATGCTATTACCGTTCCAGAACAGCTCGGGTGAATGTCAGGTTGGCGATGCTACCCTGCGCAATCTGAAGTCGATGGTCGAAGCACTGGAAGATCGTAGCCAGGACTTGCGTACCCTCGAGCCTAACATCTTGCGCGCCGTCGCGGATCACCAAGACAGCCAGAAAGCACCGGACGCCACCGCCTTGATGGGCGGGATCCGGATTGGCGCTCATGCGTTTTCCAGCGTCGCCGGTGAACTCTCCCAGTGGTGGCTCACCACCATTCAGGCCGAACTAACAAAACGCGGCAAAGCGGTCACCGCCGACATCAACCGCATCAAAGGCGCCTTCGAAGGCTTCGCCCAAACCGTCGTTCCCGGAAAGACCACTGTTCAGTTCGAAGAAGCCAGCGACTCGCGGGTTTACATTGTGCTCGACGTGCTGGACGAGCAAGGCAATACGCTGACATCGGGAGCGGCGATTGCGTCCGGGCTGAGGGCGGCTGATGCCGATGCGTTTAATGGGGTGATAAAGTCCCAGTCTTTGAAGAACTTGATGCATCAAGCCACCGTTAGGCCGGGTGGATTGCCAACTGTACTGGTAGTTTTTGATTTTTGGAATCTTGTGATTGCGATAAAACAGCGTCAGGATTCTTCCACTGGTGTTGTGAAAATCGTTAGCGCGTTGGCAGATCTAGCAATAAGTTCAGCACAACTAGTGACATTGTTGCCTAGACAGCCCGGATGGCTCGCTCCTTGGATTGGCAAAGGACAAGAGGACGCCAAGCGGCTTACCTTATTGGCTAATAAGGTCAACGCATCAGACGATCGGGCAAAACAGATTGCTGTCAACAAACTGAAAGCTGCAGGCTGGTTCGCGGGCATGTTCACCACCGCTTTAATGCTGAGCGATGCCGCTGTTTCTTTCGCCAATGGACGGAAAGACGTGGGGCTCGCTCAGGTGATCAAGGCTAGCGGCATGGCTACCATGACCAACGCTGAATTGATTGCAGCACGGATCGTCACACCGATGGGCGGACGCGCGATCCAACGCTCCTCGGTACAAGCCGCACAGTCAGCTCTGGCGCGTTTAATCCCCGCAGCGGCCCGTTGGACGGGCACCGTTGCCTCTGGGTGGATCACCGCGATCGGGTTTGCTATCTATATCTCGGGGGAGGCCGTTTACTACCGCCTTATGGATGATGCGGTCAGCCAGTGGCTCAGAGCCGGACCCTTCTCCGGTGACCGTGATGAGCAGACGGCTGAATTGGAATCGGAAGCTGTCGCACACATTGAGCTGGTTAAGGCTATGACCCCCGTGTCATTCCAGCGTCTGCCAGACAAGAAAAAGCTCGAGTGGCTCAAGTTGCGCAAACTGGAGGCCTGGAAGGAGGAAGCAGATAGCATTCTGACGTTTGCCAGCCCGGCGTTCGCCATAACCGGTGAACCCACCGAAGTTGAAATGGAGCTATCCTGGCAGCAGGAACATTACCGCATACTGCCGCCAAATCCTGCAGGCGGCAAAAGTACAGAAACGATTGCGAAAAAGTCGGGAAGACTGATGCAGGGGATTCAGGAAGATTACGATGAGCAACGCCACGCTATAGACTTTATGGTGGGGCGGACGCAGCTATCTGATTTAACGCCCCGGACCGAGTCTGAACGGGTTGATACTCACTACAAAGTGAAGCGCCTCAGACTGACCTTTATCGTCCATGTCTGGCGGCGTGAAACGGCCGAGTATGAGCCTGAGAAAGTAACCCACGTGATGGAGGATCTGGACGTTGAGTGGCAGCGCTAAGCAATCAGATACGTTGAGCCGGTACGCGGATTCGGCATTTAGGTCCGACGCCATACCGCGACAAAAACCGTTGGAGAATCCAGGCGGTTTCTTAAAAGCTCTTGAAGGCGGTGATCTAATCGAGAGGTTGCCCTGGGCCCAGTATGCGGGTTTAAGTATCTCTCTCGGCGCTGGCTCTGCCGGCACTCATAAAAAGAGAGCGAACGGTGAAGGGCAGGAGAATCTGGTAGGCCCTGCCTGGAACCATCAGCAAAAGCCAAAGGATTTGATCAAAACACGTTGGCAATTACTTTTGATGTTGGCCGGAGCATTCGCAGAGTACGATTTATTCGGATTTTTTTTCGTATGTAATGTTTTGGCGGCGATAATTGTCGGATGGCTAGATGGCTTGGCTGCACTTACGCCTTTTCTTGAAATTGCAGCCTGGATGATTGGCCTTCATCTTTTCTTTCGCTACCCCTTCACTTGGTTTCTCGAACGCAACCCCGAATTTATTATCAAAGATTTGGGCTGCGGTTTTTTCCGCCCCACCGGGATGGTCAAATTCCGCACCTGGCGCGAGGAAACCTTTGAGGCGCCGTTCATCGAATTCGACCCTTACATTTCTTACCACGTTCAGCCCAAAGGCCCGGTCAGTTACAAGTTGCAGTTGCGTCACCGCTATACGGGACAACAGACTGCCGTTGCGGAGGTTCATAGTTCCAGTAAAGTGGAGCTCTACGCCGATTGGGACGAGCTTCAACGCTACATGGACGTCAGTCAGCCCCTGCCGGATATCCCGGCCCTGGAACCCTACCGCCATCTGGACCCGACCACAGCCGAGTACGACGCGGCAGGTAAACGCGAGCGCCCCGCCGATTATTGGGCCACACTGGATCTGGAATGGTGGGAGAAGGAGGGCTACCCCGCCCACATGGAAAAAATCCGCAACTTTCCATGGGATTCGCTGGAAGATCAAATGCAATACAGCGTGCTCAACCTGAATGAGGCGGCGATGGCTTAGGCCCTGAAGGTCTGGTCAAGCTCCACTTGCACCCTGTGTTGTCTCGTGCGAGCCAAAACAGTGGCAGGCTACCTAGTCGCTAAAAACCTATTGGCCGATGGAAGATTTTCAATGAGATGGACTCAGCCTCCTAACGGGTATGACGCGCGCTGAAAAAAACGGTCAGCAACAAGTATTGTTCCTACAGCAAGCGCTGATTTTATGATGCCGCCGACCAGGAACGGCAAAACGCCTTTTAAGAAAGCATCTACCGGGCTGATGGTAAGGGCGAGCCATAATCCGCCGAAACCGAGACAGACGGCATGGCCCAAGAGCATCGCCAAGAAAGCCAGGGCGATACTTTTTACGTTCCATCCACGCTCAAAGAGCAAACCGACTGCGGCAACGGCTAATGGAAAAGCAAAAAGGTAGCCAGCTGTAGGCCCGGAGAAGTAATCCCACCCACTGGAGCCACCGGCAAGAACAGGCAGTCCCATAGCTCCGAGGAGTAGCCATAGTACCGTCGAAACCGTGCCAAGCTTCCAGCCGAGAAGCCCGGCGGCGGTGAGTAGCACATAGGTTTGTGCAGTAATAGGCACAGGTATCATTGGAACTTCTATGTACGAAGCTACGGATAAGCACACGGTTGTGATTGCGACAATAGCTGCGTGCCAGCTTGTGGACCGGTTGTTCGGGGCGGCAGGGCTGAAGCGTTGTTTGGGTTCAGACGTCATCCTTCTTTCCTTGTCTTGAGTACAGGTTCTTGAACTGGCCTAAAACTTCACAAAGGTAGGCACTATACGCAAAAAGAAATCGGAGACTACCTCAGGTTAAATTGTTCAAGGTCGCTCTATAATGCAGTAAGGCACCGCCATAGGTACACTGACATGCCCTGCATGTCACCTGAAACTTTCGGTGGTACACCAAATTATGCGGTTGGCGCACAACGGTGCGGCTCTGTCGCCAGGTTATGGATCTCCTATGGAAGATGAACAGCACTCGACTGAACAAAGCAATCCTGCAGCCCGCAAAACGTTCGCCGATCTTTCTACTCCTATCTACGGGCTCTTTATTCTAGGGGTGTTGTACACACTGTATCTTGCTCACCAGATCATTTTGCCAATGGTACTGGCATTACTGACAAGCTTGCTGTTATCTCCTCTGGTTTCTCGCATAAGCAACGGGCTGCATATGCCCAGAGTGGTTAGCTCATTGATTCTGGTTTTGGTGTTGCTTGGTGCGATTGCCGGCGTGTCCTGGGCGGTTGCCACGCCAGCTTTGGAATGGGCTGGTAAGGCACCAGAGGGTATCTCCCGCTTATTGGTCGGCGAAAGTGAGCTGAAGCAGCAGATCAGTAAAGTTACGGAGTCTGCCCAAAAAGTAGAGGACTCTGTTAATGTGTTCGCGGAGCGAGGCGGTAAAAAGGCGGCTACTGAGCCCACAACTGTGGTCATGCAAACTGAATCCTGGCGCGCCCAGCTTATGAAAAAAGCCCGCAATGGTGTTGCTGGCCTGGCGCTTGCCATGGCACTTACCTATTTCTTGTTGGTTAGTGGTGACAGGTTGGTACTTAATTTTGTACGACAGCTGCCAGGGAACCATCGCAGAACCGTGCTGCGCATTACGCGCGATTCCCAGCATCAAATTGCCCAGTACCTTGCGGTTTTGGGCATTAGTAACACATCTGTTGGCGTGGCTACCGGGCTAATGGCCTGGGCTATTGGTTTGCCCGATCCGGCAGTTTGGGGGCTGGTGGCTGGGCTGGCCCGTTTCATACCTTATCTTGGCGTTATTCTCACTATACTGATGCTTGCTGTTGTCTCTGCGGTAAGTCTGGACACCTTGTGGGTAATGGCCATTGCACCTGCGGGTTACCTTGCCCTGACCACCATGGTCGGTTTTTTCATCGAACCTTGGATTCACGGTTTTCGCATGGCGATCAACCCGGTTATTATTTTTGTTTCCATCTTTTTCTGGGGCTGGCTGTGGGGGCCCGTCGGGGTATTGCTTGCGGTACCCCTGATGACGGTCATTCAGGTGGTGCTCAAACAAATTCCCAAGCTACGCCCCATTTATCGGGTTATCGCCCGCTAGGGAGTTGCCGGTGAGAGCGAGTGCGGGCAACCGGTACCGGATGGCATTGCTTTTGGTATGGTTAATAACCGAAAGGTGGCCTGACATCAGGGCGACTGTCCTCTACCCTTATTTCAGGATTCACTGACCGGCAGAGGAGGGCGTTTACGAATGCATTCCGACACGATGAAAGCGATGGTCCTTACCGGCCATGGCGGTCTTGAAAAACTGGAGTACACAACCTTACCCACACCTGCCCCGGCGAACGGAGAAGTACTGGTTCAGGTCACGGCGACCGCCAAGAACAATACCGACCGCAAAGCCCGGGAAGGTCTCTATCCCACCAAAAAAGGTGAAACCACCTCGTTTCAGATGGGTGGCAAACCCACACTCACGTTCCCTCGTATTCAGGGAGCCGATATCGCCGGCCGTATTGTGGCCGTGGGCAACGGGGTTGATAGCAGCCGCATGGGTGAACGCGGCCTGCTGGATTTCAACCTCTATGCCAACGACCGCCCGGATATCAACCTTACCCCCGACTATTACGGCCATGGTGCCGATGGCGGTTTTGCCGAGTACGTTGTGGTTCCTGCGGACCAGTTCCACACAGTGACAAACACCGCGCTGGCAGATGCGGAACTGGCTGCCATGGGCATGTGTTCCTATCAAACTGCCATGCATATGCTCACCTCGGCCCGGGTGAAAGCCGGGGAGCGTGTTCTGGTGACCGGCGCCAGCGGCGGGGTTGGCACAGCCCTGATCCAGCTGTGCCGCATACTGGGTGCTATCCCTTATGCGTTAAGTACACCCGGGAAAGCCTCGGCTCTGGTTGAACTGGGGGCGGAGGCAGTGCTTGACCGTTCAGGCATGGACACGTTTCTGGAACAGACCAGGGCGGCAACCGGAGGGCGCCCTTTTGACGCGGTTATGGATCTGGTGGGCGGCGACATGACCGACCGTTTCATTGACGCCATGATTTTTGATATGAACGCTCGCGAGACCTATCCTCGCCTGAGCATCGCCGGCGCCAGCGGTGGCAACATCAGTGAAATTCTGTGGACCCGGATTTATCTCTACCAGGTACAGATTTTTGGTGTTTCCCACGGCACCCGGGAAGAGGCAGGGCAGCTGGTTGCATGGATTCGGGAGGGGCAGCTCAAGCCTGTCCTGCACGGCGCTTTCCGGCTTTCCCGCCTGCACGATGCTGAACGCTACTTCACCAATCGAGGCAGCAATTACCTGGGTAAAATCGTGATCGTTCCCGATTCGCAATGGGACGAGCATGGCAAGCGCTGGTCGCTGGAGGGCAGCCCATGACGCCGGAACTGACGCTTCAGCTTATTGATACCCACGCCGGAGGTGACGTCAGCCGCATTGTGACCGGAGGTATTGATCATCTCCCCGGAGACAGCGTGCGGGCACAGATGGAATACCTGCGAGACGATGCCGACGGGCTCAGAAGGTTGCTGCTGGAGGAGCCCTACGGCATACCGGAAATGTCGGTTGATTTGCTGGTGCCGCCCTCAGACCCGCAGGCGGCTGCCGGCTATATTATCATGGAGGTCATGGGGTACCCGATCTACTCCGGCTCCAACACAATCTGCACAGCCACTGCCGTACTTGAATCAGGCCTGGTGCCGAAACAGGAAGGCGAGCAGGAATTTTTTCTGGAATCACCGGCGGGCCTGGTCAACATCAAAGCCGTGGTTAAAAACGGCGTGGTCGAGGCGGTAACATGCGAGGGCCTGCCCAGCTATATCCATACCTACAGGGCCAGCATTCGGGTGCCCGCGCTGGGCGAGGTAACTTACAGTGTGGCTTATAGTGGCGGCTTTTACGCGCTGGTGGATGCGCAGTCCCTGGGCTTCAGTCTGACGCGCCACGAGGAGCGCGAGCTTGCCGATGTCGCGCATCAGATTGTTGAGGCGCTCCAGGCAGAGCGGGGTTTCTCTCACTACACGTTGGGTGACGTGGGGCCGCTGCCTTTTCTGCACTTCATGGGCCCAGTGCAACAAGTGGCGCAGGGGTATTACCGCTCCCGTTCTGCCACCTATGTGCATCCAGGCGTTATCTGTCGCAGCACAACCGGTACCGGCACCTCCGCCCGGCTGGCGTTGATGAACTATGAGGGTCTTGTTCGCCCGGGCGACCGGCTTGAAACGGTCTCGCTGCGGGATACCGGCTTTATCGGTGAATTTTCGGCGACCGAGCAAGCAGGCGACTATCAGATTGTAAAAAACAATATAACCGGGAAGGGCTATGTGATCGCCCGCTCAGACATAGTGGTGAATTGCACCGATTCGCTGGTGGAGTGCGAAGGGCTTCATCATATCCTGAGCAGCCGTGTCGCTTCCTGACCAAGTCTGAAATTTACGTCTCTCAGTCGAAAGTTTACCTTTACGTAAAGTGAAGGCCGTGCTACATCTTCATCCATGCGTTTAAAGATAAAAATAGCAGGAGTTGATTATGAGCCTTCCCCAATACGCCACTGTCTACAATAATTTCGACGCCGCCGCTCTGGAAGCTGAAATCCTGGAAGGGAGCCTGGAGGGTGGGCTGAATGTGTGCCATGAGATTTGTGACAAGTGGGCGGCTGATCCAAAGAAAGTCGCTCTTTATTATGAAAAGGACAGTGGTGGCGACGGCGTGCTCACCTTTGCGGAATTAAAGGAGCAATCTGCCCGTTTTGCCAATTATTTAACCTCGCAGGGCATTGGCAAGGGCGATCGGGTGGCAGCGTTGCTGCCAAGAGGGCCGGAGCTGCTCATCGTGATTGCCGGCACACTGCGTGTTGGTGGAGTGTATCAACCGTTGTTTACGGCATTTGGTTCCGGTGCGATCGAGTACCGCCTTGAGCGTGCAGGCACAAAGCTGGTCGTTACAGACCCGGCGAATTATCCCAAGCTCACCGAGGTGAAAGACTGCTCGCCCGTGCTGTGTATTGATGCCGAAAAAGACAGCACCAAAGTTCCCGATTTTTGGCGTACTCTTGAGGCGCAGAATCCGGGCTTTGAGCCGGTGATGATTAAGGGCGACGACCCATTCCTGCAGATGTTCACCTCTGGCACCGTGGGCAAATCCAAGGGCGTGGCTGTGCCTGCCCGGGCGTTGATGGGCTTCTATGTATACATGAAGTACGCCATTGATCTGCGCGATGACGATGTGTTCTGGAATGTTGCCGATCCCGGCTGGGCGTATGGCTTGTATTACGCCGTGGTTGGGCCTTTGTTGATGGGACATGCTACCCACTTTAATCCGGGTGCGTTCACTCCCGAATCCACTTACGACATGATTCGTAAGTACAAAATAACCAACCTGGCCGCCGCACCTACCGCCTATCGCCTGCTTAAAGCCAACGACCATGTTTTGCCTGCGGGTGAAAACCTTGGGCTGCGTGTTGCCAGTAGCGCGGGCGAGCCTCTGAACCCTGAAGTGGTTAGCTGGATCAAGAATCGTCATTTCTGCCCGGTTACAGACCATTATGGCCAAACCGAAACCGGTATGACCTGCTGCAATTTCCTGGCGCTTGAGCACCCGAAACGTCAAGGCTCAATGGGCTATTCCTCTCCTGGCCATCGGGTGGTTGCCCTGAACGAGAAAAATGAAGAAGTAGGCGAGGGCGAAATAGGGCAGATTGCTATAGATGTGAAAGCCTCTCCGCTTTTCCACTTTGATGGCTACACTTGGGGTGAAAAGGATCCGTTTGTGAAGGGCTACTACCTCACCGGTGATATGGCGATTTGCCACGGTGATGGCAGTTACTCGTTCAGTGGCCGAGACGACGACATTATCACCACAGCGGGTTATCGGGTTGGGCCAGCAGACGTTGAAAGTACGCTTCTGGAACACGCTGCGGTTGCAGAATCTGGCGTAGTTGCCAAGCCTGATGAGAAGCGTGGTGCCATCATTAAGGCCTATGTTGTTATCAAGGGCGACCAACAACCTTCCGGCGATCAGGCACTGCGGGATGAATTGCAGGATCTGGTTCGCCGTCGCCTTTCTACCCACGCATTCCCCCGTGAAATTGAATTTGTGGACGAGCTTCCAAAAACACCCAGCGGCAAGATTCAGCGGTTTGTACTGCGTAACCGGGCCCAGGAAGAGCCAGTTTTATGAAGATCACATTTGAAGAGCTGGATACGTTTCTCCAGGAGCAGTTTCCCCAGGGTGCCGCATACGGCAGCTTGAGGAAGCTGGGCGATGGTTGGGCCGAGATGGGCCTGGATGTCGACGATGGGCACCTAAGGCCAGGTGGAACAGTTTCTGGCCCGGTGATGATGGGTTTGGCAGACGTTACCCTCTACGCCGCATTGCTTAGCAGAATTGGCCTGGTGCCCTTGGCCGTTACCACTAACCTGAATATTAATTTTTTACGCAAGCCAGCCGCACATACGCCTATTTGGGCAAGAGCCACTATGCTCAAAGTGGGGCGCACCATGGGGGTGGGAGAGGTGTTTGTTTACTCAGAAGGCGTCGAAGAACCCGTTGCACATTCAACGATGACTTATTCGATACCACCAAAAAAACATGACAATTAGATTGACGTATACGTAAACGTCAATCTAGTCTGTAAATAATGAAATTGCAGAACAATAACAAAAGGTAGATTGGATCATGAGTGACCAGTACGTGCTGGAGGCCCGGAGCCTAGTGAAAGAGTTTAAAGGCTTTGTGGCGGTCGATGACGTGAATCTGAACATTCAGAAAGGTCATATACACGCTCTGATTGGCCCGAACGGGGCAGGCAAAACCACTGTGTTTAACCTGCTTACTAAATTTCTCATTCCGACACGGGGCAAGATTCTCTTCAAAGGTGAAGATATAACCCCTCTGAAATCAGCGGCTATTGCGCGCAAAGGTATGGTTCGTTCTTTTCAGATTTCTGCTGTGTTCCCTCATATGACGGCGCTGGAAAATATCCGCGTTGCCCTACAAAGCTTTGAGGGCAATTCTTTCAGCTTTTGGAAATCTGGCGCCTCCTTGAACAGACTTAACGAACGCTCTATGGAGCTTTTGGAAGCTGTTGGCCTGACCGAATTTGCTAATACTACAACCGTTGAACTGGCCTATGGCCGTAAGCGGGCGCTTGAGTTGGCAACCACATTGGCCATGGAGCCAGAAATACTGTTGCTTGATGAGCCAACTCAGGGCATGGGCACAGAGGACGTAGACCGCGTTGTGGAATTGGTGCGTAAGGCTGCGCAAGGTCGAACGGTTTTAATGGTTGAGCACAATTTGAGTGTAGTTTCCAAACTATGTGACAGGATAACGGTGCTTGCGCAAGGCGCTGTGCTCACCGAAGGTGACTATGACGCGGTCTCTGCCAACCCCCGCGTTCGCGAGGTGTATATGGGAACCGGCTCAAGTGGCGAGCGAGGTGCAGTACCCGAAGAGGAGGCTGCGCCATGAGTCAGAATGCAGGGAAAGAATACGAGCAGCTACGCATCTCCGGGCTGCATGCATTTTATGGTGAGTCGCATATTTTGCATGGCATGGAATTGGTCGTTAACCGGGGCGAGCTGGTGACATTGCTCGGTCGCAACGGGGCAGGGCGAAGCACCACTCTCAAGGCAATTATGAACATGGTAGGGCGCCGCACCGGGTCCATCATGATCAATGGGGAAGAGACTATGTCTTGTGCCCCGCACAATATTGCAAGGCTGGGGGTTGGGTATTGCCCCGAACACAGAGGCATTTTTTCGGCTCTGAGCGTTCATGAAAACCTGACGTTGCCGCCGGTGGTGCGCAGCGGCGGCATGAGCCTCGAAGAAATTTACACCATGTTTCCCAATCTCTATGAACGCCGCTACAGCCAGGGAACCAAGCTCTCCGGTGGAGAGCAACAGATGCTGGCTTTGGCGCGCATCCTTCGTACTGGCGCCAACATGCTGTTGTTGGATGAAATCACCGAAGGCTTGGCTCCGGTGATTGTAGAAAAGCTGGGCGAGGTACTTTTAGCGCTTAAAAAGAAAGGGCTGACCATTATTCTGGTCGAGCAAAATTTCCACTTTGCAGCGCCATTGGCCGACCGACACTACGTGGTTGAGCATGGTCGGATTGTGGAAGAAGTCAGTGCCGGCGAGTTGCACGAAAAACAGTCGGTGCTGGATGGTTATCTGGGCGTTTGATGCCAGGAAGCCATCCTCAATAGGTATGTGTGAACGCAAAATAATAGCAACAAGAAACCGAACCAACGCACAACAGTCGCGGAGATATAATAATGACAATCATGAGAAAGCTTCTGACCTCAGCCGTTGCATCAGCCATGATGGTAGGCGGCGCTCAAGCGGAAATTAGCGATAACACAGTTAAAATCGGCTACCTGGCGGATATGTCTGGCACCTATCGCGGCTTGGCTGGTCCAAACGGTCTTGCGGCTTTGAAGATGGCGGTCGCTGATTTTGGCGGCAAGGTAGACGGTGCCAAAATTGAAATTGTTACCGCCGATGACCGTAATAGCCCAGACGTAGCCTCAACTACTGTGCGTCGCTGGGTTGAAAACGATAACGTCGATATGGTGGCAGGCCTTGTTGCATCTTCTGTCACCATCGCGGCAACAAAGGTTCTCGAAGAAAGCAATAAACTTGGCTTGGTGAACGGCTCTGCGGCATCCAGCATTACCAACGAACACTGCACTCCGAACCACATTCACTACGCTTATGACACCTACCCACTAGCGAATGGTACCGCTGGGGCCATTGTGAAGGAGGGGGGCAAAACCTGGTATATCCTCACAGCCGACTATGCGTTTGGCCACTCAATGGAAAATGATGTAACCGCTGTTGTTGAAAAAAACGGTGGAGAAGTCGTGGGCAGCATTCGCCATCCATTCCCAACGCCTGATTTTTCTTCTTTCATTTTGCAGGCGCAGGCTTCGGGTGCCGACGTTATCGCGCTGGCAAACGCCGGGGCAGATACCACTAACGCGATTACCACAGCCGCAGAATTTGGCGTGACACAGGCTGGCCAGACCATTGCCGGTCTTGTGGTGTTTCTGAATGACGTTCACGCACTTGGAGCAGAAGTGGCTCAGGGGCTTCAGTTGACCACTGGCTGGTACTGGGATCTGAACGACGAGACCCGCGCTTGGTCTGATCGCTTTATGGAAGAAACCGGTGATAGGCCAACCATGGTTCATGCCGGCATTTATTCCAGCACAATGCAGTATCTGAATGCGATTGAGGCAACCGGCTCTGATGATTCGCAAACCGTACGTAAGCAGATGATGGATACGCCCATCAACGACATGTTCGCCACAAATGGCCGCATTCGGGAAGACGGCCGCATGATACACGACATGTATCTGGCAGAAGTGAAAACGCCTGAAGAGTCCAGCAGTGAGTGGGACCTGTACAAAATTGTCCGCACCATTCCGGCTGACGAAGCTTTCCGCCCTCTTGCAGATAGCAATTGCAAGCTCGTTAGCAGCCAATAAAACCCAGGCCTCATACTCTCGTGCATTTGCCAGAGAGTGTGAGGCGCTACTTAAAATAAAAACTGGTTCAATGTTTGTGCTGCTTTTGGAGTTAGCAACATGTCCATGATATTCGGCGTGCCCATAGCGGTGCTCTATGGTCAGCTACTGATCGGGATTATCAACGGTGCTTTCTATGCGCTATTGAGTCTCGGGTTGGCCGTGATTTTCGGTCTTCTTAAAATTATTAATTTTGCCCATGGCGCCATGTATATGCTGGGCGCCATGGCGACGGTCATTCTGTTTGATACTCTTGGTGTTAACTATTGGGTGGCGCTTTTTCTGGCACCTGTGCTGGTTGGCATCGTAGGGGTGTTGGTTGAGTATTTTCTTCTTCGCCGTATTGCGGGGCAGGATCATATATACAGCCTGCTTCTGACCTTTGGTGTTGCGCTGATCATGCAGGGCATTCTCACTAACATTTACGGCGTGTCTGGCCTCCGCTACTCAATGCCGGACGTGTTTAAAGGCGGTGTAAACCTTGGGTTTATGTTCCTGCCTTTCTATCGCGCCTGGGTTATTGTGGCGGCTTTGCTTGTGTGCTTCGGTACCTGGTTTATGATTGAGAAAACCAAGCTCGGTGCATACTTGCGAGCAGGCACCGAAGATTCCCAGCTTATGCAGGGGTTTGGGATCAACGTACCTCTATTGGTCAGTCTAACTTACGGATTTGGTGTCATGCTCGCCGCATTTGCGGGTGTGCTGGCTGCGCCGATTTACTCAGTAACCCCCGTGATGGGCTCCCACATATTGATTGTCGTGTTTGCCGTTGTGGTTATTGGCGGGCTGGGGTCTATTGGTGGGGCCATCATTACTGGCATCCTTATGGGGGTTGTTGAAGGGCTTACCAAAACCTTTTACCCGCCCGCATCGTCTGCTGTGATTTTCCTGGTTATGGTTGTCGTGTTGATGATTCGGCCCAGCGGCCTGTTTGGCAAGGAGGCTTAATCATGAGTCAGACCGATATCCAGTCCGACATTCAAGCGTCGATTCTCAGGCAGCAAAAAACCGAGAATCGCAGAAAGTTGATCTTGAACGGTGTTTTGCTGGTCTTATTACTGCTAGCACCGTTCGTATTGTACCCCGTCTTTTTGATGAAGATACTTTGCTTCGCCTTGTTTGCGGTCGCCTTTAACTTACTGTTCGGGTTCACCGGGTTGTTGTCCTTCGGCCATGCGGCTTTCCTGGCCACCGGCGGGTACACAACAGGCTACCTACTCAGTAACTTCAGTGGCCTGACAACGGAAATGGGCATAATCGCGGGAACACTGGTGGCAACATTGCTAGGGTTGGGTTTTGCGTTATTGTCCATTCGCCGGCAAGGTATCTACTTTGCCATGGTGACCCTTGCTCTGGCTCAGTTGGTGTTTTTCTTCTTTGTTCAGGCGCCCTTTACCGGCGGTGAGGATGGTATGCACGGCGTACCCAGAGGGGAACTGTTCGGGCTGATCAACCTTGAAGACAACCTGAACATGTATTACTTCGTGCTGGCGGTATTTCTTGGCTGTTACCTGCTGGTTCAGCGGATTGTAAGCAGCCCATACGGGCACGTATTGAAGGCCATCAAACAGAACGAATCCCGGGCTGTGTCTTTGGGCTACAAAGTAGACCGTTATAAGATACTGGCATTCGTGATCTCCGCTGCGCTTGCGGGTCTTGCCGGTTCTATGAAATCAGTGGTATTCCAGTTAGCCTCTTTGAACGATGCCCATTGGCATATGTCTGGTGAAGTTATTCTGATGACCTTAATTGGAGGCATGGGCACGTTACTGGGCCCGGTTTTGGGCGCCACCCTTGTGGTAAACATAGAGTATCAGTTGGGCCAGGGACCGCTCAGAGACTGGGTAGATCCTATCCTGGGGGGCATTTTTGTTCTAACCGTGCTGGCCTTCCGAAGCGGTATTGTGGGCGAGGTTCAGAAATTTGTGAGGAAAAACATGGGGTAGAAATGTCAGCCCTGGGCAAGTAAGTAAACAGGGCCACTTCTATAGTGGCCCTTATCTACACCTATCGTTTATATCGCTTAATCTACTTGGTTCCTAGCATTTTCTGCACACTCATAGCCGCAGCTTTTGCTTCGTCGTAATCATCTGTGTCGAGTCCGCTATTCGCTTTTTCAACAGCGTTCTCCAGTTTTTTCTTCATTTTGCTGTCTTCGGTGTCTGGAATGGCGCCATTGCCCATGTCGGCGCATGGGTTCATCTCATCCTTGTCAAAGCCCTCGCCATCTGGCCCTACAAGGCAGTTTAGGGCATGATGCAAGTGTGTATGCACTCCCTTCACATTTCCTGCTTGAGAAGCAAGGCCAGCGTGTGTTGCGGCGGTCTTCACTTCAGGGGCCATGTCCGCGGCAAATGCTGCTGAAGAAATCAGCAGGGCTAGGATGGTTCCTAAAATAGTCGATACGAACCGTACAGCAAAAACGGGACGTAAGGTAAAGCCAGAATGAATGTTCATTTGTGCTTCTCCTTAACGTGATAAACGTGAAAGTGCCGGGCCCGAATTTTGCCACCCGGATATTAAGCATAGCAGTTTTTTCAATGTTCTTTATTCATCCCAAAGATGAGCATGCTTATAATGCTCCAGCTCATAAAAATATAGCGATATTGTTGCTGTTCCTTTTATCGAATTATTGATGTGACAGTATTAGCCATAATTACCTTCTCAGAGCAGCACTTTTCGATGCAATCATTGATGCGAGTTCGTGCCGTTGGCATCGACAGTGTCTAACCTGGGTATGGGTTTTAACACAGTTTGGGAAGTCCTCTCGTCTACTAACCAGGGAATATAAATGTCCAGCTTCTCGTGTAGTTCGTCGTTCAAGAAAATCCGGTGGATTTTATTGACGGCATTCGCATTTTTAGTTGTTGTTGGTTGCTCTGAATCTTCAGAAGCCCCCAAAGCAGAACCACCCTCGGTTTCAGTGATTACGTTGGAAAGCACCGAAGTGCGCCCTTCCCGAGACTTTGTTGCCCGCACTGCCGCGTCGGCTAAAGCTGGCCTTACACCGCGTATTGAAGCCGAAATCCGAGAGATTTTATTTCGAGAGGGCTCACAAGTAACTGATGGGCAGGTGCTGGTCAGGCTTGAAGATACGCGTGCTAAAGCGGATCTTCAGCAGGCAAAAGCCGAATTGGTAGCTGCTAAGGCTGAGATTGAATCTGCTCGTAAAAACTTAAAGCGGGGCGAAGATGTGGCAGGCAAGGGGTACCTGTCTGATGCTGATTTGGACAAGCTGAAAGATCGTGCAAGTGCTGCAACAAGCCGTGTAGAAACAGCGGGAGCTGCCGTCCAGAAGGCCCGTATTCATCTTGAATATACTGAAATTAAAGCGCCCTTTGATGGCTGGGTTGGCAAACTCAATTACGATGAAGGCGCCGTTGTGAGCCCGGCGAGTGGACCCATTGCCGACGTAACGGTTACAGACCCGATTTATGTTGAATTTCAACTTGATGAGTCAGACTACGTTGCGTTTCGCAGGGCTGGTAGGGGGGCCGGCGAGAATATAGCCAGCACACTTTCACTTCAGCTTACCTTGCCCGATGGTGGCGTATATAACCAGGACGGCAAGGTGAGCTTTGCTGATGTCAAAACCGATGCAGGTACCGGTACGGTGGCTATGCGGGCAATTTACCCTAACCCGGATGCCGTTCTGCTTCCCGGGCTTTACGTTACCTTACGAATTGAGGGGGGAGCCGGTGCGTCGCAGGTTCTTGTGCCGCAAGTGGCCGTGCAGGAAACCATAGAAGGTAAGTTCGTGTTGGTTGTCGATAACGAGCAAAAAGTGTCTCAACGTTTTATCAAAACCGGGTCGCGCCTGGGCGCCATGTTAGCCACCGATAGTGGTCTTGAGGCAGGTGAGCGAGTGATTGTCGAAGGACTTCAAAAGGTCCGCACGGGGGTAACAGTAAGCCCTGTTCAGAAGCAGGTGAACCGGGAAACAGGTGTACTGACTAACAGTAGCAAGCCGATAAAAGCAGGTGAGGCTGAACAATGATCAGCCGCACCTTTATTCATCGTCCAAAGTTTGCCTTTGTTATTTCTATCCTGATAACGCTTGCGGGTCTTCTTGCGCTGCAGGTGCTTCCCGTAAACATGTACCCGGACATGGCGCCACCGAAAATCCGGGTGATGGCTGTACTGCCCGGAGGTAGTGCGCAAATTGTTGAAGAGGCGGTTATTCGACCGATAGAGCAACAGCTGAACGGCGTTGAGGGCATGATTTATATTGAATCAACGGCCTCCGACGATGGCTCTGCAATGATCACACTAACGTTCGAAAGCGGCACGGATACCGATATTGCCCAAGTGAACGTGCAGAATCGGGTGGCATTGGCAGAGCCTTTTTTGCCGCAAGAGGTCAGGCGGCAAGGGGTGACCGTCAGCAAGCAGACCGGCAATATGTTGATGGGTATTAACCTGACAGCCGATAGGCCAGACCTGGATGCCGTGTTTCTCAGTAACTATGCCTCTAGCAATTTAGTTGAAGCCCTGGGGCGCGTCCCCGGTGTTGCTTCGGCCGAGGTTATGGGAGCAAAAGATTACAGTATGCGGGTCTGGCTTGATCCGCAAAAGATGAAGTCTTTGCGAGTGACTGTTGCAGAGGTTGCTGCTGCATTGCGAGAGCAGAATCAGATCGTAGCTGCAGGAAAGCTGGGGCAAGCCCCTGTTCCCGAAGGGCAACAATTTGTTTACAGCATTCAGAGCAAAGAGCGCTTGTCTGACCCGGATGAATTCGCCCAGACCATTATTCGAGCCAGGCAAGATGGTGGTTTTTTGCGTTTAAACGATGTGGCGCGCATTGAACTGGGCTCGCGATCTTATACATCAACCGCCAAGCTGAACAATCAGGATACTGCGTTTATCGTGATTTATCAGCTGCCAGACGCCAACGCGCTGGATGTTGCCGTCAGGGTAAAGGAAACCGTTAACGAATTCGCTCAGAGCTTCCCCGACGGTGTTTCACACAGTGTGTTGTTTGATTCGACGGAGTTTATTAGCCGATCAATCAAAGAAGTGGTTCTTACCCTTACTCAAGCCATCTCACTGGTTATTCTGGTGGTTTTCCTGTTCCTGCAAAGCTGGCGCGCAACACTTGTTCCCAGCATTGCTATCCCCGTTTCTCTGATTGGTACCTTTGCTGTCATGGCGGTGATGGGGTACTCCATTAATATTATCACCCTGTTTGGCCTGGTGCTGGCGATCGGGATTGTCGTCGACGATGCTATTGTGGTTGTAGAGAACGTTGAGCGAATACTGCAGGAAGATAAGTTACCTATCAACGAAGCGGTTACAAAGGCTATGGAGCAGGTAACCGGGCCAATCGTTGCGACTACACTCGTATTGTTGGCGGTCTTTGTACCAGTGGCTTTCATGCCCGGAATAACGGGCAAGCTATACCAGCAGTTCTCTGTCACAATTTCTGTCGCCGTCATTATTTCATCCATCAATGCGCTGACGCTCAGCCCGGCGCTGTGTGCAACGTTGCTCGGTGGCGGAGCCAACAAACCTGTCAGGTGGTTGAGGCCCGTTGAGCGACTGATTTCTGTGGGGACTAAAGGCTATTCCGGGCTCGTTTCCAGATTGCTCCGCAAGGGTATTCTGGTTGGTATAGCGCTGGCCGCCATTCTTGCGGTCAGCGCTGGCCTGTTCAAGTCGGTGCCTTTGGCGTTTGTGCCACCGGAAGATCAGGGCTTCTTGTTTGTGGACGTGCAGTTGCCGGTGGCGGCGTCTCAGGAGCGTACCGATGTAGTGCTCGAGAAAGTTACGGGGATGGTTTTGGACGACCCGGCTGTTACCGACTTTATTTCCGTTTCTGGTTTCTCTTTGATGGGCGGCTCTGGTTCTAATAATGGTCTTGGCATTGTTGTTTTGAGCGACTGGACCGAGCGGGAACAGCCTGAGCTAGGCCTTGGTGAAACCGTACCGCGGCTATACTCCGGGCTGGCAACCATTCCAGAAGCACAGATTATGGTGTTCAATGCGCCGCCTATCCCCGGCATTGGTGTCGCGGCAGGCTTCGACTACCGTCTGCAGGACAACCTGGGTCGCGATGTTTCTGAGTTGACGCAAGTGATGAACGGGCTGATCTTTGAAGCCAACCAGCGGAAAGAGTTATCGCGGGTATACAGTAGCTACCGTGCCAACATTCCGCAGTATCTGCTGGAGGTAGACAGGAATAAGGCTAAGGCCCTGGGTATTCAGCTATCCGATATCTTCACTACCTTGCAAGCTCAGCTTGGCTCACTGTATGTGAATGACTTTACGCGTTTCGGAAAAAATTACCGGGTACAATTGCAGGCTGAGGGTGAGTTCCGACAAGGCCCTGAGGATTTATCTTATTACTCTGTCCGCAACCGTGATGGCGACATGGTGCCGTTATCTACACTGGCCACGCTGGAACCTGTGCTTGGGCCTGCTAGCATCGCGCATTTCAACCTGAAACGGTCGGTCACCATATCGGGGGAGCCAGCTGCCGGGTTTGCCAGTGGTGACGCCATCCAGGCAATGGAAGATCTCTCTAAACGTTTGCCTCAAGGTTATGAATTCAGCTGGTCAGGGCAAAGCCTGCAGGAAATACAGGCGGGCAACCTGGCTATCGTGTTGTTCTTGCTGGCAATTGTGTTTGTTTATCTATTTTTGGTGGCGCAATACGAGAGTTGGGCATTGCCTATAGCGGTTATCGGCGCCGTTCCCATTGCCATTTTTGGGGCCTTGGCTGGGTTGTGGCTAACGGGGCTTGCGAACAATATCTACGCCCAGGTAGGGCTGGTGTTGTTAATTGGGCTTTCCACCAAAACGGCCATACTGATTGTTGAATTTGCAATGCAGCTGCGTAAGTCTGGAGTGAGTGCTTCGGACGCCGCCAACAAAGCCGCCGTGCTTCGCTTCAGAGCGGTACTGATGACGGCCTTGTCGTTTGTGCTTGGGGTGCTTCCTTTGGTGTTCGCTACGGGAGCGGGAGCAGGCAGTCGCGTCAGCTTGGGCGTCACCGTGCTGAGTGGCATGATTGCTGCAACAATTCTCGGCACGGTTTTGGTTCCCATTTTCTATAAATGGGTTCAGACGCTTCGAGAGCAGAGGGACGCCTGACCCGCTAACAGTTGATTTTCAGCCCCGCCAATAATTGTTGACCGCTGCTACGGTTTGAAAATTAACCGCAATAACGTGAGAAGCAGCGGTCAGCCCATCCGCAGAGTTTGCGTAGTCTGGCCGCAGCTTTTTCAGCGTATCCATATCTGGCTGGGTGTATTTCACGCCACGACGGCTCAGGGTAATGGCAAGTTCGTAGCCTTCTTGAGGTGTTTGGGTGATCAGTGAGGGTAGCCAGGTATCAGTCATTCGAAATGCCCTTTTGTTTGAGTTCGCGGCAAGCTTAGCAGAGGGTTTGCATTTCTGCGCATGATCTATATCTACAATGCTTGTCGCCAACATCACAAACGTTTCAGCCCACAAACATCCTTTTAGCCAGCGGCAACCCTTTAAACCCACTCACTGCCACGGTTGTTAGCAAGCCGCCGAGCATGGCACCTACTACGCCACAGGTCATGATGTCCTGGCCAGTTAGGTACAGGCCAGGAACGCGGGTTTTAGGCTTCAGCCAGTCCAGTTCGAAACGGTCGGTCGTGTGGTCCAGCCCGTAAATTTCACCTTCGCTGTAGCGACAGAAGTAGTCCGTGGAAAGAGACGTAGATAACTCGTAGTAATCCACCTTGCCTTCAAGGTGCGGGAACTTCTCGTACAGTTTTGCCAGCAGACGCTGGGCGAATTCTTCCTTTTTGGCTTCGTACTCTTCGCCGCGTTTGCCCCAGGGTTTGTCGGCCCATTCTTCGTACCACTCAAAGGGGCCGGGGGCGACAATCTCGATGGTGGCACGACCGGGGTAGCGCTCTAAAAAGCTGGGGTCTTTGGCCGAAGGGAACGAGATATAAGTCAGCGAAATATCATTGTTGTCCGGATCTTCTTCGAAGTCTTTCACATGCTTTTCGTAGTCCGTGCCCGGGTAGATCCAGTAGTTGGTTTTCGGCAGGCCCAGATTTTCTGCCGTATCCTCCAGCCCTATATACAGACAGTTGCTGGCCATGGAGCGCTTAACGGTTTTCAGCTTTTCCTGATAGTAGCCCCACTCAGGCGCGTCTTTGGGCAGTAGCTTGTTGAAGGTATTGAACACACCGGCGTTGCTGATCACCAGTGGCGAGCGTATCTCTGCGCCGTCGGCCATGCGAACACCCACGGCTTTGCCTTTCTCCATGAGAATCTCGGTCACATCGGCATAGGTAAAGACTTCACCGCCACTTTGCTGAATCACCGGGATGATGGTCTTGGCCATCTCGGAAGCACCACCAATCGGGTAATAGCCGCCGTGCAGATAATGGCGGGCGATCAGTGAGTGAATAATAAAACTGGATTGGGCCGGGGGCAGGCCGTTGTCGCCCCATTGGCCAGTCAACACGGCAATCAGTTCCTGATTACTGGTAATGCTTTCCAGAACCTCGCGGGTAGGCTTGTTAAGAAACTCTGGCGCCTTGCGCTTGGCAAGCATGTTCAAAGGGCCGAGAGCAAGATTTGGCAGTACTTTGCCCAGAACAATGGCCGGCATGGCTTTGGAGACCTGGCGCAGATAGCTCAGGTAGGTGTCGATTGCCTGCTCTTCTTCCGGGAACTCTTTGACCAGCTCGGCACGGAATTCGTCCGGGCCTGCTACCAAGTCCACGTGCTTGTCGCCCATAAAAATACGGTCGTAATTGGCATCCATAGGTGCCCACTTCAGCTTGCCATCGGTAATGTGATCGAACAGCCGCTTCCCAAGCGTGTGGTCTGCGCCCATATCGCCGATATAGTGCACACCTACATCCCACTCATAGCCGTTCCGGTCGTAGCTGTGAGTAAAGCCGCCGGCAGTGTAGTGCTGTTCAAGAATCAGAACCTTTTTGCCCATCTTGCTCATGCAGGCTGCGGTGGTCAGGCCGCCAATGCCGGAGCCGATGACAATGGCATCATAGGGCCCGTCCAGGCGCTTTTCACGATAACGTCTGCCAACGCGAATGGTACTCGGTTTTGGGCTGCTCATGGTTTTAATCCTGTTGTGATTATTATTGATATACAGATCGAGAGCCATCCAGCAGTAAGCTGGGTATGCCCTCAGCTAACATGGATTCGGCCTTTTCGTTGGGCAAGTGGCCATCGATGGTGAGTTGCGGCAGTCCGTGTACCAGTGACCAGGCGGCAGTAGTCAATCAGATTCTCGAAGGCTTTTAAAAATCCCGGAAAAAACCCCGGGAAAGCCGGGGTCGCAGGTGCTCAGTTTTTATTTTAGCCCCATTTCCTCAATTGAGACTTCACGCATTTTGAATTTCTGAATCTTGCCGGTAACGGTCATCGGGAACTCATCCACGAACTTGTAATTCCGGGGAATTTTGAAATGTGCAATTTTGCCTTTGCAAAACGCCATCAGGTCATCGGCATCAACGGGTTCTGCATCCGGGCGCAGTTTCACCCAGGCCACCAGTTCTTCACCGTATTTGTCATCGGGAATACCTGTAACCTGAACTTCCTCGATGGAAGGATGAGTGTAGAGGAATTCTTCGATTTCTTTCGGGTAGATGTTCTCGCCACCACGAATCACCATATCCTTGATGCGACCAACTATTTGCACATAGCCTTCTTCATCCATGGTAGCCAGGTCGCCAGTATGCATCCAGCCGGAGGCGTCGATGGCTTCGCGAGTTTTTTCTTCGTTGTTCCAGTATTTCAGCATCACGCTGTAGCCACGGGTGCATAGCTCGCCAATCTCGCCGCGGGGCAGTACGTTGCCGGTGCCCGGGTCGACGATTTTGGTTTCCAGGTGCGGTTGAGTGCGGCCCACGGTGGTTACCTGCTTTTCGAACGGGTCCAGGGAGCTGGTCTGGGTAGACACCGGGCTGGTTTCGGTCATGCCGTAGGCAATCTGAACTTCTTTCATGTTCATCTTGCCATTAACATTCTTCATCACCTCTGCCGGGCAGATTGAGCCTGCCATAATGCCAGTGCGCAGGGTGGAGAGGTCGTAGGATTCGAAATCCGGCTCTGCAAGTTCAGCAATAAACATGGTGGGTACGCCATACAGCGCAGTCGCTTTTTCCTGGTGAACCGCTTGCAATACGGCCTTGGGTTCAAAGCCTTCCCCCGGATAGATCATGGTAGACCCGTGAGTAATGCAGCCAAGGTTGCCCATCACCATGCCAAAGCAGTGGTATAAAGGCACCGGGATAACCAGACGGTCTTTCTCAGTCAGTATCTGGCTTTCACCCACAAAGAACCCGTTGTTCAGAAGGTTATGGTGGGTGAGGGTAGCGCCCTTGGGGTTACCCGTTGTGCCGGAGGTAAACTGAATATTGATGGGGTCGTCGAACTGAAGCTGGCTTTGAATTTTTTCGACTTCGCTTTGATTAACGTCATTCGCAAAAGCGATGAACTCGTTCCAGCTCCACATGCCGGCGTGTTTTTCGGTATCCAGGTTGATTACCGCACGCAGGTCAGGAAGCCGTTGGGCTTTGATTTTACCGGGCGTGCTCGCTTTTATCTCAGGCGCCAGGTCGTAGAGCGCTTTGCGGTAATCGGATGCTTTAAAACTATCCGCCGTAACCAGCACGCTGATACCGGACAGGTTCATGGCGTATTCCAGCTCATGCATGCCGTAGGCGGGGTTGATGTTAACCAGAATGGCACCTATTTTGGCGGTGGCAAACTGGGTAACCGTCCATTCATAACGGTTGGGGGCCCATATGCCCACTCGGTCGCCGCGTTTAACGCCGATCGTTAAAAAGGCGCGAGCCGCTTCATTCACCTTGGCGACAAATTCTTTGTACGTCCATCGAATGTTCTGGTGCAGGCACACCAGGGCTTCGGTGTCTGGGTACTTGCCAGCGGTGTGGTCAAGCATTTCGCCGATGGTCATGCCCAGCAGCGGTGCTTTTGAGGTACCGCTTGTGTAGCTTGGCATAGCCTGATTTAAGGTCTGATTCATTGTTTGCCTCCAGTTGTTTTTGTGGGCGAGGTCTAACAGGGCTAATCATCTTTTTGCCAGGCGTTTTAGCGACTCTGGCTGTGGTACTCAGGGTTTGGCCGCATGTCGCTGGCAATGGCTACGCGGTTAGTCATGTTGTAGAAACCGATCACGTTGCTCAGATCCCAAATTGCGGTATCGCTGAAGCCGGCTTCTCTAAGCGCCTGAATCTCATTTTCCGCAACCGTTTGGGGGGAACGGGTCAGAAGGGAGGCGAAGTCCATCATGGCGCGCTGGCGCTTATCCAGTTTGGCCGTTCGGTAGTTCATCACCAGGTGCTCACCCAACGTTGGATCTTCACTCATTACTCGTACGGCTGCGCCGTGGGCTACCAGGCAGTAAAAGCATTTGTT
>JAKDUK010000099.1 GCA_030457765.1 Marinobacter sp. | reverse complement strand
CTGAAGCTGGCTCTTGTTGCACCAGTGATTGCCAGCCCCAGTAACAACCCCCCGACAATATCGCTGAACCAGTGTACGCCCAAATAAAGCCGGCTTAGGGCAACGGGAATCAGTGGTATGGAAAGCATAATATACGTCTTCCAGCGCCTACGGTTGTGGCTTTCTGCTGCTACAAAGCTGGCCAGCAGCGTAACAAACACCGTAATGCCGGTTGTGTGGCCGCTGGGAAAAGAACCAGACGCTGGCGGGTTAAACACCTGGTCGGGGCGTGCAATCGCGGTCGCTGATTTGAGCCCCCACACCAGTACCATGGTGGCTATAGCTGCCAGCAGAATGTGCACCGCGGCGGCGTAGTGACCCCGAAAGGCCAGTGCCAGGCAGGCAAGCACGGCGCCTGCTGTGAGAACCGGTGGGTCGCCCAGAAGTGTGATGGCAATGGCGGGTGCATCGAGTATCGGCTGGCGTAGCTCACCGAACCACTGCATTGCCAATTGATTAAATGGCTCTATGACGTGCGTCATGGTTACCAGTTGGCTCCAGAGCGCAAACAGTGCCAGAGCCCCCAGTGACAGCATCAGCGAAGCCAGCGGAAACTCGCCTTCCTGTGCTGGTCGCTCGTTGGTGTATAGCCGCCAAAAACGATGGGTGGTTTCATACTGAGCCATTGTTCGCTGTAGCCAGCGGTAAAGACGGCCGTTATCGCCAAGGCCCAGTTGAAAGCGAAAAATAACCAGGTAGATCGCCGCCAGCGTTGCCAAGCTGATACTTGTAACCAAGTATACATGGGCCGGTGGCTGCACTTTGCTTGCCAGCGCGCCGCCAACCAAATATCCAGGCAACATATAAACCGGCGCCCAACCTATGGCAGACCCGGCGTTAAATGCCAGAAAGCGGCGCCAGGGCATAAGCAACGCCCCGGCAATCATGGGGATCACCGGCCGTAGTGGCCCAACGAAGCGCCCAATAATAACGCTTTTACCACCGTGCTGTTGAAAGAAGCCTTCTGCTTTGTTGATTTGTTCCGGGTAGCGGCTCAGTGGCCATACGCTGGTTAATCGGCCTTGAAGGAGCCGGCCAATGGCAAAGCTCAACGTATCGCCTGTTATCGCGCCCAGCCCGGCCCAGATCAGTACTGTCGTAAGCGGCATGCCGATTTGAGCGGCCATCGCTGAAATAGTAAAGAGGAACGCAACGCCGGGTACGATAATGCCCGCAATCGCTAAGGATTCCGTAAACGCGGTAGCAAAGATGGCCAGAGACAACCACCCGGGGTTGGCACTTAGCCATGCAGTCAAATCCGTAAGCCAGTGGCTGCTCATGTTTCGAGCGTTTCTCCTGGGCTGAACCAGGCAGAATCGGCGCCGCGTCGGCGGGCTTCCAGCATGGCGTGATGCGCACGCGTGCGCAAAGTATCGGTGCGGGTGTCGTTGCTGCCTCGGGTTGTGCAGCCCAGACTTACGGTTGCTTTACCGATTACCGGCCATTGATTTTCAGAGATGGTGCGCCGTATACGCTCAGCAATTACGCGCACACCTTCTTCTGGGGTAAAGGGCAGAATGAGGAAGAATTCTGAGTCATTCAGCGTGTACAAGCTATCGCCTGCCCGAATAACCCCGAACAGGTGCTGAGTCATGCTGCAAAACAGCGTCTGCATACCAGGTTGACCGTGAAGGTCTGCTGCTTCGTCGGCGTAATCTATGGTCAGATTGATCACCGAGAGGCAGTGGCCGGTGGTGATGGCTCGGCTGACTTCCTTTTGCAGTGTCTCGTCCAGAAAACGGGCGTTGTGGGCTCCGGTAACCGGGTCGGTAATCGCCAGGTCTTCCGCAGATTGTGCCATGTGGTCGTAATGCCATATGTAAAGTGTTGCAACGATCAGCACAATGAACAAGCCGCTCGCCGCCGTAAGGGCCTCCATGGGAGGCTGCTTAACAAAAAGCACAATTGTCATGGGGGCAATCAAAAGAAGGGAGAGCGTCAGTGCTTGGCGCAGCGGCAATATCAACAGGTTTAATAGCAACAGCGGCATGGCCCAATGGGTAATGCCGGTGTTATTCATTGTTAGCATCGCCGCCAGAAGACCGCTGTTCAGGCCTGAGAGAATAATAAGGTGGCCCGGGGCAGAAAGTTGATGCCTGCGACTAAGAACTGTGTAGGCAATACCTGCAATAGTCAGGGCAGCCAGGCCCGCAGCTAGATAGAACAACTCATAAAAACCATAACGAAGGTTTTGTAGAGCCAGAGTGAAGATAAACAGCGTGGCCAAACCGTAGCTCACACTGTGTGTCCAGGTTCTCAGCCTTGTTTCTGTCATAGCGCAGATCCTTCCGCACGTGGCTGGGTTGGGGGTGTTACCGGTGACCAGGAGCTGTAAGCTTGGGTTCGGTTGCCGCCCTGTTGCTGTGCCCGGCGAAGTGCGTTGGCCGCACTTTGTTGCAAGCTGTCGGCATCATCACCAATATTCAATCCGGCGAGGCCGGTACTCACGGTAATATTCATGCCGTGGGTTTCGAGCAAAGTGGCAAGGCCCTTGCGGATTGATTCGGCCCGGGTGATAGCCTCATGAGTTGCTATGCCCGGCAAAATCACCAGAAACTGTAGGTCTGCGGCCCGGTAGTAGGTGTCGAAATCACGTATCTGAGAGTGTAAAAACCGGCCGATTCTAGGAAGAATCGAGCGGATATCTGCTTCCGGGTCGTTGTCGCTGGCATGGGCATCAAGACCGATCATAATGATCGACATGTCGGTTCCCTCGCGCTCGCTGCGCTGGATTTCCTTGTGCAGGTCTGCCGACAAATATTCTCGGCTGGCGGCTTGTGTGAGTTCGTCCGTACGCCTTAGAGGAGCCAGTTGTTGGGCTTTGTATTCGCGTAAAAAAATCAGCACGGTAGAAAGGAGAATGGTCAGCATAAATGCACTGATCATTTGGTGGCGGTCGGCAATGCCTTCCGCTCCCTGAGCGGCGGCCATGGTAAGCACCACCATAATGACTGTGATCAGCGTAGCAATGCCGCGGGGAACCAACGCAAATGCAACCAGTGCTATGCCATAAAGCCAGTAGCTAAGGGCCCATGGGCCCGTCCAAAAACTGGTTATTAACAAAAGCACCAGCGCTACAAAAAAAAGTTTTTGTATGGTTGGCCATGGGTTACGCCCACTCGCCGGATGAAAGTTACGCCCACAGATAATGATGCCGGCCACAGCGCCAGCGCAGGCCGCGGTAAGTGGTTCTCCAGATAACGCACACAGAACAGCAATGGCTACAAAAATAGCAAGGCTGACGTGTGATAACCGGTTCAGCAAAAAATTGTCGGCCGTTCGGGCCATGGTCTTCGTCCTTTTTCGGGGTTCCCGTTGCACTGTAACGGTATAATATCTGTTTGGGGTGCGTACTTGAAACGGGAAAGGTAAGGTTAGGCCCTTATTCCTGAATTCTGGCAGAAATAACATAAGGTAAAGGGATGGATATTGCAGTTTATATGACTCAAGTCGGGCAGCAGGCCCGGGCGGCGGCGACACTCATCGCGCGATCGACCACAGAGGTGCGTAATCGTGCGCTGCTCGCTACCGCTGAAGCGCTAGATGCTGCCCGCAGTGAATTGGCAGAGGCAAATGCCCAAGATCTTGCCAACGGGCAGAAGAGTGGTCTGGATGCCGCCATGCTGGATCGGCTTGAGCTCACGCCCGTTCGGGTTGACGCCATGATTGAGGGGCTTCGCCAGGTGGCATCATTGCCGGACCCAATTGGTGCGATTACCGATATGACCTACCGCCCGTCTGGTATTCAAGTGGGCAAGATGCGGGTGCCGCTGGGAGTTATCGGCATTATCTACGAATCTCGCCCAAATGTGACGGTGGAGGCCGCAAGCCTTTGCCTGAAATCTGGCAACGCCACTATTTTGCGCGGCGGCTCCGAGTCTATTTATTCCAATCAAGCCATTGCGTTGTGCTTGGCCCGCGGGCTTGCAGAGGTTGGTTTGCCAGAATCAGCGGTGCAGGTTATTAAAACCACAGATCGCGCTGCGGTCGGCGAACTGATCACCATGCCCGACTATGTGGACGTCATTGTACCCAGGGGTGGGAAGGGATTAATTGAGCGTATCAGCCGGGACGCCCGAGTGCCTGTTATCAAGCACCTAGATGGTGTTTGCCATGTGTACATCGACAGCCATGCCGATCCGGAAAAAGCACTGAACGTGGCTGTGAATGCCAAAACCCACCGGTATGGCACCTGCAACACCATGGAAACCCTACTGGTTGACCAGGAAGTCGCGGCCGATATACTGCCATTACTGGGGGCCGCCTTTACCGAAAAAAGCGTGGAACTGCGAGGCTGTGAGCAGGCCCGGGAAGTTCTCACAGATATAAAGGCAGCCACAGAAGCAGACTGGCAGGAAGAGTATCTGGCCCCCGTGTTAGCCATTCGCGTGGTAGAGGGGCTGGATGGCGCAATAGCGCACATCAATCGTTACAGCTCCCAGCATACCGACAGCATCATCACAGAAAACTATACCCGTGCCCGTCGCTTTATCACAGAAGTGGACTCAAGCTCAGTAATGGTGAACGCCTCCACTCGTTTTGCTGATGGTTTTGAGTATGGTTTAGGGGCCGAAATTGGCATTTCCACCGACAAAATACACGCCCGTGGGCCGGTTGGGCTTGAAGGTCTAACCTCGCAGAAATACGTAGTGTTTGGCGATGGACATGTTCGGGGCTGATGCCGATGCATGTTATTTATGGCGGAACTTTCGACCCTCTGCATCATGGCCACTTACGCTTGGCATTAGAAGTTAGTGAGCGGCTTGGCAATGTACCCGTTAATCTTGTGCCCTGCCATATTCCCCCGCACCGTGGCGAAACGGGCGCAACGGCCGCGCAACGGCTGCGCTTGCTGGAACTGGCGATAGCCGGCGAGCCACACCTGAATATTGATGATCGTGAGCTGCGCAGGGAGGGCGCCTCTTATACCGCCGATACGCTGCGCCAACTGCGTAATGAGCTTGGTGAAGACGCACCGCTGGTGATGGTTGTCGGCACAGACGCTTTTGCCAGCTTTGATCGCTGGCGTGAATGGCAGCAAATACCAGGCCTTGCCCACATTGTTGTGGTGCGCCGGCCAGGCACTGTGCTGACCCCGAAAAGCGAGCCCGCCAAATTGCTGGAGAACCGCGCAGCGAAGAGCATTGAGGCTCTGGGTCGGCAGGCGTCGGGGCTTACGTTTGAGTTGGACCCGCCGTGGCTTGATATTTCCGCCACCGGCGTTCGTGAGCGAATTAGCAGTGGCCGGTCGGCTCGTTATTTGGTTCCCGATACGGTCTTGGCAGAAATTAAAAAAATGGGGCTTTACGGGGCATGCCCTGTGAAGAACTTTTAGTGTTATAATTGCTCGATTATGACATTTCGGGTGGCCATTCCGGCCGGCACTCGAACAACAGGGTGATTATGCAGGCAGAGCAACTCAAAAATCTGATAGTGAATGCACTTGAAGATGTGAAAGCGCAGGACGTCAGCGTTGTTGACGTACGGGATCGCACCAGCGTTACCGATTTCATGGTTCTGGCATCCGGAACATCTAACCGACACGTTAAATCGCTTGCAGACTCTGTTGTAGTTGATGCAAAAGAGCAGGGAGTGCGTGTTAACAGCGTTGAAGGCGGTGGTGGCAGCGACTGGATACTGGTGGATATGGGCGACGTGGTTGTTCATGTCATGCTACCTGCCACCCGTGAGTTTTATGATCTGGAACGCTTCTGGCGTGACGCGCCGGATGTCGGTGCTGCGGGCAGCGAGTAATCATGCGTTTACGTTTGATCTGCGTGGGGCAGAAAATGCCCGACTGGGTCACTAAAGGCTACGACGATTATACTCGTCGTATGCCTCCGGAAATGCCTATCGATCTGGTCGAAATTGCCATGCCTCATCGTGGCAAAAACCCGGATATATCAAGGCTCATGCAGCGCGAAAGTGACGCAATCCTGGCCGCAACCGGGGCCAGAGACAGGGTTGTTGCGTTGGAGGTATCTGGCCGGCCCTGGTCTACTGAAAAGTTAGCCAGTCAGTTGGAGAACTGGCAGCAGGCCGGGCAAGACGTTAGCTTTCTTGTAGGCGGCCCGGACGGGCTGGCAGAACCCTGCCGCCAGCGCGCAGACCAGCAGTGGTCGCTCTCTCCTCTTACATTACCCCATCCTTTGGTTCGAATCCTGCTGGCGGAACAGCTATACAGAGCCTGGTCGATCACCCGTAATCACCCGTACCATCGGGCTTAGGAAGTATCCATGCCGTGGGGTGAATTCAAAGATACTGCCGCCGAGCGCAGACTGTTCCAGCGTCGTGCCACAGTAATGTTACTATTTGTGTTCCTGCTTATGGCTGGGCTTGTTGCGCGGATGTACCAGCTTCAGGTGGTAGAGCATGATGTTTACACCACTTTGTCCGATAAAAACCGGGTTCAGGTCCAGTCTGTGCCACCGCCGCGCGGGCTGGTTTATGATCGTAACCACGTGCTATTGGCGGAAAATCGCCCGGTGTTCAGTGTCACCTTGGTGCCGGAGCGGGTTGGCGGCATAGACGCAACGCTGGAGCAGCTTGTTGAAATCCTTGACGTGTCTGAAGAAGACTTGGAACGGTTTCAGCGCCGTTTACGTGAGCCAAGGCGGCCGTTTCAGGAAATTCCACTGCGCTACGACCTAACCGAAAATGAAATTGCACGCCTGGCAGTACTTCGGCATGAATTGCCCGGTGTAGAGGTGAAGGCAGAGCTGGTTCGGTATTATCCGCACAGTGAATTAACCGCCCACGCCCTGGGCTTTGTTGGCCGTATCAATCGTAATGAATTGCAGCAGATAGACCCGGTTAATTACGCGGGCACCAACTATATTGGTAAATCCGGGGTAGAGCGGTTTTATGAAAAACAGCTGCACGGAAAGGTTGGTTATCAGCACGTCGAGACCAATGCGCGCGGGCGTACGTTGAGAGTGCTGGAGCAAGAAAACCCAGTACCAGGTGAGGACCTGGAGCTGCATCTGGACCTGCGATTGCAAAAAAAGGCCCACGAACTGCTCGATGGCCGTCGCGGCGCTATTGTCGC
>JAKDUK010000098.1 GCA_030457765.1 Marinobacter sp. | reverse complement strand
CAGGGCCAGGTTTACATTGCCAGCACCTTCACCGCGTTTGAGGTGTATTTTGTGGTCGCGATTATGTATCTGGCCATTACCCTCTCACTGTCCCTGATTCTTCGCCTGATTGAACGGCGCGGACTGGCCTCTGTCTGAAGGAACCTGACCCATGACTCAGATTGTACAAATGAAGGGCATGAACAAGTACTTCGGCAAACTGCATGTCCTTAAAGATATCGATTTATCCGTAGAACAAGGCGAAGTGGTGGTGATTATCGGTGCCAGTGGCTCCGGCAAATCCACGCTGATCCGTTGCGTGAATGGCCTGGAGGAGTTTGAATCTGGACAACTGTCGGTAGAAGGCCAGGCACTCGCCCCAAAAGGCGGCAACCAGCAGGCCCTTTCGGAAATCCGCAAGGAAGTCGGCATGGTGTTCCAGCAGTTCAATCTGTTCCCTCACCTTACGGTGAAAAAGAACATCATGCTGGCGCCCCAGAAAGTTAAGGACACACCGAAAACCGTCGCCAACGCGACTGCAGAGCGCCTGCTGGAACGCGTAGGCATCGGCAGCCAGGCCGACAAATACCCCACCCACCTTTCGGGAGGCCAGCAACAGCGCGTAGCCATCGCCAGAGCGCTGGCCATGGAACCGCGCCTGATGCTGTTCGACGAGCCCACCTCGGCGCTGGACCCGGAAATGATCGGCGAAGTGCTGGATGTCATGCGCGAACTGGCAAAGGAAGGCATGACCATGATAGTGGTCACCCACGAAATGGGCTTCGCCCGGGAAGTGGCAGATCGAGTGATCTACATTCACGAGGGGCAGATTGTAGAGCAAGGAAAGCCCGGCGACGTGTTTGATAACCCCCAAAACGAACGCACTCAGGCGTTCCTCTCCAGGGTGCTGGCGCACTGACGGTCTGACAAAGCCCCCGATTCGGGGGCTTTGTCATTGGATCAGGCCCCGGTTTTGGCCTGCTCAGCTTGTGCTTTCAGCAAGTGACGACGTGCAGCTTTTCCAAACACCAGCAAACAAAAGGCAACCTGCAACAAAAATGCCCCTCCTACACCTATAAAGAACACCGCAACGGGAATATTGGAAAACACCATCATGAATTCCTGAAGCGCATAGCGACCACCGGTAAAATAAAGCGTTGTCGCCAGAAATATTAGAGATATGATCACAGCACACAGGTTAACGGAGACTGACAAAACCCAGTTTTCCGACCGACTCGGCGCTCGCCCTAACGCGGACACCGACGTCATCATGGCGCCATAGGCAGCACCTAACATCAGGCCAATCTGGGCGCCAGCTGGAATCTCGAAATTGAACACATGACCGGTGATGATTACGCAGAACTGGAGAGCTGCGTATAAGCCGGAAAAATTGAGGATAGTTTTGATGATCATTGTGAAGCCTCCTTGCTTCTTTGGTTTCAACATTTCTACTATGTTCTATGCATGACTACGCTATTCTTCAGAAGTTGGGTTGCTAACACTTCTTAAATCCAACCAATGAAAAACCCTTTCCGCCAAGATACGCCACGAGGACCGGAAAGGTACGGTATTCGCAGTCGCTGTTCCGACAGAACAGACACCCTTCACGCATTGTCTCCAAAAAACTCGAAGGTGAGGCTTCCTCCTTCTTCAAGATTGAGGTTTCGAAAGTTACCAATGGTGTAGGCTGCACCCAGTATTACGCTGTCCTGTCTGCATAGGTTTCTGTCCAATAAGTGGACGCGCAAACAGTCTTCATAGGGGGGTATCGTCGGTAAGGAACACAAGATACCGCTCGCCTAGCTGAACGCAGGCTTCAAGAATAACTCCTTCGAGTGGCTCTTGGGAGGTTCGGTCTCCAATCTTAATCAGAATCTCCTTAGTATTTTCGGTCATCAAGCGGCTCTAACAATAGATCCCGCAATCAGAACGACGGCAAGAGTGCCATACATCGTTAACGCAGGTACTAAGCACCATGCCCGCCAACTTTTAGGTAGGAGTACTTCTGGGTCCCCAAGCAAAGCCGCTCTTTTTCTTAAAAAAGATAATCGACAACTACGCAGTATTAAATATGCGAAGATATGACTGCTTCTTACCAAGCGGCCAATCACCCCGTCAGTCCAGATTTCTCTTACGCTAGAAATACTTCCTATTTTTGTAGCAACAAGTTGTTCAACTCGGCAAACATAATTAAACCCGTAAGTAACCATCACAAAGATTGACAAAAGACAGAAGAATATACCGCCACACACAACATATGCCGCAAAGATCCGTACTTCCTCATTCACGACTGCGTACCTCATAGATCAATTGACCAGCTGAAGCCCCTAGATCGCCAACTACGTTTCCACCCACGACACTGCCGACACCTGCAGCAATAATCCCACATGCAACACCACCAATGCCTGCGGCTCCAATCCCTACAACAACGCATAGCAATGGCGCAATCACGCCCCCGGCAGTTCCTCCAGCAACCGCTCCGGCCAATCGAACAGATTCGGTAAGACCAACTTGTTCACACTTCTCAGCTCGACCAACCGAGCACGCCTCGTAGATTTTATATCCCGTAAGTCCAACATCTAGAGCGATGACTAAACGCCCCCCCTTTTTTGATGAAACCAGCAGCATTAGAAACTTTTGCGTAATTCGTTCCGTAACCCGGAATACCACCCACCCCAGAAGCTTTCCACTCATGCACAATACTCCTGGATGACAGTCCCAGCGCCCTTTTGAGCTTTGCGCTGCCATCCAATGACATCCCTCTTTTGGCCACTTTACCAAGCGCAAAATCCAGCTTAGTAAACAGCCGCTGTCGCTGCTCGAAAAACTCCGGATGACTGAGTGTTCCATGCCTTCGAAAGGTGTCTTGATGCAGGACTTCAAGCTCTTTCAGCGTGGCACTAATACTCTTGATTTGCTGGCCAATCATGGCTGCCCCCACACCAAGGCCGGTGGCGGCACTGGAGGTCATCACCTCCAACAAGTCGTAATGATCGACAACAAACTGAGCCTCTTGCTCACTGAGCTTGTGAACTTCTTGATTTACCTGTTGAGCAACCTGAGTCAGGTTTGAGACACACGAAGTTATCTAACTCGGCTTAATCGGTGGTGCTATTTAACGGGTGGAATAACACCTTTATCAATGTAATATTGAACCTGTACATCGTATCCAGACGGGTCACCCTCGACCGTTTGAGCTGGGGAGCTGATTATAATCGGTACAGCAAAGCCGCTGCCCTGATCATTCTCACAATCCGTACATGATGCTCGCCACCACGCCAACGCTTCTCCTTTGCCGGAAAAACCGACAATAAAATAGTGCCTGTACGCTGGCGTCGGATAACGATCAAACCATGTATTCAAAGATTCTTCGAACCCCTCTGGCATCGATAGCAATATCTCATGGAACTTACCGGTTCGGTGAGAGAACCAACGGGCTTCAACAAACTCAGGCGCGGACGAGGGCTCCATAAAAACCCGTCCACCGGAAGGGGGCGTTTGATTATATCCATAACTTATTGCACCGGCCGGTACTCTTCGACTCCCATTCAACGTAACCTCCTCGACCCAAATCGGCCAGCCGGAAGGTCCGCCAGCTACGATGATCGAATATGCATAGGTTTTTGGCTCCGACATGCACCCCATCACGGTGCCGATGATCGCAAAAACTAAGAATGAGCGAAAAAAATTGAAAAAATATACCTTCGACCGTTCGGACTTTAGAGTCATACTCCACCAAACTTCTGCGACATTCTCGGTCATTGCTGTACGGCTCCCTTTTGTTGAGATGCTATAGAGAACCGATTTAGAAACACCTGTCTGATCCCAGACTTCTCTGGAAGATGAGGCAATTCATCCATTCGATGGGAAGTATGAATGTAGCCTGCTAGGTATTTGTCAGAGTCAGCAAGGCTTGCTCCACTGTTTTGCCACGCCTGAAGTGCTCGGTGCAATTCCTCAGGGATATGATAACCACCTGCCGAGGTATCCATCGGCAACAAAGGAACGCCCTCTGACACCGCGAATTTGTGCATCCGGTGGAGGGCATAGATGGCCAACTCCTTCTTTGTTGGGCGCCTTTCCTCAGCAATAACATCCATACCATTAATCCGCGGTTGAATATTGCGCGAATCGTTTTGATTCAACTTCGCGACTTTCTGCTGAGCAATCCCAATAGTCCGGTAATTCCCACCATGGCCAGGATATACACGGACAGTGAAAATTTCGTGGTTCTGTATCGTTCCAATCGGATTTGCGTACCCTCCCCCAACATCTGAATGAACTCCAGGCAAAGCCAGCTCCGTGAAATTTGGAGGCGAACCAGTTGACCCCCGGATACTTGACAACGGGAAGTTTCGTCTAATCTCATGGTGGGCAGTCAAATGGACAACCCGGTCAGCGCTGTCTGGATGGAGGTTTAAATTGAAATCCAGATTGTTTTCATTTCCAGGAATATAGAAACTGCCTACAGTATCGAACAACCCAACAAATCCAACCCGGGCTTCAACGTTTGCGGGAAATGCACTCACATTCGAATAACCAAAGACTGGCGCCGCGAGACTTGGCATTTGTATCTCAGGCAGAGCAATAGAGGAGGGCCAGTGATTTACAAGATTAACAAAATGTCTTGCCAGCGATGCCCCTCGACTAAACCCAAAAACGTCCAAAATTATTTTTTTGGACTTTTGCTCAGTTAAAATATCGCGAAGCTCGCTGATGGCCTCTCGAATGCGCTTGTGTCCTCCATGTGTGCCCACACCAAGTGCCAGACCAAACATATCCTCCGTTGCCTCAAAGCCATCCTGGGTCACACTACCCGAAACAGTTCCCGGCCCGGCAATGTATATGGGCTGCGACGCTTCTCCAGACTCGTAAAGATCAAACAACTTGGCAATATTTGTAATATCTCGATCTGATAATTGCTTATCATTTTCTTTATGGTTTCCTGTGCCATCAAAAAAAACACCTATTCTGAGGGGCTTCTCCTCTAGGTTTTTTTCATCAAGCGAGCGACTTAAGGGGCTTCCTTCACGGAATTGCGGCGAACCAAATCGCGACGCAACCGAACTAGTGCGGCCATTCCCGGCCTCTATCCCACTCGCATAGTTTCCAATATTTGCGACAGAGGCTCGCGACTGTGCAACTGCCATCGGAGAAATACCAGAAAACGCCGCAGGCGAATGCGTATCGCCAATAATCACCGAACCAGAACCAATCGTCACACCGCCACAGGTAATCGCACTCCCAGTTATAGCCGCAGGCTGTCCGTTAATCATCACGGTGCTAGAACCGCCAGCAATGGCACGAGGGTGCGGGGGATGCAGGGGCTTGGAATGAATCGCCAGCGGGTCGCCCAACCGGGCTACGGGCTTGCCATCAACCAGAACATCAGGGGAGCCGGCCAATACCGGCGTAGGCGGGAAACCTTCGTGATCAGAGCCCAAGTCTCCGAGAAGCACAACTGCTTTGCTCATGTCGCATCCTTTGCGTCAATTTCATCCTTGATTAATCATCATAACATCTGCTGTATGATTTCGTACTCTCGATCAATTTTAACGCTGCAATCGTTTGCCAAAAATGCTGCAATCTTTTTGCCTAACAATGGCACATCGCACCGCACGTTCAGTGTCAGATGATTGGTGCATGCTTCTTTTGTCCCTTCCAGCTTCATCATGCCTTTGATCTTTGCTGGCACGCCTTCAATATGTACGCGAAATTCACAGTGCCACTCGCCGTCGCTCTTGCGAAACCAGTGCTCTTCCTGCTTTATCTGATTCCATTCCCGGTGGAAGCTGGCGAGCATACCAGGCACTTCTGTTGAAGACGTCATTTGCCGCTCTACAAGCAGCTTTGCAGAAGCATCACTCTTCTCCAGTTCGGCCACGCGCGCATTCCGCGCGCCCAGGAGGGTATTTTTCTCAAGGATGTGATCCTTATCGAAGAAGGCTTCAAGCACCCGTCCGATGCCTGCCTGATAAGGGTGTGTCAGTTGAAACTCCATATAAAACAGCCTTTGTTAATGATGGCGGGATTTTAGGATGAGAAAAAGCTACGCGCATTGGCCAGCCAGTCAGCCCTCCGCGGCACAGTAGTCAGCAACCGCTGTTAACTGTATTATTCGGCAAGGTTAACAGCCGCCAATTTATGATTCCCTGACCATCACCCTATCGGAGAGCCAGTATGCGCAATGCCGACCTTGTAGCCCGCGATCTCAAGTCTGTATGGCACCCTTGCACTCAAATGAAAGACCACGAATCCCTACCCCTCATCCCGATAAAAAGCGGCAAGGGTGTCTGGCTCAAGGATTTTGAAGAAAATCAATACATTGATGCTGTCAGCTCCTGGTGGGTGAATCTTTTTGGTCATGCTAACCCAAGAATCAACGCGGCCATTCAGGAGCAGGTTGGCACCCTGGAGCACGCTATGCTGGCGGGGTTCACCCACGAACCTGTGATCAATCTGTCGGAGCGATTAATCGAGGTCACCCCGCCGGGGCTGAATAAATGCTTTTACGCCGATAATGGCTCGTCGGCCATCGAAGCCGCCCTGAAAATGAGCTACCACTACTGGAAAAACCTGGGTAAACCCAACAAGAAAAACTTCGTGAATCTGGGCAACAGTTATCACGGTGAAACTCTGGGCGCTTTAGCTCTGGGCGACGTCCCGCTTTATAAAGACACCTACCAACCACTGTTGATGGAGGTGCTTACTGCGCCTTCGCCGGATGCTTTTAATAAAGAGGCTGGTGAAACCGACGAGGATTACGCCCGCCGCCAGTTTTTAGCTATGGACGCTCTGCTGGCCGAAAAACACGAAGAAATCTGCGCTGTGGTGGTAGAGCCCATGATTCAGTGCGCCGGTGGCATGCGCATGCACCATCCTGTTTACCACACCCTTTTACGCGATGCCTGCGACCGTTACGGCGTACACTTGATTGCCGACGAAATTGCCGTGGGCTTTGGTCGTACCGGCACCCTGTTTGCCTGTGAACAATCCGGAATCACCCCGGATTTCATGTGCCTTTCCAAGGGCCTGACCGCCGGTTACCTTCCGCTCTCGGTGGTGCTGACCACAGATACGGTCTACAACGCCTTTTACGATGACTACAACACCCTGAAGGCTTTCTTACACAGCCACAGCTATACCGGAAACCCCATTGGCTGCGCCGT
>JAKDUK010000031.1 GCA_030457765.1 Marinobacter sp. | reverse complement strand
GCGTACCGCTTTTGGTTCCCTCCGCTACGCTCCGGTGCTGGTTACCTATGCGTTAAAGCATAAAAACCGAGTCGTGGCACCTGATACCCATCCGTGTCAAAATTGGGCAATACGTCAACGAGAGGTTTTTTTATGAATCTCCAGAAAATTGAAGACGCGGCGCTCCACCTTCCTCAAGAAGAGCGAGCTCAGTTGATCCAGCGACTGGTATTGAGTCTGGAGTCTCCGTCAGAAGACGAACTCAAATCCGATTGGCTGCTTGAGGCTCGACGCAGAGGCGAAGAGCTCGACAATGGCACAGTCCAGGCCGTGTCTGGTGAGGATGTCATGAGGAAGGCTAGAGCACTGATCAAATGAACTATTCTTTTCACCCGGCAGCGGAAGCCGAGTTCCTGGAGTCAGTTGGTTATTACGAATCAAAAGTTCCGGGATTGGGTGGTGCCTTCATAGAGGAATTTGAGGCCTTGGCCACTTTAGTTGGCGAGTCACCAAAAGCCTGGCAAGTTGAACTGCAGCCAGATATCCTAGAGCACCCCTTCACAGATTTCCCCTGTCTATCGTTTACCGAGAAAGGCCTGATGGCTTTCAGGTTCTGGCTGTTTCACATGACCGGCGGCGTCCACAGTATTGGCTGGGCAGGCTTTAACAATCGGCTGCACAGCGAGCGGTTTTCCGCTGCTTCGCTGCTCCAAACCGGCGCATGCTGCAAGCGTTGGGCAACAAGAAGTGGAGCGTTGATTCGGCCCAAGGGGGTGGTATGATATTGTCATACTTCTTCTGCGTTAGGAGCATTAGCTATGAGCATGCATCGGAAAACCATCACGCTGACTGAACAGCAAGACGACTGGGTAAAAGGTCAGATCGAAAGCGGTCACTTTGGTAATGACAGTGAGTATATCCGCGATCTCATCCGGAGGGACCAGCAGGCCAAAGAACGTCTTGCCACGCTGAGGCAAGCACTCGCTGAGGGTGAGTCAAGTGGGAAACCTAAGCCGCTCGATATGGCAGCTATTAAAGCGACGGGCCGCAAGCGAATGAAGGCGGCCAATTAGTGTTTAAGCTGAGTGTTACGCCAAAGGCGGAATCAGACCTCATCGGAATTTGGGTATACGCCTACGAAGAATGGGGCGTTGATCAGGCGGATAAATACTTGGATCAATTGGACGAAGGAATGAAACAGTTGATCAACCATCCATCACTTGGCGCAGATTATACCCATGTTTTTCCTGGGTATCGCAGATTACAGGTCGAGCACCACGCGGTTTTTTATCAGGTGCTTGAACCGGAGGTGGTCGTTGTTCGTGTGCTGCACGAGGACATGGATGCACCTGAAAGGCTTCTGGAATAAGGGTAGCTATGTTTTGGTCCCAGCTTCAAGATTTCCATCCGGTTCCCTGCCATTGTCGCCCAACAAGTAGCTGCACTCGGAAAAATTACTCGCTGGCGCTCCCGATTTTCCGGTGAGCTAGGCGTTAGGGTTGGTCGTAGTGCCCGCCAATGGCGAAAATATAAATGTATCTATTATCAAATCGGTATACGAGCCGATCTTTCTGTGAAATGCGCTTGGACGATAAACCTGACAGGTTATGTTTAAGCGGCTCTGGTTTGCCCATACCAGTTGATGGGTCTTCAGAGCGAACCATTTCTTTCAGCAGTTTGCGGAAAGCTTTGTGCAGATTTTTATCTTTTTCCCGCATCTTTTCATACGTTTCCCTTGTGCTGCCCTCAAACACCAGTGATCTCATTCATTTGCTCATCATTAGGTGTGTATCCTTGGCCACGGCTGTGAGTATCAAGGGAAGCAGCAATTTGTTGCATCAGATCTCGGTTCTGAAGAACATACAGTGTTTCTTGTTCTCTTTCCCAGTCCTCAGCACTCATAACCACGAACGCTGCTCCAGCGCGACGTGTCACCTTAATGGGTTCGTGTCTGCTGACAACCTGCTCTACAAGGCTTTTCAGGTTGTCTCTGAATTTGTTTACACTGACGATATCCATGACTTCACCATTACGTACGGAAACTCCGTACAACTATATCTCAATAACCCTAACAAGGCCAAGCACAGCGACAGTTTTTTCGTTGCGGCTTCGCCTTCACTACAAAGCTGCGCGTGTGGGCAGCGTTATGTTCCCCAGTTTGATCACCTTGCTTGCCGCCCCGGCAATACCGTACTCTTTGAAGTACGCTTAAACGTACTGAGGTGATTTATATGTCAAGGGTTCGAGTAGACGAAGACATCCGCCCGCTGTCTGAATTTCGTGCAGGGGTAGCCACATTTGTAAAGCAACTCCATGAAAACCGACGTCCGATGGTGTTGACACAAAGAGGTCGTGGCGTTGCTGTACTGGTAGATGTTCACGAGTACGAGAAGATGCAAGAACGTCTGGAAATACTGGAAGAGGTGTATAAGGCGGAAGAACAGATAGCCACCGGAGATGGTATGGCGCATGAAGATGCGAAAGCTCGGGTTCTGAGCGGGCTGGCCCAATGAAGATTGTTTGGTCCCCGCTTGCGCTAGAGCGTGTTGAGGATATAGCTCGGTACATTGCCGAGGACAATCCAGATGCTGCGGTGAGGTGGGTTGATGATTTATTTGCCACGGTCGAGCGGTTGGCTGATTTCCCTAAAAGTGGACGTATGGTTCCGGAGGTGGGGTCGCCTCGCATCAGGGAACTGATATTTGGAACATATCGGGTTATTCACAGCGTCAAAGATCAGATTGATGTCTTGACGGTGCGTCGCAGTAGCCAGTTACTGCGAATGTCCGAGATCGGTGATGAAGAAACATAACCAGCGGCTGCACAGCGACCGTTTTTCCGCCGCTTTGCGGCTCCAAACCGGCGCGTGAGCCGGGCGTTAAATACCAGTGACTGCAAGATCCAGAGCTCCAACAATCTGATCCCTGAAATGCGATAGGGAGCCAATTGGATTTTTAAGCTGTTTTTCAGGCAATGCAGAAATTTGAGGTGTCAGCAACAGCAGTTCCTGGTCTGCAAAGGTTATCTCTGGTGTGAGGCCTTGCATGGCTTGGTCGCCAAACGCCGCGCGCTTACCCAGTGGGATGACAATACGAGTTACGAAATCTGTCAGAAGGGGGCTTTGGATATCCACTAAGTACGGATAATGTGCCCTGCTGGTTTTGCTGGGGTTTGGGTAAACGTCGAACTGAGCCATCAAAACTCCCGAAATTCGTCCCCGAAACAGCCATGCTGTTCAACGAACTCGTTGTAGCTTCTGATTGCCGTCCGATTTTCCTCTACCCATTGGTCAGCCTTGCGCTTTGCTAATTCTTCTTTCAATGCTCGCTCAAGGGTCGCAGACAAGTTAATGTTCAGAGCGCGTGTCTTTTTTAGCAAGTCGCTGTTAACGGACAAATTTGCGGATTTTTTTGGTGCGGCTATGTTGTATAGATCGGTCATTTTAGCCTCCAGTTGCAGTAACACACTTAGCAATAGCGTATGCGCATGGTTGTGCGTACGCAAGTGCATTTAACAAGAGGTTGTTGTCGGGCGCGCCTACGCTGCGTTTCGGCACGTCGCAAAGCCAAGCGTTATATATCCAAGGATGGTTTTAAGGTGAAGTTATATAGTGTTCTACCCGTAGTTCTTTTAGCAGGCTGTTCTGCAATGTTTAGTGATCAAGAAATAGAAGCAAATTGCTTCCCAGATTATAGCCAAAAAGTGAAGTATTTTTTTAAAGAATCGCATAACGATCGTGCATATATTTGGTCTATAGGCGGTGCCAGTGATGACGGTGCCGATACGCCTTTCTTGGTTGAAAACGGTATCAATGGTTTCTTATTACCGGAAAAAATAACTAGCCCAATGGAAATTATTGGAGAAGAAGAAAAATTGTATTTTACAGGGCGTGTTTTTAAAAAATGGCCAAGTTGGGGAGAGTACTATATTGGTGGCGGTAGAAAAAAAATTAAAATTGAAGTTTTTGTCAGAGAAAATGGTTACTTGGTCTTCGAGAGTGACATCCCCAGTTCTATCAAAAATGAATTACCAAATCGCTGTACGTTCAAATAAATTGAATGTATAGCAAGTCGCCGTGTATTTCCCCCCAGATAATAACCGGAGATTTTTATGCCTTCGTACTCAAAGTAGAAGCCAGCACTCAGTTTCTTGAGTTCAGCAGCCGTGTGGTCTTTGACGCGCCCCTGGCCAGGGGCAATCACGATGTTCTAATTCCTGCAAGAGAACTGACACAGTGACTACGAAACGTTATGCTATTTATTGTCTGGGCCGAAGCGATCTGTTGGCAGCTGCAGAAATTTGCGCTCGTGCGATGAACAACAACCCGATTCACATTCAGGTATTCGGTGCTTCTCCCGCATTACGCGAACGCCGGCTCAGGCGTTTGTTCCGCGGGCTCCTCGCGTATGTCCATCACAAAGGCGATCTCTACGGTGCCATGGTCGATGGAGACTTGATTGGTGTACTGGGTATGCTACCACCAAAAAAATGTAAACCGTCTCCGGGTGACTGGTTACGGTTGATGCCAACGTTATTAACATCGAATAGCCCTGTTGGTACATTCCGCCTGGCAATCTGGCTCAGTACCTGGGCCAGGATAGACCCATTGGCACCGCACTGGCACCTGGGGCCACTGGCGGTGAAACCCTCCTGGCAACATCGAAGCGTCGGCACTCAATTGATGGAGCATGCCTTAAATAAGGGTTCTGGCGAGAGCTTCTATCTGGAGACAGACAAGCTAATCAATGTGGGATTCTATGAAGGGTTCGGCTTTTCCGTTTTGGCAACGCCGTCGGTTCTGGCAACATCAAGCTGGGCGATGATGCGACCCGCCACCGAATAAAAATAATGACGAACCAGATAGGTAACCTCTTCAACAAAGAACAGGAGTAATAGTAGATAATCCATGACTTCCGCACTTCATTGTTTGTATTCTTTCCGTCGCTGTCCCTACGCTATGCGCGCCCGTCTCGGTCTGTTGTTTGCTGAGTTGCAGGTAGAGCTACGAGAGATAATTCTGAAAAACAAACCGGCTCAGATGCTAGCTATTAGCCCGAAAGGCACCGTGCCTGTGTTACAGCTTTTTGAAGGTGTTGTGATTGAAGAAAGTCGGGATATTATGGTGTGGGCGCTTGAGCAGCAAGATCCGCAAAAGCTGTTGGATACAAAGGTTTTGCAGCAGGCTAACGCTCTGATCGAGCAAAACGACAACGAATTTAAACATTGGTTGGATCGCTATAAATACGCCGACCGCCATCCCGACATGAGCCAGGCAGAGTATCGGCAGCGGGGCGAAGCCTTCTTGCAGGTTTTAGAGGGACTGCTGGCTAAAAATCCTTTCCTGCTCGGGTGTAACGCCAGCATTGCAGATATTGGCGTTATGCCGTTTGTGCGCCAATTCGCCCATGTGGATCGCGATGTTTTTTACAAACTGCCATACCCGAAGCTACAACAGTGGCTAACACACTGGCTAGAGCACCCATTTTTTCTGCAAGCGATGACCAAGTTTCAGCCGTGGCAAGAGGGGGATGAATTAGTTGTTTTTCCCTCATAGTGTCTCCATGGGATTTTGAAACTGAGCAATATGGCCGTGACTGAAAAAGTGGTTCGTCTCGGGCCCGCGGCTATCTGGGAGTCGCTTGGTTGAGGCTGCTAAAAGAGTGGATTTTCTATTAATTGACAATCTCATCTACACTGTTTGTTCAAACTGTGTCAGGCTCACCGACCAATTTTGAGCAGGCAAGGTTGTATGCCCAGACCGTCTAAAAATAAAAAAGTGCAGCTTTGGCATCCGCGTTTATGGCCTTCGTGGGCGATGGTGTTTGTATTATATACGCTGTCTTTTTTGCCTATGCCAGCCAAGCAGCGGCTAGGAAAGCGACTCGGCACTTTTTTGAGCCGCAAACTCAAATCCCGCGCTCGGGTGGCTGATCGTAACCTCCAGATTTGCCTGCCTGAATTGGATGAAGAAGCCCGTAAACAGCTGGTACAGGATAACTTCATCGCCTGCACTCGTGGTTTTCTCGAGAGTACTCATGCTTGGTGGCGCGATGTCTCGTCTTATTGCGAAGCGGCCGAGGTCCACGGGTTGGAGCATCTCAGGGAAGCCCAGAACAAGGGCAAAGGTGTGCTGCTGATTGGCGGGCACTACAGTATTTTTGATTTTGCGTTACCCCTTGTTGCCTGCCACCTGAAGAAACCCGGATACGTGTACCGGCCCAACAACAACCCGGTTATTGATCGTATGATCGAAAATGGTCGTCGTCGTCATTTCGGTATTCGGCCTTTCACCAAGCGTGGGTTGCGACCAATGGTGTCTTTTTTGAAAAAAGGCGGGGAGGTTTGGTTTGCTTGCGATCAGGATTTTGGTAGCAAAACAGACTTGTTTGTGCCGTTTTTTGGTGTGAAAACCGGCTGTATTGCCTCCCCGAGTTATTTCGCAAAGGTATCTGGTGCTACCGTGATTTGTGTTAGCCACCTGCGGATGCCCGATGGCGGCTATCGTGTTGTGTTCTCACCGGTACAAGAGGGGTTCGGCGCCGATAAGCTTAAGGATGCCGAGGTATGGAATCGGTACATTGAAGACACCGTTCGCGAACTGCCTGATCAGTATTTGTGGTTGCACAAGCGCTTTAAATCCCGCCCCGAGGGGGCGGGTAAAATTTATTGAGCAATCAGTTGAATGCCGAGTTGATCACATCGCGATAATTTCGGATGCGTTGCACATAGTGCACGGGTTCGTATCCACGCGCATAACCGTACCGTGTGCTTGGGTAATAGCGTTTATCGGCCTTCAGCGGCAGTACTTCCTTCATGTCATCCCAGGAATCGGGGTTTTTGCCCAAATCTCGTGCCAGTTGCCTTGCATCTAGTAAGTGGCCACGCCCGATGTTGTAGCTGGCCAGTGCCAGGAATGTGCGGTCAGGCTCTGGAATGGTGTCTGGCAGCCTGCGGTGACGGTCTGCCAGATAGCGAGCGCCGCCATCGATAGCTGTGGCGGGGTCCAGGCGATCCATCACGCCAAGAGACTCTGCTGTGCTGCGTGTCAGCATCATAATCCCGCGAACTCCAGTGGGTGACACGGCATTGGGGTCCCAATGAGATTCCTGGTAAGACAGCGCAGCCAACAGGTCCGCGGGCATACCCGTCGTGGTTTCAGCTTCTGCAAACTGATCCATAAAGCCTGGGAGGCGCTTATCGATGCGGCGGTTGAGTGCTCTCAGGTCAACGAAATCGAACTCACCAATGTAGGCATAATAGCGGCTCTCAACATAGCCGATAGCTTCGTTGCCGGCGGTGCTGTTCATCCATTCACGGGTTGTTCCGGCCAAATCGTCAGAATTTGCAGGTAGGTACCAGCCAATGTTGTTGCCTTGCGTTAGGTTCATGGCCACTTCGAGATGTGGGAAGTGCCTGCGCATTACCTGAACAATGTTTGAGTCGGCCACGGTGCAGTCAATTTCTTGCCTTGCTACGTCTGACAGTAAAACTTCTGTTGTTTTGCTGTCATCTTCAGAAAACTTGATGCCTTCGTGTTCGCTAGCAAGGGTTTTAAGTGTTTCTATATAGCTGGAATCAGCGGTTACTGTAATGCCAACGTTAGGCATGTTTTCGGGTTTGCGCGGCATTGGGCGCATCTCCCGATGGCACACCAACTGTTCGGTGATTTCGGTGTGGGCAGGGCCGCGGGTAAACTTTTTGGTGCGCGAAGGCAGGTGCGTCAAGCCTGCAGCCGCTATGTGGGAGTTGCCCGATTTCAGTGCTTTTAGAACGGCCGCGGTTGAATCATGCATTGTCCAGTTAACGGTCCAGCCTTTACTGGCAGCAAATTGTGAAATCAGGCTGTATTCTGGCCCAATCGGGTTTTCATGGCGATCGAGATAGTAAGTGGTGGAGCCATTGCGTGTAGCCACTTCCAGTACGCCGGTTTCCTCCGGGGGCGCTAACTGTTCTGTCGGTTTGGTATTGGCGGAATCGGAATCGCTTTGACTACAGCCTGCGATAATAGTGAATGCAAGCGGAAGCAGTGCGCCCCTGAATATTGGTAACGTGTGAGTCATTAATGACCTCGGTTTTGAAAAATCGGTTTTGTCGGTGGTTTTACGTACCTCTGAAAAGAACATATCACATTGATTTCAAACAAAGTGCTACAAGGCCTCCAACGTTTACCCGGGAAACCGTTCGACGATTAAATGCTCCGTGAATAAGCAAATAAATAGCAGCCTATCTATTTGCTGCGCAAAATGTTGTAAGCTAACAGTATAAAGACAGGTAACGAGGCTGTGTGGTCGTTATCTTTTATTAAACAAGCTGGAGAAAGTATGTCGGAACTAAGCGGTACCTCATACACCAAAGAGCAGCTCTCAGTTGTGCAGGGGGTTGTTGGCGATCTCAGCAAGCATTGGGGGTGGCTGCTGGCCTTGGGTATTCTGTTTATCGCGTTGGGAACCATTGCGCTGGGTATGAGTGTTGCCGTAACGGTCGCAACTGTGCTGTTTTTTGGCGTTTTGCTAACAATAGGCGGTGTTTTTCAGGCTATTGAAGCACTTAAGTGCCGGGGCTGGAAAAGTATTCTGGCACACGTTTTGATCGCGTTGCTCTATGCAGTGGCTGGGGTCAGCATGATAACCGAGCCAGTCGCCGGCTCATTGGTGTTAACGGCATTTCTGGGTGGTATTTTCGTTGCGACCGGGCTTCTGCGGATTATGATGGGGCTCCACCTGAAAGGAACCGGCCTGCGCTGGGGCTGGATTGTGTTTGCGGGCCTTGTTTCGCTGGTGCTTGGCGCGATGATTTTCTTTCAGTGGCCGATGTCGGCATTATGGATTATTGGCCTTTTGGTCGCTATCGAAATGATTTTTCATGGTTGGGCTTATGTCATGATTGCGTTAGCTTTGAAAACAGCGCGGTAAGAACTTAATTTTTAACAGACTTCTGGTTCACCAGCTTCAAAGGGTGCTTTTATGAAAGCGTCTGCTAAACCACTTCATTTCGGATTTATGCTTTGTGCTTCTATATCGTTTGGTATGAGTACTTTTACAGCGAAAGCCGAAAGCCAATACCTGTCAGCGCAGGAAAGTGATCCGCTCAAAATGGGTTGGATGCAGGGCTTTCCGCCGCCAGATGACAAACTGCTGAATTTTGCCGACGGGTCTTTTTTTGAGTTTCCAGCGCTGCGCTGGAGTGTGGTGCATATGCGTGAACTGATGCCCACCGTGAACGTGCCCCGTGGTTCCGGAGCGCCAGATACGCTACCTGAAAATCTTGATGCGAATAATTGATGGCATTACCTTCCGCCCGCTGAATGCCGATGAGGACATTACATGGGAAGACTCTCTGTGGCGGAACTACACCGACGGCATTGTTATTCTGCATCAGGGGCGTACTGTTTATGAACGATATATGGGCGCGCTTACACCGAACGCAAAGCATGCAGCTATGTCTGTTACCAAGTCGCTCACCGGCACCCTGGGCGCGGTTCTGGTGGCAGAAGGCAAACTCGATGAAGATAGCCTGGTAACCGAGTACATCCCCGAGCTTAAAGAGTCGGGCTATGGCGATGCTACAGTGCGCCAGGTGCTTGACATGACGACCTCGCTGCAGTTCAGTGAAGATTATGCCAATCCCAAGGCAGAAATCTGGATGTATTCGGGTGCCGGTAACCCACTGCCCAAACCTGAGGGCTACGAAGGGCCGGTTGGCTATTATGAAGCTCTGCAAACCATTGAAAAGGCGGGCCCCCACGGGGAGGCTTTCGGCTATAAAACCCCCAACGCAGATGTGGCAGGTTGGTTGATTGCCCGTGCTAGTGGCAAGTCGGTCGACCAGTTGCTGTCTGAGCGGGTGTGGAGCAAGATCGGCATGGAACAGGACAGCTACTATTCCATCGACGAGCGAGGCACGTTGTTCGCAGGCGGCGGCTTTAACGCTGCCCTTCGGGATATGGCCCGTTTTGGTGAACTGATTCGCAACAAGGGTCGCTGGCAGGGTACGCAGGTGTTGCCCGCAAAGGCGATTGAAGATATTGCGGGGGGTGGCAGCAAAGCTGCTTTTGCCAAGTCTGATCATACTGAGTTGTCCGGGTGGTCGTACCGGAATATGTGGTGGCACACGGGCAACGAACACGGAGCTTTTGCGGCCCGTGGCGTGCACGGGCAAACCATTTATATTGATCCAGAAGCAGAAATGGTTATCGTCCGTTTTGCATCACACCCGTAGCTGCCAATAGCGCCAACGACTCTACATCGTTGCCTGCCTATGAGGCCGTAGCCAGATATCTGATTGAAAAGAACAAATAGCATTAGCGCCAAATCGCGTTAGTTAATGACCTCGTGCTCGAACCGACCGAGCACGACCATAATAATCAGCGCCATTAAGGTCACCATACCTGCCAGGGCGAAAAGGCCTAGGCCGCAGGCTACGCCAATTGCGCCAGCCATCCAGATCGACGCCCCTGTTGTGATACCCTGAACTGTGCCACGGCTCTGGATAATGCTGCCGGCGCCGAGAAAACCGATACCGCCAATAACCCCCTCCACAATACGTGTTGGGTCGATGCGTGCTGAGGGATCTCCCTCGGCCGTGGCAAACAGAATATGCATGCCCATAATAATGAAGGTCGAAGCTCCCAACGACACAAGCATATGAGAGCGCAGGCCGGCGGCTTTGCCTCTTAATTCCCGCTCCAGCCCCAGGACGATGGCAAAGCCAGCCGCCGCGATTAGCCGGATAAACATGTCCAGGGCAGGAATTTCTGTGTCCGGCATGTCTTACCTCCTGTTTTTGTTATTGCTCAGTCGATTGCCGTTGCAGAGCTACTTCTACTTGCCCAGTAACTCACCCACAGGGCGCAGGTTTATAACATGATCACACAGGGATTTGATGATCATTAATATGGGGGTGGCGATGATCAGTCCCACTGGGCCCCAAAGCCAGCCCCAGAACAGAAGCCCGACAAATATTGCCACCGGGTTAAGGGTTGAAACCTGGCTGGTTAGCCAGGGAGTCAGCAGATAGCCCTGAATGCTGGTAATCGCCAATGATGTGCCCGCGACAATAAGAGCTGTGTTTGCTTCGCCAAACTGAATAAAGGCGGCAATGCCGGTACCGATCAAAACCAGAAATGGCCCCAGGTAGGGCACCGCACTTGCAACCCCTGCAACCACACCCCAGAACAAGGCTTGCTCCACGCCCAGCGCTATAAATGCCAGCCAGGTCAGTATGCCCACAAACAGGCCGCCAAGCAGCATCACGAACAAAAAACGCCGGACCTGATAATGGAATTCGTTCATGATTCGCGCCGCTTGGCGCATTCGCCCAAATGAAGGCCCGGAGATTCTAACGACCTTACGCTTGTAAAGCGGTCCCACCGCCAGTATAAAAAAAGCCAATAACAAGACCGAGATAAACTGTGAAACGAGCACTAACACGGCTGGCGCGCTCTTGAGAGCATAGTCCTGAACGTCAGTTGGCTTCTCAATCACTCGAACAGGCGTTATGCCCTGATGTTCAGGCTGGTTGTCCTTTTTCCCCTGCGCGGCTGATTCTTCGATTTGCTTAGCGGCGGCCTGCGCTTTCTCCATAATGCTTTCTTCTTGCTTTGCAGATCTGGCCTCCTTGCGCTGAAACTTACTGACAGCAACAGGAACCTTATCCAGTATGGCTATCGCCTCCGTTTGTAAGGGAATACTCGCGCCGGCGATGGCGCCAAGCAGCAACAATAGAATAATGGCCGCACTTATTGCGCGTGGAATTTTAATGTGGTCGAGCGCTGAAACCAGGGGGTCGAGAGCGTAGCTGATCAGCACGGCAACCATCAGCGGAAGTAGCACAGCCTGGGCCCAGTCTATAAAAAAGAGAGTGGCTATGCCGGTGAGAATAATCAGCGACATGCTGCGAATGCTTACGGCTTCGATCAACGCCGTTTTAGGCACAGCGCTGTTATTTCCCTCGGCGTTGTGGGGTTCATCGTGCCCTTTGTATTCCATGATCGTTACGATTCTTTGCCGGCCTTATATTCTATTCAGTGTAGACCGCTTTGGAGATATGTGAACAAAAACAAAAAAGCCGTAATACGGCTGCAATTTGAGGAGTGGTCAAAAATAGGCCGTCAGCCGCCCGGTTAGCCTGGGATTCTTGTCTTTGTATTCCGAATCCATGGTCAGCGGCTTTCCTAATTCAACATACGCCGTGACTGTGCGGGTAAGCATTCTGATCCCCAGCCCAGATGCGGCGGCCGAAACGTCTTCACTGGATTCATTCTCATAGGCTCTCGCAATGCCGTAATAGATGTAAGGTACCCAGCGCACACCGGGTATCCAGCGATCACTATTGAACCCACGGCGCAGTTCAAGTTTTGAGCCAATACCCGAATCGCCGCTGAACTCTCCAGGCTCGTAGGCGCGAGCGTATCTACTTCCGCCAACAGAAAAACGCTGAGAGTAGGGTAAATTGTCGCCAGAGTACTGGCCGGCAATATCCAGTTTCAGGGAGAAGTCAGCTGGCAGTCCGTGCCAAAGCGTATAGCGAGCGTCGAATACCTGGAAGGCAAGGTCAATGGCGTTATCTGCGCGGGTTCCGCTGCGGTCTGCACCCAGGGCGTCTACACCGGTGCTGCCTGACAGGCCAAGCCTGGAGGTGCTGTTCCTGCCTGTTACATAAACCAGAGCACCTGCACTGGCCATGCGCAGCCGTTCATCAATTTCAGTCTCGTCGCCACGCTCCCGGGTATAGTCACGCAGGGTAACGCTGCCATCAACCGCCAAAGAGAAGGTACCCGAATCAATCAGATCATGGCGCCACTTGAGTCGTGACCATAGGCGCCGGTATACCTTGCTTGGGCTGGCCTCTTTGTCTTGAGGCACGGCCCGCGACGAGCTGATATCCGCATAAAAAGTGTTTCGGTCAGATGTGGAGAAAGAAAGACCCGTACCGATATTGCGGTAACCCGCTGATTCGATAGTGTTTATGCCTGAAATGTAAACGTCCCGAAGACCTGCTCCCGGGCCGTAAATGCTCACGCTCGCACCGACCATGTGCTTGCCCAACCGCTGGCTGCCTTCGGCGCTGTACGTGAGCTCTCCCCGGACTTGTGGGGCAATGGTAAAAATTACCCGGTGACGGCCCGGGGATGTGTGTTCGATGTCTGTTTTCAGGCCCACACCTACCGCCCGCTCAAGAGCCCGGGAAAACCGCTCGATGTCTATTTTTGTAACCGGTGACCGTTCTCGCAAAGGCTCCAGCCGCTCCCGTACAGCTGCTCGTTTTCTGGCAACACCTCCGGTTACCTGAATGTCGTTAATTTGTGGTTCTTCAACGTGCACAACAAGAATGCTTTCGTTGTTCGGGAGTGTTGTAACGCTAACCGCCGGCGAGAGATAGCCTTGGTTAATGTAATAATCCCGTGTTCGCGTGCGCAGTCGTGTTTGTTGTTTGGTATCCGAAACCTGTCCGAGGCTATTGGCATATAAAGGGAGCAATTGTTCGGAACCAAAAGCGGTCACACCTTCAAAAATAACCGCGCCTATCGTTCTCTCCGGGGCTGATGAGCAAACAGCAGGCAGAGTAAACGCCAGTAATAAGATGAAACAATTCGTTACGCTTAAACGCACAGTGTTTACAGCCGTTCAGTTTAACATGGTGTGAGGTTAGCGCTTTCGTACACAGGACGTTGTAAAATTTTGTTTTTGAAAAGCAAAAAAGAGAAAAGGATGTTCCGAAAAGTGTGACAAATGAAGAACTGGGGATAAAAGATGCACGTCTTTTTCGGCTCGATTAACAGCAACGTCTACCGTTTTCTACTTGGCTTCTCAGCACTGTTGATGGCGTCAGCCCTGATGGCCGCAGAGCAGGTTCGCGTTGAGGAAGTATCTGGGGTGGTGCAATACCGTGCCAGCGCAGATAAAGCGTGGGAAAGCGCCAAGTCAGGTATGTTTGTGTCGGTTCCTGTTGAGTTTCAGACCTTGGGAGACGGCCATGGGTTGTTGGTGCAGGCGGGTTCCGAATTTGAACTCAAAACTGACTCTCACGTTACCTTGCAGGCAAGCCCCGCAAAATCTGATGGCCTGGTTACAAAGATCAAGCAGTGGTTTGGTACGGTTTTCTACCGAATCGAGCGTCAGCCGGATCAGTTCAGCGTGGAGACGCCGTTTCTGGTATCAACAGTAAAAGGCACTCAGTTCGTTATTGTATCCACCCAGACGTCCTCCATGGTGACGCTCACTGAAGGTTCTCTTGAGGTGCTCGATATTGCCAGTGGTAGCGCCCAGATGCTCGAACCTGGCGATGTCGCCGGTATTGGCGCAGAACAAGCTGGTATTAAAACGTTCAAGCAGGCACCACAAAAGCCGGCCATTCAAGCAGGCACTCAGAACAGCAATTTTCAGCCGGCTATGGATGGCACGCGCAACAGCTTTGAAAGTGCTTTGGAAGCAATGACTGAAGTTGCTTCCGAGCAGGCCCTTATCGATTCTGGCGATGCTGATGACAATCAGGATTCGGGTGCCGTAGATGATGGTGATACGAACGCAGGCACAGGTAACGACGGCGGATCAGGGAACGATGGCTCTAGCGGCGGTCATGGCAACGGGCACGGACATGGACACGGTGGCCACGACCATGACGATGATGATTTCGACGACGACGACGACGACGACGACGACGATGATGATGATGACGATGACTAACGAGTATGTTTGCTGATACAGGTCGCCGCTTTAAATCATGCCCGGCCAGTAAGGTTGTCGTTTCCGCCTTACTGGCCGTCGTCGTTTTTGGGCTTCTGCTTTGGTCAGGCTTGCTGGAGCGACCGGAAGCGGGGGTCCGTGACCGAATTGTTGGCATGCTGGCAGAGCAGCAACCCAGTAATCTGGTGGTTCTCGAAATCGATTCCGCAAGTATTGAAGCAATAGGTCAGTGGCCCTGGCCTCGAAGTGTATATGCGACCGCCATCAATGCGCTTGGCCAGGCGGATATCCGCTCTTTGATGGTTGATGTGGATTTTAGTGCTGCATCGAGCCTTGGCGGGGATGCAGAGCTGGAGGGCGCCATCCGTTTGGTGGCTGAAACCGTGCCTGTATTCCTTCCGGTTTTTGTGCAACGTCGTAGCCAAACAGATTCAGCCCTGATGATCCGGCGTCCTTTGCAGGGGTTAGCAGAAAGTGTTGAGCTGGTCTCCGTTAATATGTATCCGGCGAGCGATGGCCTGGTACGTTCTCTGTCTGTGGGTTTTCGTTGGCAGGACCAGTTTTACCGTGGTGCCTGGAATGCGTTGGCTGAGCAGGCCGACACAGGCACCTGGATTGACTACACCATTTCCCCGGAATCCTTCCGCTACGTCAGCTTTATTGATCTTCTTGAAGGAAGAGTGCCAGAGCGTATTTTGCGTGGCCGGGACATTATTATTGGCTCTACCGCCATTGAGCTAGGTGATAATCTGGCCACGCCTATTCATCAGGTTCTTCCGGGGGCGGTTATTCAGGCTTTGGGCGCTCAAACTCTGCGCAACGGTGGTCTGTATGCCTTGGCGCCCGTGGCAGGATTTATAATTCTCGCGCTCTTTTGGCTTAGCAGTACATTGGTTTTCAGTCGTTGCGGTTGGCATCGCGGGCTGCAGGTTCTGGGTCTGATGATTGTGGCCTGGCTTGGGGTATTTGCCCTGGCTCACCTATACGCCAACCTGGTTCTTGATGTCTTTAAACCGCTTTTCTTGTGTGCACTTGTATACGTGGCAATCAACCTAGCCCGGCTCGACAGTGCAACGCTGGACCGTCTCTGGCTACAAATTACCCTGCGGGACAACGAAGCACTGCTTGATCGTATCGTGGCCACCACCAACGATTATATTCTGTGCGTGGATCGGAACGGGACGATAACCAAAGCGAATCAGTCCATACAATTGCTTTGCGACCGATCTGATAGTGACATGGAGAACTCACCGCTGAGCGACTGCCTACCGGATGCCCGGTACGGTTTGCTGGCGTTGCCAAGTATGCCGTTTGATACCCACGTTGTGACTAGTGCAGGTCAACATATTCCGGTTCAGGCGACTGTCAGCCGTGTGGCCACCTCTGGAGATGCCATCTTTACCGTGGTACTGCGTGATTTGAGCGAGCGTGTTGCGCGGGAGCAGGAACTGGAATACCGCGCGACCTACGATGGCCTTACCGGTTTGCTCAACCGGTCAACTTTTTTTGACCGGGTTAATGAAACTCTGGAGCGCTACCAATCTGGCTGCCTTATTTGTCTTGATATTGATTACTTCAAGGAAGTAAACGACACATATGGCCACGTGGCGGGCGATGAGCTGCTTAAGGCGGTTGCACAGCGTATTGAGAAGTATGTGGGAAATCTTGGCTACTGCGCACGCATTGGAGGCGATGGTTTTGCTCTGTGGTTGCCGGGACTGCGTTTCTTTGCGGGAGGCAGTCAGTTCTGCGAACAGTTATTGGAAGAGGTTGAAAGCCCGCTTACCTTGGCGATTATCGGAGATGTGCCGTTACAGATTTCCGCGACAGCGGGTGCGGCGGACTATGGCAGCGATAACAATATTACTGATCAGTCGCATCAACAAAGCTCGGCCACACAGGCTGAAACTCTGCTACGCCAGGCAACCGATGCCATGCGCCTGGGTAAACAAGAAGGGATTGCTGTTAGATGTTATCGCGAGAGCGACAACCAGGCCGCCATGCGCAGGCTTGAGCTGGTGCCGGCCATACGCACGCATATTAATAACGATGCTTTCTATCTGGTGTATCAACCGAAGCTGGAGCTCAGCACGCTAACGCCAATAGGCTGCGAAGCCCTCCTACGCTGGCCTCAGAATGCTGACGAAGTTGTCCCGGTTACTCAGCTTATTGAAGTGGCTGAAAACTCTCGACAGATTGTCCCGTTGACGCGTTGGGTGGTAGAGACAATACTTGCACAAGAGGCAGAGTGGGAGGAAAAAGGCTGGCCAAAACACATCGCGCTTAACCTTTCGGCACGCCTGTTTCAGGATCGCAACTTTATTGCCGGCCTCAAAGATCTGCTGAATTCAAGCAGTGGTTATTTCGCCATAGAGTGTGAAATAACTGAAACTGCGTTACTGGGCAATGAGGATCGGGCACTGGCGTTGGTTAGTGAATTGGTCGATAGCGGTGCCACGCTTGCCATTGATGATTTCGGCACCGGCTATTCATCCCTGGCTTACCTCCAAAACCTGCGCGCTTCGGTACTTAAAATTGATCGGTCGTTTGTGTCGGATATCCAGGATTCGCCCGGCAATCAGGTAATTGTTCGCTCCACCATTAATATGGCTCATGAACTGGGCATGACGGTTGTGGCAGAAGGTGTGGAAACACTGAAAGATGAACAGTTTCTTCGGGTTCACGGCTGTGATTTGGTTCAGGGGTATCTGTATGCTCGACCGCTTGCATTGCCAGATTTTGGTCGTTGGCTTGCCTCCCGGGAAAACACAGATGTCTAGAGGCTGAAGCCTCTTTGACCTGTTGTGGTTGTTTTGTTTTGCGTTGCAACAACGCCCCCTCCTATAATTACAATCCTCAGTGCCACGGCGTGCGTTTAGTGTTGTGGCAACCTCGAAAATAAAAAAGGAAAGCAAAATGCTGAAGTCTCGCTCATTAATCGCTGCCGCTGTGGCTACGCTGTTGCTTAGTTCTGCGGCCCATGCGCAATACAAAGATGAATACACAGTCTCTACCGTACTGCCGTCGGCGTTTCCTTGGGGTCAGGCCGCAGATAAATGGGTAGAGCTGGTAAAAGAACGCTCAGAAGGGCGTATTAACATGAAAATTTACAGCAACTCCCAGCTGGTTTCTGGCGATCAAACCAAAGAGTTTTCCGCCATGCGTTCGGGGCTGATTGACATGGCCGTGGGCTCTACCATCAACTGGTCGCCGCAGGTTCCGGAATTGAACCTTTTCTCTCTGCCATTTCTGATGCCTGATAATACGGCCATTGATGCGATTACTCAGGGCGAGGCGGGTAAGGCTGTATTCAAAGCGATTAAAAAGCGGGGCGTGACCCCCTTGGCATGGGGCGAAAATGGCTTTCGTGAGCTGTCCAACTCCAAGCACGCAATCAGTGAGCCTGAGGACCTGGAAGGCCTGAAAGTTCGGGTTGTCGGCTCGCCTTTGTTTCAGGATACCTTCAGCGCGCTGGGTGCTAACCCCACGCAGATGAGCTGGGCAGATGCCAAGCCGGCACTGACCACCGGTGCGGTGGATGGGCAGGAAAACCCGCTGTCGGTGTTTGATGTGGCGCGTATCGACCAGGTTGGCCAGGAACACCTAACATTGTGGCATTACATGGCCGATCCGCTGGTTTTTGCCATCAGCAACCGTGTTTGGGGTCAGTTCAATGCCGAAGATCAGGCGCTTTTGAAGAAGGCGGCGGTAGATGCCGGTAAATGGGAAATTGAAAAATCCCGTGCCGAGCTCGCAGACACACTACAGGCCATCAAAGATCGCGGTGTTACAGTTACTGAGTTGACACAGGCGCAGCACGACAGCTTTGTGGAGGCTACTCAGACCGTTTATAAAAAGTGGGCGCCACGCATTGGCGAAGATTTGGTAAAACAGGCTCAATCCGCTGTAGCCAATCGCGAGCAGTAATACTCTGCTGCCCATGCGCCCGTCTGCGTTGGCGGGTGCTGTTGCCTGAACCGGAGTATTCATGCCCTCCAAACCCCCGAAGTTTCGGCCAGAAGCCTGGCTGGCCTCTATCGCTTTGATCGCCATTTGCGTGATCAGTCTGGGCAATGTGATTGTTCGCTATACCACCGACGCCTCTTTTGCTTTCACGGAAGAGTTTTCGGTGTTTCTATTGGTGATTGTCACATTTGCCGGTGCCGCCGTGGCCGCCCGCAAAAATCAGCATATTCGGATCGAACTGATTGAACATTATTTGCCCGCACCTGCCTTAAAGGGGGTGTTTGTGCTGCAGTGGCTAGTCGGAGTGGTAGTACTGGGCGTGACCACCTGGTATGGCAGTGTGTTTGCGCTGCAAGAGTATAATTGGGAGTCGTTATCGCCCGGGTTGGGGCTGCCAAACTGGATGTATGTCATGTGGCTGCCTGTAATGTCGGCTGCGATTATTATGCGGATGACCCAAAACCTTGTCGATCGTTTGCGCGGTAAGGAAGACGAGGAGGTCATCCATGAATCCTGATTTGTTAATGATCGGCAGCTTCCTGCTGGCGTTGCTGTTGGGTGTTCCCGTGGCTATTGCGTTGGGATTTGGCGGGCTAGTGGGGATTCTTTTCGGTTTGTCTCCCGATATGCTGGCCACCTTTGGCACCAATACCTATAACAGTGTGGCGAAATACCCACTTATTGCGATACCACTGTTCATTCTTACCGGTCTTATTTTTGAACGGGCCGGAGTTGCAGCCAGCCTGGTGCGTTTTGCCCAGGCCATCATCGGGCCACGGCACGGCAGCCTAACGGTTGTAGCTGTGCTGGTGTGCCTGATCATGGGCGGCATGAGCGGCTCTGGGCCGGCAGATGCGGCGGCGGTGGCTATGGTAATGCTGCCCAGTATGCGCAAAGCCGGTTACCCACAGCCGTTTTCTGCGGCATTGATAGCGGCGTCATCGTCTACCGCCATTCTGATTCCGCCTTCCATCGCGTTGATTCTGTATTCTATTGTGGTGCCAGGTGTGGATTTACGGGCGCTGTTCGCCGCTGGGTTGTTTCCCGGCATCCTCGCCGGTTTGTCTTTGCTGGTGCCCGCACTGTATCTCGCCCGAAAGTATGGCTGGGAAAACCCGGAAACATCAGAACGCCCGCCGTTTTGGCCCAGTTTTAAAGCGGCACTGCCCGCGCTTTTTGCTCCGGTTATTATTCTGGGTGGTCTGCGCTCCGGCTTGTTCACACCTACCGAAGCCGCTGTGGTGGCGGTTGCCTACGGCCTGATTGTGGGCTGCTTGGTGTATCGCAATCTAACTTTGCGCAGCGTGTTTGAATTAATGACCGATGCGGCAGTCACCTCGGGTGTAATTATGCTGATCATAGCGCTGGCAGGCATCTTTGCCTGGGCGGGCACCACGTTGGGCACGTTCCAGCATTTGGCGGAGGCGTTGCTGTCTTTGTCTGACAACAGTTGGGTGTTACTGGGGCTGGTCATGGTGTTGGTTCTGATTGCAGGCATGCTGCTGGATGCGATATCGATTTATTTGATTCTCATCCCTATCGTCTTACCGCTGATGAACCATTTTGGCTGGAACCCGGTATGGTTTGGCATCTTGCTGGCCATGAATATCGCCATTGGCCAGTTTACCCCGCCGGTTGCAGTTAACCTCATGGTCACAACACGTATTGCTAATATTCGCCTGGAGCATACCATTGGCTGGGCGCTGGTTTTCATTGCAGCGATGAGCGTCAGCCTGCTGCTGGTAATGCTGATGCCAGGGATTGCTCTCTGGCTCCCCGAGCAACTCGGTTATGTTGTCGGGCCGTGGTAGGCAAGTCATTAATAGGCACCGGCTATCGCGAGATTGGATATAATCAATTTTCCCGAAGCTGGTCTTTTGGTTAGAGTAGTAACTGTAGATTCATCAACACGCAAACGAACCAACAGGAGTTTTTCCATGGGCGTGATCAATAGTGAAATTAAACCGTTTAACGCAACTGCCTTCAAGCAAGGTGAGTTTGTCGATATTTCTGAAGCCGACGTAAAAGGTAAGTGGTCGATCTTTTTCTTCTACCCTGCAGACTTTACGTTTGTTTGCCCGACCGAATTGGGTGATGTTGCAGATCACTACGAAGAACTGCAGAAGATGGACGTGGAAGTGTTCTCTGTGTCTACCGACACCCACTTCACCCACAAGGCGTGGCACGATAGCTCCGAGACCATTGGCAAGATCAACTATTTCATGGTTGGCGACCAGAACGGCAGCATCACCAACAACTTTGGTGTAATGCGCGAAGGCCAGGGCCTTGCAGACCGTGCAACCTTCCTGATCGATCCAGATGGCATCATTCAGGCCATGGAAATCACTGCAGAAGGCATTGGCCGTGATGCAGACGATCTGATGCGTAAGGTGAAAGCAGCTCAGTACGTGCGCAAGCACCCTGGCGAAGTGTGCCCAGCTAAGTGGAAAGAAGGCGAAGAGACGCTGTCTCCTTCACTGGACCTGGTCGGCAAGATCTAAGGCTTCGTTCTTAACAGAAAGCCTAACAGCACAGGCCCATTATTCAGGGCCTGTACGATCAAAAACCCCGGATTTCCGGGGTTTTTTGCGTACTCGGTTCATGTCTCTACGGCATCGACACCGTATTGTGAGCCGCGCGCCTTGAGGCGATAGAACTCTTCAATTACACCAGCCATCGCGTCTGGGCAGTAGGGTCTTAACCCACCTAACACCAGGTGTTTGGCCACTTCGCCCACAGTGTTACCGTCAGAAATCAGGCGGTAATCCAGCGTAACATTGCCGCGCTTGCCATTGGCTTCCAGGTCGGCACTATGCATTTCCAGCACTGGAGAGTCGGCATCCAGTCTGTCCAAGGTAAGGCTCATACTTGCGTACATCACCATAGGGCGATCCGGGTTGAACATCACACCTTTTGATTCCATTAACGGCTTCAAGGTGTGGGGGAAGTTCTTGCCAGAGGCGGCCACATAGCAGCGGATGAACTCTTCAACAACCTGTTTATCTTGGGTTATCTCGCCACTACGGCTTACCTCAAGGTACACCTTGCCATTTTGATCGCACACCTCAATGGTTTCGTCACCGCTTTCGCGAAACTCCAGGGGTACGCCGTCGCCCAGCAGGGCGCGAAACTGGAAGGTCATGTGCCGGGAAAGCCCGAAGCGTGACACCACAACGGCAAAAAGCAGGTCTCCGGGAACACAGAACCGACGAGCATCAGGGTCGTGGATCGGGTTGAAATCGCCCGCCACTTCCTTGGCGAACTGGCTGGCCTGGGATGCGGAAATATGTACGCATCCGTCCTGGATTGTATGAAAGCGGTCTAGAAACATGTGCTGCTTGTCCTGAGTGCAAAGGGTGACGCCACAACGTCCTTCAACATGGTACCGGTGTCGAGAGTGTATGGGTATGAGCTATTCGTCCATTTATATCGCACATTGATAGAGGTTTACTATCAAACGGTTTGTGGCAATTAATTTGAGCATTTGGTTGCCGGGCAGTATCGTTTAGTCATAGTCAAATCAACGATCTTTTTGAATTCAGAAATTCAGGCGATCAGTTTAAAGCACCTAAAGGGGAATCGTTACATGTTGGATGCCAATATTAAGCAGCAACTAAAAGCTTACATGGAAAAACTGCAGCAACCGATTGAACTGGTGGCAGCATATGACGACGGTGATAAATCTCAGGAGCTGAGAGAGCTTCTGGAAGAGCTCGAGCCAATGTCTGACAAAATAAGCCTGCGCACGGAAGAGTCTAACGAGGTGCGCCGCCCGTCATTCACCATAAATCGCGTGGGTAGTGACATGGGTGTTCGCTTTGCGGGCATTCCCATGGGCCACGAGTTTACCTCGTTGGTGCTGGCTCTGCTGCAGGTAGGCGGCCACCCATCCAAAGCATCGCAAGACGTGATCGAGCAGATCCAGCAGTTGGATGGCGACTTCGAGTTTGAGACTTACTTTTCATTGTCGTGCCAGAACTGCCCGGATGTGGTTCAGGCTTTGAACCTGATGAGCGTTCTCAACCCGGGTATTCGTCATACGGCTATCGACGGCGCCTTGTTTCAGGATGAGGTGGAAAAGCGCGAGATTATGTCTGTTCCCAGTGTGTACCTGAACGGTGAGCCTTGGGGCCAAGGGCGAATGACTCTGGAAGAGATTGTGTCCAGGCTGGATACCAAATCTGATGAGAAAGAAGCCGAGAAGATCAACCAGAAAGACACGTTTGAAGTGTTGGTAATTGGTGGAGGCCCAGCGGGCTCTGCTGCAGCGATATATTCTGCACGTAAGGGCATTTCTACCGGCATCGCAGCTGAGCGCTTTGGTGGCCAGGTGGCCGACACAATGGGCATCGAAAACCTGATTTCTGTGCCTTATACCGAAGGGCCCAAGCTGGTTGCCGCCATGGAGCAACACGTTAAAGAATACGATGTAGACATCATGAACATGCAGGTGGCTGAGAAGCTGATTCCGGCGGCTGAGCGTGGCATGCCCCATGAGGTTCGTCTGGCTAATGGTGCGTCCCTCAAGGCTCGCACGGTGGTGTTGTCTACTGGTGCTCGCTGGCGCCCGCTGGGTGTTCCGGGGGAAGCGGAATACCGCAATAAAGGCGTGGCTTACTGCCCGCACTGTGACGGCCCGCTATTTAAGGGCAAGCACGTGGCCGTAATCGGCGGCGGTAACTCCGGCGTGGAAGCGGCGATCGACTTGGCCGGTATTGTAGGCCACGTAACGCTGATAGAGTTTGGTGCCGAAATGCGGGCCGACGATGTGCTACAGAAAAAGCTGCGTAGTTTGAATAATGTAGACATCATCACCTCTGGCCAGACCACCGAAGTGCTAGGTGAAAACGGCCGGGTGAGCGGGCTAACCTACACCGACCGTAATACGGGTGAGAGTCACCAGGTCGCTCTGGAAGGTGTGTTCGTTCAGATTGGCCTGTTGCCGAACACCGAATGGTTAAAAGGAGATATCGAGCTGAGCCAGCATGGTGAAATTATCGTCAACGACCGTGCAGAAACGTCCATTCCTGGTGTGTTTGCCGCCGGAGATGCCACTACGGTGCCTTACAAGCAGATTGTGATCTCCATGGGCGAAGGCTCAAAAGCCGCACTCAGTGCCTTTGATTTCTTGATTCGCAACTCTGTGGAGTAAGAACGCTGGCAAGCCAGTAAGAAGCCGGGGTGAGCGCCCCGGCTGTGTTTGTGAAAACGGCATTCGTCCACCAGGCGAGTGCCGTTTTGCGTATCAGCCCTCGGAAACGTCTTGCGCCAGATTTCCTTCAATGAATTCGGGCTCGCCTTGTTCTGAAAATAGGTGTGGGTAGGCGGCTTTTACGCCAGTAACAATAAATTCGTGGGGCACGTCGTCGAAAACGCCGTGATCGTTTACGTACTCCATGTGTGCTTCCCCGGACTCGGTATATTCCTGGAAAATGGAATCGTTTTCGCCATCAAATGCCAGCGGTTCTACCTTCATTAGCTCACATAGCTGTTTATCAAAGGCGGGGGTGGCCTTCACCCAGCGGTCGTTCAGATAGAGTTCGATAAACCCGTGCATGCGAAAAATGTCTGAACGCAGCCACTCAATCAGTTTTGGGCTTGAGAGGTGGTTGCGCACATCGGCGAGGCCCAAGCGGCTGGGAATGCCGATAGACCTTGCTGCAGCACCCAGTAAAACCGCTTTGGGGATGCAATAGCTCTCGCCGGTTTTAAGGGCATAGCTGGCACTGAAGGTTTCCGGTTCTGGGCGAAATACGTAGGGGTTGTAGCTCACCTCATCTCGAGCTGCGAGATACAGAGCTTTTGTTTGCTCCACCGGATTATCCGCCACGCCTTCAAGCCGGGCGGCTATCCAGGCCTTCAGTTCGGGCTGGTTGTAATCAAAAAAAGCAGTAGGCTCAAGGTAGCGTTTCATTGTTGTTGTGCATCCGGTAAAGGCTTGGGTTTTCGAGCATGTCTGATTAGCAAGCTACAGGCAATGACGAAAACCACCAAAATAAATGTGAACTATACGCTTCGCATCAACTCGTACGCGCACATATTAACCGCTGAGGCCAGGTTGAGAGATTCAATCTCGTCTTTGCCGGGAATGGTATAGGGCCTGGCAGCTAACTGTGTTAGCGCTTCTTGCGGTACGCCCCGGGCTTCGTTGCCGAACACATAGCAATCGTGCTGGCGGAATGGCTCAGCTGTCAGCGAGTGGCCGTTCAGGTCGAGACAGGCAATTGAATTGAATCGGCTGGCCAAGTCGGTGAGAGGCACGTCGGTTTCCAGCGGCACGTGAAAAATAGCGCCCATGCTGGCACGCACCACTTTCGGGTTGTAGGGATCAACACTGCCGGGGCTTAGCAGGCATCGAAAACCGCCAAACCAGGCCAGAGTGCGCAAAACAGTTCCGAGGTTACCCGGGTCTTGAACTTCGTGCAGGTAAATGGCTTTTTCGCCCTCGACTGCAACAGCCCTGGCGCCGTTCGCAGGCATCGGCACAACCGCCAAAATGCCTTGAGGCGCGCGGGTATCAGCCAGCTGGGCCATCTGGCGATCGTTAATCACATGGGTTCGAAACTGGCCTTGCCAGTTTGCGTAGGCCTGGGTTACGTACAACTCTGCAGATTGCAGCTCTGGCTGGCGGCCAGCGGCCTTTTGTAATTCCAGAATCAGGTGTTCGCCTTCCACAAGGTAGTGCCCCAGCGCTTGGCGGTACTTTTTCTGGTGCAGCTTTTTGATGTCATCCAGTTTCATTGCGTGATTCACGTTGGCTCTTGGGGTGCGGGGCAATTGTACGTGCGCCCGGGGCGGTTGTCAGGGTTTTGCCGGGAGAGGGCGGGCCACGTACAATGGCCGATCAATGCCTTCCGTTTTTATGTTCTTTTTGATCCGTTTTAATTTGGTCTACTTTAAAGAGTCCCTATGGCACGTTCCAAAAGCAGTGGCCGCTGGCTGGATGAGCACGTAAACGATCCCTTCGTGAAGCAGGCGCAGGTAGACGGTTATCGCTCCCGGGCCAGTTATAAACTTCTTGAAATCAATAAGAAGGACAGGCTGATTCACCCCAACATGGTGGTGATGGATCTGGGCTCGGCGCCGGGTGGCTGGTCGCAGGTAGCGGCAAATCTGGTAGGCCACAAGGGCAGGGTTCTGGCGTCTGATATTCTGCCAATGGATAACATTGCCGGGGTAGAGTTTGTTCAGGGCGATTTCACTGAAGATGCGGTGTTTGATGCCATTATGGAAACACTGGGCGATAGCTGTGTAGATGTAGTGGTTTCTGATATGGCTCCGAATATCAGTGGGGTAACGGTGGCCGATCAGGCATCTTCTATGTACTTGGTGGAACTGGCGCTGGATATGGCCAGCCAGGTGCTCAAGCCCAAAGGCAGCTTTGTGGCCAAGGTGTTTCAGGGTGAAGGCTACGATGAGTATCTGAAAGCCGCCCGAGCCGTGTTCGACAAAGTGGTGGTGCGCAAGCCGGATTCGTCCCGCGCTCGCTCCCGGGAAGTGTACATTGTGGGTAAGGGTTTTAAGGGCTGAGCGGGTTCCCGGCCAGCCCCGATTCATTAAGTGCCTTCGAAGCCTTTCAGCACATTCACAACGTTCACGCCTATGGCATCCACATCGTAACCGCCTTCCATAGTGAACACCGTGGGCAGACCGAGTTGTTCCATGCGTTTGCCCATCGATAGGTAATCGGCCGATTTCAGTTTGAAGAATGAGATGGGGTCTTCTTCAAATGTATCCACACCCAGGGCGATCACCAATGCGTCTGGCTGAAAGGCTGCAATGCGTTGGCAGGCGATTTCCAGGCCTTTGCTCCATTCGCTGTAAGGTGTTTTGGGCGGGTAAACCAGGTTGAGATTAAAACCTTTGCCGGCACCTTCTCCGGTTTCATCCTCAAAGCCCAGGAAGTGCGGAAACACCAGGTCTGGATCACCATGCAGGCTGATGGTCAGTACATCGTTGCGATCGTAGAAAATGGCTTGGGCGCCGTTACCATGGTGAAAATCCACATCCAGAATTGCTACCCGCTGATATCCCTGATCGCGAAAGGCCTGAGCCGCAATGGCCGCGTTATTGAAGAAGCAGTAACCACCGAACAGGTCGGCATGGGCATGATGGCCGGGTGGGCGGCACAGGGCAAAAGCGGCACGCTCGCCGCCACCAACCAGCTTTTGCGCAGTCAGTGCCACGTTGGCTGAGGCACAAGCTGCCTCCCAGGTGCCATCAGCAATAGAGGTTTCGGCGGCAAAGCTGTAATAGCCCAGGCGACCGTCGATGTCCTTGGGGACTCGTGGCCGCATGCCTCGGCCACACCAAACAGCCGGAATGGCTTCGCCCGGTTTGCCTTCAGCTACCCAGTCATCCCAGCAGTGCTCTAAAAACTCTACGTAGTCTGCTTTATGCACCCGTTTTACGGGCCCCAAACCAAACTCCTCTGGCTCAAGAACCTCACCCAGGGTTTGCGTTTTTACGCGGGCCAGAATGGTTTCTGCCCGGGAAGGCTTTTCGTGTGGGGCTATCAAAATGCCACCATCCAGTTCAGTTTTGACAGAACGGCGACTGTGCAGTGGTGAGAAAACGGTTTTCATGGGGCGGGCACCCGGGTTGGCTTGGCACCTGACTTTGCCATAGCCTGTGCAGCGGCTCAAACGAAACCCCGGTGTTTTAGTCTGGGCTTTCGGCTATTGTCAAAGAGAGCTACCACGACTGATCAGGTGTTAACGCTATGCTGTACCCTTTATCGACGCTTGCACTGGCCCCTGTCCTTATCGGCCAGGGGCGCTATGTGCGCCGGGTAACCCCGCGCCTGCCAGAGCCCGAAGGCGAGCGCCAGGGTGTGGCTGGCGAAGGGCCGGAATTGCGGTTGCTTATTTTGGGTGATTCCGCGGCTGCGGGTGTGGGTGTGGGTAACCAGCAGGATGCGCTGTCGGGCCAACTTGTTCGTGAGTTGGCCACAGATCATTGTGTGCATTGGCGTGTGCTGGCAGAAACCGGCCGCACCGTCGCCAGTGTTCTGGCTGCGCTCAATGCAGCGCCAGAAGAGCACTACGATGTGGTGCTGGTCTCTGTTGGCGTTAACGATGTCACAGGTCGCACCAGTACCAGGCAATGGCTTGCTTTTTTGCATGAACTTTCAGACCGGTTGATCAACGGGTTGGGTGCAAGCTGCGTTCTTTTGACCGCTATTCCACCCATGCATCTTTTTCCGGCGCTGCCGCAACCCCTGCGCTGGTATCTGGGCATGCGTGCCAGACAATTGAACGGGTTGATGGAAAGCGTCTGCAGTAGCCGGGGTTCCAGGGAAAGGTGTCTTGAGTATCTCAGCGTTTCGTTTCCTCTTAAGCCTGGTTTTATGGCCTCAGATGGCTTTCACCCAGGCCAGGATGCCTACCGGGTTTGGGCAACGCATTCTGCCGCCGCCATTCGCAGGCTGGCCCAAAATCCGCGTATTTAGACCCTACAGGCCAATCATCTCGGATACCCGGTTGCGCTATCGTAACTCTCAAATCATTACCAGAATAACGACAATGGAATTGAGAGGCCGGCTATGAGCGAACAGCATTTTGACCTATTGATCATCGGCGCCGGTGTATCCGGCATTGGTATGGCCTGCCATTTGAAGCGTGAGTGTCCCGGCAAAACATTTGCCATTCTGGAGCGGCGTCAGTCGCTAGGCGGCACATGGGATTTATTCCGTTATCCGGGCATCCGCTCAGATTCCGATATGTTTACCTTCGGCTATAACTTCCGCCCGTGGACGGGTGGCAAGGTGTTGGCAGATGGCGCCTCCATTAAGAATTATGTACATGAAACCGCGAAGGAAAACGACGTTGAACGGCATATTCAGTATGGCCTTGCGGTAAAAACAGCTGACTGGTCCAGTGTGGATAAGTGCTGGAAGCTGACCGCTGAAAATGAGGCAACCGGCAAAACGCAGATCTATACTGCAAGCTTTCTGGTGGGCTGTACTGGCTACTACAATTACGATCAGGGCTATAAGCCGGATTTTCCCGGCGAAGCAGATTTCAAAGGCCAGATTGTTCACCCGCAACACTGGCCAGAAGATCTGGAATACGCGGGTAAGAAGGTAGTAGTGATCGGCAGTGGCGCAACGGCGATTACGTTGGTGCCTACCATGGCGGAGAAAGCCGGCCACGTAACCATGCTGCAACGCTCACCTACTTACCTGATGCCTTTGCCGTCAACGGATAAGGTAACCCTTGGGCTGCAGAAGGTGCTGCCCGCCAAACTTGCCTATCGAATAACCCGTGCCCGCAATATCTCGATTTCCCGGTTTTTGTACCAGCGTTCGCGCAAAAGCCCGAAAGCCATGCGCCGCTTGTTCCTGGGCATTATCAAGCGGCAAGTGGGTGATCAAACCGATATGCGTCACTTCACGCCAGACTATGATCCTTGGGATCAGCGCCTGTGCGTGGTGAAAGACGGCGATTTGTTTGGGGCGCTGAAAGCGGGCAGGGCATCCATCGCAACCGATCATATTGAACGGTTCACCGAAACCGGCATTCGCCTGAAATCCGGTGAGCAACTGGATGCGGATATCATCATTCCCGCCACCGGCCTGGATATTCAGATGCTCGGGGGCATCAAACCAAAGGTAGACGATCGGGAAGTGGTTCTGAAAGACAAGGTGGTTTACAAGAATGTGATGGTAGAGGGCGTACCCAACGCGGGCATGATCTTCGGGTACACGAATATTTCCTGGACCCTGAAAGCAGACATCGCCAGCGAATACATGTGCCGCCTGATCAACCACATGGATCGGCACGGGATGCGTGTGGCGGTCGCCAGGGATACTGAAAACAGCCTGGGTGAGGATACTGTACTTGGCTCGCTTGACGCCGGCTACATCAAGCGCGCTGCAGATCGTCTTCCGCGCCAGGGCACCCAAGGTCCGTGGAAATCGTCTCAAAATTATCTGGACGATGTGAAAATACTGCGTTTTGATCCGATTGAAGACGGCTACATTGAGTTTGATGGCAAGAAAACCAAAGCCCAAGATCAACAGCCTCGTGGCTTTTTCAGGCCTTTGCGTTCAGCGTTGTTTGGCGCCTGAGTATGCATGGGGCGCAGCAATTGTTGCGCCCCATCACGTTTATTCTTTGCCCAGGTAGGCCGCCCGGATACCTGCCCAGCTATCGGCTTCCGTTACCCTTAACACTTCTTGCGAGATCTCTTCCCTAAGCGGGCTGCCGTCTGGCAGAGCCAGTGCGTACAACTGTTTTGCAAACACACCGGGAAGAATCGTCAGCTTCTTTTGGCCCAGCTGCAGGTTACGATATTGCATCAGCGCGCGGTCGTACACGATGGCGTCGGTTTCGCCGCTGACTACCGATTTCATGGCAGCCGTTAGATCCGGGTAGGTTTGATAACGAATGTGTTCGTCTTCCAGATAGCGCTGGCTTGCTGTATTGGAAATGGTTGCGACCACCTTGCCGGGCAGGTCGCCGGTACCTTGGATGCCAGTGCGAAGGTTGCTTACGGTCAAAGACGAGGTAATAGCAGCGGTAAAGCTGGCCACCATAATCAAGCCGGCAAACATCCAGACCAAGCCAATTAACCGGCCGGCAAGCGATACCGGCGCTTTATCGCCGTAACCAACGGTGGTCATAGTT
>JAKDUK010000030.1 GCA_030457765.1 Marinobacter sp. | reverse complement strand
ACCTTCGGGTTATGAGCCCGACGAGCTACCAGACTGCTCCACCCCGCATCAAACTGGTTGTTGCCGGGTGACCCCGATCAACGTGCGCGTATACTAAGGATTCAGATGCGAACTGTCAAATACTATTTTCAAAGAGGTCAGTCGGATAGCTTAAGTTTTCTGACTCGTGTGCCGTCGACGCTTTGAAAAAGCCGACCTGTTCCATGGCTTCCTGAACCGGGCGGAAGGATTTTCGGTGCTCTGGCGTTACGCCCAACCGAAACAAAGCCTCAAGGTGCACAGGCGTGGGATACCCCTTGTGCTTCGCAAGGCTATAACCTGGGTACTTAAGATCCATCGCTTCCATTTCCCGGTCCCGGGTTACTTTGGCGATGATGGATGCGGCGCTGATCGCTTCTACGCGGGTATCTCCTTTTACCACAGGCTCTGAATGCCAGTGCCACTTGGGGCATTTGTTGCCATCAACCAGTACGTATTCAGGTGCAACCCCAAGCCCTGCAACGGCCCGTTCCATTGCGATCATTGTGGCCTGGTAAATGTTGATCTGATCGATCTCATGAGCCTCACAGCGGCCCAGGCACCACGCAGTAGCATGCTCGAGGATCTCATCGTATAACGCGTTGCGCTTTTTCTCCGTAAGCTTCTTGGAGTCTGCCAACCCGACAATGGGCCGGTCGGGATTCAGAATTACGGCGGCCGTTACAACCGCGCCGATGAGCGGCCCACGCCCTACTTCGTCCACCCCGGCCAGAAGCTTTCCCTGATAAGCACATTCGAAAGGTGGCAGGGCGGGTGCACGGGCCATTCAATGAACTCCTTTTTCAATGAGTGCCGAGATAGCCTGCGCGGCTGTTTTATCAGCATCTTGCTTCAATGTGTGGTGAAGCTCTGTGAACGCCTCGATCAGCCGATTTCGCTCTTGCTGATCTTCCATACGCTCCAATACGGCGGCGCCGAGTGATTCAGGCGTCGCGTCATCCTGCAATAGTTCAGGAACCAGCGGTTGCTTTGCCAGCAGGTTAGGCAATGAAACATAAGGCACCTTTACCAGACGTGACAGAAGCGCATAACTAACATTACTTAATCGGTAACCCACTACCATGGGTTTCTTCAACAACATGGCCTCAAGGGTCGCAGTTCCAGAAGCTAGCAACACAACGTCTGAAGCCGCCATTACTTCCCGAGACCGGCCTCTTACAATAGTGACCTGCAACTTCACCTCAAGCGCTTCAATAAGCTCGCGAACCTGCTTTTCCCGGTCACGATTTACGCAGGGTATAACCAGCTGTACATCTGGCCGTTTGGCTTGTATCCAGCGCGCCGCTTCCAAAAACAGCGTGCCGAGCCGCTCAACCTCTCCGGCACGGCTTCCTGGCAATATCGCCAGCAAAGGTACGTTCTCATCAAGCCCCAGTTCCTGACGAGCTTTACTTGTCTGCGGGACAACAGGTATGCGATCTGCGAGGGGGTGCCCTACAAATGCAACGGGCACATCATGCTCTTCATAAAACCCGGCTTCGAATGGCAGCAAGGTGAGCATCAGGTCAACGGATTTGGCAATTTTGAAGATTCGTTTCTGTCGCCACGCCCAAACGGAGGGGCTCACATAATGAACGGATGGTATGCCTGCTTCGCGGCAGCGCCGCTCGATAGCCAGGGTGAAATCCGGGGAATCAATACCGATGACCACATCGGGTGGTGTGGCAAAGAAATAACTCAGCAGACGGGCACGTATACTGAACAACTCCCGGATACGGCCCAGAACCTCTATCAGCCCCATAACGGACAAGCGTTCCATGGGAACCAATGAATGAAAGCCTTCAGCAATCATCTCATCGCCACCTATGCCAACAAAACGCGCTTTTGGATAACGATCGCGAAGTGATCGAATCAGGCCTGCGCCCAGGATATCCCCAGACGCCTCTCCTGCAATAATTCCAAAGGTTACTTTGCGATTACTCACCACGGCAGTATGGGGAAGGCCCATCAAACAAGACTCCTGCCAGCTCAGCGAATAATACCGCGATGAGCGCCGCGCAGGGAGTCGATAAGCACGCGAGCTTCTGGCGTATCGGCATAGGTATCTTCCAGCATTTCAACAGCCTGCTCTGTGGTCAAACCTTGGCGGTAGATAACCTTGTATGCACGGCGCAGGGTCATCACCACTTCTTTATCAAAACCACGGCGTTTGAGGCCCTCAACGTTTATACCGTGAGGCTCCGCTGACTGGCCAGCAGCCATCACGTAAGCAGGTATATCCTTCAGCACGATACTGCCACCGGCCGCCATACTGTGAGGCCCGATATGGCAAAACTGATGAACCATGGTGCCGCCACCCAGAATAGCGTGGTCGCCCACTGTTACGTGGCCTGCCAATGTTGCGCAGTTGGCAAGAATGATGTCGTTGCCAATAACGCAGTCGTGAGCCACATGCACGTAGGCCATAAGCAGGTTATTGCTACCAATTCGGGTTTCGCCCTTGTCTTGCACCGTGCCACGGTGAACGGTGCAATTTTCGCGAATAGTGTTGTTATCGCCAATAAACAATGTGGTTGGTTCGCCAGCATACTTTTTATCCTGGCAGGCCTCACCAACGCTACAAAACTGAAAAATACGGTTATTCCGACCAATGACCGTTGGCCCTTTCACCACCACGTGGGAAAGAATTTCTGTGCCCTCGCCAATTTCAACATCGGGGCCAATATAACTCCAGGGGCCAACCGTTACGTTATCCGCAAGCTTGGCTGACGGGTCTACAATCGCCTGAGGATGAACACCCGACCAGTCGTTTGTTGCCATTAAACTTCTCTCTCAGCGGTCAGTATCTCTGCAACGCAGACGACGTTTCCATCGACCAACGCGCGACAATCAAATTTCCAGATGCCACGTTTTTCAGAGATTATCTCCGATTCCATGCACAACTGGTCTCCCGGCAAAACAGGACGCTTAAAGCGCGCCTTACTGGACCCAGCCAGGTATTGTACCAGCCCGTCCGTAGGTTTCCGCCCCACGGTCGCAAATCCGAGAATGCCTGAAAGCTGGGCCATGGCCTCAATAATGAGCACGCCTGGCATAATGGGGTTTTCAGGAAAGTGGCCAGTAAAAAACGGCTCGTTAAAGGAGATGTTTTTATAGCCTTTAATCGACTTCGACTTTTCAATCTCGGTCACCCGATCCACCAGCAAAAAGGGATAGCGGTGCGGGAGATATTCCAGTATTTCATCGATGTACATCATGTTGATCGGCCTCAGCCCTTTGATTTCTTTTCCAATTCTTTAACGCGCCGTGCCAGTGTATCCAGCTGGCGGAAACGCACCGCGTTCTTGCGCCATCGCCGGTTTGTATCTGCGCTGGTGCCGGAAGAATAAACGCCCGGCTCCCGGATATCCCCGGTTACCAGTGTCATACCGGTAAGGTGCACCTGGTTTGCGATTTCCAGATGGCCGGCCACACCGGAGGCACCGCCAAATACACAGTGGCTGCCGATCTTCGTACTGCCCGAAATGCCCACCATAGCGGCCATGGCGCTATGGTCTCCAATGCGGACGTTGTGGGCAATTTGAATAAGGTTATCAAGCTTAACGCCGTTACCAATGACCGTGTCATCCAACGCACCACGATCAATCGTTGTGTTCGCCCCTACTTCAACATCGTCACCAAGAATAACGCGGCCAAGCTGCGCAATTCTGTGCCATTGACCTTTCTCATTGGCAAAACCAAACCCGTCGGAACCGATCACGGCACCACTAAGAATGTGGCAGCGTTGCCCCACCACTACATCGTGAGCCAGGGAAACTCTGGGGCGGATAACGGAGCCAGCACCTATCGTGGTACGAGCACCAACAATGCTCCCTGCCCCGATCGCTACCTGCTCGCCAATCACAACGCCTGCCTCGATAACCGCATTGGGGCCTATGCTGGCGCTGGCCGGCACTGAGGCATCAGGATCTACCACGGCCGATGGGTGAATACCTGGTGGCGCCACAGGGGCAGGGTCAAACCAATGACTTAGGCGAGCATAGCCCAAGTAGGGATTGTCGAGTAACAGGACATTGGTCGGGTTATCTCCCGCGGCTGCAGGCGACACTATAACCGCTGCAGCGCGAGTGTCCGTTAAATACTTTGCGTAGGCGGGGTTTGCCAAAAAGCTGAGCTGATCTGGGCCAGCCGCCTGAAGAGTCGCCAGGCCAGTAACCCGTGTGTCCGGGTCACCGCGAAGCTCTGCTCCCAAAGCTTCGGCGATTTCTCCAAGCCGGTAAGACTGTACTGTCATCACGCGCTCCACAACACGCTAGTGAGCCCAGAGGCCCTCAGGCAGGAATTAACGGTTCAGTTTTTCTAATAGCTGAGCGGTCAGGTTCATTTCCGGTTTCACATAGACGACAGCTTCGCTAGGCAAAATCAGATCAAGGTCATTTTCTTCCAATAGCTCTTTTACGGCTGCGTCCACTTCCGGGCGGGCTTCTTCCAAAAACGCCTGTTTGCGTTCGTTAACGGTGGAGTCCAAACGCTGTTTGAGGAAGTTGAACTCCTTAACTTTTTCCTGGAATTCTCCGGCAAGCTGATTGCGCTCACTCTCGTTCATCATCGCACCGTCTTTTTCCAGGCGCTCCTTCAACTTGCGTGCGGCTTCCTGAGTTTCGCGCACTTTTTCTTCTTCGCTGGCAAAATCTCGCTGCATAACTTCGCTGAATGACTTAGCGTCGTTAGACGAAAACAAAGCCTGGCGCAAATCTACAACACCAACACGGGTGTCTGCTGCGGCCGGCATAGCCAGCGCAATGGCTGCAACAAACATCAGTAAGGTTCTGAACATAGTAGGTCTCCTGAGTTTCATTCGTTGTTATCTCTCGTTTGCTTAAATCAGAATGTCTGGCCAAGCGAGAACTGGAATATCTGAGTATCGTCGCCGGATTTGTCGTTCAACGGCTTGGCCAAACTGAACGCCAGCGGCCCTACTGCGGTGATCCACTGAAAGCCGATACCGGCTGACAGGCGCAATTCTTTTGGATCTGGATCGAATCCACGGTCCGGATCAAACACTTGACCTGCATCCACAAAGAACGCCGTACGCATAGACCGGCTGTCACCGGCAAACGGCGTTGGGAAAATCAGTTCCAAAGATGCTTCGGTGAGAAGGTTACCACCGAAAGGGTCGGGATCGGAATAATCGTTCGTAGCATTGGTGGCGCGCCGCCCCAGTGAGTTAGCTTGATAACCCCGAACCGAGCCGTAACCACCAGCATAATAATGCTCATAGAAAGGCATCACTGATCGGTCACCATAGCCATTACCATAGCCAACTTCGGTTCTTGTGCGCACAACCCACCGGTTGTTATCAGTAACCGGGAAGTAGAAATCGGTTTTGTGGGAGGCCTTATAAAACGTGAGGTCACTTCCGGGCACAGCAACGTCAAGGGACAACGAGTGGCTATAACCATCTGTTGGCAACACACCTCGGTTCAAGGTGCTACGGCGCCAGCTGCCAAACAGGAAGTAGTTGTTGAAGGTATCGCCTTCTTCATCGATAAAGTTGGTCACTTCCTTGGATGTAAACACGCCGCCCTTAATCTTGGAAAGCGTATAGCCCAGCCCGAAGTTCAACCGCGTAATGTTGTCGGTTGGATAGCCAAATGTGAGCCGGCCGCCATACTCATCCAGTAGATAGGAGGTGATATCTTCTTGCTCAAAGTCTGTTTCCCGCGCAAACACACTGAACCCACGGCTAACACCATCTACCGTGTAGTAGGGATCCATATAAGAGATGTTGGCACTTTTAACCGAGTCGCTCACGTTTACGCCAAACGATACGCGCTTACCTGTGCCGAAAAAGTTATTTTCAGACACGTTGGCACCCAGAATTACGCCAGAGTCCTGCGAGAAGCCCACGGACGCTGAGAGACTGCCCGTTGGCTGCTCTTCAACGGAATAGTTCACATCCACAAGGTCGTCTGTGCCTGGCACAGGCACTGTGTCTACATTAACTGTCTGGAAAAAACCAAGCCGTTCGAGACGCGTTTTAGAAAACTCAATACGATCCGAAGACGCAATGCCGCCTTCCATCTGTGTCATTTCCTGACGCAGAACATCGTCTCGGGTAGATACGTTGCCGTCAAAATTAACCCGACGAACATAGGCTCGCTTGCCCGGCTCAACGAAAAAGGTAACAGCGGCTGTGTTGCCTTCACCTGGCTCAGGCACAGCATTTACGTTGGCAAACGCATAGCCTTCTTTACCCAGACGGAACGCCAGTGTTTCAGAGATGGCCGTCATGCGAGCACGGGAGAACACATCGCCTGCATCTACAGGTATCAGCTCGCGTAGCTCTTCTTCATCGACAATGAGATCGCCCCGGAGCTTTATCTCTGAAATTGTATACTGCGGCCCTTCGTTCAGGGCTATCGCAATGAATACCTTGCGCTTGTCTGGCGAAATGGAAACCTGGCTGGATTCCACGCTAAAATCCAGATAACCACGGTCCAGGTAGAATGATCGTAGCGTTTCCAGATCGCCACTCAAGCGCTCCCGTGCATACTTGTCTGAGTTTGTAAGGGAGTTCCACCAGCTGCTGGTTCGCAGCTCGAACAGATCACGCAACTGCTCGTCGCCGAAATCCTTGTTACCCACAAGGTTGATATGCTGAATAGCGGCAACGGTACCTTCGTTAATATCGAGGCTAATCGCCACGCGGTTACGGGGAAGCACCTCCGCAGTTGCTTTTACTCGAGCGTTGTAGCGCCCCTGGCCGATGTAGGAGCGCAATATTTCTAGCTCCAACCGTTCCAGCGTGGCCCGACGAAACACCTGGCCTTCCTGGAGCCCGGCGCCCGCAAGAGCATCCATAAGCATGTCGGTTTCAATATTCTTGTTGCCGTCAATTTCGATCGAGGTGATCGAAGGGCGTTCCCGTACAGTAAGAATAAGGATACCGGCATCGCGACTGGCTTCTATATCAGTGAACAGCCCGGTTCGGAATAGTGATTTAATCGAGTCTGCCAGCTCGGCTTCGTCCATTTGCTCGCCGATATTAACGGGAAAAGCAGAAAACACCGTACCCGCAGACACACGCTGCAAGCCTTCTACCTCAATGTCTGCAACCGTAAATTCATCTGCAAATGCTGGCTTCATGCCGGTTGCGGCAACAGCGAGGCCAACCGCTAAACCTAGAAGAGAACGTCTCATTCAATTATTTCGCCTGGTTAATGCGCGTAAGGAGCCCGCAATTCTCACAACCGCATCAGGTCGTTGTAAAGAGCAAACACCATTAATGTGAGGATCATTGCCATACCAATTCGTAATCCCAGTGCCTGAACCCCATCTGAAAGCGGCTTTTTGCGGATTGCCTCGATGGTGTAATACACGATATGGCCTCCATCCAGAACCGGCACCGGCAACAGATTCAGAATACCCAGGCTGACGCTGAGATAAGCTAAAAAACGGACAAAATCTTCAAACCCAGATGTAACACTGGCCTCTGCTACTCGGGCGATTGTAATCGGGCCACTGAGATTACTGGGCGAAAGCAGGCCTGTGACCATTTTCTTGATGGCAACAAGCGTGAGGCGAGTGTCAGCCCAGGTTTCATCCAATGCAATGGGAATTGCTGCTAAGGGGCCGTAACGAACCTCTCTCAGCACATTGTCGGGCCAGGAAATAGCTTCAACCCCGGCACCTACAAACCCGATTGTTTCGCCATTATCTTGCTGTTTTTTCGCAGGAGTAATCTGCACAGATTGCTCATCGCCAGCACGCTCAATTACAAGCGCCAACGTTTGCTCAGGTGCGTTGCGAATAAACTCAACCAATTCAAACCAGTTGTCCACTGGCGCACCGTTCACTGAAAGGATGCGGTCTCCCGTTTGAAGACCTGCAGCCTGGGCGCGGCCGCCGTCTGCTATCTGGCCAAGCACGGCAGGCACATCAGGTCGCCAAGGGGTAATACCGAATTCGCCAATTGGGTCAGGAGTTTCGTCGCTCAGGCTCCAACCCCCAAGTTCGCCGCTTAATGTTCCCTTCGCGCCAGCATCAGAAACACCCAAGGTTATCACACCCTGCTCTCCAGCACGCTCCAGAATGCGCATATTTACGTCGCGCCAAGAGCTCACTCTGTGGCCATCAATAGCCTGAATTTCCATGCCTTCACGCAAACCGGCTTTGCGAGCGACGCTTTGCTCTTCCACATCGCCCACAATCGGTGCAACGTGAGTAACACCCACAACACCGAGCAACCAATAGGCTAGAATGGCAAAAATGAAGTTGGCAGCAGGTCCTGCTGCCGCAATGGCAATCCGCCTGGAAGGCGCTTTGGAGGTAAAAGCCTGATCTTTGAGTTCGTCGGGAACAGGCCCCTCTCGCTCATCAAGCATTTTTACATAGCCGCCGAGTGGAATGGCCGCTATTGCAAACTCGGTACCGTGGCGGTCGAACCATGAAAACAGTGGTTTACCAAAACCTACCGAAAAGCGCAGTACCTTCACGCCACATCGGCGTGCCACCCAAAAATGGCCATACTCATGCAGGGTAACGAGTATTCCCAAGGTAAGCGCGAGAGCAAGTATCGTTTGAATAATCTGCATAACATTCCTGGTTTAAGCGCCGGCCTGGCGAACATCTTTGCTGAATATCAGACAGTTAACAGGTCGATCTGTTCCTTGGCCCGCTGTCGCGCCTCGGAGTTCTTCGCAAAGATGACGTCAAAACTGTCTGCTGGCAACACAGGCGTTACCGACAGGGTTCTTTCAATAACAATAGGAATGTCAGTAAAAGCCAAGTTCCCCTTTAGAAACTCGTCTACCGCCACCTCATTTGCCGCGTTCAAAACCGTCGGTGCAGTGCCGCCCACCTCGAAGGCTTCTGCCGCCAGCCGCAGGCAAGGAAAGCGCAACAAATCAGGACGCTCAAAATGAAACCGCCCTATTGCGAACAGATCCAGTGGTGCGACTCCGGCATCAATACGTTCCGGCCAAGCCAAACCGTTAGCTATAGGCGTTCGCATATCCGGGCTGCCCAGCTGAGCCAATACAGAACCATCGGCATACTCTACCATGGAGTGGATAATGCTTTCTGGGTGTACATGAACCTCAATGTGGCCTGGTGTGGTGTTAAACAGCCAGCAGGCCTCAATGAGCTCGAGACCTTTATTCATTAGGGTTGCAGAGTCTACAGAAATCTTCTGCCCCATAGACCAGTTTGGGTGGGCGCAAGCCTGCTCCGGTGTAACCGTACGCAGATCTTCGGCGCTGCACTCCCGAAAGGGACCACCAGATGCGGTCAGAAGAATCCGGGTAATGCCTGCACCATCCGGGTCGCGAACTTTTTCTGCCGGCAAGCACTGAAAAATGGCATTGTGCTCGGAATCTATGGGCAATAGCTCCGCGCCGGAGGCCGCCACAGCGTCCATAAACAGCTGCCCCGTCATTACCAGCGCTTCTTTATTAGCTAACAATACCCGCTTACCTGAGCGCACGGCAGCAAGCGTTGGCGCCAGCCCTGCGGCCCCCACTATAGCGGCCACAAGGGTACAGGCTTGCGGGGCCGAGGCCACATCACACAAACCTGACTCGCCATCTAAAATAGAAATATCGGGAAGATCTGCGAGCAACACAGACAGCTTTTCCGCGGCTGCCGCATCGGCCATCACGGCAACTTGAGGATGAAACTCGCGGCAAAGCGCTGCAAGCTCTTCGGCGCGAGTACCGGCAGTTAGCGCATACACAGAAAACCGATTAGGGTGTCGACGGATAACATCCAACGTAGAGAGCCCAACGGATCCCGTGGCTCCAAGCACTGTCACTGAGCGTTTAAGCATGCTCACACATGCCCAACCGTCAGCCAGCCAAGCTGAGTAATAATAAGCGCAAAAACCGGAGCCGCCGCTGTAAGGCTGTCGATGCGGTCCATAATTCCGCCGTGACCAGGTAACAGCCGGCTGCTGTCTTTGATGCCTCTGAAGCGTTTAAGCATGCTCTCCAGAAGATCCCCAAGAACCGAGACCAAACCGGTTACCAAGCTTGTGACAATCAGCAGTACAGCCTCAGTAGCACTCGCTGAAACGAAAACACTGGCCGCCAGGGCAAACACGCCCACGGCCACCAAACCACCCCATACACCTGCCCAGGATTTGCCCGGGCTGACCCTGGGGGCCAGCTTGGCTTTACCAAAGGCGCGTCCCGCAAAGTAAGCACCAATGTCTGCAACCCAAACAACACAGAACACGTACAGAATAACCAGAAGATTGCTGTCGGTATCGCCAAACTGAAAACCGCCCGCACGAAGGTGGTTTAAACCAACCCACGCAGGCACAAGAACAAGCAGACCCATAAGGGCCCGCACAGGCACGCTACCCCAACGCTCTGATCCCGCTGGATAACTGCGAACCAGCAAAAAGCACACAATCCACCAAAGCAGCGCCAACCAGAGCACAACAACGGCAGAGACATCAACAAGGCTGTACAGAATGATGGCGACCGCCGCGGCGTAGCCAATCCGTCCCGGCTGCTGCTCAAGGCCGGACATGTTGGCCCACTCCCAAGCACCCAGGGCGATAATTGCCGCGGTAAATAAAGCAAACCCCGTCGGCGGTAAGAAAAATATACCTCCGATTGCGACGGGAGCGAGAATAAGAGCGGTGATAATTCGAGTTTTTAGCACAATAGAGGTCGCTGTAATTCGTTATTTTTTTGACGATCTGGCCGCTATCTGGTCGTCTGTCTGACCAAATCGACGCTGACGTCCGGCATAGGCCTGTAACGCCTTACGCATTTCGTCTTCTTTAAAATCGGGCCAGTATGCGGGCGAAAAATACAGTTCGGCGTAAGCCAGGTGCCACAGCATGAAATTGCTGATCCGCTGCTCGCCTGCCGTGCGGATCATAAGATCCGGCACCGGAAGACTGCCAAGGCTCAGATGCTGCTGGATGAGGTTATCAGTGATGTCTGAAGGCTCAAGCTCGCCAGCCTTCACCCTTTGCGCGACTTTTCGAGTTGCCTGAGCGATATCCCAGTGGCCCCCATAGTTTGCCGCAATAACAAGCGTCATGGCGGTGTTGTTACGGGTGAGCTCTTCTGCCTTGGTCATGTGCTCTTGCAGAGCTTCATTAAATGCCGAGCGGTCGCCGATGATTCGCAGGCAAATCCCATTGCGGTGTAGCCTTTTGACTTCTCGCTCCAACGCAAACAAAAACAGCTTCATCAGAGCCGTCACTTCGTCTTGTGGCCGGCGCCAATTCTCGCTTGAGAATGCGAACAGGGTAAGCACTTCGACACCCTCGCGGGCACAGGTTTCTACAACAGCTTTTACCGCATCCACTCCGGCCTTATGCCCTGCTACTCCTTTTAACCGGCGTTCTTTAGCCCACCGGTTATTACCGTCCATGATAATAGCCACGTGCCGGGGCCGGCTGCCAGCCGACACCGGAATCTCTGCGGATACTGTTTCCGTCATGAAATCCCCTGTACGGCCAGCAGACTACCCCCTACAGGCCGTGGTTGCGCTTACAAGTGCATCGAGGCGATCAGACCGCCATCAGATCCTCTTCTTTCGACTTGAGAACCTTCTCAACTTCTGCGATGTAGCGGTCTGTCAGCTTCTGGATTTCTTCCTCACCCTTGCGCTCATCATCTTCGCTGATGTCTTTTTCTTTCAGCAGCTCTTTCATCATGCTATTCGCATCACGGCGGGCGTTCCGTATCGAAACACGCGCATTTTCTGCATCAGCCTTCGATTGCTTAACCATATCCTTGCGGGTTTCCTGGGTCAGCATTGGCATTGGCAGGCGGATGAGATCGCCGCTAGTAGTCGGGTTAAGACCCAAATCGGCGGTCATAATAGCCTTTTCAATAACGGGCACCATGGTCTTTTCCCATGGCGACACGGCCAGCGTGCGGTTGTCCTCGACGTTTATACTGGCCACTTGCTTAAGCGGCGTATCCTGACCGTAGTAGTTCACCATTACGCTGTCCAGAATAGATGGGTGGGCACGGCCGGTCCGGATCTTGTTGAACGCCGAGCTAAGAGCCTCCAGGCTCTTGGTCATTTTCTTTTCGGCTTCAGCTTTAATATCGTTAATCACGTGATCATCCTCAATTCGTTCGTCGAGCTATTATGAAACCGGTTACTCGATCAGTGTACCTTCTTTCTCACCGGTCACGATGCGAGTCAGCGCGCCGGATCGTTCCATATCGAAAACACGCAATGGCATGCCTTGATCCCGAGCCAAACAGATAGCGGTTAAATCCATTACGCCCAGCTTTTTATCCAGCACCTCATCGTAGGTCAGGTTATCGTACCTCTGCGCGCTGGGATCAAGGTGGGGGTCGGCAGAATATACTCCATCTACTTTGGTTGCTTTCAGTACCGCATCTGCTTCAATTTCAATACCACGCAAACAGGCCGCCGAATCTGTTGTAAAGAAGGGATTACCTGTGCCGGCACAGAATATAACCACATCGCCATCTTTCAAGCCGCGAACCGCGCGCCGACGATCGTAATGCTCAACAATACCACTCATGGGAATAGCAGACATTACACGGGTGCGAATGTTTGAGCGCTCCAGCGCATCACGCATAGCCAGGCCGTTCATAACGGTTGCCAGCATACCCATGTGGTCACCGGTAACCCTATCCATGCCGGCTTCGCTGAGCGCAGCGCCGCGAAACAGGTTGCCGCCACCAATCACCAGCCCCACCTGAACACCGATGCCTATTAAGGCGCCGATTTCAAGAGCCATACGATCAAGAACTTTGGGATCAATACCGAATTCATGCTCACCCATAAGGGCCTCACCGCTAAGCTTGAGCAGAACGCGTTTGTATCTTGGTTGGTTTTTCGCTGGTATCGACATGCTGATCCCCTTTTCGTCTATTGACTGCTATCTGGCGTGATACGCATTGCAGGCTTGTATCTGACATACCCCTTAAAAAAGGGCATCTCAGATACAAGCCCGCCACGAGAACCGGAAAAAACCGGCCAACGTGGCAGACTTAAATGGCGCTATAACGGACTGTTACAGCGCCTGCAAGGAAATCAGGACTTGCTTGCACCAGCTGCGGCAGCAACTTCAGCGGCAAAATCCACTTCCTCTTTCTCAATGCCTTCGCCTACTTCTAAGCGAACGAAACCAACCAGCTCACCGCCAGCAGATTTGATCAGTTCGCCTACAGTTTGCTCTGGATCCTTTACAAAAGGCTGCTCAACAAGGCTGTTCTCCTTGAGGAACTTTTTAATGCGTCCGCCCATCATTTTCTCAACGATTTCGGCAGGTTTGCCCTCCATATCTGGCTGAGCTTTGATGACATCTTTTTCTTTCTCAAGCTCTTCAGCAGGCATGTCCTCTGGCTTGGCAACGCGCGGGTTAACGGCCGCAGCGTGCATCGCGATGTCGCGGGCCAGCTCGGAATCACCAGCAGTCAAAGCAACCACTGAGGCGATCTTATTAGTGCTGTGAACGTAGCCACCCACAACCGGGCCCTTCACTTCAAGCACACGGCGAACAGTGATGTTCTCGCCAATTTTCTGAACCAGCGCTTCGCGCTTGGATTCCAGATCGCCTTCCATCAGCTTGGCAACGTCTGTCTCGCTGTTTTCGAAGGCAGTGTTCAAAACTTCATTTGCAAAATTCAAGAAGTTATCGTCGCGGGCAACAAAATCTGTCTCAGAGTTCACTTCAAGAATGTAGGCAGCCGTGTTGTCGTCAGAGATTCTGATCAGTGACACACCTTCAGCGGCGGTACGACCGGCTTTCTTGGCAGCTTTCAGGCCAGAAGACTTGCGCAGCTCTTCAATTGCAGCATCTACACTTCCGCCAGCTTCAACCAGCGCCTTTTTGCACTCCATCATGCCCAGGCCAGTACGCTCGCGCAGCTCTTTGACCATTGCAGCGGTAATTGCAGCCATGTCCAATCCTCTTAACTTTTCCAATTCGGTGGGAAGGCATACCCAAAATTGCCAGGGTATGCCTTATATCTCAAAAGTAACGCTTAGGCATTACTCAGCAGCCGGAGTGGTTCCTGCAGGCTCTTCGGCAACTTCAACAAACTCGTCAGCGCCGCCTTGAGTTGCTTCCAGGCAGGTATCTGCAACGGCTTTCACGTAAATCTGAATCGCGCGAATGGCATCGTCGTTACCCGGAATAACGTAATCAACGCCGTCAGGGTCACTGTTAGTGTCTACAACACCGATAACAGGAATACCCAGCTTGTTGGCTTCTTTGATAGCGATACGTTCGTGATCTACGTCGATAACGAACATGGCGTCGGGCAGACCACCCATATCCTTGATACCGCCAATGGAACGCTCAAGCCTGTCCATTTCACGGGTGCGCTCAAGTGCTTCTTTCTTGGTCAGTTTATCGAACGTGCCGTCTTTGCTCTGGGCTTCCAGATCACGGTAGCGACGAATCGACTGGCGAATCGTTTTGTAGTTGGTCAGCATGCCGCCGAGCCAGCGATGGTTAACAAAAGGCTGGCTGGAACGTACTGCTTCTTCCTTAATGACCTTGGCCGCGGCGCGCTTGGTGCCCACGAACAGGATCTTGTTCTTGCTTTCTGTCAGTTTCTGAACGAAGTCGAGCGCTTCATTCATGGCAGGAACAGTCTGCTCAAGGTTGATGATGTGAATCTTGTTACGAGCGCCGAAAATGAACTTCGACATTTTCGGATTCCAGTAACGAGTCTGGTGACCGAAGTGAGCACCTGCCTTTAGCAGGTCACGCATATTTACCTGAGCCATGATAATTACCTTAGTTTAGCTTCGGGTTAGTCCTCCACACGTCCAATTACCCCAACCAGTCCCTCTTTAAAGTAATAAAGCAGGAGTAGGCACCCTGGGGCAACGTGCTGACGCGTGTGCGAATTTGCCGGATTTGTTTCCAGCGGGCGCGTTTATACCACAAAACACAGGCCTGGCGCCATTACTTTCGCTTTTCAGTTGCCTTGTACCCTGAGCGCCTGGCCCTTAAAATGACCGTTTGATACTCATTAATGGGAAGCTCAATGCAAGTCTCAATCAAGACTCCAGAAGAAATTGAAAAGATGCGTGTCGCTGGTCGTCTGGCGGCTGAAGTTCTCGAAATGATTGGGGACTACATCAAGCCGGGCATCTCAACCGAAGAGATCAACCAGATCTGCCATGACTACATCGTGAACGAGCAAAAAGCGATTCCGGCTCCACTGAACTATAAAGGCTTTCCAAAGTCTGTGTGCATTTCGATCAACCACGTTGTCTGTCACGGAATAGCTTCGGAGAAAAAAATCCTGAAAGATGGCGACATCGTGAACATAGATGTCACTGTTATAAAGGACGAGTATCACGGCGACACCAGTAAAATGTGGATCGTGGGAAAACCAAAACCCGGTACTGAGCGCCTGATTAAAATCACCCAGGAATGCCTCTATAAAGGTATTGAACTGGTAAAGCCTGGCGCACAGCTCGGTGATATCGGCCACGTTATTCAACAACACGCCGAAAAACACCGCTTTTCTGTTGTGCGGGATTATTGCGGCCACGGCATCGGCAAGGTATTCCACGAAGAGCCGCAGGTTATGCACTACGGCAAACCCGGTACCGGCCTGGAGCTGAAGGAAGGCATGATTTTTACTATTGAACCAATGATCAACCAAGGCAAATACCACACAAAGCTGCTGCCGGATCAATGGACTGTCGTTACCAAGGATCACAAGCTTTCTGCGCAATGGGAGCATACCATTCTGGTTACAGCCGATGGCCATGAGGTACTAACCAAGCGATCGGAGGAGTCCTTCTAAGTGGAGAGCCAGGAACTGGAGGCCAGAATCAGCGGAGACACCTCTCCTGTTAAGGCAGCCAGAGAATTTCTGAAACAGCGATACAACGCCGATGCAGAAAGCTTTCGTCAAGGCGCAGACGTAAGGGCTCTGGTTCATTCCAGAGCCAATACCATCGATACCGTGCTAAGACTTATCTGGAACCGCTACCCCTTCTCCAGCTCGCCCGATGTTGCGCTAGTTGCTGTTGGCGGCTACGGCCGCGGTGAATTACACCCCCATTCAGACATCGACCTACTGATCCTGACTCGCAACGGTACCGAGCCAAATTGGCAAGAAGGTTTTGGCGCATTTGTTACGCTGCTTTGGGATCTAAAGCTCGATGTCGGCCACAGCGTACGCAGCATTGCGGAAAGCAAAGCCGCTGCGCGGGGCGATGTAGCCACACTAACCAACCTTTTAGAAACCCGCACCATTGCCGGCCCTGATGAACTCCGCAAAGAGCTGAGCGAACAAGCCTATTCAGACAACCTCATCACCGACCGCAATTACTTTATTGCCAAGCGCAAGGAGCAGCAGCGGCGCCACAAAAAATACAGTGACACCGAGTACAACCTTGAGCCCAATGTGAAGAGCTCCCCGGGCGCCCTGAGGGATATCCAGACTATCGGCTGGATAACCAAACGACACTTCGGCCTGCAGAGCATTGCAGATCTTACGCGCTTCAGCATTCTCACCGAGGAGGAGCACCAGATCCTGTTTGAGGGTGAAACGGTTCTGTGGCAATTACGTTACGGGCTCCAGCTTATCGCTGACCGGAATGAAAACCGACTTCTATTCGACTATCAGCGTGCGCTTGCACAAATGCTCGGCTACAAAGATGAAGGTAAAAGACTTGATGTAGAGCTGATGATGCAGTCGTATTACCGCGCTGTACTGGCTTTGGCAGAGATTACCGATGTTATTTTGCAGTACTACGATGAGGCGATACTCGGCACAGGCACTGAGGACGACATTCAGCCCATCAACAATCGCTTCCAGATTCGCAGCAATTATATAGAAGCGGTCAACAACCAAGTGTTTGCATACTCGCCCTACGCGATTATGGAAATTTTTGTGCTCATGGCTCAGCACCCTGAGATAAAGGGCATTCGCGCCACCACTATCCGGTCCTTACGAGCGCACAGGCACTTGATTGATGACGCTTTCCGGACTGATCTTGCGGTCACATCCCTGTTTATGGAGCTACTACGAACGCCCCATGCCGTGGATGTCACGCTCTCTGCCATGAAAAAGTACAACGTGCTGGGCCGCTACCTGCCTGAATTTGGCCAAATTATTGGCCAGATGCAGCACGATCTGTTCCATATTTATACCGTTGACACCCACACCATGCGGGTTATCCGCAACATGGTACAGCTCGGCAACCCGGAGGCGGTTGAAGATTACCCCTTGGCGGCCAGGCTGATTCACGGATTACCCAAACGCGAAGTACTCTATATTGCCGGCCTTTATCACGACGTTGCCAAGGGCCGGGGAGGAGACCACTCAGAGCTGGGTGCCAAGGATGCCGAATCTTTCTGCCAGCGCCACCATCTTGGTGAGCGCGATACTCAACTTGCGTCCTGGCTGGTGGAAAACCACTTACTCATGTCTATGACCGCACAGCGCAAGGACATTTCCGACCCAGACATTATCCAGTCTTTTGCTCGTGCCGTACCCAGCCAAGCGCACCTGGATTACCTTTATATTCTAACTGTGTGCGATATTAGCGCCACCAACCCCAAGCTCTGGAACACTTGGCGGGCCTCCCTGTTGCGCCAACTGTATGTAGAGACAAAACGTGCCCTTCGACGTGGCACAGAGATTCCGGTGGATCGGCAGGCATGGGTGCAAGCTACTCAATCTGAAGCCCGTGAAATCCTCCATTCCCAAAACATTACCGACGAACAGATTGACGCCATTTGGGACACGGTTGATGAGGACTATTTTCTACAAGACTCTACCGTGGATATCGCCTGGCAGACCGCCGCCATTATTAATCACGGCAGCACTCCCGGGCCGCTGATCCTTATTCGGGATACCCTCGGCGGGCCTAGCGACGGCTATTCTCAGATCACCATGTACATGAACGACCGGGCTACCCTCTTTGCAGCAACAACAGCCGTATTGGAGCAGCTCAACCTGAACATTGTCGACGCTCGCATCAGCTCAAACGAGGGTCCTTACATTATTAGTTCTTATGTAGTGCTGGATGAAAAAGGCCAGCCACTCGGAATAGACCCGGCCCGCAAAGAACGGGTACGCAAACGCCTGATCGAAGAGCTGGACGACCCAGAAGACTACCCAAACATTATTCACCGCCGCACGCCGAGGCAACTCAGACATTTTGCGTTCCCAACCGATGTGCTATTTTCCAACGACACCATCAACGAACGCACAGTAATTGAGGTGATCACGCCCGACCGCCCCGGCCTTCTGGCAAGGATTGGGCAGGTGTTTCTGGAGCACCGTATACGTCTGAGCAATGCGAAAATTGCCACCCTGGGCGAGCGGGTGGAAGACGTGTTCTTTGTAACCAACGAACAAGGCGAGCCAATCAGCGACCCTTCTGTGTGCCGCGCCCTGCAGCAGGATCTATGTAAAATGCTGGATGAGATTCAATGAATCCGAATTTGGATAAGTTACACCCCTACCCTTTCGAAAAACTGGCAAAACTTAACGCGGGCATGCCTGCACCGGACCATTTACCGCCTATTTCTCTGGGCATAGGCGAGCCCAAACACCCTTCCCCGGAATTTGTGAAGCAGGTAATCGCAGATAATCTGGATAAGCTAGCCAATTACCCCACAACCCGAGGCTTGTACGAGCTGCGTGAGACGATCAGCCAATGGGCCACGCAGCGATTCCAACTGGAAACCGAGTCTCTAAGCCCGGATCACAACATCGTGCCGGTGAACGGCACCCGTGAAGCCATATTTTCACTGGTGCAGGCCGTGATTGACTCGAGCAAGCAGGCAACGGTTGTTAGCCCTAACCCTTTTTACCAGGTGTATGAGGGTGCAGCTTTGCTGGCAGGTGCCACGCCAGTCTATCTGCCCTGTGATGGCACCAACGGTTTCATTCCAGATTTTGATACCGTATCAGAGTCCATCTGGAAGGACTGCCAGATTCTGTTCCTTTGCTCCCCGGGCAACCCCAGTGGCGCAGTTATGCCCCGTGAAACACTAACCAAGGTGATTGCACTGGCAGATAAGCACGACTTCATCGTTGCCTCGGACGAGTGCTATTCCGAGCTTTATCCTGATGAAAACAACCCACCCGAAGGCTTACTTCAGACTTGTGCAGCTATAGGCCGGCATAACTTCGCCCGTTGCGTGGTTTTTCACAGTCTTTCAAAGCGCAGTAACCTGCCGGGGTTGAGGTCCGGCTTTGTTGCGGGAGATGCAAATATACTAAAAGGCTATCTGAGCTACCGCACCTACCACGGCTGCGCTATGCCGGTTCATAATCAGCTGGCCAGCATTGCGGCCTGGCAAGATGAAAATCACGTACGTGAAAACCGGGCAGCTTATCGAGCCAAATTTGAAGCCGTTGTACCCGTTCTGCAGGAAGTTATGGATGTGAACTTTCCCAGCGCCGGCTTCTACCTGTGGCCGAGCACCCCAATGGACGACGAAACTTTTTCTCGAGATCTCTCAGCACAGCAGAACGTTCATGTTCTACCCGGCCGTTATTTATCCCGCACGGTGAATGGATACAACCCGGGCGAAAACCGAGTGCGCATGGCCCTGGTAGCACCACTGGAAGAGTGCGTTGAAGCTGCAAAGCGCATTGTTGAATTTGTGAAGGCAAACTGAGTTATGAAACTATACGGAATACGGAACTGCGACACCGTCAAAAAAGCCAGAAAGTGGCTTGATGAACAGGGGGTTTCCTACGAATTTCACGACTTCAAAAAAGACGGCCTCGATGAATCCCGACTCAATCATTGGGTAGACGCCGTGGGTTGGGAAGCTCTGCTGAACCGCCGTGGCACCACCTGGCGCAAGCTCAGCGACGATGCTCGTGATAATATTAACGCCCAATCGGCCCATAACATCATGCTGGAAAACACCTCCATTATTAAGCGGCCTGTGGTCGAATATGAAGGCTCTGTTTCCGTCGGCTTTAATACCAGCGATTGGGCAACACGAATCAACCAAACAGGAATAACCGCCACATGAGTTTTGCATTCGGTATCGGTATTGGCAGCCAGAATAATCAAGGTGAATGGCTCGAGGTATTTTACCCTCATCCAATCATGACACCGGATACCGAACTGATTGATGTGGTAGAAACGGCGCTCGATTATAAAGGCGGCAACCAGGCCATTCCTGCCACTGCCGAGCAACTGACACAGCTTGCCAACGCCCTGCGGCAAACCGGTGCGACCGAGCAGGCGTCTCTCGCAGAAAAAGCTGCTAACAGCAAGCGCCCGGTTGTCGTAACCGTGCTGGCAACAGATGACACTGCCTCCAGCACGCCAGAGGTCTATCTGAAACTGCACCTGATTTCCCACCGACAAGTCAAACCGCACGGCCTGCGGCTCGATGGCATCTTCGGCCTACTACCCAATCTGGCCTGGACGAACGAAGGTGCCATCGACTTGAACGAACTGCCAGAGCGCCAACTTAAGGCGCGACTGGAAGGCCGCACCCTGGAGATTAAATCGGTCGATAAGTTCCCGCAAATGACAGATTACGTGGTACCCAAAGGCGTGCGTATTGCAGACACAGCGCGCGTGCGCCTCGGCGCCTATGTGGGCGAAGGCACAACCGTCATGCACGAAGGTTTTATCAACTTCAATGCCGGCACCGAAGGCACCAGCATGATTGAAGGCCGCATTTCTGCAGGCGTGATGGTAGGCAAAGGCTCTGATCTTGGCGGCGGTTGCTCAACCATGGGCACCCTGTCTGGTGGCGGCAACATGGTTATTGCCGTGGGCGAAAACTGCCTGATTGGCGCCAATGCAGGTATTGGTATCCCCTTGGGGGATAGGTGCAAGATCGAAGCAGGCCTGTACATTACCGCAGGCACCAAAGTGGCCCTACTGGATGACAGCAATACGCTGGTTGAGATTATCAAAGCCCGGGATTTGGCGAACAAGCAAGATCTACTGTTTCGTCGCAACAGCCAGACCGGTGCAGTTGAGTGCAAAACCAACCAGTCTGCTGTTGAGTTGAACGAGGCGCTGCACGCGAATAATTAATTCGTGCAAACTCACCCCTCTCCCTGGCCCTCTCCCCTTGTGGGAGAATGGATAGTGCTTTAGCCCCTCGCCCCTTGTGGGAGAGGGGTTGGGGAGAGGGGATCTTTATAACGACAGAGATTAATATGTCACCTTCACCTACGCTTGAATTAGCCATTGATTTGATTAGCCGGCCATCCATCACACCAGACGACGGCGGCTGCCAGAAACTCATGATGTCCCGGCTGGCCCCCCTGGGGTTTACCGGCGAACACATGCGTTTTGGCGACACAGACAACCTCTGGGCTCGCAAAGGTGCAAACGGGCCGGTGTTGGCTTTTGCAGGCCATACCGATGTGGTTCCTACAGGGCCCGAAAAAAACTGGGCGCACCCACCGTTTGAGCCGATTATCAAAGACGGGGTTCTATATGGCCGTGGCGCGGCCGACATGAAGGGCAGTCTTGCGGCATTCATCACCGCCTGCGAACGCTTTGTGGTAGCCCACCCAAACCACCGCGGCTCTATCGCTCTGTTAATCACCAGCGACGAAGAAGGTCCGGCTCAAAACGGCACTGTAAAGGTGGTCGAAGCCCTTGAAGCCCGCTCTGAAAAAATCGATTGGTGCTTGATTGGCGAGCCGTCCAGCACCCGGGAAGTTGGCGATGTGATCAAGAATGGCCGGCGCGGATCACTACACGGCTATCTAACAGTGCAAGGGGTTCAGGGCCACGTGGCCTATCCGCACCTGGCAGAAAACGCCGTTCATGCGGTTGCACCCGCCTTGCATACATTAGCCAACGAATTTTGGGATAACGGCAATGACTACTTTCCGCCAACAACCTTTCAAATAACGAAAGTGGAAGCCGGCACTGGCAGTAACATTATTCCTGGTGAATGCCTGGTGCACTTTAACTTCCGTTACTGCACAGAAAATACGGCTGAAAGCCTTGAAGAGAGAGTGGTCGCCATTCTCGACCGGCATAATCTTAAATACGATGTACAATGGCATCTCAGTGGCCGCCCCTTCCTTACCGACAAAGGCGCACTGGTGTCTGCCAGCCGGAGTGCCATTCACAATGTGACCGGGCGTACAACCGAACTCTCCACGTCAGGCGGCACCTCGGACGGGCGCTTCATCGCACCTACGGGTGCTCAGGTTGTGGAGCTTGGCCCGATCAACGCTACCATTCACAAGGTAAATGAGTGCGTGAAAGCGGAAGACCTCAACACGCTTTCGAAAATCTACGAGCACATTCTAGTGGGGTTACTAGCCTGACACGTCTCTTTGAACACTGAACAACATGAAAAGCCGAAGCCATTGCTTCGGCTTTTTGTTTCGGCGTGTCAGTAATGCGGTGGCGGAGTTTCTTCCTCTTGGGATTTCATATTGGAAGGCGCGACCTCCTTTAATTGGTTGTGCAGCAAGCGCTTTGCATTCCAGAGCTCGCGTATATCCATCTCCTGCTTGGCGACCTGTTCACTCAGGGTGTTAATGATGTCGTCCTGGAAGACAAGCCGCGTTTCCAGCTCGTCTAATCTGGCTTGAAGATCGTTATGGCTCATTGGGTATTAACACTCTCTCGCATGAATCGTTAGCGTGGATAGGTGAAGCTTGGTCAGCCGTCGGGATAATCTGCTATCATGCCGTTTTTGCCCGCCAGAGCTTCCGTTTTGCGGAAATCAGGCGGTATTCACTGGCCGGATAAGTAATTTTACCCGATATCCGGTTTTTTATCGTCAGCGTTATTTAAGAAATGGAGAATTATCAGTCAATGCGTAATCCAGCCAAAGCGATCCTTGTTGCTATTTTGATCGCCATTCCCGCCCCATTTATCCTAGGCTTTCTGCTGGTTTCTTTCACCCCGGAACTGTTCCAGATCCTGTCTCAATCCCAGAGCAGCGAACTGGCCCAAAGCACGCCGTTCGTTCTCGGCAGTGCTCAGGGTATCGCCGCCTACATTATCAGTGTGATTGTGTTTGGTATTGCCGGTTTTCTGGCCGTCACTGTTGCAGCCAAGCAACAGCCTGCACGCAACACATCTTCGCGTAGCAGCTCAGCATCACGGAGCCAGGGTTCTAACCAGAATTACTCCGATGATGATGCAGACTATGATGACAACGGCCCTGAAGGCGACGAAGAAGGCTCTGTAAAGTGGTTTAACGTTAAAAAGGGATTCGGCTTTATTGTCCGCGACAGTGGAGACGAGGTCTTTGTTCACTTCCGTGCGATCCGCGGCAGTGGCCGCAGGGTTCTGCGCCAGGGCCAACTGGTTCGCTTCAGCGTAGTTGAAGCCGAAAAAGGCCTTCAGGCAGACAACGTTTCTATTCTAAGCGACTAAAACGTTTGCTATAAAAAAAGGCAGCCTGAGATCAGTCACAGGCTGCCTTTTTTATGCCACAGCTATTCAATTCCAGGCTACGAGCTGCTCTCCCCGACTATCCAGCCGCCACCACTTCTCATCCTCTACCGGCTCGCCCTCTTTCCAGTCCCCCGGGCTGCAGCGGATTTCTGTATCCATGATTTGCCACGCACTGCGGGCACAATCCAGATCACTACTCCAGGGCAATTGTTCGCCTTCAATAATCAGTGAAGTAAACCGCTTACCAAAAGCCCGCGGATACAAGGTTATTGTCAGGCGATCTTCGTCACAAAAGCCGGATCCTTTGACAACAGAGGATACATCGCTGTCATCGAGCGCTAACCGCTCAATATGGCTTTCCAGCCAGCGGCCAATCGCGCCTGCTTTCAGGTCGCGAATATAAATTTCAAGATCCTGCACTCGCAGATTCTCCCTGCTGATGATCACAATGTGGCACATAGTGAACCGGCCCAGGCTGTGCTGCAACCCAACGCTCTAACTCCTTACGTAGGTCTTCCACCGTAAGCTGATACAGCGTCCCATTGGCTTTGCGTTCATGCCATTCTACTTCCAAAGCTGTGCGCAGCAATTGGACCTCTTCAAGCGACTGCTCAATGTCGCCCAACGACTCTTGCCGCGCCATGGCTACAAGGCTTTGTCGCCGAAGCGTATCCGCCTGGCCAGACAGTGCCACTGACCCTGCTGGCCCGCGCCGGGCAAAATATTCCAGCCGCGCAGCTGCGCGCTGAACCCACTGTAACATTCCACCTGGTGTCCCGACGTATCGGCTGCGCCGGGAGGCGGCAAACTGAATAACGGAATAAGGTATATGAATGTTCCAGTGACGCTCAATCACCGCTTGATGAGCTATCAGGATGGCCTTGCGCTGCATCGCGCTGGAAAGCGGCATAGCAAGGATCTCAAGAGCTCGCCCAAGCCTCTGTTCCACCACCCGAAAACTTGCATCGCCGCTTGGCAAATCTGGCCCTAAAAGCAGCACAGGCCCTCGCCACCGGAGAACCAGATCAGAGGCCAGGCCAGACGGGGCATTCATCATCATTAACAGATCTGCCGGCGTTACATTATCCAGAATAAGAACCGGCCAGGGTCTGCTTGCGGCGGTAGGAATAACCGCAAGCTCACTGGCCAGCACTTCAGCCTCGCGCCGTAAATCCATTTCGACATATGGTTGCGCCAGCGAAGAAAGGAGTGAGCTTAGCCAGACAGTCTTGCCTGCCCCGCGCTCGCCTTTTATCCATACCAATGCGTTTGGCATTGCCGCAAGCGTAATGGCAACGTCTTCTGCCAGCTCAACCCATTCCGGATCTGTAATTACAATTGGTGCGGGCTGGTGCTCTTCAATGCCGGATTCATCGAGATTCTCTTTGCTATCACTCGAATCATCTGACGATGGCCAGCGGGATACCAACTCAAGAACCGCAACATAAGCCTTTTCCTGCAAGCGCTCCGTATGCCGTGCCAGCACTACCAAAAGTTGTGGCCAATCCAGCCAGGCAGGAGTATCAAACGTTTCCCGTGCAGCCGCAAACCAGTAGATTAACTGGGAAGACAGCAGGCCTTCACCGCCAACCTCCGTAACAATAGGCTGCTCGCATTGAATGGTACGGACAAGCTCATCCATGTCGACACCAGAAACCTGCAGAAAACGACTTGCAGACGGGCTGGAATCCAATAGCGCCAATAAAAAATCTTCGACGGTGATAACTGTGCCACCACGACGATCCACATCCTCGCGGGCATTCAACAGCGCAGCCTGACACTGAGGGGCCAGGCATCCTTGCCAATCTTCCATAAAACATTTCCCTGTTTAATCGCATCATCCTGATGCTTTGAGCGTTAGATTGATAACGCGCCTTTCAAGACATGATTATTCTATGGCCATTTTTGTACCGTCACAACTCTTACGCACTGAGCGACCCAACCTACCAGGTTCCGGTATTTTCCATGCTCATCCAGGGCTCTTTGGGAGCCAGCGGTTCACCCTTCTGCAACAACTCTATGGATATCGAGTCTGGCGTACGAATAAACGCCATGCGCCCATCCCGGGGCGGGCGATTAATCGTCACACCCTTTGACTGCAGCGTTTCGCATAAGGCATAGATATCGTCTACCCCGTAAGCCAGGTGACCAAAGTTACGACCGCCTGAGTATTCCTCAGGATCCCAGTTGTACGTTAATTCAATCATCGGCGCCCTGCTTTCACGTGCTCGGGTCTCATCCTCTGGTGCGGCCAAAAACACCAGTGTAAACCGGCCTTTGTCACTGCTTTTACGATCAATCTCAATCATGCCGAGTAGTTCGCAAAAAAAGTGCAGAGTTTGATCAAGGTTGGCGACACGGATCATCGTATGTAGGTAATGCATACTTTCTCCTGTTATTTCCTATGGCTTCGTACGAAGCCCCCTTCGTGGCTCAGTCATCGTGCAGTGGCACACCCACACCTTTATTAACGAACAGTTTAAGGTATTCTGGGCGAATGAATGCAAAACTCACCTCCGAGCTGATCAAATCGTACCAAACGCCAGCAATCAGGCATCTCGCATGGCTGTGCCAAGCTCCGCAACTTTTGCGCTCACCGATCACACTTGAACCAACGCAATATCTGCCCCCGAATTACCCCGACATTCTCAAAGCCTGGGATCAGAACGCAAAAACGGCACCAGCACTGTTAAGTGAACCTCCACAGCGCAGGCTGGGTTTCTATTTCGAGCGACTGTACCAGATTATGCTGGAAGACCTACTTGGCTGGCCTATTCTGCTGAAGAATCAGCAAATCCAATCAAACGGGCGCACCATCGGAGAGCTGGATTTTGTCGTACACAACCGGGCAGAAGACTGCATTGAGCACCATGAAATTGCGATCAAATTTTATCTTGGCGTACCTGAGCAGGCTGGCCCTACTCTCTGGTATGGCCCAAATGCCCGTGACCGGCTGGATCTAAAAACATCCCGCCTTCTGGAAAAGCAAAGTCGCAGGACACATCTCCCGGAAACTCTTGCATTGCTCGATGAATTTAATATAACCGGGCCGCTAGCGCCGCGAATTTTCATGCCCGGGTATCTGTTTTACCCCGACGCCCGGTACGCCGCCACTCCAGGCTATGTTCCCGCAGAACATTTGCGCGGGCGCTGGATGTATATCCATAACGCGAAAGTGCTGGACACCTCGCACTGGGCTGTCCTCAGTAAACCACACTGGATTGGCAACTGGTTTCAGGCCGAGCAGCCGGACGCAGCGCATACTCTGGAGGCTTTGGAGCGTGTTGAGAGCAAGTCTACGCCGCAACTGTTCGCCATCATGCGCCAAGAGCGTCAAACGGGAAACTGGCTGGAGGAAGACCGACTATTTGTGGTGCCGCAAACTTGGCCGTGCGCTGTTCATAGAGGCTCTTGAATAAAAGCTTCAGTCATCCAGCAAGTCCTGCGCCCATCTGGGCAACGTCTCGCAATAGCGCCGCCACTCGCCGCTTTCCCAGGCAGCCACACGAACAAAGGGCCTGTCTAGACTGGAGTTATCAACAAGGTGCAGTTCATCCGCCAGCCCGACACATTCGCGCAGGTTGGCATATGTTCTCGGAACCCTGCCCTCTATCTTTTTCTCCGGCACATTATGCCCACCAGACTGCACGCGCGTCGTTACGCGGGCTTTGTTGAGAGCCGTTGTTTCCAGATGAAAATAGAACATGCGGATACGGAAACCTGCGGCTTTCGCGGCTCCCATAAAGTCTATTTTCGAAGGATGAGAAAAAACCGTTTCGAAACAGAAACTCTGGCGCTCCTGCAAAAGGCGGTACCGCTCTTTCTCAGCAACCAGCGCAGCCTCGTAACTATGTTTCTCGGGGGAATCGGGCCAAAGACTACGCGCAATGCTATCCGCATTGACTAAAGGTATGCGGCGCTGGGCCAAAAACCGCTCATAAAACGTCGACTTGCCTGCGCCATTACCACCGACGAGCAACCAAATTTCAGGCTGCGTCGTCACGGCCACTCACAGCTGCAAAACGCCCGTTGCGAAACTGTCCGATCTCGCGCATGCCACTGGGGTAAACCGCTTCCAGGTAACCCGGTTTATCAACGGCTGCCTGATAAACCGTCTGCCCGCGGGCAATCGAGCGGCTTAACTCACCAGATTCGCGAGCTTGATTTACTTCTGCCCACAAATCATCACTGGTGATATCTTCCGGAACAACAGGCTCTACCTTAACGCGCCGGATACCCTGAAGGATCGCAATCAAATCCTCCGCACTCACCTCACCTGCAACCGCACGACCTACTTCCGCCCAATACTCGATCTGCTTGGGCGTAGAGCGCCGGTGCACCTGCCCCTCAGCAGATGCGTGACGAACCAGATTATCATCCAGACGAATGGCAGTAGTCATGGCAGCCTCCTGTGACCTATATAGCATGTATACAGATTACCATAGGCGTTGCGCCTTGCAACAATTGTTGAGTTTCGATCAAGCGGTTAGGCTTGCCGGGGTTTCAAACTCTCGGGTGTATTTCTCGCCGATTTCAGGGTGATGGAAACCAATGCAAAAGTCAGAGAATATTGGCCGTCCCAAGCGCGGAAGCCATGCCGACTTTTTCACCTGACCTCGCATTAAATCGGCCAGGCTTCCGCAGGCCGCTGTTTACGGTACTCTGCCATCGAGACCTTGCCCAGTTGCGGGGTTAGCCGGCAAGTGCGTTTCCCCCAAGGGTACTCGACTTGTCGCTTCAGCCACTCAGATCCTTCGCCCTGCTTCCATTCTTCCAAATTCAGGTCGCGCCAATAACGGGGAGCGCGCCCGGTCTTTTTGTCGTGCTCATGAGTCACCGAATCCAAGTGGCGGAAAGGTTCCAGACGGGGCACGTCTGGTAGCGGCTGAGTCACGTCCATGTATCGCTGCAGCATATCCCACAGGGCCAAAACTTCCGTTTTCTGGGGTTCAATGCCACTGAACCACATTTTATTAAAAGTTTTCTGAGTATAGCGATGCACAAACATCAACCGATAGAATATCCCGCCCTTTTGCACAACCCGTTCCACATAGGCATCAAACTCAACAAAGGGTGCTTCGAAAAAACGTTTGCGCCCAAGGGCAAACCGAACCTGACCGGTAACGCGATTAAATTCACTGCAGCCGTCTTCGAAGGCTTGGTCCAGCTTTTTATTGATGCGTTTTTCAAAAGGCTTCATAAGAAAACCGATACCGGTGCTCATGAGCCAGTTGGTGGATGGGGGAATGACCCACAACGCAAAAAACATCCACAAAGTAGTAAGTACAAGGACTAGCAAGCCAACAATTATGCCTGGAAGATGAAAAGTTTCGGCGAGCTCAACAATACCCAATACGACCAGAGCACCTCCCCCAACAAAAACTGTTAATACCCACACCATAGGTATTAACAAAAGCACTATTTTGAAACCTAGCTTCTCGTTTAAAAATCGAATGCGCTGATGATCCCACCACCAGTCTTTACTCTGGAACTCAGGATCCATTTGCTCGTTTGTTTGCAGTGCATCAACATCTTCAACAATCCGATAATAAGGATCAACACCCGCATAGACGCCTAGTGGTTGCAATTCATCACCCAAACGAATTCGCTTTACCGGGCTTTCGGGAAGAATTTCAATCGCATTTCCAATATAGGCGGTCGTCAAAAATACGTTCTCTTCACTTTGAGGAGTCTGTGCTACATTTTTTGCTTCTAAACTCATCGATAAATGTCCATATCCATCAGAGGCTGGCCGAAGTAGTCAAATCGGCCACGCTGCCTCAGGACGCGTTTCGCGATACTCTGCCATGCTCACCTTGCCCAACTGGGGCGTGAGTTTGCACTCGCGACTGCCCCAGGGGTATTTGCGCTGGCGTTGCAGCACTTTCTGGCCGTCGCCGGCTTTCCATTCTTCCAGATCCAGATCACGCCAATAGCGGGGGTTGCGCCTATTTTTCTCATCATATTCGCGAGTCACGGGATCTAAATGGCGGAAAGGTTCCAGACGGGGCACGTCTGGTAGCGGCTGAGTCACGTCCATGTATCGCTGCAGCATATCCCACAGGGCCAAAACTTCCGTTTTCTGGGGTTCAATGCCACTGAACCACATTTTATTAAAAGTTTTCTGAGTATAGCGATGCACAAACATCAACCGATAGAATATCCCGCCCTTTTGCACAACCCGTTCTATATAGGCATCGAATTCAACAAAGGGCGCTTCAAAAAAGCGCTTTCGGCCAAGGGCAAACCGGACTTGGCCGGTAGCGCGATTGAACTCGCTGCAGCCGTCTTCGAAGGCCTGGTCCAGCTTTTTATTGATGCGTTTTTCAAAAAGCTTCATAAGAAAACCGATACCGGTGCTCATGAGCCAGTTGGTGGTTGGTGGGATAATCGATAGCGCGAAAAAAATCCAAGCAGGCATAATTATAAGTAATAAAATAACGTCCAGAATAGCAGGCAGGCTATATGTTTCAGAAAGGTTAAGTATCATCCAGGCAACCAACGCCATCCCACCAACATAAACAGTTAATATCCAAGTAAATGGCAAAAACAATAACAGAACTTTAAAACCCAGTTTCTCGTTTAAAAACCGAATGCGCTGATGATCCCACCACCAGTCTTTAGAGGTAAATTCAGGGTCAGTCTTTTCGTGATCCTGAAGCACTTCAGCGTCTTGAATTGTACCCTGATAGGGGATAATGCCCGCATAGCTGCCAACTGGCTGCGGCTCCTCGCCAATCCGAGTACGTTCTTTTGGCGATTTCGGAAGAGGACTAACTTCCATCGCCCCAAATGCCTTATGCGTGGTGTCGAGCATCGATTTTAGATCACTCATACGCTGACCTCAGTAAAGTACCAATATTGCGAATCTGGCTGGCTATAGGGGTTCATGAGTACCCGTTCCTTGGGCTGAGGCTGGTTACTGCTCAGTAGCAACGTACAGTTCTTCGTCAATACGGGAGGGTTTCCTGTAAGCCTCAGATAGAGAATGATGCTGACCTAGGATCTACAGTTCATACCAGATCATAATCCGTTAATCTCGGCTCACTTCCCCAAACGAAACGAGCACTAAATTGGCCACGCATCCCGAGAGCGGTGCTTACGGTATTCCGCCATCGAGATCTTACCCAGCTGTGGCGTAAGTTTGCATTTGCGCGTGCTCCAGGCATATTCGGTTTGTCGCTTCAGCCACTCGGCTCCTTCTCCCTGCTTCCAGGCGTCTATATCCAGGTCGCGCCAGAATCGGGGGTTGCGGCCGGTTTGCTTATCATATTCCGCAGTAACCGGATCCAGGTGACGAAAGGGTTCCAGCTTGGGTACATTCGGCAGTGGTTGGGATACATCCATGTACCTCTGGAGCATGTCCCACAGCGCCATCACTTCTTCCTTCGCTGGTTCAACACGGCTCAGGGAAGTCTGGCTGAACTGTTTGCCGGTGTAGCGGTGCACGAACATCAGGCGGTAGAAGATACCTCCCGCTTCGATCACACGCTCCACATAGGCATCAAACTCTTCAAAGGGAGCCGTCAGTTTCTTGCCGCCTGATACAGCGAAGCTCACCTCGCCTGTTTCACGGCTGAAGTAGCTTTCACTCGCCTCCAAACCTCGGTCCAGAAGCTTGGCGAGGAGTTTGTCGAAGGGCCTTAGTAGAAGGGCGAAACCGCCCATGATCCACGGAAGGGTTTTTATGAGGGTATAAAAAGAGAGGGGCATCCAAACCATCAGCGAGATGAGAATCGCTATTACCCGAACAATATGCGGGACGTCTGCCGTTAATATAAGTAGATAGTAGATCCAACCAACCCCACCCCCCCC
>JAKDUK010000097.1 GCA_030457765.1 Marinobacter sp. | reverse complement strand
CATCATCGGCAATGTAATAACTGGTTGTCACCACTGATGTGGTTTTGTGATCTGAAATGCGGTTGTTATAAACCTCCACATCACTGGCTGCCAGGAGGATGACACCGGTTCCCGGTGGAACTATGTGCACGCCCCCTAAAAAATCATCGGCGTTGGCGAAGTTTTTCGTGTTGTTACCAGTGACGTCGTTATCGAAAACACGAACGTTGGAGCCATAGAGGTGGTTGCCGATGGGCAGGTCAAACACCAGAATGCCCCCCGTATTTTTCTCTGCAAGGTTTCCGTAAACGTCTGCGTTGACTGAGTTTTCAATTTCAATGCCCGCTACGTTCTCTTCAGCAACGTTGTTGCGCACCACAATGTTGCTGGACTGGCCAACGTAGATGCCCGCATCGGCGGAGCCACGCACGTAGGTGTCTTCAATCAGAATGTTCTGACACTCAACCGGGTAGAGGCCATAGGAACCATTCTCTTGATTCAGTTCACCTTCCCATACGGTTGCCACTGATCGCAGTATCACGCCGTCTGTGTTTTTCAGTTTGATGGCGTTGGCCGCAGCTTCGTACACGCCAAGGTCCGAGATGGTGATGTCTTTACCGTTTTGGACAAAAATACCATCTCCCGCTCCCGACGCGTTTTCAAAGTTCAGAATGGTGTCTTCCATTCCATAGCCAGTGATAGTGACGTTGTTGGTGGGCTCCCCCGTGCCGGCGGAATCGCCATCGAAGGTGAGGGTGCCCTGAATTTCAAATCGGCCTTTTGGGAAAACGATAACATCGCCTGGTTCTGCGTTTATGAAGGCTTTTTTAGCGGCTGTTGTCAGGTTGTCAGCCGGAAGCATGATGGCTCCTTCGGGGAAGCTTTTGTCAGCAACAGGTTTTTCATCGCTGTCACTGCTGCTTCCGCAGCCGGCGAGCAAGATAGCAGGGAAGAGGGCGATAAGCAGAAAGGGCTTTTTTTTGAATAGTTTTGTCGGCATGGAGGCTCCGAAAGCTAATTATTTTGTTGTTATGTATTAGCCGGCGCTAGATTCCATATAGCAGTACCGGCCTGTACAACTCAAACACTAGGGAGGAGCAAGCTAAACCACGAGGATTATCAGTGAGCATATCCGGCGAGGAAGTGTGCAAAACATGAGATGCGTTCTGGGACAGGGGGTGCAGAGAGGTTAAAGCGTCGCCGGAGGGGCTTTGCAAATGATGAAATTGAAGAAGTTAGCCAGTAGGCTTTGGCGGTTTTTGACATAACAATGTGCCTCACCTCACCCATCAAGTCTGTGCCGGGTGTTATTGACCATTCGAAGCAGAAACCAGGTAACCAGTATTGTGCACAGCACCTGGTAAAGCGGCGGCATTGTCCCACCGATAACTCAAAGCGCTTCAATAGTCTCCACATAAGACTCCTTCAATAGCCATTTCGAAACTGACGGGCAATCGGATCACAACCCGACGCAAACTACAAACACGCGGCCAGGACAAGCCCATTGGCGCTTCCGGCTAACTGCTGTGTCATTTTTATCGTCGTTTTACTTTACAGTTGTCGTCTAAGCTTCTTAGCCGACCTAAATAGTTGCCTTCATGGGGAAGGGTTGGGTATAAGTGCCGCTGACTATTTTTATTTCTCTGAAATAACGGATGCTTTTCATGACGGAAGCTAAAAAAGCCATGAAGTCGACGGTGCTTGCACCGGTGTTTTTGCCGGCGGTGGCCGTTACTGTATTGCTGGTTACGGGGGCCATTAGCAGCCCTGAGCTCGCCGGTGGGTTATTCAACAGTACTCTTGAATGGATAACACAAACGTTTGGCTGGTTTTACATGTTGGCGGTGGCGATTTTTCTGGTGTTTATGGTCGCGGTGGGCGCCTCCAGCTGGGGCAATATCAAGCTGGGTCCAGACCATGCTGAGCCGCAGTACAACTTCCTTGAGTGGTTTGCCATGCTGTTTTCAGCTGGCTATGGCATAGCGCTTTTGTTCTTTGGTGTGGCAGAGCCCGTATTGCACTTTGCCTCGCCTCCAGCCGGTGCTGCAGAAACGGTGGATGCGGCCAAGCAGGCTATGCAAATCGCCTTTTTTCACTGGGGCTTCCATATTTGGGGTATCTACGGCCTGGTAGGCTTGGTATTGGCTTATTTCTCGTTCCGCCATGGGTTGCCGTTGTCGATACGCTCTGCTCTGTATCCGCTTATTGGTGACAAAATCTACGGGCCAATTGGTCATGCGGTGGATGTGTTCGCCATATTGGGCACCTTGTTTGGCATTGCCACCACCCTGGGGTTGTCCGTTGTTCAGATTAACGCGGGCATAAGCTACCTTTGGCCGCAAATACCGGTGAATATCACTGTGCAGATTATTGCGATTGCACTGATTACGGCTGCCGCGACCTTGTCGGTTGTGGCGGGTATGGACAAAGGCGTTAAACGATTGTCCATCATGAATATGGTGCTGGCCATAGGCCTGATGACCTTTGTATTCATGGTGGGGCCCACGATCCACATACTTGAGAGCTTTCTGCAAAACACCGGTAGTTACATGAACGGCATTATCGAGCGCACATTCAACCTGCAGGCCTATACTCGCAGCGATTGGATTGGCAACTGGACACTGTTTATCTTTGGCTGGACCATCGCCTGGGCGCCATTTGTCGGTATGTTTATCGCCAAGATCAGTCGCGGGCGCACCATTCGCCAGTTTGTGTTCGGGGTGATGCTGGTGCCGTCGGTGTTTACCTTTTTATGGTTCTCAGTATTTGGCGACACGGCGCTGAACCTCATTATGAATGAGGGGCTGACCACGCTGATTGGCGATGTGCAAAATGACCAGGCTGTTGCCCTGTTCAAGTTGCTCGATGCATTGCCGGGTTCATTTTTTATCTCTGTGTTGACGGTATTGCTGATTATCACCTTCTTTGTAACGTCTTCGGATTCCGGCTCTTTGGTTATTGATGCGCTTGCCTCAGGCGGAGTGATTAATACGCCGGTTTGGCAGCGGGTGTTCTGGGCGGTACTTGAAGGTGTGCTGGCTTCTGCATTGCTATTCGGGGGTGGCCTGAAAGCCTTGCAGGCAATGACCGTGACCAGCGCCTTGCCGTTCGCCATTATTATGCTGGTTGCAATGATTGGACTGTGGCGAGCATTGAAAATTGAAGGCCACCGCGAGAGCAGTTTGCAGAGCTACGCCATGAGCAGCCCGCAGCTGAACACCGATCAGTGGAAGCAACGGCTGGCGGCGATTGTCGATTTCCCTAATCGTGCGAAAGTAAGCCGCTTTATCGAAAACACGGTTGTGCGCGGCATGCGACAGGTTGAAAAAGAACTGAAGAGCCGGGGCTGGGATGCGTCTGTAGAGTTTGATGATGAAATCTGTCGCGCTCACCTGCAGGTGAACTGGGAAGATCACGCTGAGTTTTCCTACGATATCCGCTTAACTGAACACGAAGCGCCTGAATTTCACAACACTGAATCCCAGCGAGATCCTGAAACAGCAGAGTCTTACTATCGTGCGGAAGTGTATATGCGCCGTGGTGGACGGGCATACGATATCTTCGGGTACGAAGAGAATGATGTCATCAAGGACATTCTGGATCAGTTTGAGAAGTACCTGCACTTCCTGGATATTTCACCAGGCAAACTGCCATGGGATATGGCGGAACACGACGAAATGCTCAGTGGAGCTCCGGAAGAAGCTGAACCGGAAAAGAACTGATTGGCTGCAGAGGGGCTGCGTTGCAGCCCCTCTCATTACTATAAATTTTGAGCTTTAAGCGCCCTTCAACGCTGGTGGTTTTATGCCGCCCTTGCCATCCGTCTCTTTTGTCAAAGCCTTGAGTGCAGGCCAGGATAGTCCTCTTCGGGTGGGCTTTTCTGGAATGCTGCCAGCAACCAGGCTGAGAAGCTCAGCTGAAATGGAAACCGCAACCTCCATGGGCCGTTTGCCGGGAACGTCGCTGCGGCCAACCGGGCACCTTATCCGGGCAATGTCTGCTTCGGCGTAGCCCCGGTGATCAAGCCGCTGGCGGAAGCGATCCGCCTTGGTTTGCGAACCGATCAATCCGATGGATAGCACATCATCCTGCTTCAGTAAGGTTTCGCACAGAGCAAAATCCAGTGCATGGCTGTGGGTCAGAATTAGCACATGGCTATTGCCGCACAGGTCGGGGGCGTCCCCGGCCGGATCATCTGTGCAGTGCACCGTGGTGTTAGCGGGCACCTTGTCTGGAAAGCAGTCACTGCGGGAGTCAACCCAGGTTATCCGCCAGGGCAGTTCACCCACAATGCTCATCAATGATTGGCTAACATGGCCTGCGCCAAAAACCACAAGGTGGGCGTCACCGCCGCCCTGGGCTTCTAATAGCACTGCGACGCTGCCGCCGCAGCATTGGCCGAGGCTGGCACCCAAAGGGAAGTGCGCTAGTTCATAGGTGTAGTCGTGATTTGCCAGCCGCTCCCTGGCCTGGGCGATCACCCGGTATTCAAGGTGGCCGCCGCCAATAGTGTCGTAACTGTGCTCTGCGGTTACCACCATTTTACTGGCGGGTTCCCGGGGCACGGAGCCGGCTACGCCGAGCACAGTGACCAGCACATAAGGCTGGCCACGGCGCTCGCAGTCGGCAACCGCCTGCACCCATGTTAAATGGTCGCGCATGGCTAGGCCTCCTGGCTTGTCTGTTTTTCAGACGTCGCCAATTGTGTGGCCGCCCAGTCTTTGGTTGCTGTAATGGCACCGAGAACTCGCTCCGGAGTAGCCGGTGTGTCCAGCGGAGGGCTATAGCGGTAGTCAGCCAGACTTGCAATGGCGTCCCGCAGGGCAGACCACACCGACATCGCCAACATAAGCGGCGGTTCACCTACAGCTTTGGACCGGAAAACGGTAGCTTCCGGGTTAGGGCTGCTGGACAGTAGCTCCACTCTGAAATCCGGTGGCGTGTCAGATACGGCGGGAATTTTGTAGGTCGCCGGTCCATTCGATAGCAGCCTGCCGTCTTCGTTGTATACCAGTTCTTCAGTGGTCAGCCAGCCCATGCCCTGAATAAAGCCACCTTCAATCTGGCCGATATCTACTGCTGGGTTCAGTGATTGCCCGGCATCGTGGAGAATATCGACGCGCAATACCTTGTATTCGCCGGTTAGTGTATCCACGACCACTTCGGAGCAGGCAACGCCGTTGGCATAATACAGGAAAGGACGGCCCTGGCCGGTGGCGCGGTCGTAATGGATTTTGGGCGTGCTGTAGAACCCGTTCGAAGACAGTGACACCCGGCCCATGTAGGCTTGCTGAACAAAATCTGCCCAGTCAATTTGCTGGTCGCCAATACGAACTGAGTTGTTCTTGAAGGTAACCTCGTCGGTACTGACACCGTGTGTTTCTGCCGCAAATTCGATCAGGCGCTGTTTTATTTTTTCGCAGGCATCCAGTGCCGCCATGCCATTAAGGTCTGTGCCAGAGGATGCTGCTGTGGGTGAGGTGTTGGGCACCTTGTCTGTGCGTGTGGCCGATACTTTCACCCGCTCCAGGTCTACCTGGAACGCAGAGGCAACCACTTGGGCTATCTTGATGAACAAGCCCTGACCCATTTCAGTGCCACCGTGGTTCAGGTGGATGCTGCCATCCGTGTAAACGTGAACCAGCGCGCCGGCCTGGTTCAAGTGCTGCGCGGTAAAGGAAATGCCAAACTTTACCGGGGTCAGTGACAGGCCACGTTTCAGCACCGGACTGGTTTTGTTGAACTCGGTGATTTCCGCACGGCGTTTGTGGTAATCGGAGCTGGCTTCAAGCTTTTCGATCATTTCCGGTAGCAGGTGTTGCTCGATTTTCTGGCCATAATGAGTCACATCCCGGCCGGGGCCGTAGAGGTTTCGCTTGCGGATATCCAGGGGGTCTTCGCCGAGGTACCGGGCAATGTCATCCATGGCGCGTTCAATGATCATCATGCCTTGAGGGCCACCAAAACCACGGAAGGCCGTGTTCGATACGGTATGGGTTTTACAGCGGTGGCCAACCACTCGTGCCTCGCCAAGGCTGTAGCCATTGTCGGAATGGAACATGGCGCGGTCGACGATGGCGTCAGACAGGTCGGGGGAGAAACCACAACGCCCGGCGACCATAATGTCGGCACCGCGCAGAACGCCTTTTTCATCAAAGCCGATATCATAAGTGTTGTAGAAATCGTGGCGTTTGCCCGTTTGTACCATGTCGTCGGCGCGAGCCATGCGATACTTGATGGGGCGTCCGGTTTTACGGGCCAGCAGAGCAGAAATACAGGCCAGCGGTGCTGCCTGGGTTTCCTTGCCGCCGAAACCGCCACCCATGCGCCTTACTTCTACCTGAACTTCGTGGATGGCAAGGCCCAAGACTTCTGCCACCAGCTTCTGCACTTCCGAAGGATGCTGGCTGGAGGTATGTACGAACACCCCGGCATCTTCTGTCGGTTCGACCATGCAGGCCTGGCCTTCCAGGTAAAAATGCTCCTGCCCGCCTACGTTCATTTCGGCTTGAAGTCGATGAGGCGCTTCTGCCAGGGCTGTGTCCGGGTCGCCACGAAGTTGGGTATGGTCAGGGCGAACAAACAGTTTTTGTGCCAATGCTTCTTGCGCAGTCAACGCGGTTGGCAGTGGCTCGTAGCTGACTTTCGCCAGCCGGGCTGCCTGTCGGGCTGCCCGGTGACTGGTGGCGGCAACGGCGAATAGTGGCTGGCCAACGTACTCTACCGTATCACCGGCCAGTACAGGGTCACCTGGAAAGACTGGCCCTATATCCGTATGGCCGGGTACGTCGTTCACGGTCATCACTTCGACAACGCCGGGGTAGGCCCGAACAGCGTCCAGATCCATGGCGGTGATGCGCGCATGGGCCTGAGTGCTTTGGCCAGTGGCGGCGTGCAACAAGCCCTCCGGCTCGAGAAGGTCGTCAATATAGCGGGCCTTACCGGAAACGTGTTTCCAGGCACTATCATGATAGGCCTGTGTGCCTGAGAGGCCAGAGGCTGTATTGGAAGGCCTGGGAGTATTGATGGGTAGCTTACGCATAGTCAGTCACCATGAGCGGCTGGTGGGTTTGAGTTGCGTCTTGAGTACTTTCCAGAAACGCGCGTTGTAACAAATTACCGGCTACCTGAAGACGGTAGGCTGCAGAACTCCGGACATCAGACATAGGGTCAAACTCCTTCTCCATAGCAGATATGGCATTGAAAATGGTCGTTTGGTTCCATGCCTTTCCTTTTATCTGCGCTTCTGCACCTGCGGCACGTTTGGGTATCGCCGCCATGCCACCGTAGGCAAGGCGACAGTCAGTAATCTGATCACCGTCGCGTTTGACCCAGAGCGCCGCCAGTACGGCGGAAATGTCGTCGTCAATGCGCTTGGAAATCTTGTAGATAAACAGTTGCTCATCGGGCTGCGGCGCCGGAATCCATACCCCGCGAATAAACTCGCCAGCTTTCAGGGCGGTCTTTTTATAGTCGAGGAAAAAGTCCTGCACGGGCATCTTGCGGGTGCCTTTGGCGCTGTCCAGCTCCAGGGTGGCACCCAGGGCGATCAGTGTAGGCGGCATGTCGCCGATCGGTGAGGCGTTACCGACGTTGCCGCCAACTGTGCCGCGGTTGCGTACCTGAAGCGACCCCAGTCTTTCGAGCATGGGCCCATAGTGGGGCCAGCGCTGCTCCAGCTTATGGAACATGGAGGTATAGGTGGCGCCGGCTCCAATATAAATACCGTCGTCGCTCTCCCGGATTTCCTGAAGCTCGGCAATGCCGCCAAGCCCGACAATGTGCGTCAGATCTTTCAGCTGCTGGGTGATTTCCAGGGACAGGTCAGTGCCGCCGGCCACCATCCGGGCCTCGGGCGATTGCCGCAGAATTTCTCGCAGCTCATCCAGTGTGGCAGGGGCGTCGAAGCGGGCGCCTTGCGCATCAGACAGGGTGCCGCTGGTGCCTTGTAGCTGTTTGAGCCCGGCGAGCATGTCCGGGGCCTGAAGCCAGGCCGCACCCGCCGCTGCAGCTGGGCCGCTGAGTGCGCCGCCCTGGCTTTGGGTGTTGGCATCTGCCGGGTTGTCATGTGTGGTGCCCGGGTTCCAGGTTTGTACACTGGCCCGGCGACCGGC
>JAKDUK010000005.1 GCA_030457765.1 Marinobacter sp. | reverse complement strand
TTCACCCGCATCATTGTGGTGTTTGCCATACTGCGCCAGGCGCTGGGCCTGCAATCCACACCTTCAAACCAGATATTGCTCGGCCTGGCCTTGTTTCTCAGTATTTTTATCATGAAGCCCGTGCTTGAAGAAGCCAACGAGGCGGGGCTGCAGCCGTATTTGCAGGAAGAAGTGACCTCCCTGGAGGCTGTCGAGCTTGCCAGTGAGCCCTTCAAAAAGTTCATGCTCGGGCAAACCCGGGAAGACGACCTTGCACTGTTTATGCGCATTGCCGACGTTGAATACGACACCGCGCAGGATGTCTCCTTCTGGATACTCATGCCTGCATTTGTAACCAGTGAACTCAAAACAGCGTTTCAGATAGGGTTTATACTGTTTATACCGTTTCTGATTCTCGACATGGTGGTGGCTAGTGTACTGATGGCAATGGGCATGATGATGCTGTCACCCATTATTATTTCGCTGCCGTTCAAGATCATGCTGTTTGTGCTGGTGGATGGCTGGGCCCTGATTATGGGCACCCTGGCTGCCAGTTACGGGATATAGAGGAGAGCACCGTGACTCCAGAAACCGTTATCGACATCCTTCGCGAAGCGTTGTGGATGATTGTTCTTTTTGCCTCTGTCATCATCGGGCCTGGCCTGGTGATTGGTCTGGTGGTCAGTACCTTTCAGGCAGCCACCCAGATTAACGAGCAAACCCTCAGTTTCCTGCCGCGTTTGCTGGTGACACTTATCGTGATTATTGTCCTTGGGCCATGGCTGCTAACCAAGCTTCTGGATCACGCGCACCGGCTTATTTCCAGCATCCCTTACCTGATTGGCTGATTCATGACCCCTGTGGAACTCAATGCAGATATGCTGGGCCAGTGGGTGGGGCAACATCTTTGGCCACTGTTCCGCATGGCCAGTTTTCTGATGGTTATTCCTGTTTTTGGTACTCAGCTAGTGCCTGCCCGGGTGCGCTTGGGGCTTGCGCTATTGATGACCATTCTGATTGTTCCCATGATCCCGGATGTACCCAAGGTTGAAGCCCTCAGTGCCGATGCGGTAGTCATTACTCTGCAGCAAATTTTGATCGGCGTGGGTATGGGGTTTGCGCTTACGGCGCTCTGGCAGTTGTTTGTGGTGGCCGGCCAGATGATCGCCATGCAAATGGGGCTGGGCTTCGCCTCCATGGTCGACCCCGCCAACGGCATCAACGTGCCCGTGCTGTCGCAAATTTATACGATTACTGTCACCTTGCTGTTCCTGGCCATGAACGGTCACCTTGTGGCGTTTGAGGTGTTTATTGAAAGCTTCCGCACCATGCCCATTGGCATGGAAGGTTTGGGGCAGGTGGGTGTGTGGGAACTGGCGCACCGAATAAGCTGGATGTTCACCTCGGCCATGTTGCTGGCGTTGCCGGCCGTGACGGCGGTGCTTATTGTTAGCATCTCCTTCGGCGTGATGACCCGGGCGGCGCCCCAGATGAACATCTTTGCGTTGGGTTTCCCGATTGGCCTGATTTTTGGATTATTTTCTATATGGGTGCTGCACGCCAATTTTTTGCCGCACTTCCAGGAATACACCGAGCAAACCTTTGAGTTTATGAGAGGCTTGCAGGGGCAACCCTAGCAAGCCGGATAGCCCAAGAGTCAAAATATGGCTGAAGACGACAACAGTCAGGAGAAAACCGAAGAAGCCACCCCCCGAAGGCTCGAAAAAGCCAAGGAGGATGGCCAGACCGCCCGATCAAAAGAACTGGCCACCATGGCCGTGTTGATTGCCGGCGCCGGTGGCTTGTTGATGTTTGGAACGCATTTGGGTGCCTCATTGGAAGCTATTATGCGCGACAGCTTCACTCTGGAGCGCTCCGCCATATTCGACACCCGGCATATGAGCGTGCAATTAATCGCCTCCGCCAAAGAAGCTGCGTGGGCGCTCTCTCCAATCCTCGTACTTTTGCTTATTGCTGCCATTGCAGGTTCCATAGGCATAGGCGGCTTATTGTTCAGCGGCAAAGCCATAGCTCCTAAAGCGAACCGCATGGACCCCATTAAAGGGCTGGGCAGAATGTTCTCTGCGCGCTCTTTGATTGAACTGGTCAAAGCGATCGCCAAGGTTGGCCTGGTTATGGCAATAGCCATTCTAATACTGAACGCCCGTACCGAAGATTTGCTCTCTATTGCCAATGAGCCGGCAATACCTGCTATGGAACACGTGCTTTGGACGTTGGGTTGGAGTTTCTTCCTGTTGGCCTGTGCCACCATTATTATTTCGTTAATCGATGTGCCTTTTCAGATTTTTGATCATCAGAAAAAGCTGCGAATGACCAAGCAGGAAGTGAAAGACGAATACAAAGACTCCGAAGGCAAACCGGAGGTGAAAGGTAAGATTCGCCAGCTGCAGCGTGAGATGTCTCAGCGCCGGATGATGCAGGATGTGCCCACGGCCGATGTGGTTATCACCAACCCGACTCACTATGCGGTGGCTTTGAAGTACGACCCTGATGCCATGGGTGCGCCGATGGTGGTTGCCAAGGGTAATGATCAAACGGCTTTCAAGATTATGGAAATTGCCCGCGAGCACAAGGTTGAAATCCTGCGCACGCCGCCGCTAACCCGGGCGGTTTATCACAACAGTGACATTGGTGAAGAGATTCCGGATGGCCTGTACATGGCCATTGCTCAGGTGTTGGCCTATGTGTTCCAGTTGCGACAGTTCCGCAAGGGGCGTGGGGAGAAGCCTGGCATGCCTGATTTTCCAATTCCCTCGAGTATGCGTCGGGATGTTTAAGTCTGCACCTAGTCTTCAGGCTTGGGTTCCTAGCCTGCTACGTTTGGAGGATCGAGCAGCGATGGTGGGGCTGTTCAGGACACGCTGCGAGCCCATCCATGGGGGCTTGGCGGTGGCCGTCCCTGGCCACCGACAGTCCTGAACAGCCCCACCATCGCCGCTCTTCAAGCCTTTCGATATCGCTAATGATTGCAGTTCAAATGTTGGGGAGTGCATTAATTTGCGATATCTGAAAAGTGGGGAGGGCGCCCACCTGCCTGCAAACACCCGAATCAGCAGGCTACTTGCAGGCAGGAGGCAAACAGCATCACTCGTTGTTATGCTCGTAAATAGCCTTGCCCCAGGCTTCGTCACTACCCGGGAGTACCAGGTTCAGAATGATAGCGGCCACGGAGCACAGGGCAATGCCTTCCAGGTGGCCCATCACCATGCCACCAATGCCGAACACCAGGGTGACAGCCACAATCACCAGGTTGCGGGCTTGCGAGAGGTCCACCTGATGACGTATCAATGTGTTTAAGCCGACCACTGCAATGGACCCGAACAGCAGGCATAAAATACCCCCCATAACCGGCACCGGAATGGTTTGCAGTACTGCACCAAACTTACCCACAAACGCCAGAATGATCGCCGTACCCGCAGCCCATAGCATGATTTTGGGGTTGAAGTTGCGTGTCAGCATCACCGCGCCCGTGACTTCTGAGTAGGTGGTGTTTGGTGGCCCACCAAAAAGGGCCGCAGCGCTGGTGGCCAGGCCATCGCCCAGTAGTGTGCGGTGCAGGCCGGGTTTTTTCAGATAGTTTTTGCCGGTTACGTTACCAATAGCGAGAATATCGCCAATGTGCTCAATGGCAGGGGCAATGGCCACAGGCACCATAAACAGAATGGCCCCCCAACTGAACTCGGGCGCTATAAAGTTGGGTACGGCCAGCCAGGCGGCTTCTTTAATTGGCGTGATATCCACAATGCCGGCAAACGCCGACAGAATGTATCCGACAATAACCCCGAACATAATCGGCACAAGCCGGAAAAGGCCTTTGGCCCATACCGACATAATGACCGTTACCGCCAGGGAAATCATAGCAATCCACAGTGCTGTGATTTCCGGAACCAGTTGTGTTGCGCCATCTCCGGTGCGGCCAGAGGCCATTTCCACTGCGACTGGGGCAATACCCAGACCGATGGTCATAATGACCGGGCCAATAACAACGGGTGGCAACAGCCTGCGGATAAACGCCGTACCGCGCAGGCGAACCAGCCCGCTTAGTGCGATATAAAGGATGCCGGCAGCCATCAGGCCGCCCATGGTTTCTGCCATGCCGAATTTGCCTTTGGAGGCAATAACAGGCGCAATGAAGGCAAATGACGACGCCAAAAAAATGGGAATTTGCCCGCCGGTAACAATCTGGAAGATAAGCGTGCCAATACCGGCTGTAAACAACGCTACGCTTGTGTCCATGCCGGTAATAAGCGGCATCAGCACGAGCGCGCCAAAAGCTACAAGCAGCATTTGTGAGCCGGCTAAAGCCTGCTTCCAGGTCGAGCCGTTAGTGTGGTCTTCCATGGTTAGACGTCCTTTTGCTTGGTGCCGAAGATCTTGTCGCCGGCGTCGCCAAGCCCAGGCAGGATATAACCCTTGTCGTTCAGGCAGTCATCTACAGATGCAGTGTAGATCGAAACATCCGGATGCTTGTCCAAAACGTTCTTTATGCCTTCAGGCGCCGCCACCAGAACCAGTGCGCGGATTTCTGTACTGCCCGCTTTTTTGAGCACGTCGATGGTGGAGATCATCGAGCCGCCGGTGGCAACCATGGGATCAACGATCAGTGCCATGCGCTCGTCCAGTTCCCCAACCAGTTTTTCCAGGTAGGTGCTGGCTTCGAGGGTTTCTTCATTACGAATCTGGCCTACCACACTGACCCTTGCTACCGGGATCAGGCTCAGAACGCCGTCCAACATACCCAGGCCTGCCCGGAGAATGGGCACGATGGTGATTTTTTTTCCGTGAATTTGCTCCACAGCGACAGGCCCGGCCCAGCCTTCTATGGTTTTTTCCTGCAAATTAAAGTCTTTCGTCGCTTCGTAGGTGAGCAGCGCGCCGACTTCCTGTGCCAGTTCACGGAAGTTCTTGGTGCTTATGTCGGCGCGGCGCATAAGGCCGAGTTTGTGTTGGATCAGGGGGTGTCTTACCTCGTGGGTCGGCATGGGGTCACCTGCTTGGGTCTGGGAGTGTGGATTTTGGGGTTCAATGTCTTGATCAAGTGGCGCAAGGATACCGCATCTTACAAGGTGAGTCAGGCAGGCAAACCCACCTCTGCAACGAAAAGTTGAACACGGTGGTATGGATCTTGCGGTACAACCATGAAAGACGCACAAGCGTCAGAATGTCGACCCTGAAAATGCCTTCAGAAACAGTGAATCGGAGATGCTTCCGGCATGGACAAAGCGCTAGCCCTAAATAATGTCAAATCCCTGACGCAGGGCAATCTTGGCGTACCCATTATGCTGATGGGGCTGCTGGGCATGATGATTTTGCCCATGCCTGCCTTTCTGCTGGACGTATTCTTTACGTTCAACATCACGCTGTCGATTGTCATTCTGTTGGTGTGTGTGTATGCGCTGCGGCCCATGGAGTTTGCCTCTTTCCCTACGGTATTGCTGGTTGCAACCCTGTTGCGGCTGTCGCTGAACGTGGCGTCCACGCGGATTGTTTTGCTGGAAGGGCACGAAGGTGGCGACGCTGCCGGTAAGGTTATCGAATCCTTTGGTGCGGTACTTATTGGTGGCAACTATGCAGTAGGTCTGGTGGTATTTGCCATTTTAATGATCATTAACTTTCTGGTGGTCACAAAGGGTGCTGGCCGAGTGTCGGAGGTCAGTGCACGTTTTACGCTCGATGCTATGCCAGGTAAGCAGATGGCGATTGATGCCGACCTGAACGCCGGTTTGGTTAACCAGGATGAAGCCAAGCACCGACGTGAAGAGATAGCGACGGAAGCCGATTTCTACGGTTCTATGGATGGTGCGTCCAAGTTTGTGAAGGGTGATGCGGTCGCCGGCCTACTGATTCTGGCTATTAATATTATTGGTGGCGTTGCCATAGGTATGCTCCAGCATGGCCTTGGTTTTGGGCTTGCTGTGGAACGCTATGCGCTGCTTACTATTGGTGACGGCTTAGTGGCCCAGATTCCGTCGCTGCTTCTTTCTACCTCTGCCGCCATTATGGTTACTCGGGTTACGTCGAGCCAGGATATGGGCGGTCAGATACTGCAACAAATGTTCACGGCACCCAGGGCATTGGCCATTGCGGCAGGTATTTTGATTCTGTTGGGTTTGATTCCGGGTATGCCCCATGTGGCTTTCCTGGGGTTGGGCAGCCTTGCCGCGGCCGCGGCCTGGTTTATTTGGAAGAAAGACCGGCAAACGGTTGAAGAGGGAGGGGTGTTCCCTGGTCGCGGCGGGGCTGGAACCCTGGCCGGCTCCGGTGGGCGCGACGCACCGTTAGCTGGCGATACCGGTGGCGACCCGGGCCGTGAGTTACCTGCGCCAGGCGAAACCCGGGAGCTGGGTTGGGACGACGTTGCAACTGTAGATATTGTTGGGCTGGAAGTTGGCTACCGGCTGATCCCGTTGGTTGATAAATCTCAGGGTGGCCAGCTGTTAAGCCGTATTAAAGGCGTGCGTAAAAAACTCTCCCAGGACATGGGTTTCTTGATGCCCTCCGTGCACATCCGCGACAACCTGGATCTTATGCCTAATGTGTATCGCATCACTCTGATGGGCGTAACCATAGCTGAGGCGGAGATACATCCGGAGCGAGAATTGGCCATCGATCCAGGCCAGGTATTCGGTAAAATAGAAGGTATAGAGGGCAAAGACCCGGCCTTTGGTCTGGATGCGAGCTGGATTGAGCCAGAAAAGAAAGATCAGGCTCAGACTCTCGGGTACACAGTGGTTGATGCCAGCACGGTTGTAGCTACGCATCTGAACCAGGTGCTGCAAAAACACGCCCACGAACTTCTGGGGCACGAAGAAGTTCAAAAGTGGTTGGATCAACTGGAAAAAGTCTCGCCCAAGCTGGCGGAAGAGCTGGTGCCAACCACCATTTCCATCAGCCTGCTGCTGAAAGTACTGCAGAACCTGCTGAAAGAAGAAGTGCCGATTCGTGATATGCGCTCCATTGCTGAGGCCATGGTGAACGTGCACCCCAAAAGCCAGGACCCAAGTTTGCTGACCACCGTAGCGCGGCAGGCGCTGCGTCGGATGATCGTTCAGAGTATTTGTGGTGGTGATCAGGAGATACCGGTTATTACTCTGGATCCAGACCTGGAACAGTTATTGCTGAAGTCTGTTCAGCAGAGTCAACAATCTGGCGGCCAGGAAGATATAGGCATGGTTCTGGAGCCAAACATGGTGGAAAAGCTGCAGCGCTCTTTGCAGGACAGTGCTCAGCGCCAGGAAATGCTTGGCAAACCTGCCATTTTGTTGGTGTCTGGCCCTTTAAGGCCGGTGCTCGCAAAATTTGCCAGTTTTGGTGTGGAGCGACTGCACGTGCTCTCTTACCAGGAAATACCGGATAACAAGCAAATTACGATCGTGGCGTCCGTGGGCCAGTAAGCACACGGATGAAAGAACGGACAGCGCAATGACGGCGCTGCCGGTGGAGGATGCAAAATCATGAAAGTGAAACGTTTTTTCGCAAAGAGCATGGCCGAAGCACTGAAGCAAGTCAGTGAGCAGATGGGCCCGGATGCTGTCATCCTTTCTAATCGCCGGGTAGACGGTGGCGTTGAAATTGTCACCGCGTTGGATTATGACGAAAACATGGCGCGCCAAAGCTTGGGCGAGCAGGCCAGTGAAGCCACCAACGGGACCCACCTTGCCGAAATGCAGGCAGAGCGCCATCGTCGGCTGGAAGATGAGTTGAGTCGTTCTCGCTCGCGTATTCGCGAAGTACGCGAAAGCCGGGTAGAGCGTAGCCAGGGCTATCCCGGTGCGTCATTCTCTGATGTGCAAGATGCGGTTATCGACGGCTTTGATGAGCCTGCCTCCTCATCTGCCAGTAGCCATGCAGACTATTCTGATGAACTTGCTCGCATGCGTTCAGAGATCAGTTCGTTGCGAGAACTCATGGGCGGCCCGCGTAATGAGCCAGCAAAAACCGGCGTTAGTGCTGTTCAGCAACGGCTCTCAGAGCGGTTGCAGGAATTTGGCCTAAGCTCTGTGTTGGCTGGGTCGCTTTCTCGCCAATACAAGAGCGGAAAGTTGGGTGATGGTTGGAGGCAGTCTCTGAAAATGCTCGCTACGGGTGTGCGTACGCCGCGCCAGGAATGGCTGGATGAAGGTGGTGTTTATGCATTGGTTGGCCCCACGGGTTCCGGCAAGACCACCACAATTGGCAAGTTGGCCGCCCGTTATGTGCTCAAGCACGGCGCCGATTCATTGGCGCTGGTCACCACAGACCGGTATCGGGTTGCTGCACATGAGCAGCTTTTTGTATTTGGCCGCATTTTGAATGTGCCAGTTCGAGTGGTGGATGAAAGCAATACTTTGGATGACATTCTTGATGAGTTATCAGATCGTCATCTGGTGCTGATTGATACCGCCGGTCTGACCAGTTCAGATAAAGGTTACCAGGAGCAGCTGGCAGAGCTGGCACGCAGCCACCATAATGTGCGCACGCACTTGGTCGTTTCCGCAACCAGTCAGCCGCGTATTATGAAATCCGTCTGGCATTGCTATAAGATGGCTAATTTGACGGGTTGTGTGATGACCAAAATTGATGAAGCCCTTACACTGGGCGAATCTCTGGGCTTTGTTATGGAAACCGGGTTGCCTGTCGCTTACTACACAGATGGCCAGAAAATCCCCGGGGACCTGCACCATGCCGAAGCTGTGCCGCTTGTGCGCCAGGCGGTCGAGCGCCTGAAAACACTGCAACAGCAGACGGCTGCAGAAAAAATAACTGGCACTGAGCGCCCGCGCGAAACGGCTTAAAACTCTGAAGAACTGAGTTGTACCCGGCTATGAATGACATCCGGTTAAACGTGGCGAGAGATAATAAATAGTATGAAAAAAGCACATCCGGTACAGGTGATCGCCGTTTCCGGCGGCAAAGGTGGGGTTGGTAAAAGCAATATTTCAGTCAACCTTGGCATCGCTCTGGCACAGAAGGGTCGTCGTGTGGTTTTACTCGATGCTGACCTTGGTCTTGGTAACCTGGACGTGCTGCTTGGCGTTACCGCCAATTATACCCTGCAGGATGTCCTGGCCGGTAAATGCGAGCTTAGAGACGTTTTGGTTGATGGACCTGGCGGTATCAAGATAGTTCCGGCTTCATCTGGTACTCAGCGCATGACTCAGCTTAGCAGCATGGAGCACGCGGGGCTGATCAATGCATTTAGCGAGTTGGGTGATCAAATCGATGTGCTCATAGTGGATACCGCAGCCGGTATTTCCGAATCAGTGGTCAGCTTTTTGCGGGCCTCTCAGGAGCTACTACTGGTCGTTTGTGATGAGCCAACGTCTATTACCGACGCCTACGCCCTTATTAAATTAATGAACCGCGATTACGGCACTAACCGCTTTCGTATTCTTGCCAATCAGGTGAGTGGTGAACCGGAAGGCCGTCATTTGTTTGAAAAACTCACCCGGGTGACTGAGCGCTTTCTTGATGTGGCACTGCAATATGTGGGTATGGTGCCCTATGACGAAGCCGTGAAAAAAGCGGTTCAGCGCCAAAAGGCCGTGCTGGACGCATACCCTCGGGCTAAAGCTTCGCTTGCGATCAAAGCACTGTCTGACAAGGTCGAAAGCTGGCCGCTGCCTACATCACCCCGCGGACACCTGGAGTTTTTTGTGGAGCGGCTCGTCGAAGTCTGAAACGGATCCCGTCTAAACAAAACCGGATGCATGACATTGACGAAAAACCTGGGAATTTACCACCAGTCTGGCGTGAAAAGCCCCTCTGAACTCATCGAGGCTCACGCGCCTCTGGTCAAGAAAATTGCACTTCATCTCTTGGCGCGGCTACCGGCATCGGTGCAGCTAGACGATCTCATGCAAGCAGGCATGATCGGGCTGCTGGAAGCTGCCCAACGTTATAGCTCAACCAAGGGTGCCACCTTTGAAACCTATGCTGGTATACGCATTCGTGGCGCCATGGTGGATGAAATCCGCAGAGGCGACTGGGTTCCGCGCTCTGTTCACCGCAATGCTCGCCGGATTTCCGGCGCCATCAAGATTGTTGAAGATCGCTTGGGCCGGGAAGCCCTGGATGTTGAGGTGGCCGAAGAACTCGATATGGGGCTTGCCGAGTACCACGCAACCCTGGCCGATACCAACACCGGACGACTTTTTAGCCTTGATGAGCTCAATGAATCCGGAGAGCTGCCGATAGAAGAAACACAGGCCAGTGATAATCCGTTGGATAGTCTGTCTTCAGATGCGTTTCGAAGCAGCTTGGCTGCCGCGATTGAGCGACTTCCGGAGCGTGAAAAGCTTGTGTTGAGCCTGTATTACCAGGAAGAGCTGAACCTTAAAGAAATTGGCGCTGTGCTCGGTGTCAGTGAAAGTCGGGTTAGCCAGATCCACAGCCAGGCAGCGTTGCGGCTGAAAGGGCGGCTTTCTGAATGGCAGTCTGAAGAGCATAGCCAGGCTCGGTAAGCGTTGTAGAATCGTGCTGGTGTGTAGTATTTGGTAACCGATGCTTTACAAGCGCGATAAAGACCAGACAATAAGTGATTAAACCAGCGGCCCGCTACACTTTGAGCGTAAAGGCCAAACGAATTCCGGGTCTTACTAACGGGAGGTCCCTTTGGACAAGAACATGAAGATACTCATTGTGGATGATTTCTCCACAATGCGTCGGATTATCAAAAACCTGCTCCGTGATCTGGGTTTTACCAATACCGATGAAGCCGATGATGGCAACACGGCCTTACCCATGCTTAAAAGCGGTAAGTACGATTTTTTGGTGACAGACTGGAATATGCCCGGAATGTCCGGCTTTGATTTGCTCAAGGCAGTGCGTGCCGATGAGGGGCTGAAAACCCTCCCCATACTGATGGTTACCGCCGAAGCCAAGCGCGACCAGATTGTGGCCGCCGCCCAGGCTGGCGTAAACGGGTATGTGGTGAAGCCTTTCACGGCCGCGGTTCTCAAAGATAAAATCGAAAAAATCTTTGAGCGAATCCAGTAAACAGTTATCGGACAGCTCTTATGAGTGATGACATTAAGGGGCACCGGGGTCTTGAGCCAGAGGTGACAGAAAAGCTCCGGCGGCAGGCCGCGGAGCTCATGGAGAGTGTTGAAGGCGGTGATTACGCCCGATCTATGACTCTGATTAATGAATTAAGTGACGTCAGGGACCAGAGCCTCTATCAGGAAGTGGGCCGCTTGACCCGAACACTTCATGAGGCCATTCGCAATTTTCAGATAGACCCGCGTAGCCAGGAGCAGAAAGAAGTTCTGTCGGTGATGACCGATGCGTCTGACAGGCTGGCTTACGTGGTGCAAATGACAAGCCAGGCGGCTAATCGCACCATGGATCTGGTCGAAGAAAGCATGCCAATCGCTCATACCCTACGCGATGAAGCCGTTGTATTAAGGGAGGAGTGGCAACGTTTGCGCCGCCGTGAAATGCAACCCGCAGAATTTCGCGAGCTGTATGGCCGCATTGATGCTTTTTTTCTGAGTGTCACCAAGGATGCGGATATCATTTACAACAGTCTTTCCGAGATTCTGTTGGCACAAGATTTTCAGGATTTGACAGGTCAGGTTATTCAGCGTGTGACAGCGCTGGTAAAAGAAGTGGAAGAACAGATGCTTAGTCTGGTGGTTATGGCCAGTCATGTGGATCAGCTTACCGGCACGGTGCATCAGATTGATGATCAGGATGTATCTGCCGAGCAGGGCGTGGGGCCTCAGGTAAAGGCTGAAGAGCGCGAAGATGTAGTCTCGGGACAAAATGACGTAGACGATCTGTTGTCCAGTCTCGGTTTCTGAATATATGAGGTTAACCCATGGCGTTTGATGCCGATGATGAGATCCTGCAGGACTTCCTTATAGAAGCCGGGGAAATTCTCGAGAAGCTGTCTGAGCAGCTTGTTGATCTTGAGCAACACCCAGATGACAGCGACCTGCTTAACGCCATATTCCGCGGCTTCCATACCGTAAAGGGTGGGGCAGGCTTTCTCCAGTTGGACGCGTTGGTTAGCTGCTGCCATTCTGCCGAGAACGTGTTCGACATTTTGCGTAACCATAAGCGTGCAGTTGATTCAGAGCTTATGGATATTGTTCTGGAGGCTCTGGACTACGTTAATGCCATGTTTGACCAGGTGCGTAATGGCGAAGAGCCTACAGCCGCGCCCGACGAGCTGATTGCTTCGCTGGATGCCCTTGCTCAGCCCCAGACGGCTACCGAACAACCGAACACCGAACCTGCGCCCACCGTTGAAGCCACTGAAAGCGGGCAGGATGGCGGTGATATTACCGACGATGAGTTTGAGAAGCTGCTGGATGCCCTACACGGTGATGCACCTGTTTCTGGCGCTGGTAAAGGCCAGGCCGCCGGGCAGCCTGCGGGCAATAATGACGATGCCGGCAGTGGTTCCGGTGATGACATCACCGATGATGAATTTGAAGCACTGCTGGATGACCTGCACGGCAAAGGCAAGTTTGCGGTCCAAACTGGCACAGATAAGAGTGCCGCGGCTGCAGCGACCGATGCAGCCGCGGGTGGTGATAGTGAGCTGATCACCGACGACGAATTTGAAAACCTGCTGGATGAGCTTCATGGAAAGGGGGGAAGCCCGACCACTGAGGGCTCTGACGTTCAGCCTGTAAACCCTGCACAGGGCAGAGCTGAATCTGCTAAGCCTGAGCCGCCGGAAAAAGCCGAAGCAAACCCCGCCGCTAATACACCCGAGAAAAAGGCCGCCCCCGCCAGGGATTCAGCGCCCGCTGTAGAATCAACCGTTCGGGTAGATACCAAGCGCCTGGATGACATTATGAACATGGTGGGTGAGCTGGTATTGGTGCGCAACCGGCTCCAGCGCCTGGGTTCCGACAGTGAAGACGAGCACATGCATAAGGCAGTATCCAGCCTGGATGTGGTAACCACCGATTTACAGGCAGCGGTTATGCAAACTCGTATGCAGCCCATCAAAAAGGTGTTTGGCCGCTTTCCACGAGTTGTTCGGGATCTTGCCCGGGGTATGAAGAAAGAAGTTAACCTGGTGATGCACGGCGAGGATACAGATCTTGATAAAAATCTCGTTGAGGCTCTTTCAGATCCGCTCGTTCACCTGGTTCGAAACTCTGTAGACCACGGTATTGAATCGCCGGATATACGAGAAAAAGCCGGCAAGCCGCGACAGGGCACAGTGACGCTATCAGCAGAGCAGGAGGGCGACCATATCCTGCTATCTATTGATGACGATGGCGCCGGCATGGACCCTGAAGTGCTGCGCCGCAAAGCGGTAGATAAAGGGATTTACGATCAAGACGCCGCTGATCGACTCACGGACAACGAGTGTTTCAATCTTATTTTTGCCGCTGGTTTCTCCACCAAGGATCAGATCTCTGATGTCTCGGGCCGAGGCGTGGGCATGGATGTGGTAAAAACCAAAATTAACCAGCTTAATGGCCAACTCAACGTTGTGTCAGCACTGGGTAAGGGTTCTCGCATCGTCATTAAAGTGCCCCTGACCCTAGCAATTATGCCAACGCTGATGATTATGCTTGGCGACCAATCTTTCGCACTGCCATTGGTGAACGTGGTGGAGATTTTCCATTTGGATCTAACCCGCACCAACATTGTAGACGGCCGTGAGTGTGTGGTTGTGCGCGACAAAGTATTTCCGCTGTTCCATGTTAAGCGCTGGTTGGTTAAAGGCTCTGCAGGCAAAAACGAGACTCAAAACGGGCATGTTGTGATTGTTGCCATGGGGACTCGTCAGGTTGGCTTTGTGGTTGATCAGTTGGTGGGGCAAGAGGAAGTGGTCATTAAACCGCTTGGCCGGGGCCTTCAGGGGACGCCGGGTATGGCTGGTGCAACGATTACCGGCGACGGCCGTATCGCGCTCATTATTGATGTACCTAGCTTGCTGCAGCATTACAGCTAAGGGTTTTGTATTGAGGATTAAGGCTCTGAGAGCCAAAGGTTTTTGCTAGGAGAAACGGATGACAGTGTCTGTCCTGGTCGTTGACGACTCAGGGTTTTTTCGCAAACGACTGACGGAGATACTCACTTCGTCGGGTCAGATCCGTGTGGTGGGTGTGGCCGCTAACGGCCGGGAAGGCGTGGAACTGTCAGAATCACTGCGCCCGGATGTTATTACCATGGATTACGAAATGCCGATTATGGACGGTATTTCGGCGCTACGCGAAATCATGAAAAAGCACCCGGTACCCGTGCTGATGTTCTCCTCCCTTACCTATGAGGGTGCCAGAATAACACTGGACGCGCTTGAAGCAGGGGCGGTGGATTTTCTACCCAAAAACTTCGAAGAAATCGCTCGGGATGGTAGTCAACTCCAGAAAATCCTGATAAATCGTGTGCTTGATGTGGCTCGTAGCCAGCCGGCCAACCGTGTGTCTCCACCTGTAAAGGCTGGGCAGCCTTCGCCTTCGCGGCCGATAGCCAAACCGCCAGTTGCCAGCCGCTCTGCGACGCCTGCTCGGCAGCCCGCACAGCCGGTGCCAGAGACGCCTGTCAGGCGTTCTTCACGAAAAACCCCGGCGCGGCATTATGCGGTGGTGGGTATTGGTACCTCCACCGGTGGCCCTGTGGCACTTCAGCGAGTACTGGCTGAGTTGCCCGCATCTTTTCCTTCGCCCATTGTTCTGGTTCAGCATATGCCGGCGAGTTTTACCCCGGCCTTTGCAGAGCGACTGAACCGGCTTTGCAAGATAAGCGTACGGCAGGCAGAAGACGGCGATATCCTTCGCCCGGGGCTGGCGCTGCTTGCCCCTGGTGGCAAGCAGATGATGATTGAAAATCGTAGTGGCCAGCCCAGGGTGCGTATACTTCCAGGCGATGATCGACTGAATTACCGGCCCTGCGTAGATGTTACCTTTGGCTCCCTTGCCCGTGCATACCCGGGTAAAGCCCTTGGTGTGATTCTTACCGGCATGGGGGCCGATGGTAAAGAAGGTTGCCGAATGATGAAGCAAAGTGGCTCGCCAATCTGGTCTCAGGATGAAAAGTCGTCCGTAATTTATGGCATGCCCATGGCCGTTGCGAAGGCCGGCCTGAGTGACGAGATTCTGTCGCTAAACGAAATAGGTCCCCGCTTGGTTGAGGGTGTTTGTTGATGGATGTTCTCAGCCTGCTAGGTGTTGTTCTGGCATTCGCCGCCATTCTTGGCGGTAACCTGCTTGAGGGTGGTGCTCTTGGCTCGCTCTTTAATGGCCCGGCGGCGATCATAGTGATTGGCGGCACTCTGGCTGCGACCATTTTGCAGACTTCCTGGCCGATACTGAAGCGCGCCTGCACGCAGTTTCAATGGGTGTTTGTGCCGCCTTTTATCAATATTGAAGATGGCATTGGTAAGGTCATCGACTGGAGCGTAAAAGCTCGCAAGCAGGGGTTGTTAGGGCTTGAGGGATTGGCTGAAAAAGAGCCTGAAAATTTTGCCCGAAAAGGCCTGCAGTTGTTGGTAGATGGCGCTGAAACAGAAACCATCCGCAGCATTATGGAAATTGATCTGGAGTGCCGGGAAGAGCGGAATCTGGAATCAGCCCGAGTGTTTGAAGCCATGGGCGGTTACTCGCCAACGATTGGCATTATCGGGGCCGTGATGGGGTTGATTCAGGTTATGACCAACCTTGAAGATCCGCAGTCTCTTGGCAGTGGTATTGCTACGGCGTTTGTTGCGACTATATACGGCGTTGCGCTGGCTAACTTATTGTTTTTCCCCGTTGCAAATAAACTGCGCGGGCTGGCCAAAGAACGCTCAAGGTATGAAGACATGATGATCGATGGTCTTATCGCCATCGCGGAGGGTGAAAACCCTAAATCCATTGAATTGCGGCTGCGGGGCTTCCTGCAGTAAGCACACCCGGTTTTTATTATGCGGCGACGCAGGCCACCCCAGGACGATTTGCACAACAAAGAACGTTGGTTGATTTCCTATGCAGATTTCATAACTCTGCTGTTTGCCTTTTTTGTGGTGATGTACTCGGTGTCGTCGGTAAACGAAGGCAAGTATAAAGTCCTCTCAGAAACGCTTACCGGCGTTTTCAATGCTCCCCAAAGATCGTTTCAGCCGATTGAAGTAGGCGATCAGCCTCCGCGTCCGGATGTTGGCCCTTCTCAAGACATCATTCCCCCTGCGGTCACGGAAGCCCCCGGAAATCCGGAACAGGAGGCTCAGGACCGTACGGAGGCCCTGCGCACTATGGCGGATCAGTTGGCCATGGAGTTTGAGGAGCTGATTAACCGTGGCGTAGTTACGCTTGAAACCAGCGATCAATGGTTAGCGCTAAACCTGCCCGATAGTCTGCTTTTTGGCAGTGGCGACGCGGAGCCACACTACGATGCGTTTGATGTTATCGACAAAATAGCCAGGGTGCTCAAAGATCGTGATAACGCGTTAAAAATTGAGGGTTTTACCGACAATCAACCCATACGCACCTCTCGCTTTCCCTCAAACTGGGAGTTGTCAGCAGCGCGGGCAGCCGCGGTTGTACGCATGCTGAGCATGGATGGTATTGAGCCTGAACGCATGGCTGCCGTTGGGTACGGGCAACACCAGCCCCTGGCTCGCAACGACACAGAAGAAGGGCGTAAGCGCAACCGGCGTGTTGTGCTGCTCATTTCCCGCGATGCCAGCATACGGGGTGTTATGCGCTAAGGGCGTGTCTTCAGCGTCGTGTCTGGCATGGTTTCTGTATTACTCCATCAAGTTTCTATCAGGCGGCAACTGGCTGCCGGTTTTCCGGTTCGTTTGCGTTCAAGTTGCGCGTGAGTTGGCCGATAAACCGGTACAAAGCGGAGTTTCAGTTGGTCGCAATAATGCATTTTCCGGAGTGAACACGTGCGAATCTGGGCAGTAGCCAATCAAAAAGGTGGAGTTGGTAAAACGACGTCAGTGGTCGCTTTGGGCGGCTTGCTGGCGGAGCGTGGTAAGCGTGTTCTGGTGGTTGATCTTGATCCTCACGGCTCGCTTACCAGCTGGTTCGGATATGACCCCGATACTCTCGCGCACAGTGTGTTTGATCTGTTTCAGCATCAGGGCAAGGTACCAGAGGGTCTGCCTGCCCAGCTTATTACCGAAACCGGTTGCGCGGGAATGTCGCTACTGCCGGCCAGTACTGCACTGGCCACGCTGGAGCGCCGCATGATTGGCGTAGATGGAATGGGGCTCATTGTGTCGCGTGCGCTTGCGCAGCTATGGGATGATTTCGACTATGTTATTCTCGACAACACGCCGTCGCTTGGCGTGTTAATGGTAAATGCGCTAGCAGCTGCGCAGCACCTGATTATTCCGGTGCAGACTGAGTTTCTCGCGATCAAAGGTCTTGAGCGCATGTTGCGCACGCTACAAATGATTATGCGCTCCCAGAAAAATCAATTGCCTTATACCATTGTGCCGACAATGTTCGACCGACGTACTCAGGCTTCAGTAAAGAGCTTGAACCTGTTGCGAAAAACCTATCAAGACGACCTGTGGAAGTTTGCCGTGCCTGTGGATACAAAATTCCGAGACGCCAGCCAAGCGGGGGTTATTCCGTCGAAACTGGACTCGCAAACTCACGGTGTTCGAGCGTACCGGCATTTGTTGGATGAATTGCTGGCACGAACTGGTGCTTTGAAGGAGCGTCAGCATGGCTGACGAAAAACTGACACAGCTGGCGAATCCGACCAACGCCATTGCCAGTTATCTCGATGAATTGCTCCATACGGCAACAGGCACGGCTTTGAGTGAGGACATTCGCGAGCGAGAGGCTGAGCCCGTGCCCTTGGCGGAAGCACAACCACAACCCGCAGTTATCCAAGAGGTAGTGGTTTCTGCATTAAAGCCAACAATACAACCAGAACCAGAACCAGAACCAGAACCAGAACCAGAACCAGAACCACCAGCGCTGCAACCGGATTGGTCAGGGCAGCCATTTGAATGCTTGATTTTCACCGTCGCTGGCCTGCAGTTGGCGGTGCCTCTGGTGTTGCTGGGCGCTATTCACCGTATAGAAGATGACATCCGGCCCGTTCCTGGCAGCCCGCGCTGGTACATGGGGATTCGTGCAGGCACGCAGCAGAACTTAAGAGTGGTGGATACCGCAGAATGGATTATGGCCGGAAGGGTTCCGCCTAACGCCCGCGACAATTATAAGTTTGTTATTCGCCTGGATAACAGCGAATGGGGCTTGGCCTGTGACGATGTGGCTCAGTCATTTACCTTGAGCCCGGCAGATGTGCGTTGGCGAACGGCTCGCAGTAAGCGGCCTTGGCTGGCAGGAACGGTGATTGAGCAGATGTGCGCCCTTGTTGATGTGCGCACCATGGCAGATTTGCTGGTGAGGGCGGAGCAGGAGCATCATTTGGATCTGAGCTGACCGGCTTTCCCGGTTACCGAATGAAACCGTGCTGTACTGGCACGGTTTGTGCCCCTTAATTATAGTATTGGGCACTGACGATGTTTTTTTGACGATCAGGTTGCCCGCCGGGCAGCCGAACAGGAGAGACAGGCTATGGCATCCCCGAGCGGACAGCAAAATCACGCCCAGGACGATCAGGTACTGCAGTATGTGACGTTCCGGCTGGATAACGAGACCTATGGTCTGAATGTTATGCAGATTCAGGAAGTACTGAGGTACACAGAGATAGCCCCTGTGCCGGGCGCACCGGATTACGTGCTCGGCATTATCAATCTGCGGGGTAACGTGGTTACCGTTATCGACACTCGCCGTCGCTTCGGGTTGGCGGATGCAGATGTTACCGACGCCACGCGAGTAGTCGTCATGGAATCTGCCGATCAAGTGATGGGTATTCTGGTAGATTCCGTGGCCGAGGTTGTGTACCTGAAGGCCAGTGAAATTGAGACCGCACCGAATGTGGGTAATGAAGAAAGCGCCAAGTTTATCCAGGGTGTGTGTAACAAAGATGGTGAACTGATCATATTGGTCGAGTTCGACAAAATGCTGACAGACCACGAATGGGCTGAAATCGCAGGGCTATAAACCGGAGTTGTACCGGCCAGGCCTGATGATGGGCGCCTCCCGTGGCTAATAACCGGAGCCGCTCATCATGTTTACTGAAATTCCTACCTATATTCCTTGGTCGTTGACCGCCTTGGCGATTACGCTGGTTTTTGCGCAGGGTGTTATGCTCGGTCGTCAGAATAAACACCTTAAAAATCTACTCAAAGAGCGTTGCGACACTCTTGGCCGAGAACTGCATGCCACCGCAAGCGGCAGTATGGGCGTCGGTCAGCGGGTTGTTGTGTGCGAACGCCAGCTACACGAGTTGCGCACAACTATGGATGAAATGCGCCAGAACGACCCCTTACGTATTTCCTACGATGAAGCCTCACGGCTTGTCGACCTTGGTGCGGATATAGACGATCTTATGAACACTTGCGGAATATCCCGCCCCGAGGCCGAGCTGGTATCAGCGCTGAAAAAACGCCAAGTAGCTTAAAACGGCTCGGCGGTTTTAAGTGTCGTTGCGGTGGTTGCCGGCGTCTTCGGGCGTTCGGCCGCGGATATGAAACGCAAACGCAAGAATTTCTGCAATAACCCGGTATAGATTCTCCGGTATTTCGTCGTTCAGGGACAAGCGCGCGAGAATGCCTGCCAGCTCTGCGTTTTCATAAAGAGGCACATTGTGCTCTCTGGCTATTCTGATAATTTCATCTGCCAGTTCGTACGTGCCCGTTGCTGTGATGGTTGGCGCTTTTTCGCCATCGTATTTAAGGGCGACGGCCGCGCTGGATGATTGGTCTTCGTTTTGTTGTTTCATGCTCGGGTATCCACCAGCCTGTGCTCCAACTTGGTTGTGGGGTAAGAAGGGGCGCCTCGGCGGCATTCAAGGTCCGTCACTTCCAGGCCCAAGTCTGTAAGGCTGCGCCTTAGCAGTGGCAGTTCTTCATTTACCTGCTTGAGCGTCTCCTGTTTTTCAGCCCACACCCGCGCGCTTACTTGCTCGTGCCGTAGGGCGACTTCAAAATTCAGGGCGCCGGCAAGTTCCAGATCAATGGCAAGGTTAAGGCGCCATTCACTAACGGCTGCCTTTTTATCGCGCCGGCTCCTGGACTCGGATTCTTCTTTGTGCTGCTCTATGCGCAACTGCGCCACTTTAGGTTCGTTCTGGGGGGTTACCCAGGGTAAATCCATCAGCATAGTGGAGGCCGGCGCGGGGGTGTCAGGACCACCTCTGGCGGTCAGTATTTGGCTGTGCAACTGGTTAACTGTAATTCTGTTTAACATGCCGGCTAACAGTCGCAGTGTCTGGCCCGCCGACGTGGGATCGGAGCCACCGGCAGGAGATTGCGACGCTAACGCTTGCGGGAACTGTAAGGGTGCCTGAACTAAGCCGGGGCTGGCCAGTGGTGTCAGCCGGTTAAACAATGTTGCCGAGTCGCCATTTTGCTCGGCCAGCAGGCTGGTAATCATACGGCCGATGGCAAGCTTGAGGTCGGGCAAGGTGGAGGAGGGGGCTTGTGCCAAGCGCGATTCTGCGAATAGACCGCTCTCGGCTATCCACTGGCGTATGTGCTGGACTGTATGGCTCTGCCCGCCCGCACCGGGAGTTAAAGCGTTACTGGCCGGCAGCCTGGCAAGTAATGTTTGCAGGGCTTGTCGTGCGGCTTCTGGCAATGGTTGCAATTTTTGGCCTGCGGGTAGTTGCCCGGGGCTCAGTGCAGACACCATGCCTTGGTTCAGCGCTGTCATCAGCCTTGCCAAGCCGCTGTCCAGGCTCTGCTGCCAAGGCATACGCTGCGCGAGCGCCCGTGATATGGCGGCCTCTGGTGCGCCAGCCAACTTGCCCATCAGTTGTAGTTCATTGCCAGCCCGCATCACTTTCACCCAATCTCCAGGCGTCAGTTCCGTGGCGCCTATGGCTGCATTAACCTGAAGCGGCTTACCTCGCACATCTAATAAAACCTCTGCGTTGCCACCACCGCCCTGGCGGTTGATGACTTCTGCCACTCGGGCCAGTATGGTTTCCCGGTTGGCGAGTTGAAGTTGATTCAGTTGTTGCCGGGCAGATGAGGCAGTAGCTTCTCGATGAGGCTGTGTGGCCTCATGAGTTTGCGCCGGCTTCGAGGTCGTCGGTGTTGATGGAGGCTGTTGGCCGCTGGGTAGTTTCATCGCTGCTGACTTGATACCAGACAAGAGTAATCTGTAGACGCTTTCGTTATAATACGCCGCGCCGGCAATTATTGTCGTGAATACACCCGATGCTTTTGCGCATCGTCCTGATTACGGGGCCCTGATGTCCGAGCCGTTACCCCTGACTCCCGAACCATTATTGCAGGCGGTTAACCTGCAATGTGAGCGGGACAAGCGGATACTTTTCCGAGAGTTATCGTTTTCCATACTGCCCGGTACGGTCACCCGTGTCGAGGGGCCAAACGGTTCCGGAAAAACTACGTTGCTAAGAATGTTGGCTGGTCTGAACGATGCGTGGACAGGCGAGTTGAAGTGGTGCGGTTCTCCGGTAGCCAGCCAGCGAGAAGCGTTTGCGCGGAACATGCTTTATATCGGCCACCGCCCGGGTATCAAACCCCTGCTTACCCCAGTGGAAAATCTCCGGGCTTTAATGGCTGGTCGCCGGCCTGTGCCTGATTCGATTTTTCGTCAGGCCCTGCAAGGTACTGGCCTGGCGGGGTTTGAAGATGTGCCCTGTCGCAATTTATCAGCAGGCCAGCAACGTCGGGTTGCGCTGTCTCGGTTGTTGATTGCGGATGAGCCTCTTTGGCTGCTTGATGAAGTGTTTACCGCTATAGATGCAGATGGCGTACAAGCACTTGAAACACTTTTGCAGCAGCGCGCCGCTGAAGGTGGTGCGGTGTTGATTACTACTCACCATGATCTGGCACTGCCGGGCATGCAAAGGCTAACCCTGGGTGCGAAGGGCCTGTCTGATGAACGCTGAAGCTTATCCGACCGCTGGGCTTGCCAGCTCGAGTGTCAGTGCGCTCGCCGCAATGAAAGGCGTATTTGCGCGAGATATGAAGGTCGCATTCCGGCAGAAGCAGGATCTGTTAAACCCACTGCTGTTTTTTATTATGGTTGTTACCCTGTTTCCTCTCGGTGTTAGTCCGGAAGTTTCGTTTCTGAGTGAGGCGGGAGCGGGCATTCTGTGGGTAGCGGCGTTGCTTTCTGTATTGCTGTCGTTGGATCACCTTTTTCGTCATGATTTTGACGACGGTACTTTAGAGCAGCTTGTACTTCAGCCGCAGCCTTTGTTTTTATTAATTCTGGCCAAAACCCTGGCGCACTGGATGCTAACGGGGCTGCCTTTGGTGCTGCTTACGCCGATTCTTGGTGTAATGGTGCATCTTGACGGGAACTCCATCGCTGTTTTGTGTCTAACCCTGCTGATTGGTACGCCGATATTAAGTTTGATTGGTGCCATTGGCGCCGCATTGACCCTTGGATTGCGATCGGCAGGTGTGCTCTTGTCCTTGTTGATCATTCCACTGTACATTCCCGTGCTGATTTTCGGCACGGGCACAGTGGCCGCTGCAACGGAGGGCGCGCCTGTAGGAGCCTATTTGGCTCTGATGGGGGCTTTTTTAATGCTCGCACTGACACTGGCGCCGTTCGCAGCGGCCGCCGCGTTAAGAATTAGCTTGTCGAACGGGTAAACAAGGTAAACGGTAGGACGGTGACCAACTGATGTGGCAAATTTTTCACAAACTGGGTTCTCCCAAATGGTTTTTCGGGATTTCCACCCGGTTCATGCCCTGGCTGCTGGTAGGCGGCGTACTGCTGCTCTTGGCGGGGGCTATTTGGGGCCTTGCGTTTGCGCCTAAAGACTACCTTCAGGGCAATAGTTATAGGATCATTTTCATACACGTCCCGGCGGCATTTTTGGCCCAGTCGATCTATATCATGATGGCCTCGGCGGCTATTGTAACGCTGGTATGGCGAATGAAGCTTGCCGATATGTTCGTTAAAGCTGTGGCGCCTGTGGGGCTTGTGCTTACGTTTTTGGCACTGTTTACCGGTGCAGTTTGGGGCAAGCCTACCTGGGGAACCTGGTGGATTTGGGATGCCCGTCTGACCTCAATGCTGATACTGCTGTTTTTGTATGGTGGTGTTATTGCGCTGGACCGGGCCATTACCGACGATAAGTCTGCGGCCCGTGCAGTGGCGGTGCTGGTGCTGGTAGGCGTAGTGAATATTCCTATTATCAAATACTCTGTGGAATGGTGGAATACACTGCACCAGCCTGCAACATTCAAGCTGACAGAGAAGCCGTCTATGCCGGCTGAAATGTGGGTGCCTTTGCTGTTGTCGGTACTCGGCCTGTACCTGGTTTTTGGTTGGCTGGCCTGTATTCGTATGCAAACAGAAATTCTATCCCGGGAGCAGCGCACACGTTGGGTCAAAGAACTCGTAATGAAGGGAAAGAGTTAATTTATGGCGTTTGATTCCTTTTCGGCGTTTATAGCTATGGACGGTCACGGACCCTATGTTTGGGCCTGTTACGCTGTGTTTTTCGTATTGCTGGCGGTGATGATGATCGGGTCCGCGATGGCAAAAAAATCCGTTGTTGAATCCTGCCGTCGAGGTTATGAGTTTCAGGCTGAAAAGAGTAAAGTGGCCACTTCGAAACCCTCTGCTTCGTTCGCGCGCGTAAACGTTTCCCAAGACTGACTGACAGGTATGTGAATGCACCCTATCCGTAAAAAGCGGCTGACCATTATTTTGTTTTTGCTGGCAGGACTGACTGTGGCAGTGGCGCTGACAACCTATGCTCTGCGCCAGAACATCAATCTGTTCTACGACCCCAGCCAGATTTCTGCCGGCGAAGCGCCATCTGACGTGAGGATTCGAGCCGGCGGCATGGTAAAAGAAGGCTCGGTTGTGCGAGACCCTGACAGCCTGAAAGTAGAGTTTCTGGTAACGGATTACAGCGCTTCCGTACCCGTAGAGTATGTTGGTATTTTGCCGGACCTGTTTGCAGAAGGGCAGGGTATTGTGGCCATGGGCCGGCTTAATAACGAAGGCCGGTTTGTCGCAGATCAGGTTCTGGCCAAGCATGATGAAAACTACATGCCACCAGAGGTTTCCGACGCCCTTGAAAAGGCCTCAAAAAATCAGAGTAAGGCCGCTGCGGACAGCATAAAACCGGCAACCTAATTAAACACCTCACAATCAACAGCCCGATACCTGGAGAGCTTTGATGTATCCCGAACTTGGACAGCTTGCACTGATACTCGCGCTGTTGTTGGCAGTGCTTCTTTCGGTTGTACCCCTGGTGGGTTCACTCACCGGCCGAGATAACCTCCAGGCGTTTGCCAGGCCTTTGGCTGCGGGCATGTTTGTGTTTGTGGGGTTATCATTTGCAGTGCTTGCCCATGCGTTTTTAACCGACGATTTCTCTGTGGCATACGTTGCCAATAACAGCAACAGCATGCTGCCCTGGTACTACAAGTTCAGCGCGGTGTGGGGAGGCCATGAAGGCTCGCTTCTGCTTTGGATATTGATGCTGACCGGGTGGACAATGGCGGTTGCTATCTTCAGCCGTCGATTGCCGTCGGTAATGATTTCGCAGGTATTGTCTGTGCTCGGCATGGTGAGTGTCGGGTTCATACTCTTTATTGTGGTTACGTCTAACCCGTTTGATCGTTTGCTGCCTAATGTGCCGGCCGACGGCGCCGACTTGAACCCACTGTTGCAAGACTTCGGCCTGATTGTGCACCCGCCCATGCTTTATATGGGTTATGTTGGTTTTGCGGTAGCCTTTGCCTTTGCGATTGCCGCACTGATTAATGGTCGCCTCGACGCGGCCTGGGCCAGATGGTCACGGCCCTGGACGACCGTTGCCTGGGCATTTCTTTCCGTGGGTATTGCTCTCGGTAGCTGGTGGGCATACTACGAACTGGGCTGGGGCGGCTGGTGGTTCTGGGATCCGGTTGAGAACGCTTCTTTGCTGCCATGGCTTTCCGGTACAGCCTTAATGCATTCGCTAGCTGTGACGGAAAAACGTGGAGTTTTCAAAAGCTGGACAGTATTGCTGGCAATTGTCACCTTCTCGTTGAGCCTGCTGGGTACCTTTCTGGTTCGTTCCGGAGTGCTTACGTCCGTGCATGCCTTTGCATCCGACCCGGAGCGTGGCACCTTCTTACTAGCCCTGCTGGCATTCACTATTATCGCAAGTTTGGTGCTTTATGCATTCAGAGCACCGGTGGTTCACGTACGTTCTCGCTACGGTTCCTTGTCACGGGAAATATTTCTGCTGCTGAATAACGTGTTGCTGGTGTCCGCTACGCTGTTGGTGGCGGTGGGCACTCTGTATCCGCTGGTTCTTGATTTCTTTGAACTGGGCAAAATCTCTATTGGTGAGCCATTCTTTAATCTCACGTTCAGCCCTCTAGCAGTGGCTGCCGGCCTTTTGCTGGGCGTTGGCACCTTTTCCCGTTGGAAAAAAACGGACGCAGGTTGGCTTGCACGTAAGCTGCTGTGGCCTCTGGCGGCGAGTACGCTGATTAGCACGGCGGTGATGGTGATTTATGGTGGGTTTAGTCCATGGGCTTTCCTGGGTGTGTTTGCAGCCGTTTGGGTAACGACGACGACGTTCTGGGATCTGTGGGATAAATCGTCTTCCAAAAAGGGGCGCATCCACGGCCTCAAGCGCCAGTCTCGTAGCTACTATGGCATGGTGCTTGGGCACCTTGGTCTGGCCATTACCATGGCTGGTGCAACGATTGTGTCTAATTACGGCATTGAGCGTGATGTGCGAATGGTGCCTGGCGATGTTGCCGAGGTTGGCGACTATCAATTTCGTTTTATAGATATTGGCGAGCGCCAAGGCCAAAACTTCACCGCTCAGTACGGCAGTTTTGAAGTCATGCTGGATGGCGAACCCGTTGCCGAGCTACACCCGGAAAAGCGCCAGTATGCGGTTGGCATGAGCGTTATGACTGAGGCGGATATTGATGGAGGTCTGTTTCGGGATATCTTTGTTGCGGTAGGTGAGCGGATTTCTGATAACGCCTGGGCCATTCGGCTTCAGTACAAGCCACTCATTCGCTGGCTTTGGCTGGGGGCGCTGTTTATGGCTGCCGGTGGTTTCTTGGCCATATCGGATCGCCGATACCGCATACGTGAAAGGGTTGTTCGGCCCTCAGCACGCTCATCACACTCACCGTCGGCTCAAAAAGGCCCTCAGGATGCAGCCGGAGCAATTACATGAAGCGGTTTTTGCTGTTCCTACCGCTGCTGGTGGCAGTTGTAGTAGGTGTTTTTCTGTTTAAGGGAATTGGTAAGGATCCGACAAAGTTGGATTCTGCGCTGGTGGGTAAGCCGGTTCCTGCGTTCACTCTCAAAGACCTGCAGAGCCCTGAAAACACTTTGAATGAGAGCCTGTTTCGGGGCGATATCACGCTGTTGAACGTTTGGGGTACCTGGTGCCCCTCCTGTCGCGACGAACATGACGACCTTATGTGGCTTGCCAACGAAAAGAAGGTCGCGATCATTGGTCTGAATTACAAAGATAGCCGCGACGATGCGTTGGTTTGGCTGGACAAGCTGGGCGATCCGTACAGCACGGTTATCTACGATCCTAAAGGCACGTTGGGTTTTGATTTGGGCGTTTATGGTGCGCCAGAAACCTTTGTGATTGATGCCTCAGGCGTGGTGCGCTATCGCCATGTAGGTGTTGTGAATACACGGGTGTGGGAACAGGTTTTGTTGCCGGTGATTGAAGAAGCGCGGGAGAACGGTTAATGCTCCGTATTATGTGTTTCCTTTTAGCTGTGGCGGCATCTGGGCTGTCCGTTGCAGATGTGGATGCTGTTTACGATTTTGATAGCCGTAGCGAAGAACAGCGTTACCAGAATCTTATTTCGGAGTTGCGCTGCCCCAAGTGCCAAAATCAGAACATTGCAGATTCAAATTCGCCTATTTCAAAAGACATGAGAAATGCTGTTTACCAGATGATGCTGGAAGGCGAAAGCAACGACGAAATTGTCGATTCTCTGGTGAGCCGCTTTGGTGAATTTGTGAAATACAAGCCGGACCTGGATAGCCGTACCTTTGTGCTTTGGGCAACACCTGCCGTTGCCGTTCTGGGTGGTCTGCTATTGGTAGTCGGTGTGGTTGTTCGCTCCCGCAAAGCAGGCACGGCAACGCCGGAACTGAGCGCCGATGAGCAAGCCCGGGTTGACAAAATGCTTGCCGAACGGAACCAGAACGGCAACGGCTGATTTGCACTCAAAGCAAATGCCTGGCCTGGCTGCGACATACACCGCTTTATTCATTTTGAACCTGTGACGATATCTCCATGACCGAAACCTTTTGGACTGCCGCAACGGTACTAATCATTCTTGCCTTGGCATTTGTGCTCTACCCTGTAATGTTCCAGCGTCGGGATGCCCGGCAGCACACCGATCTCAGAAACCAGAATTTGATGGCCTATCGCAGCCGCATGGCGGAGCTGGAAAAAGAACACCAAGCGGGCGTTATTGATAAAGAAAGTTATCAGCAACTTAGGGACGAACTTGCCGGGGCCATGCTGGACGATGTGCCGGACAACGAAGCCCCCGCTAAAACCGTGCCTGGCCGCAAGGCCGCTATGGCGGTAGCTTTGCTCTCAATACTCTTGATTCCTGCGGCCACGGTTCTGCTATATGGCGAGTGGGGGGCGATGGACAGCGTTGAGTCTTTTGTTGCCATGCAAAAGTTGGGTAACTCCGACGACGCTCGTGCCATGCAAATGAACGAGCTAGCATCGCAGTTGCAAGCAAGGCTTGAATCAAGCCCGGACAACCCGGACGGCTGGGCTATGCTGGGGCAAACATACATGCGATTAGAGCGCCATGAAGACGCTGCCTGGGCGTTTCGCAAGCTGGCTGATAGTGTTAGCTCCGATGACAATTCCCGGGCCGTGGCTTTGGGCCTGGCTGCCCAGGCGCAGTTTTTTCGCAGCCAAGGCACGATGACCGACAAGGTAACGTCTACCATTGAAGAGGCGAGGGCGTTGAACCCTGATGAGGTTAACTCTCTTGGGTTGCTGGGCATTCACGCGTTTAGCCAAGGCAACTACCGCGATGCAATCGAGTACTGGGAGCGTGTCGAGACGGTAGCGCCTGATCATCCGCAGTTGGCCTCTATTCAGGGCGGTATAAAAGAAGCCTATTCGCGCCTTGGTGAGCAGCCGCCGGCCGCAAAACCTGCTTTTCAATCTTCGGAGAATGCCTCAGACGCTAATCGCTTGGGCGTAACCGTTCGGGTGACTCTGGATGAGGCCCTCCAAAAAGACATTCCAGCAGACACCACCCTGTTTCTGTTTGCCCGAGCAGCCAATGTGCAGTCAGGTCCACCCTTGGCTGTCGTTAGATTAACCGCTGGCGATTTGCCCATAGAGATTCGGTTGGACGACAGTCATGCCATGGCGCCGCAAGCGGTGATATCTGGCGTAGAAAAGGTGGTCGTAACAGCCCGCTTAACACGTTCGGGTAACATCAGCGCCCAGTCGGGCGACTGGCAGGGCAGCACAGATTCGCCCGTTGCGGTTTCGGAAAATCAGGATGCGCCCGTAGAGTTGGTCATCGATAAGCAGTTGATTGAATGAGCCGCTGCTGTGCATGGCGCATACCCTTTACCCCGACACCGAAAGGTTACCGGGGTAAAGCGGTGGCAAACCCGATTCTGAAACCCCGTTTTCCATCCTTCTCCGAGCTTGTTTAAGAGCCTGAGTCAACGCGGTGCCGTCCCAGGCATCGTTTCTATTCCCGCTACTATCCTCTGTATGATTCTTTCCAGCTGCATGATTTTGGCTGAATAGGTACGCTTGTAGCTTTCCGAGTTCCGCTTCCAGATCAGGTTCTGGGAATGCCCGAAAAACATCTGCCACTGAGCAAAAGTCGTGGCCAGGCAAGCGCATACCAGCCCAGCTTATGAATAAACCGGACGTAGCGGCATGGCCTTTCTTTGCAGCATTAAGTAACTTCTCGAATGCTGCTTGCTCGTTTCCAGGACTGGGAGGTTCTGTGTTAGCCGGCGATTGTTGGGTCATGCGACGCGTTCGCCACCAGGCCAGCATGGTCAGTATCCAGATCCCGGCCAGCGCAAGACTGATCCACTGCCAAAAGTGATTGCCGCCGGTGTTACCTGTAGCGTTGAAGGTTCTCTCTTTGTTGCCAGTTTCTGGAGGGGTGCTCTGGTTATCTGCCGGGCCGGCCGCGGGCACAGCCCCATTGTTTTCACCCGCACTGGCCACATTCAGGGTTTGCGCGGGGATCAAGGCTACTTTTTCACTGTTCGACTCCGTATCCCACCAGGGAATACGAATCGCCGGGAGTGTGAGCTTGCCCGGAGATACAGGAACCAACGCCCGTGTTTGGGTCAGGGTTGACGTAATACCATTTGGTCCGGAACTGGTGTCTCGCTGGGGGCTTTCGGGATAAATACGAAGCCCGTCCGGTACAGAGTCTGGCAGGGGAGGCAGGGTCTCTGAGGGCAAACCAGTAGCTTGCAAACTCAGAGTGCGTGTGAGGTTGTCTCCGGTACTCAGATTCAGGGCGGGCGGCATGCCAGCCTCAGCTAGCGTAAGGTCGGTCGCCGGCAGCCAGGTTGAACCACTGAACTCTGCAGGCACATCTTTCACATGCACTTCAAAAAGTTCGGCGCTGTCCCGAAGAAACTTAAGCGAGCCATCGGCGCCTCTTGCCTGGCCTTCAAAACGAATAGCGGGCAGGTTCAATGTGCCAGGTTTTTGTGGAAACAACGCATATCGCCGTTCTACTACCCGGTAACGTACACCGTCGCGCATGCGTGACGATTCTTTTTGTTTCCCCAGAGTTTCGATAAGGGCATTAGGGTGTTGAGGATCGGACAGTTCGCCTCGAATAAGGTTGCCCCGAAAGAACAGTCGAACGGTAAGAATAAGCTGCTCCTGAACATAGACATCTGCTTTGTCGGCCGTTAGTTCAATAAAGCTGTCCCGGTTTTCAGCCGCCTGATCTGGCGGAGTGCCGTCTACCACATCTATGGTCAGGGGTTTGGATACAGCATTCTGAAAGGTAAGCGCTGGAATGGTTAACTTGCCGGTTGATTTGGGCGACAGCTGGTAGGTCCAGGTTATTTCTCCAACCATGTCGCCGTTTATAGTGCGAATGCTGTAACGCTGATTGCGGGCCAGTATGTCGAAGTCTGGGGATACCTTTTCAATATCCGGCGCAGGCAGGCTGGAGATATCAAAATCGAAAATATTACTCAGGCTAATGTCGATTTTTGTGCTGCCTTTAACGGTAAGCGTCAAAACATCGCCTTCGTACAGCCGCGTTTTGTCTGGCTCAGCGGTGAGCTCGCCGGCAAAGGCTGGTAGCCAGAGAATCATCAACGCCGCCAAAACCGTCAGCCGAATAGAGGAAATAATCAGCCTTTTTACCATGGTGTGTCGCCCTCATCGGGTGGTGTTTGGCGCTCCTGATATTGCTGCAGGAACTTCCGCTGTAAAAGACCGCCAGGGTTATCGGGAATCCGCCGCAGTGATTGTTCCTGGCTCTGCGACAGTGGGGTCTCGGATACTGGCGCTGGTGCCTGAGCTTCTTCTTTGCCAGGTTCTGGGTCCGAGGTATTTGATCTCTCGCTTTGCTGTGCCTTTGCGGGTGACTCTTCGCCCGGCTTTTCTTGAGCTTCACTTTGCCCCTGTTGCTGGGATTGGTCAGATTCATTTTCAGAAGACTCGGAGCTGTCACCCTGCTTTTGGCTAGATTCTTCTTTTTGTTTGTTAAGCAGGTCTTCAACCAATTGCCGGTTTACCCTGGCATCTTCCATATCCGGGCTGCGATCCAGGGCGCTGTTATAGGCCTTAAGAGCTTTTTCGAGCTTACCTGCTTTGGCCAGGGCGTTGCCGCGGTTATAGTCAGCCAAACTCGATTCTGTTGCGGCGAAGGCCTTGGCAGCTTGTTCGTATTGTTCAGCTTTGTAGAGCGCTGAGCCTCGCCAGTCGGGTGATTTAAGCACCTTCGCTGCATTGCTGGCATCCTGTTGAATCAGCTCTGGGGCTCTTTGATCTTCCCGCTGCCAGAGGCTATCCCAGTCCATGGCAGCCGCAGGCTGAGGGATCGCAGGCAATAAAATCAGTGCCATGGCTGTAAAAGCACCACGACGCCAGCCCAGTAACAACAACGGCAGAGCCAGCCATAACAGCCAGTAACCGTCATCTTTCCAGCGGTTTATGGTGAGCCCGCTGTCTGTATCCTGCCATTCATCAGATTCCTCGGGGCTGAGGTTCAGGCTGGCTATGTCGCTGTCATCCAGTGTTAGCTCGTGGCTTGTGCCGCCGGTATCGCGGGCAAGCTCTGCGAGCCTATCCGGGTCTGTTCGAGCGATCACAATGTTGCCGTTATCCCGAATAAAACCACGTTTGGCCAGCGGAATAGGTCCGCCATCCCGGGTGCCGGCAGCTAAAGTGCTCAGGGTGTGGTTGGTTCCCGCAAGTGAATCGAGGATGGGCCCAGTGTAGCGATCTGGCACGTCATCTGTAATCAGCAAAATGCGGCCCTCGCCCGGAGCACCCTGTTCCAGCAAGGTGCTGGCTTTGGCGATAGCCAGATCAGAACGATTGCCTTGAGCGGGCATGATCACCGGGTCAAGCACATTGAGCATGCCTGCCAGCGTGTTGCTGTCGTCGGTTAGGGGCGTCACGACATGGGCATCGCCTGAATACACCACTAACCCGGTTAGACTACCTTCACGCACGGTGAGTATATCGCGAATCTTGCGCTTTGCCCGGGTAAGACGATCTGGCTCCAGATCGGTTGCCAGCATGGAGAGCGACAGGTCGAGCACAATCACCAGGCTATCGCCCGGTTTTTTCAGAGGGGTGGGTGCTTCACGCCAAGCTGGGCCCGCAAGCGCTATAGCCAGGATAACAACCGCGCTGATTGCCGGGAAAAGCCTTGAGCCGGGCTTTTGTGAAACGCCGCCGTAACGCCGGATAACCGGCGATAAAAATGGTTCAGGAATCAGGCCAGACCAGCCGCTATTACCCGTCCCTTTGCTCCTCAGTACAAGGTAGAGCGCGGGTATAACCAAAAGCAGGAGTAACCACAGCGGGCGAAGAAAGTGGAAATCAGCCATGGTTCACGCTCCTGCCCGTGTGTTGGCGAACCCGATTAAGCCTGCTTGTATTGCGCCGGAAAACAAAAAGGCTAAGCCACAGCGCTGCGGCTATGCCTGCAGGCCAGAAAAACAGTTCGGTGACTGGCCGGTAGAATTTGCCATCCAGCTCAATGGGCTCAAGCTGGTTGATGGTTTCGTAAATCATCTCCAACTCTGGCAGGTTGCGGGCGCGAAAGTATTCGCCACCGGTTTGCTGGGCCATACGGGTTAGCAAGTCTTCATCCAGATCTCTGGAAGGGTTTACCCGGCGGGAGCCGAGCAGCCCGCGCTGGATCATGGAATCGGCGCCTATGCCGATGGTGTAAAGGCGAACTCCAGCAGCCGCTGCTATTTCGGTAGCTTTGTCTGGCGTAATTTCACCGGCCGTGTTGGCGCCATCTGTGAGCAGTACTACAACTCTCTGCTGTTGGGGTCTGTCGCGCAAGCGTTTGGTGGCCAGGCCTACGGCGTCGCCAATAGCGGTTGCACGCCCGGCCATGCCAATGCCTGATTCGTGCAACAGGGTTTCAAGAGTTTTGAGATCGAATGTCAGGGGCGCTTGAACGTAGGGTTCTGTGCCGAACAATATAAGGCCAAGCCGATCACCTTTTCGGCGATCAATGAACTCGTTCAATACTCTTTTAACCGCCTGTAAGCGATTAATGCTGCGCCCCTGAAGAACCATGTCCTGCTCTTCCATACTGGGTGAAATATCCACAACCAACATGAGATCGCGTCCGGACACCGGCATTTGGATCTGCTCACCCACGTGCTGCGGGCGCGCCAGTGCCAGCACCAGTAACACCCAAGCCAGTACTAACAACAGAGTTTGCCAGCGAGGCACGGCGTTGCCCTGACGAGAAACACCCGGTAAGTCCGAGAGCCAGTGGCCTATGGGAAAGACTGGGGCATCTACAGCGTGCGCCGTGGGTTTTTTCCACTGCAAAAGCACGGGCACCAAACTTAGCAGCAGTACCCAAGGGTAGGCGAGGCTTAACATTTTTGTGCCTCCAGCCAGGTATGGGCGAAATCCAGGGCTTGTGCGGGTTCGGCGGTTGGCGTTGGTTGCCAGGCACTGTTTACCAATGCTTCCACAACCGGTTGCTGTGCGGTCTGGCCGTCTGGGGCGCGGCGTAGCAAGTAGGCGGCCCATTGGTCGCCAGATTGCGCCTCAGGGTGTTCACTCGGGTAACGCTCGCGCGCCACTCGTTTGAGCAGCGTATTCAGTTGCGTAAACCATTGTGGTTCTTTTGCCGCCGTGCGTTCGAGGTTGGCCAATTCAGCCTTGGCAAGCTTCAGCCAAAGGTTACGGCGGTGGCGACGGCGTACCAGCCAAATCAATGCTGCGACGCCTGCAAGAAGCACAAATGCCAGAATCCACCAGCCGGGTGCGGGCGGCCAAAAGCCGCCGGTCTGTGGCAGGTGAATATCACGAAGCTGGCTAAGAGGGTCGTCGGGCATCATCCGATTCGTCCTCCCGGCCCGAGTATGGCTTTAAGGCTTACCGCCGGCGCTTCTTGCGTTGAAACGTCGGTTGCGCTGACGCCAGACAAACGAAAACATTCTTCAAGGGCAGCTTCGTGATGGGTGATTTTTTTACGCCAAGCCTGTTGGAAACTGCTGTTTGAAGCATCAAACCACACAGGGCCGCCTTCTCCTGCAATGGCAAAGCGGCCGCTTTGCGGTAGCGTCTGTTCTAACGGATCGACAACTCTGAGTGCACTGACACTGTTATGGCGGGCCAGCGCACCCAGTAACGACGTTGTTTTCTCCGATATGTTGAGGAAATCGCTGATCACAAAGATACGGCTGCCGGTATGAGCAACTCGCCGCGCTTCACCAAGGGCCGTATCAAGAGTGGTTTTTGACGCCGGGCTATCTATTGATGTGCGTTGCTGACTGGCCACTGTGTCGAGCAGTCGCAGTACAGATTTTTTGCGCCTTGCCGGGCGCTGGACTGTTAAAGTGTCGCCGTTAAAGACAATGCCGCCTACCTGATCGCCTGCCGATAGGGATAACCAGGCAAGAATGGCTGAAAGCTGAGCACAACGCACCTGCTTGAAGGCACCGGCACTGGCAAAGAAAAGTGTAGGGCCAAGATCGCACAGTAGCAGCACCGGGCGCTCCCGTTCTTCTTCGTAAAGTTTGGTGTGAGGCGCCTGGCGTCGGGCCGTTACCCGCCAGTCAATGCTGCGAATATCATCACCCGGTTGGTACAGCCGTACTTCGGCAAACGCCATTCCACGTCCACGCTGGGAAGAATGTTGGAGCCCTGCCTGTCGAGCTCGCGCCGGACGTGCCGATGGCAGTTTTAGCGCCCTGGCATCAGCCTGCAGGCGGATGAGTGCCTGCAGGCTGATGCGGGTTGTTGCATCGCTGTCGGTTGCTTTCATGTCCAGCCTCAAGCGCTTACTGGTACACGATCAATCAGGCGTTGGATGACTTTGTCGGCGGTTATGCCTTCAGCCTCGGCTTCAAACGTTAGCAGAATCCGGTGTCTGAGCACGTCGAATGCAACCGCACGAACATCGTCCGGGGTTACGTAATCCCGGCCATCTAGCCACGCCATTGCTCTGGCACAGCGATCCAGAGCAATGGTTCCTCTTGGGCTGGCGCCAAACGCTGTCCAGCGTGCCAACTCCGGGTCTAACGTGCCGGGGTCTCTTGTTGCCAGTACCAGAGCAAGCAGATACTGCTCAACCGATTCAGCCATAAACACGTCGGCTGCCTGGGCCCGGGCTTCAAATACCTGATCTGCGGTCAGGCGAATATCGGCAGCAGGCTGGCCTTGCCTGTAATCGCTTCTGGCCAGGTGCAGAATGGCCTGCTCTGCTTCTGCTGAGGGATAACCAATAACCACGTGCATCAAGAATCGGTCTAGTTGGGCCTCGGGCAGAGGGTAGGTGCCTTCTTGCTCAATGGGGTTTTGGGTAGCCATAACCATAAACAAGCGATCAAGGGGGAAGGTACGCATGCCCACGCTTACCTGGCGTTCGCCCATGGCCTCCAGCAAGGCAGACTGTACCTTCGCCGGTGCGCGGTTGATTTCATCGGCCAGCACAAGGTTATGGAAAATCGGTCCCCGCTGAAATTCAAAGAGCCCGGTTTCGGCACGGTAAATCTCACTGCCGGTGACATCGGATGGCAACAAATCTGGAGTGAACTGAATGCGGTGAAAGTCACCGGTGAGATGATCCGCCAAGGCTTTTATAGCAGTGGTTTTTGCCAGGCCGGGAGCACCTTCAACCAGAAGGTGGCCATCGGCAAGCAATGCAACCAGAAGGCGGTCTACCAGTTTGGCTTGCCCAATAATTCTTTTTGCTAACTGTGAACGTAGCTCACCGAACGTATGCTGTAACGACATTGGAAGTGATTGCTCTCGTGCGTAAGTAGTTGCCGCAGTTTTGGTGTCTGTGCAGCAAAAATCAAGGGTTTGACTATGCTTATCTCACGATATCCCGATTACGTTTATTTCACACTATCTGAGGTTGCCCATGAATGCGCTGACAGTGGCTAGCAAAGATCAGTTTTTTGAGCGTTTGGCTGATGAATTTTCCAAAAAAATTGCTAAGGCCGAAGCTAAAAAAATCAGCGAATTTGTTAAACAGCATTATGCCCATATTCCGTTAGAGGAGTTGCTCAGTCGGCGCCTTTCCGATACCTACGGCGCCGCATTGGCAGCCTGGCAATTTCTGCAAAAACGCAGCGATGAACAAACGCCCGTGTCGGTGTTCAATCCGGATCTGGAAAGTGATGGCTGGCAATCTACCCACACAGTTGTGTTTATTTTGCACCCGAACATTCCCTTCCTGATTGACTCGCTGCGCATAGCAATCAACCAGCAGGAAATTGGAACCCATTCTATCCAGCACTCCATTTTGCAGGTAGAACGTGATAATTCCGGAAAGTTAAAAGAGCTGATGCCAGCTAAAAAAGGGCATTCATCAGCTGACTATGAGGCGTTTATCGTTCTGGAAATAGACAGGCACAGCAACCCAGAAGACCTCAGAGATCTTGAGAAAACCTTGCAAACAGTATTGCACGAAGTGCGAATTGCCGTGTCTGACTTCCCGTTAGTCACCGACAAAGTAAACGAAATCATCAAAGAGCTGGATGCTGCCACATCGGGTATCAGCGGTGCGCAAAAAGACGAGGCAAAGGCGTTTCTTAACTGGCTTTTGCGCGATCATTTTACCTTCCTTGGTTATGATGAATACGATTTCGTTAAAGACAAGTCGGGCTTAACTGCCAACCGGGTAGGAAAGTCTGAGCTGGGCATATTACGGGTGAACAATGAGCGGCCTGAGCGGGTTCGTCTCAATGATCTTCCCAAGCGCACTCGCAATGAGATGACCCGCGCCGATGACATTCTGATTTTTGCCAAATCTGCACAGCGCTCCAGAGTGCATCGCCCCGCGTATCCGGATTATATTGCGGTCAAAAAATTCAATAAAAAAGGTGAGGTTGTCGGTGAGCGCCGTTTTCTGGGCCTGTATACAGCCCGTGCCTACAACGAGCGGCCAGATGAAATTCCGCTGCTTAAGCGCAAGTTTCAGAATGTTATTAAGCGCTCCGGGTTTCTGCTTGACGATTACGCCGGCAAGGAGCTCGAGCAAATCCTGACGGTTTATCCTCGAGACGAGCTATTTCAGATTGAAGAAAGCGAACTGCTGAGTGTAGCCAAAAGCATCCTGTATATACAGGAGCGCCGCCGCATTGAGCTGTTTATGCGCGAAGACGTTTACGGTCAGTTTGTTACCTGCCTCGCGTTTTTTCCAAGAGATATCTATACCACTGAGCTCCGCCTGAGGGTTCAAAAAGTATTGATGGATAGTCTGCAAGCTGAAGACATTGAGTTTGTTACGCACTTTTCGGAGTCTGTATTAGCTCGGGTTCAGTTTACGATTCGGGTGGCTCAGGTTGATAACCGCACACTGCCGATTGCCGAAATTCGCGAAAAGGTTTTCGAAATTGCGCAGTCCTGGCGCGATGGGCTCTCAACAGCACTTACCGAGGCCTGCGGTGAAGAACAGGGTAACGAGCTTTACCGGTGTTGGGCTACGGGTTTTCCGGCGAGTTATATCGAAATGTTCTCGCCACGTCGTGCTGCTATCGATCTGGAACATATCTCTGCCGCGTCGTCTGAAAACGACCTGACCATGAGCTTTTACCGGGCGCAGGAAGAAGATGAGAGTACGCTGCACTTCAAACTGTTCTATCCAGACCAGCCCCTGCCACTGTCTGACGTAATGCCCATTTTCGACAACCTTGGCTTCAGAGTGCTGGGCGAGCATCCATTTGAGGTAACCGATCGCAACAATAAAAGCGTTTGGATTCACGATTTCACGCTATACGCCCAGGGCGGAACGGTAGTCGATATCCATAGGATTCGGCCTATATTTGAAGAACTGTTCCACCGGGTATGGTACGGCGAGGCCGAAAACGATGCGTTCAACCGCATGCTCATTACTTCCTACATGAGCTGGCGAGAAATTGCTTTATTGCGCACCTTTGCCCGGTATATGCGGCAAATTCGCTTTTCCAACAGTCAAACCTTTATTTCCAACACCTTGGTGAACCATGTAGGGCTCACTCGAATTCTGCTTGAATACTTTGAAGTACGTTTCAATCCGGATCGCTTCCAAAGCGAAGGCAAGTGTCAGGCCGCACAGCAAAAGCTTGAAATCGAATTTAGCGCCGGGCTGGAAGAGGTGGCCAATCTCAGTGAAGATCGTGTTCTGAGGCTCTATTTAGAGCTAATGCAGGCCACGCTGCGCACCAACTACTATCAGCACGACGAGGCGGGCGGGCCGAAATCATACATCAGCGTTAAGTTTGATCCTTCCCGGATTCCAGACATGCCGCTACCCCTGCCGGTGTACGAAATCTTCGTGTACTCGCCGCGAGTGGAAGGTGTTCATCTGCGGGGCGGTAAGGTTGCCCGTGGTGGCCTGCGTTGGTCTGATCGTTTTGAGGATTATCGAACCGAGGTGTTGGGCCTGGTGAAGGCGCAGCAGGTGAAAAACGCGGTGATTGTTCCAGTAGGCGCCAAGGGCGGTTTTGTAGCTAAACAGCTGCCAGATTCTTCTGATCGCGAAGCGTTTCAGGCAGAAGGCATTGTGGCCTACAAAACATTTATTCGTGGCCTGCTCGACATTACCGACAATCTGGTGGATGCCGGCATTCAGCCGCCAGAGCGCGTGGTTCGCCATGATTCTGACGATCACTACCTGGTTGTTGCGGCCGATAAGGGCACCGCGACATTCTCCGACATAGCCAATGGCTTGGCAGCGGAATACAGCTTCTGGATGGGTGATGCGTTTGCGTCTGGCGGCAGCAACGGTTACGACCATAAAAAAATGGGCATTACCGCTTCGGGTGCCTGGGTATCGGTAGAGCGGCATTTCCGTGAAGTGGGTATTAACCCGGCAGAGGACGAATTTACCGCTATTGGTATTGGCGATATGGCCGGTGACGTATTTGGTAACGGCTTGCTCAGTTCGGAGAAAACCAGGCTGGTAGCCGCATTTAACCATATCCACATTTTTGTGGACCCGAATCCAGATTCAGCCAAGAGCTACAAAGAGCGTAAACGTCTGTTTGAAAAGCCACGCTCGGCGTGGACAGACTATAACGAGAAGCTAATCTCCAAAGGCGGCGGCGTGTTTAACCGGAGCGCCAAGTCCATCGCAGTCAGCCCGGAAATCAAGAAGTTGCTAGGTATCAATTCTGATCGGGTGCCACCCAATATGTTGATTGCCCACATCCTGAAAGCTCAGGTTGATTTGCTATGGGTAGGTGGTATAGGCACATACGTGAAAGGCAGTGGCGAGTCCCACAGTGATGTAGGCGATAAAGCCAACGATGGCGTGCGCATCAATGGCGGCGATTTGCGCTGTAAGATTGTGGGCGAGGGCGGCAACCTGGGGATGACCCAACTTGGCCGCATCGATTATGCCCTGAAGGGCGGGCGACTTAATACCGACTTTATTGATAACTCCGGCGGCGTTGACTGTTCAGACCACGAAGTGAACATGAAAATCCTGCTCAACCGCTGCGTAGCCATGGGGGACCTCACGGCTAAAAAGCGCAACGTTATGCTCGAAGAGATGACCAGTGATGTGTCGGCGCTTGTGCTCAAGAACAACTACCGGCAAACCCAGGCCATCAGTATTGCCAACAAGGACGCCGCAGCGCGTCTTGAGGAATATCGCCGGTTAATGAACACCTTTGAAAGTGAAGGCAAACTGAACCGGGCGCTAGAGTTTCTGCCAGATGATGACGCACTGAGCGAGCGCAAACTGAATAAGCAAGGCCTCACCCGGCCTGAGCTGGCGGTTATGATTGCCTATGTGAAGGGCGATTTGAAGCAGACGCTGATAGACAGCAGCTTGCCAGACGACCCGGTACTTGCCCGGGAAATGTATAAAGTATTCCCCAGGGATCTGACCAAGAACTTCGCAAAAGAACTTGGTGAGCATCAGCTGCGACGGGAAATTATTGCCACGCAGATTGCTAACGACATGATCAACCACATGGGGATCACCTTTGTGGAAAGGATGAATCAGTCCACCGGTGCCGATGCGGCAACGATAGCGTTGGCCTGGCTGGTCACCAGGGATGTATTTCGAATAGACAACTGGTGGGACAAGGTTGAAGACCTGGACTTCCACATTCCGGCGGAACTGCAAATAGAGTTGATGGGGGATCTCATGCGCCTGATGCGCAGGTCTGTGCAGTGGCTGTTACGTAACCGCCGGGCAGAGTTAAGCATTGAAGGACAAATGGAACGTTATGCCGACAGTGTGTGGGCTATAACGTCTGGCCTGTCAGACTATTTGGGTGGCCAGGCACGCATAGATTGGGAAAAACGCTACAAGGCACTGGAGAAGGTCGGATTACCTGCAGAATTGGCTTCGGTTTTGTCCGGCACCGGCTATCTGAATTCGTCACTTGGTATTATCGAAGCCCAGAAGGCTACGGGCATGCCATTGAAGACGGTTGCCAATCTTTATTACCAACTGGGCGACCTTCTCGATCTCAACTGGTTTGGTACCACAATTACCGGCCTCACACCTGCATCGCATTGGCAGGCACTGGCGCGGGAAAGCTTCCGCGAAGATCTGGGCTGGCAGCAGCGAGCACTAACCACAGGGGTACTGAACCTGGCGAGTAAACCGGAGGATGTACCGGCGTGTGTGGAAAACTGGATGCAGCGGCATGATCACATGATCGATCGCTGGAAAACCATGTTGGCAGAGCTTAAAAGTGTAAGAGAGCCTGAATACGCGATGTTCTCCGTTGCCCTGCGCGAATTGCTGGATTTAGCACAAAGCACTCTGCATCAGCCAGACGGTGACTGATACTGATTGCCAAGACAAAAACGCAGCCAGTGACTTGATCCAGATAAATTGAGTATTGCGTTGAAGCCGTGATTCCCGTTCAATTATGGGCGGGAATCACGAAATGGAGAGTGCACATGGGTCAACTTGACCACCTTCTTGAGAAAAACCAGGCTTGGGCTGATGGTATTAAAGCTGAAGATCCGGAGTTTTTTCATCGTTTGTCGAACCAACAGGCGCCGGAATACTTGTGGATTGGCTGCGCCGACAGTCGAGTACCCGCCAATCAGATTGTGGATCTGTTGCCGGGCGAGTTATTTGTGCACAGAAACGTTGCTAACGTGGTGGTACACACAGATTTTAACTGCCTATCGGTACTGCAGTTCGCCATAGAGGTGCTCAAGGTTAAGCATATTCTTGTGGTTGGGCATTACGGGTGCGGTGGTGTTAAGGCCGCTTTGCATAATGAGGGAGCTGGCTTGATCAGTAACTGGTTGAGGCATGTTCAGGATGTACGCGACCTGCACCAGAATGTTCTCGATTCCAGTAGCAGTGACCAGGATCAGATCGACCGATTGTGTGAGCTGAACGTCATTGAACAGGTAGGCCATGTGTGCCAGAACACCATTGTTCAGGAAGCCTGGAAGCGAGGTCAGCGGCTGAACGTTCACGGTTTTGTATACGATGTGGCAGACGGCTTGCTCCGGGATATGGGGTTGTGGGTTTCTGGCGCAGACAACTGGGAGCAGATCAAGCAAAACAGCCTTGATGAGCTGATCTTGCGTCCGGTACGCTCAGGTCGTCAGAAAAAATCCAGCCTTTAACGCAACACGGCCTTTCCAGTTCATGCAAAGTTCCTCTGGCTCTGGTTTACCTAACTCTCATCAGGCGCTGCTTAAAAACCAGCATCTGCTATCTGGTCGTTTGGCCTTGTTAGGTGTCGCATCTGCGCACCTTTTGCAAGAGCTTCCTTTCAGCGGTCTCGCCATGAGCGAGCATGCCGGTGTTTTTCATGCCCTTGAGCGTAACCAGAACTGGCAAGCCTGTTTTGGTTATGAAGACTCTGTGTTGGCACAAGGTAACTACGACAGTATTGTGGTGTTTCTGCCTAAAGTTCGCGCTGAGCTTGAAATGCGCCTGGCGCTTGCCCGCTCGCTTGCCGCAGACAAGGCGCGATTAATACTGGTTGGCGAGAAAAAAGAAGGCATTGCCGGGGCCATCAAACAACTGAAGGCCGTGGCGCCGCAGGCATTCAAAGCTGACAGTGCGCGGCACTGCCAGGTGTGGTGCGCAGAAGCCATTGAGCCAGCTTCCGGGTTTCGGGCTCAAGACTGGTTAACCTGGGGGGTGGCGGAGTGCGCAGGCGTAACGGTTGAGGTTGCAGGGCTGCCTGGAATTTTCAGTCAAAATGGTTTGGATACTGGCACCCGGAGTCTACTGGAAACGCTGGCAGAACAGCCAATCAGGGCTGACAGGCTGCTGGATTTTGCGTGTGGGGCCGGCGTTATAGGTGCTTGGGTTCAGGCTTGGCAGGCTGTGCGTGAAGAGCCGGTTGCCATTATTGACGGTGTGGATGTTCAGTCTCAAGCCGTGATCTGTGCAAGACAAACCTACCAGCGTAACCGCACCGGTGGAACTATATATGCCCTAGACGGCCTCTTGGGGCTTGAGGGCCTCTGGCCGGCCATTATCAGTAACCCTCCTTTCCATACGGGGGTAAAAACCGACATCTCTATGACTGAGCAGTTCCTTCAAGGCGTGAAACGGCACCTAAAGCCAGGTGGCGAATTGCGCCTGGTAGCGAACAGCTTTTTACCTTACGAGCCGCTAATCAAGCGTTATATTGGCCGAGTTGAGCGTCTGCACGAAGACAGCCGCTTTACAGTGTACCGGGCTTTTCGGAACAATTAGAGTTCCATTAAAGAACAAACAGAGAGTGACCAGTTGCCTGACATAACATCCGCTGTACTGGAATTTTCCGGTGGTAGCTTGGCTTTGAGCCGCCCCGGCACTGAGGATCCGAGCCTTCGCGCCTGGAGCGCTGCCGACGAACTGCTTTTGCAGGAATCATTGAGTCAACTGGAAGCCGCGCCCAACTCTCGGGTTTTGGTGGTTGATGATCAGTACGGCGCGTTAACTCTGGGGTTGTCTGAGTTTTCACCAGATGTGGTTGCTGATAATGCCCAGCTAGGTGCGGCATTGGCTCAAAATACCCGCCAGAACCCTGATCGTGCAACACCCGCACAAACATACAGCTGGCAACAGCCTCCCGTAGGCCCTTACGATCTGGTTCTGTTGAAAATCCCCCGCGAGACCGATTATCTGGCCTGGTTGCTGCGTTGGGCCAACAGTGTACTCAAACCTGACGGAACCCTACTGGCTGCCGGAATGATCAAGCACTTACCTGATCGCAGTGTAGACGTGTTTGCCGCAGCGATAGACGTTAAAAATGTGAGCCGGGCGGTAAAAAAGGCCCGTGTTATCACCTGTGGTCGCGGCCAAGCCACGTTAAGCAACTGGCCCGGCACTTGGAAGGGCTATCAGTTGGAAAGGGCGGGCGTGCGTGTCGACGCCATGCCGGCTGTGTTCGCTCGGGAAAAACTGGATATAGGTACGCGGTTAATGTTGCCTCATGTCGAATCTGTGGTGAAACCTTGCCAACCTGATGCCCGTGTTCTGGACCTTGCTTGCGGTAATGGTGTTCTCGGCCTGAGTGCGTTGGCTGCCAAACCAAACATCGACATAACGTTTAGTGATGTGTCCAGCCAGGCTGTGCTTAGCGCACGCCGTAACATTGAGGCGGCGTTTCCCGAGGCCAAGGCTTCGTTTGTGCATGCAGATGGGTTAACGGGCGCCAGTGAGCCGTTTGAGCGAATCATACTAAACCCACCGTTTCATGAAGGTGGTGTGGTAGGGGATCATATTGCTTTGAGGCTTTTTGAACAGGCGTCCCGAGGCTTGTCCGCAACAGGCCGCCTGCTTATGGTGGGGAACCGGCACCTTGGTTACCATCGAAGTTTACGACGGTTTTTTTCACAAGTGCGCCAGTTAGATGCCAACCCAAAATTTGTGGTCTTCGAAGCCTGGCAAGGTTGATACCTTTGCTTTTTCTTCTTACCGCGAGGGAATAGGGCGGTTTTGGCTGTCATTACCGCTGTAACCCAGACGCGCCAGCGTGTCTACGATGGTTTGTGTTTGGCTGTCGATCTCGATGTTTACTGCCATACCCTTTTCGATTTCGCCGAAGGTTGTGGCTCTCAGGGTTTCGGGAATAAGATGGACATTGAACCGATTGCCCGCCACTTCACCAATAGTGAGGCTGGCGCCATTTATCGCAATATAACCCTTGGGAAAGATATAGCTAGCCCACTGATCTGGGACATCAAGCCAAATAGTTACGTTATTTTCCGGCCGCAGGATCTCAACCACATTTGCAGTAGTATGAATGTGGCCAGAAAGCAGGTGCCCGCCAATTTCATCTCCAATCCGCGCTGCTCGCTCAAAGTTGATCCTGTGGCCCGGCTGTAAAGCGCCAAGTGTTGTCAGCGTTAACGTTTCTTGCATGGCATCAAAAAACAGTGTGTTGCCGATTTGACGAGTCACTGTCAGGCAAGTGCCATTAATGGCCACAGACGCACCAATGGTGATGTCCTCTGCACTGTTGTCGGGCAAGCTAATTGCGAAGGAGCTCAGCCCGGTGGCAGCCGTAACCTCTTCAACAACGGCAATTCCCTGGACAATACCTGTGAACATAATCAAACCTCGTTAGAGAGCAGAGTGCAGCGCGAGGCAGAAATCATAACCAGCCATGTTGCCGTTGCCAAGTTTGAGTGCTGGTAAGCGCTTCATGAAGCTGTTTAACTCAAGGTTTAGGAAGTGCGGTCGATACCCACTCAGGAGTATGTTGGGCAATAAAGGCTTTTTAACGGATCGGATGCATCGCCATGGCTCAGAATCAGACATCAGCAGAAGCAGTGTTGCGGCCAGGTCGCGCGGCCGACCCGGTTCCTTCGCCGGTAAACACTGTAAAAAGTGCAGGCCAGGGTAGCTCGCCGGTACAGGCAGCCCAGCATGAGGGCCAGGCAGATGCTGGCAACCACGCCGCTGAGAATTCTCCAGCAGAGGGCGAACAGCCTGGGCAAGAGCAAAACAGTAGTATTGATAACCATGAAGAAAACGGTCCGGCACAAGCACAGTCCCGTCAGCGAAAGCTAAGGCTCATGTTACGCCAGTGCGATCGTGTATTGTTGATGGATTTTGATCTGCTGGCAATGACTGACTGGCCCGATAATTACAGTGTAGCAGCCGCCCGCCGTCGCCGGGATTTGTGGTTGTTCAGTGCGCTGGTTGCGGCAACGATTTTTCTTAGTGGGCTGACGGGGTTTGTGCCTGCCTGGATTGCCGGCGGCGGCTTTGGTGCGTTTGTTATTATTTTGCTGCTGGGAGTCCCTGTTGTTCGTGGCATTTACTCCGCGACGCCCTCTTATTTAGATTTATTAATCAAACGCCAACGAATGATGCGAGACGCGCGAAAGCACGCAGACCATCTTGAGGGCAGCGACGGTTTAATTTGGCAGTGCGCCCGCATGGCTGAGTTTAACCCCGCTCTGAAAAATACCCGATTCAGCAGTCTTTTGGGGTTATCGGAGCAAAAATCTCTACCCCGCGCGCTATCCAGGCGAGAGCATATTCGGCTTTATTTAATCTATCTTCTTGAAGCCGAAAAAGCGTATGGTCGGGTTCAGGCTGCTTTCTTTGAGGGCCACCAGGCAGCCATCGACCAGGGCTGGCAAACAGTAGTGGCTGAGCCAGAGGATAGAACTTGACATAAATGTGCGTCAAACGTATGTTTCAAACAGACGTTTGCTAGAGGCACTGAAAATAAAATGGCCCAGTCTGATACTGTTGACCGGATCCTAGACGCCGCAGAAGAGCTGTTTGCCGATCGCGGCTTTTCAGAAACTTCCCTGCGCATGATTACCAGCAAGGCCAGAGTAAACCTGGCGGCTGTTAATTATCACTTTGGTTCCAAAAATGCGTTAATACATGCTGTTTTTGGTCGCTTTCTCACGCCTTTCTCAGCGACGCTTGAAAGCGCATTTGATGATCTGGAAGCAAGTTGCGAAGGTACACCACCTACCTTGAATCAAACACTTTGGGCGCTTACAGAAAGCGCTGTCCGTATGCCGCAACGCAATGAACGAGGTATTTCGATCTTCATGCGGTTGCTGGGGCTGGCATATACCCAGTCACAGGGGCATTTGCGCAAGTTTCTGGAGCAGGAATACAGTGAGCCTTTTGGCCGCTTTATGCGACTTTTGAAAGGTGCAACACCGCAGCTCTCAGCGGTAGATCGCTATTGGCGTATCCAGTTTATGTTGGGCGCCACGGCATTTACCATGTCCAGTAGCGATGCACTGCAAGACATTTTGCGTAACAAGCTTGGGGTGGAGACCACGGTTCAAGAAATTGCTGCGCGCCTGGTACCATTCCTGGCTGCTGGCATGCAGGCTCAAGATGCGGTGCTGATTCCGCCCACCGACACCAACGTTCCGGTTGCCTGAGCGACGCCCACTCGGTTAGGCTTTCTGCTGAAACCATGGGGGAGTCGCAATCGTTTTGAGTCATTATAACCCTACTGTCAGCTCAATCAGTGTCAGCCTAGACAATCAAACTCTTACTCTGCTGGATGAGTGTGGCGGGGCCGTTGCAAGGTATGCTGTTTCCACCGCAGTTAACGGTGCGGGTGAGGAAAATGGAAGCGGGTGTACGCCAATGGGCAGGCACTTTATACGTGCCAAGATTGGTGACAAGCTTCCTGCGAATACCGTTTTCCGTGCCCGTCGCCCCACCGGTGAAATATATACCCCCGAATTGGCCGCCAAACACCCTGACCGAGACTGGATTCTTAGTCGCATTCTCTGGCTTTGCGGGCTGGAACCAGGTAAGAACCGTGGTTTCGGGGTTGATACCTTCCGTCGTTTTATATACATACATGGTACGCCCGATACAGAGCCCATGGGTTTAGCCTTATCCCATGGCTGTATTCGTATGCGCAACGATGATGTTATTGAGCTGTTCGACCGTGTTCACCCGGGTATGCTGGTTATCATCTGCTGAACTCTTATTGAAAAGACTGATTAAAGGACCCCCATGATCGGACAAATGATGACCGCCCTGAATGGCTGGATCAAGAGTTTCGGCCTGTTATCCGAGGCGTGGCGCGTAGGCATTGTGGTGTTTGCGCTTGTATTGGGTACTGCCATTATTGCCTACATTGCCGGCCATGTTATTGGTGCCTTGGAACGACGGTTTGTCAAAACGGATAATGTTTGGGACGACGCAGCACTGCACGCTACCCGTACACCTGTGGTGGCTTTTGTCTGGCTGCAAGGGGTGTATTGGGCTGCTGAAGTGGCCCATTATTATTCCGATGCAGCGATTTTCGAGGCCAATGGAACCCTGTTGCAGATTGGTTTTATCTTTATTGCTGTTTGGGCTTTGTTGAGAATAATTAAGGCCATCGAGAACATTCTTGTGTCTCCGGTAAAAATGACAACGCCCATGGACTACACCACTGTAAACGCGGTGAGTAAGGTGTCCCGCGCGGTGGTGATTGTTACAGCCGTTTTGATCAGCATGCAGTCGTTGGGTTACAGCATTTCGGGGGTGATGGCATTTGGTGGCGTTGGCGGTATTGCGGTGGGTTTTGCCGCCAAAGATCTGCTGGCCAACTTTTTTGGCGGCTTTATTATCCACTTGGACAGGCCATTTAAGGTAGGTGACTGGATTCGCTCGCCAGATCGCAGTATTGAAGGCATCGTGGAACAAATTGGCTGGCGTCTGACCACCATTCGAACGTTTGATAAACGCCCTTTATATGTACCAAATGCGGTGTTCACGACCATTGCAGTAGAGAACCCTTCACGGATGACTAATCGGCGCATTTATGAAAATATTGGTATCCGCCACGCAGATATCAGTCAAATGTCGACGATGGTTTCAGCCATTCGCTCGGTGCTTGAAAACCACGAAGATATTGCCAGTGACGAAACCCTGATCGTGAACTTTTTGGCGTTCAGTCCATCCTCATTGGATATCATGGTTTATGCCTTCACCAAAACAACTCAATGGGTGCGTTACCACGAGGTAAAGCAGGATGTTCTGCTGAAAATCAGCGATGTTATTACCGGTCATGGCGGCCAGGTGGCGCTGCCTACGCAAACATTGCATCTTAGTGAAGATACCCGGCTTCCCGAGAACGAAAACATACAGTTCGTTGAGCGAGACAGAAGAGAACCTCAAGACGAAGATGAAAACCACGCGCAAGAGTCGCAGCGGGCATCCCGTCGCGATAATGGCATACACCAGCGTAGTCGCCGCCACGACACCCGCAAAGGTGATGTCGGCGAGCAATCTATGGATGGTGAGGGAGAAGGCGAGTGACTTCTATCGCAAGCCAAGCTGTTGGTATTATTGGCGGTACCGGTCTGACCACGCTGTCAGGCCTGGATATCACAGGCACCCGAGCCGTTGCCACGCCATGGGGCGCCCCTTCATCTGAGCTGACCGAAGGCCATCTGGATGGCCAGCCGGTTGTGTTTTTGTCGCGCCATGGCAACCCTCACAAAATCCCGCCCCACGAGGTGAACTATAAGGCGAACATAAAAGCGCTTTATGATGCCGGAGTTCGCACCGTGATTGGCGTAAACGCTGTGGGTGGAATACACCCGGATATGACGCCAGCCTGTGTGGTTATTCCTGATCAGATTATTGATTATACCTGGGGCAGGGCAGGCACCTTCTTTGAGGGCGAGATAGACGCTGTCACACACATCGATTTTACCTGGCCGTACGATAACGCAACCCGGGATATCGTGATGCAAGCCGCCAGGGATCAGGATGTCTTGCACGCAGGGTTTGGTGTTTATGGTGCAACTCAGGGGCCCAGGCTGGAAACCGCAGCTGAAATTAGGCGTATGGAGCGAGATGGCTGTGACCTGGTAGGGATGACTGGCATGCCGGAGGCTGCTTTGGCAGCCGAGCTGGGTATGCGGTATGTATGCTTGGGGCTGGTGGTTAACTGGGCCGCAGGCAAATCAGACCACATTATTACCATGGATGAAATCAGAGCGGCCATCGAGCAGGGCATGACTGGTGTCAGGCACATTCTTGAAGCATCGATGGCCGGCCTTGGTGCGCTTAGGGCTTTGCCTCAACCTTCTTGAAAAACACCAGAACCCCAATGGTGGGGGAGTCCAGAAAATGGATTTCCTCACTTCGCATCCTGCGGGTTTCTCTGATCCAGGTTAGCAATTCCAGCGGCACTTCAGGTTGAAGGCTCACCTCGTCGCCTGCTGCAAGGTCGGTGTTTTGTGCTTCCGTTGCGCTGTCTTCGTTGGTGGTCGGGGCTGCAATCTTACTTTCCTGCCAGTGGTTTAAATGCACATTCACATGCAGGTAGCGCTGCCGGTCGATTGTGATATTCCCTTCGATTTCTCTTTGGCCTGCCTGCGTCAGCCAATCTCCTATTTCGATACGCAGCGGTTCGCCTTCGTAATTTGGCGGGAAAGCCTCGTACCAGCCTGCAGCCATAAGCACTCGGTAGTTCCCGCTGTTTTCAAGCCGATTGGCTGCGTTGCCAAGATGCAGCTGGTTGCGGTTTACCAATTTTAAAGAGGAGCTTGCAGACCCGTTTTGATCGATACGGTAAAGGGACTTGTCGGTTCTTACCGGGGGCTCGACTTGTTGGTTAACCATGCGCTCGCTCACATTACCTGGTTCGACAATACGTTCCAAAATAACGAACTCGGCCCGGTAATAGTCGTCGGGCGTTTGCTGCGCTTGGCTGGCTAGAGAGGTGGTTGCCAGAATAGCGGTCAGTAGAGTGTGTGCCAGTAGCCGGCACAAGCGATTACCTTCATTGCGCAAGAGATTGCTCCAGTTTGATTTAAGCCCTTACTTTTCAGGCGAGAGTCAGGCAGAGACGGCGCCCTGCTCGGGCACGAGTTCGCCCAGCATTCCACAAATGCCGTCGAGTTTACCACTGGTTGAGGTGTCGTTCAGCCGAAAACGGAAACTGTTGGCACCCTCAAGCCGATAGGTATCCGGTGCGGATTGCATTTTTTTAACCAGCACCAGTGGGTCTACAGGTGTTGAATTACCAAACTCAAGGCGGCCCCACTCCTTGCCAGCGTCTACTTTCACTATGCCCAGGGCTTCAGCCTGCAATCGGAGCTCGGTTTGTTGCATTAGGTTTTTGACCGGTTCTGGTAATAATCCGAAGCGATCAATCATCTCAACCTGAAGCTCTTTTAATGCATTACGGTCACTCACGCTGGCAATTCGCTTGTAGAGCATCAATCGGTTATGAACATCTGGTAGATAGTCTTCCGGAATGAGTGCAGGTATGCGCAGATTCATTTCTGTGCCGTGGCTCAGGGGCAGCTCTGCATTGGGTGTGCGGCCGTCGCGGATAGCTTTTACGGCTTCATCCAGCAATTGCATGTATAAAGTGAAGCCAATGCTCTCGATTTGACCACTTTGTTCGTCGCCCAGCAGTTCACCTGCGCCGCGAATTTCCAGGTCGTGGGTGGCAAGCATAAAGCCAGCACCCAGGTCCTGCGCCTCGGCAATGGCGTCCAGCCGCTTTTTGGCATCCGACGAGATAGCCTTGGGTGGCGGCGTGAGCAGGTAAGCGTAAGCCTGGTGGTGTGAGCGACCAACGCGGCCGCGAAGCTGGTGCAGCTGGGCCAGGCCGAACTTATCCGCCCGCTCGATAATAATGGTGTTGGCGCTTGGAATGTCGATACCGGTTTCAATAATGGTGGTACACACCAGCACGTTGAAGCGCTTGTGGTAGAAGTCCGACATAATTTGCTCAAGCTGCCGCTCTCGCATTTGGCCATGGGCTACGCCCACTCGTGCTTCCGGCACAAGCTCACGCAAGTCCTTGGCGGTTTTTTCAATGCTCGCCACATCGTTGTGCAGTACGTACACCTGCCCGCCCCGCAAAACCTCACGCAGGATCGCTTCTTTTACCATGGGGTTGTCCCGCTGGCGCACAAAGGTTTTCACCGAGAGTCGTCGCGCCGGTGGGGTGGCTATGATGGACAAATCCCTCAGGTGGCCCATCGCCATGTTAAGGGTTCTGGGTATGGGCGTTGCTGTGAGGTTTAGCATATCTACTTCGGCGCGCAGAGCTTTTAACTTTTCCTTCTGCCCCACGCCAAATCGATGCTCTTCATCGATAATGACCAGCCCCAGGTTTTTGAACTTGATGTCGCCTTGCAGAAGCTTGTGGGTGCCGATAACAATATCAGCCTTGCCGTTTTCAATGGCTTCCATAGCTTTGTTGGTCTGGCTCGTACTGCGAAAACGGCTCAGCAGTTCGACGTTCACCGGAGTATCCGAGAAGCGATCCCGAAAGGAGTCGTAATGTTGTTGAGCCAGCAAGGTTGTAGGCACCAGTACTGCTACCTGCTTGCCAGACCAGGTGGCCAGGAATGCCGCGCGCATGGCTACTTCGGTTTTGCCAAAACCGACATCGCCGCACACCAGTCTGTCCATGGGTTTTTCGTTAGTCATATCCTCAAAAACCGCTTCGATTGCAACTTGCTGATCAGGAGTTTCCTCGAACGGGAAACTAGCTGCAAAGGCCCGGTAAGCCTCTTTCGGGTCTTCAAATGCAAAACCTTTACGGGCTTCTCGGCGGGCGTATACATCCAGGAGCTCTGCGGCAGTGTCGCGGATCTTCTCTAAAGCTTTTTGCTTGGCAGTACTCCAGCGTTCAGTGCCAAGCTTGTGAAGCGGAGCATGCTCGGTATCAGCGCCGGCGTAACGGGAAATCAGGTGCAGGCTGGATACCGGTACGTACAGTTTTGAGCCACCGGCGTATTCAAGCATCAGAAACTCACTGGCGTCGCCTCCCACGGTAATAGTTTCCAGCCCCAAATATCGGCCAACACCGTGGTCTATGTGTACAACAGGGGAGCCAGTGCGCAGTTCAGACAGATCACGATAGCCGTCATCGTTTGTTTCGGTAGGCTTCTCGCGCCTGCGGCGCTGTAGTACACGCTCGCCGAACAGAGCGGTCTCGGTGACCAGGGCAACATGGTAATCAGGTAGCACCAATCCTTGTTCCATGGGTGCGATGGTAATGCCCAGGGTGCAATTCTCATCCGCCAGGAATTCTTGCCAGTTGGCGACACCCTGCAATCGAAGCTGGTGTTCACCCAGATGTTCAATCAGCGCCTCTCGGCGACCGGATGACTCGGCGCAAATCAGCACTCTACCGGCAAAATTTTCAAGGAAGCCCTTGAAACGTCCCGCAGGATCGGCTGCCCGTGCGTTCATGGCAATGTCGGGCAGTGGCGCGCTGTTGCAGTTAATGGCTCCAGCACCTTCTGCAGGCTCGGCGGAAGTGGTCACCCGGGGGAAGGTTTTCAAGTGGCCGAACAGCTCGTCCTGCTGCAAAAACAGACTGGCGGGCGGAAGAATGGGCCGATGCAGGTCGTGGCGCCGGTCTTCGTAGCGGTTCCGGGTGTCTGCATCGAAGTGGCTTATCGCTTCGTTCAAACCTTCGGCTGTAAAAACGTGGGTCGTACCGGGCAGGTAGTCGAATAGAGTTGCTGTTTCTTCAAAAAACATCGGCAAGTAATATTCGATACCCGGTGGTGTAATGCCGTGGCTAACGTCCTGGTAGATAGGCGCGTCTTTGTTCGCGTTTGGAAACTGCTCAAACCAGCGGTTACGGAAACCGGAGCGGGCTTCTTTGTACCACGGGAATTCGTAGGCAGGGAGAAGCTCGATGCGCTCAATCCGATCGATGGAGCGTTGGGTTTCCGGATCGAACGTGCGGAGAGTTTCTACTTCATTGTCAAATAAATCAATTCGATAGGGCAGATTTGAACCCATTGGGAATATGTCGAGTATGGAGCCACGAACGGCGTACTCACCGTGCTCGTACACGTTCTCGGCGTGCCTGTAGCCAGCGGTTGTAAGCTGCAGGCGCCAGTTATCCATATCTAAAGATTGGCCGGTTTCCAGTAGCAGGGTGTTGCCCTGAAGGTAATTAACCGGAGGCAGTCGGTGCATCAGAGTGCGGGCCGGCACGACAATAACGCCACGTTCTATGCTCGGCAGGCGATGCAAGGTGCGAATGCGCCGCGACGTAATATCTTGATGCGGGGAAAACAGATCATACGGCAGGGTTTCCCAGTCTGGCAGCGACAATAGCTCCAGGCCGTCGTCTGTCATGGTGGCGCCGTCTTCCTCCGCAGGCAGCCCCAGAAAGAACCGCATGGATTGTTCCAGGCGGATTGCTTCGGCCGTGCTGCGGGTTATCACCAGGGTTAACCCTTTGTGTGCTCGGGCGCTCTCGCAAATGGCCAGGGCGTTACTGCTACCATGTAACTGCCCCCAAGTGCGATGATCGGCCGATTTCGCAGGAAATGCCGGCGCGACCAGTGTTTGCAGTGGAGCGGAAGTAGGGGCACCTTGATTCATGGGCAGTCGTATTCTCCTGCTTTGGGTATGGGGGAGCCAATAAGGCGGCTATTCTAACGCCCGCAGTTGGCGCTGTCATGGCAGCAAATCTACGACATGCGTGCCAGTTCGTATTTGCCGTTGGCAGGTTTAAGTTGGATAATGCCTCACCTAAATTATTCCACGTGCGAAAACAGGGGTCCCTACCGTGAGCCACGAACAGATGAACCAGTGCTTGTCCAACTGGATGGATAGAGAATCCACAGCGGAGGCAATGATTCCGTTGATTGGCCGTCTATACCGGAAGAACAACATTGTTACTTCCGTATACGGCCGCTCCATAATTAATCAGTCGGTTATTGATATTATCCGTGCCCACAGGTTTGTGCGCCAGGTAGAGGACAGCGAGCTTTCGGTGCACGACACCCTGCCAATCCTCCAGGCTATGGACACTATGGAGCTTGGGCGCGCGCACGTAGATATTGGCAAGCTGGCGGTAAAGTTCAAGGAGCAGGGCGGCGACCTGTCTGAGTTTCTTAACAAAGAAATTGGTTCGGTGGTTGGTCAGTACCATTCGCAGTCGGAAGAAGACGCTAGCAATGGCACCAAAGATGTTGTGCTTTATGGCTTCGGTCGTATCGGCCGCTTGCTCGCCCGCATTCTGATTGAAAAAGCTGGGGGTGGTAACAACCTTCGCCTTCGGGCAATTGTGGTGCGTCAGGGCGGCGCAGATGACGATCTGCAAAAGCGCGCCAGCCTGCTTCGCCGTGACTCGGTACACGGACCTTTTAACGGCACCATTCGTGTAGACAAGAAAGAGTCGGCGCTGATTGCCAACGGCAACTTTATTAAAGTTATCTATTCAGATGGCCCGGACAAAGTAGATTACACCCAGTACGGCATTGATAATGCAATTGTTATTGATAACACAGGTAAGTGGCGCGATGAAGAAGGTCTGGGCCTGCACCTGAAGTCCAAAGGTGTTAGCCGGGTTATGCTGACTGCGCCTGGCAAGGGTGAGATCAAAAATATCGTTTATGGCATTAATAACGACTGGATTACCGAAGAAGACAAAATCCTGTCAGCGGCCTCTTGCACCACCAACGCCATCACGCCGGTACTTAAAGCGATTTACGACGAATATGGCATTGAAGATGGCCACGTTGAAACCGTTCACTCCTACACCAACGACCAAAATCTGATCGACAACTACCACAAAGGTAGTCGTCGTGGCCGTAGCGCACCGTTAAACATGGTAATTACCGAGACAGGCGCGGCAAAAGCTGTCTCTAAGGCCCTGCCAGAGCTGACTGGCAAGCTGACTGGCAACGCTATTCGGGTGCCAACCCCGAACGTTTCCATGGCTATTTTGAACCTCAACTTGAAGAAAAATGTGGATGTTGAAGGTGTAAATAACTATTTGCGTGAGATGGCCTTGCACTCTGAGTTGCAAAAACAGATCGATTTTGTGAGGTCTCCAGAGGTAGTGTCTTCAGACTTTGTAGGCTCTCGCCATGCCGGTATTGTGGATGCTCAAGCCACGATTGCCGACGGTAAGCGGTTGATTTTGTACGTTTGGTACGATAACGAGTTTGGCTACAGTGCTCAGGTGGTCCGTGTTGTAAGTCAGATGGCGGGTGTTAATTACCCCATCTTCCCGAAGCGCACGCGCGACTGAATAGAGTGCGCTTGAGCAAGTGTTAGTAGCTCCAAAAACCCGGCGATGAAAGTCGCCGGGTTTTTTGTTAGCCATGGCAAGCCAGGGTTGGATTACGATCCGGTACAAACCTGTTCTCGTTTCAGGTGGAAATAGCTTGCCTTAAACTCTATAATTGGCGCGATTTTGGGTATGTCTGGCTCCCCGTTTCTCAACTTATTCTGGGCCGCTGGGGTCGGGCAATACGAATCCATAGACTAGTTTCTGATGATTGGATGAGGCTAATGATTAAGATCAAAAAAGGCCTGGATCTTCCCATCAGCGGCGCTCCCGAACAGACCATCACAGACGGTAAGCCAGTTCGCCACGTGGCGTTAATTGGCTTCGACTACATCGGCATGAAGCCGACGATGGCTGTTAAAGAAGGAGATCGTGTTAAGCGCGGTACGCTGCTGTTCACGGACAAGAAGACCGAGGGCGTTCGTTATACATCACCCGGGGCCGGTGTGGTGAAAGAAATCAATCGCGGTGAGCGTCGGGTATTTCAGTCAATTGTCATCGAGCTTGATGGTGACGATGCTGAGACCTTTGCCCGCTACAGTGACTCGGATCTTGCCGGTCTGGAGCGTCAACAGGTGGTTGACAACCTGGTTGAGTCCGGCCTGTGGACGGCTTTCAAAACCCGTCCTTATAGCAAAGTGCCGGCCATAGACACCGCGCCTCACTCCATATTTGTCTCTGTTATGGATACCAACCCGCTGACAGCCGATCCCACTATCGTGATTGCTGAGAATGCGGCCGCCTTCGAAAACGGGTTGACCATTTTGGGTCGGCTTACTTCAGGCAAGGTGTTTGTAACCGGTCGGCCCGGGTCCAATGTGGCCGTTCCCAAAGCCGATAACATTGAGGTTCAACAATTTGACGGTGTGCACCCTGCGGGAAACGTTGGAACGCATATTCATCATCTTGACCCGGTTTCTATCGCTAAAAGTGTGTGGACGGTTAACTACCAGGATGTGATCGATATTGGCCAACTGTTCGTCACGGGCGAACTGAATGTTGGCCGTATTGTTGCGCTTGGCGGCCCGAAGGCGCAGAAGCCTCGCTTGGTTCGTACCCGTTTGGGCGCCTGTCTGCCTGAACTTCTGGATGGCGAAGTAACCTCGGGCTGCGACGTTCGTGCAATCTCCGGCTCTGTGTTCGGTGGTCGTCGTGGTGAAGGCCCTTGTGCGTATCTTGGTCGTTTTGCTAACCAGGTGTCGCTGTTAGAAGAAGGCAATAAACGGCACTTTTTGGGCTGGCTGTCGCCAGGTGCAAACAAGTTCTCTGTTCTGAATATCTATTTGTCTAAGTTTTCTGGCAATAAGAAGTTTGACTTCACAACCACTACCAATGGCAGTGAGCGTGCCATGGTGCCGGTTGGCTCTTACGAGAAGGTGATGCCTCTGGATATCCTGCCCACTCAGTTGCTGCGTGCGCTGATTGTCGGGGATACCGAGATGGCCCAGAAGCTCGGCGCTTTGGAGTTAGACGAAGAAGATTTGGCGCTGTGCACCTTCGTGTGCCCGGGTAAATATGAATACGGTCCGATTCTTCGCGAGAATCTGACACGAATCGAGATCGAGGGCTAATACGATGGCTATCAGACAGTTTCTCGATGGAATCGAGCATCACTTTGAAAAAGGTGGCAAGTACGAGCGCTGGTATGCGCTTTACGAAGCTGCCGACACCATGTTTTACACACCAAGCTCGGTAACCTCTACAACCTCGCATGTGCGTGATGGCATTGATCTCAAGCGCATCATGATCTCGGTGTGGTTGTGTGCATTTCCAGCCATGTTCTTCGGTATGTGGAACATTGGCTTTCAAGCCAACAGCTTTCTGGCGACCAATCCGGATGCATTGATTGCAGACGGCGGGTTACGTACAGCCTTTATTCAAGCGCTTGCTGTGACCGGGGCCGGAGCCGGTATCTGGGATAACTTTGTATACGGAATGGCGTACTTTGTGCCCGTATATTTTGTTACCTTCGTAGTCGGCGGTTTCTGGGAAGTTATGTTTGCAACCGTGCGTCGTCACGAAGTAAACGAGGGGTTCTTTGTTACCTCTATCCTGTTCGCACTGATTTGCCCGCCAACCATTCCTCTTTGGCAGGTGGCGCTGGGCATCACCTTCGGTGTCGTGATCGGTAAAGAAGTTTTTGGCGGTACCGGCAAAAACTTCCTGAACCCGGCACTGACTGGCCGTGCATTCCTGTACTTTGCGTACCCGGCACAGATTTCCGGCGATGCTGTTTGGACAGCGGTTGACGGTTTCAGTGGTGCAACCGCACTCAGCCTGGCTGCAAATGGTGGTCTTGACGCCCTGAATGAGGGCATTGGCTGGATGAACGCATTCATGGGTTCTGTTCAGGGCTCTATGGGCGAAACCTCCACGCTGGCGGTAATGATTGGTGGCTTGGCTCTGATTGTGATGCGAATTGCCAGTTACAGGATTGTGGGTGGCGTGTTGATTGGCATGATTGCTACAGCAGTGCTAATGAACGTTGTAGGCTCTGACACCAACCCGATGTTCTCCGTTCCGGCTCATTGGCACCTGGTTATGGGCGGCTTTGCTTTCGGTATGATGTTCATGGCAACGGATCCGGTTTCAGCTTCAATGACCAATACAGGCCGCTGGTGCTTCGGTATTCTGGTGGGTGTGATGACTATCCTGATCCGGGTTGTTAACCCCGCGTTCCCGGAAGGCATCATGCTGGCGATCCTGTTCGCTAACCTTTTTGCTCCGCTAATGGACCATTACGTGGTTCAGGCAAACGTTAAACGGAGGCTCGCTCGTGGCTAAGGGTAAAGAAACTGTCCCAAGAACGCTGCTTGTAGCGCTTGTGCTGAGTATCGTTTTCTCCGTGGTGGTATCAACCGCCGCGGTTGTACTTCGCCCGGCTCAGATCAAAAACCAGAATCTGGACATCAAAACCAATATTCTGGCCGCATCTGGCATGTTGCCTGAGGGAGCAGGAGCCGAGGAGATTGAAAAAGTATTCTCGCAATTTGAAGTACGCTTGGTGGATCTTGAAACTGGCGACTATGTGGAGCCGTCTTTTGTGGGTGTAAAAGACCCTATGAAGTACGATATGTATAAAGCCACCTCCGATCCCGAGATGTCTACCAATATTTTATCTTCAGCAGACAAGGCGGGTATCAAGCGTCGTCCCAATATTTCCAAGGTTTATACTCTGAGCGAAAACGGGAATATTAAGCGCGTGGTATTGCCTGTTCATGGTTATGGCCTCTGGTCTACCCTGTACGGATTCATGTCACTGGAAGGCGACTTGAACACTATTGAAGGTCTGGGTTTTTACGATCATGCTGAAACGCCGGGTCTTGGCGGTGAAGTGGATAATCCGCGCTGGAAATCCCAGTGGGTTGGTAAAGAGCTGTACGATGAAGATAAAACCAAGCCGCAGATCCGTTTGATTAAGGGTGGGGTTAGCTCTAACGCTCCTGGTAAAGAACACAAGGTTGATGCGCTCTCCGGCGCGACACTGACCAGTCGTGGCGTTCAAAGCCTGGTGAATTACTGGATGGGTGACCGGGGTTACGCGCCGTTCCTCAAGAAACTTCGTGAAGGGGAGGTCTGATCATGGCCGAAGTAACTGCCAAGCAGGTTCTTTTCGAACCAATATTCAGTAACAACCCGATCGGGCTGCAGATTCTTGGTATCTGTTCAGCGCTTGCCGTAACTACCAGCATGAACGTGACTATCGTTATGTGCTTGTCGGTTATTGCGGTGACCGCATTTGCCAACCTGGCTGTATCCCTGGTTCGCACCCAAATACCGGGCAGCATTCGAATCATCGTGCAGATGACCATTATTGCGTCTCTGGTTATCGTGGTGGATCAGATCCTCAAGGCTTATGCCTATGAAATCAGTAAGCAGCTGTCGGTGTTCGTAGGTCTGATCATAACCAACTGCATTGTTATGGGGCGTGCCGAAGGCTTCGCTATGAAAAACGGCCCTTGGCTGAGTTTCCTGGACGGCATCGGTAACGGTATGGGCTACTCGATTATGCTGCTGTTTGTGGCATTCTTCCGCGAGCTTCTGGGTGCCGGTTCACTGTTTGGTGTAACCCTGCTGACTCCGGTTAACGAAGGTGGCTGGTACATCACTAACGGCCTGCTTCTGCTGCCGCCGAGTGCTTTCTTCATTATTGGCCTGGCCATTTGGGGCCTGCGTACCTGGATGCCTGAGCAAGTAGAAGAAGAGGACTACAAAATGTCCCGCCATACCCATAAGGAGGCCTTCTGATGGAGCATTATATCAGTTTGCTTCTTAAAGCAATTTTCATTGAGAACATGGCTCTCGCGTTTTTCTTGGGTATGTGCACGTTCCTCGCTATTTCCAAGAAAATAGAGGCGGCTACTGGTCTGGGTATTGCCGTTGTTGTGGTTCTGACGCTGACCGTGCCGGTCAACAATCTGATCTATAACAACATACTTCGTGATGGCGCGCTGGCCTGGGCCGGCTTGCCGGATGTCGATCTGAGTTTTCTTGGTTTGATTACCTACATTGGTGTGATCGCGGCCATTGTTCAGATTATGGAAATGATTCTGGACAAGTATATTCCGGCGCTTTACTCCGCACTGGGTGTGTTCCTGCCGCTGATCACAGTGAATTGCGCCATTATGGGTGCTGCACTGTTTATGGTGGAGCGTGATTACACCTTCAGCGAAAGTGTGGTGTATGGCTTTGGTGCTGGTGTGGGCTGGGCTCTGGCTATTATTGCTTTAGCCGGTATCCGTGAAAAGCTGAAGTACAGCGATGTTCCAGAAGGGCTGCGTGGCCTGGGTATCACCTTCATTACCGTTGGCTTGATGTCCCTTGGCTTTATGTCGTTCTCAGGGATTTCTCTGTAATTCACCCGGTGATTCGGTTTAACGAAAAGGCGAGACCATGTTTATAGAAATAACACTTGGCGTGGTCATGTTCACCGTTATCGTTCTGGCGCTTGTAGCGATCATCCTCGCGGCGAGATCCAAACTGGTAAGCACCGGTGACGTGACCATCGAAATCAATGACGACCCGGAACATACCGTGAAAACGGAGGCCGGCGGAAAACTTCTTGGCACTCTGGCAGGCAGTGGTATCTTCCTGTCGTCTGCTTGTGGCGGCGGCGGTACCTGCGCCCAGTGCAAATGTAAGGTATTTGACGGCGGCGGCGCCATGCTGGCCACCGAAAAAACGCACTTCACAAATCGGGAAGAGAAAGAAGGCTGGCGCTTGTCGTGCCAGGTTCCGGTTAAGCAGGACATGAAAATAGAGGTGCCCGAAGAATTCTTTGGCGTTAAGAAGTGGGAATGCGAAGTTGCTTCCAACCATAACGTGGCCACCTTTATCAAGGAGCTGGTACTGAAGCTGCCAGAAGGCGAGGAAGTGGATTTCCGCGCGGGTGGTTATGTGCAGCTTGAGTGTGATCCTTACGAAATCGATTTTAAAGATTTTGATATCGAAGAAGAGTTCCATAGCGACTGGGACAAGCTCGATTTCTGGCGCTTTAAGGCGATCAACAAAGAAGAGACCATTCGTGCCTACTCCATGGCAAACTATCCGGAAGAGAAGGGTGTTCTCAAGTTCAACATTCGTATTGCTATGCCGCCTCCAGGTACTGATCACATGCCGGGCATTATGTCCAGCTACACGTTCAGCCTGAAGCCGGGTGACAAGGTTACGGTTATGGGGCCGTTTGGTGAATTCTTCGCCAAGAAAACCGAAGCTGAAATGGTGTTCATTGGCGGTGGTGCCGGCATGGCACCCATGCGCTCACACATTTTTGATCAGCTCAAGCGGTTGGAATCAAAACGTAAAATCAGCTTCTGGTATGGCGCACGAAGTGTTCGCGAGATGTTCTACGTGGAAGACTTCGACATGCTTGCCGAAGAGAACGAGAACTTCGAATGGCACGTGGCCTTGTCTGATGCACAGCCTGAAGACAACTGGGAAGGCCCAACGGGCTTCATCCATAACGTACTGTACGATAAGTACTTGAAAGATCATCCTGCGCCGGAAGACTGCGAGTATTATATGTGCGGCCCCCCTATCATGAACTCGTCAGTGATCAAGATGCTGAAAGATATGGGTGTTGAAGACGAGAATATTATGCTGGATGACTTCGGAGGCTAAGCCGCTTAGATGACATCTTGTATCTTACAGCCCGCCCGGGTGGCCTTTGCCAGCGTTATTTTGACGCTGGCATTGGTGACCCTGGCGGGTTGCTCGTTTCAGCCGGATGAAAAAATCTGGGAAATCTCAGGGGCAGTATTCGGCACCAGCTATCACATCAGCGTAGTATTGCCAGAAGACCGGGAAAGGCTTGAGGTATTGGCAGAAGGCATCGACAAGGCTTTAGAGGGCGTTGATGCGTCTATGTCTACCTGGAGAGAAGATTCTGAACTGTCAAAGCTGAACCGTCTTGAAGATCAGTCTGACTGGATTCCTGTATCGGCTCCACTTTTTGAGGTACTTGCCCGATCAGATGAGATTTCACGGCTTACTAACGGCGCCTTCGATATAACCATCGGGCCAGTGGTTAATCTTTGGGGCTTTGGGCCAAATGCACGGCCTGAACATATTCCGTCAGATGATGCTCTTTCTCACGCTCTGGCTGCCACAGGGTTTGAAAACCTGCGGCTACAGGCTGATCCGCCAGCGGTAAAAGCCGTAAAGCCCCAGTATATTGATCTTTCGGCCATTGCCAAAGGCTATGGCGTGGACGTGGTGGCACGGTATCTCGATAGTGAGGGCGTTAACGCTTACCTTGTAGAAATTGGAGGCGAAGTGCGCACCCAAGGTAAGAAACCAGACGACAGTGTGTGGAAACTCGCCATCGAGCAGCCGGCAGAGGGGGGAGAACATACGGTCAACCGCATCGTTACCCTGCCTTCCATGGCTCTGGCAACCTCGGGTGACTATCGGAACTATTACGAATCACAAGGCCAGCGCTTCTCGCATACAATAGACCCGGAGACTGGAAAGCCGATTGCCCATAACCTGGCTTCGGTGACCGTTATTACTGATGACAGTATGAGTGCAGACGCACTGGCAACCGGTTTTACAGCCATGGGTTATGAGCGAGCCAGTGCACTGGCAACGCGGGAGAACATTCCGGCCTATTTTATTATCCGGACGAAGAACGGGTTTGAATCTCATCAAACACCGGCTTTTTCGTCCTACGTGACGCAGTAAGGGGAGGGCAATATGGGTACTTTTCTTCTGGTTTTTGCCATTGTGGTTTTGCTGGTAGCCGGCATGTCCGTTGGCGTTATTTTCAGCGGTAAACCGATCAGTGGCACCTGCGGTGGCATAGGTGCGCTGGGTATCAGTTCGTCCTGTGATATTTGTGGTGGTAACACCCAAAAATGCGAAGAGGAAAATCAACGCGCGGGCTCAGAGGCTGTCGCGCCCGCAGAGTTGGCTTATGATGCCAGCACCGCTGGACGCAAGCAGTAAGCGTTGGCAATACCAAATAATCATAATGTTTTATACACGACGTAGATAAGGAGTCACTGCGCGCATGGCAGAACATCATTACGACGTCGTCGTTATCGGTGCCGGACCTTCAGGCGAAGGTGCGGCAATGAATGCGACGAAAAGTGGCAGGCGTGTTGCGATCGTTGAAGACAAGCCAACCGTGGGAGGCAACTGCACTCACTGGGGAACGATTCCTTCCAAGGCTTTGCGCCATTCGGTCAAACAGATCATTACCTTTAATACCAACCAAATGTTCCGGGATATCGGCGAGCCCCGCTGGTTTTCGTTTCCCCGGGTGCTGCAAAACGCACAGAAGGTTATTGGTAAACAGGTAAAATTAAGAACCCAGTTCTACTCCCGTAACCGTGTAGATCTGATTAACGGACGCGCGTCGTTCATCGACAATAACCGGCTCGAAGTGCGTGGCAACAAGTCCGTCGAGACATTGCATTTCAAGCAGGCGATCATTGCGACAGGTTCTCGCCCGTATCTGCCACCCGATGTGGATTTTCGTCACCACAGGGTTTACAACTCAGATACCATACTCAATCTGTCCCATACACCGCGCACCCTTATTATTTATGGTGCTGGTGTTATCGGTTCGGAATATGCTTCTATCTTTGCGGGTCTTGGTGTGAAGGTTGATCTGATCAACCCGGGCAGCCGTTTGCTCTCATTCCTTGATGATGAAATCTCCGATGCGCTCAGTTATCACCTACGTAATAACGGCGTTTTGGTGCGCCACAACGAGCAGTACGAATCTGTGGATGGAGATGACCATGGTGTTGTTCTCTCTTTGCAGTCAGGCAAAAAGATCCGCGCAGATGCGTTTCTCTGGTGTAATGGCCGGAGCGGCAACACCGACAGCTTGGGGCTTGAGAACATTGGCCTGACACCAAATGGTCGGGGCCAGCTTTCTATTGATGAGCAGTACCGCACTGAGGTAGAAAACATATACGCCGCCGGTGATGTGATCGGCTGGCCAAGCTTGGCCAGCGCCGCTTATGATCAGGGGCGTTCTGCGTCTTCAGATATTGTTAGCGATGATTACTTCCGGTTCGTATCCGATGTCCCAACCGGTATTTATACGATTCCGGAGATCAGTTCCGTCGGGAAAACCGAGCGAGAGCTAACCGCCGCTAAAGTGCCTTATGAAATTGGCCAAGCGTTTTTCAAGGACCTGGCCCGAGCACAAATTACCGGCGAGCCAGTAGGCATGCTGAAAATTCTGTTCCATCGTGAAACCAGGCAGATTCTGGGCATCCACTGCTTTGGAGACCAGGCAGCAGAAATCGTGCACATCGGCCAAGCGATCATGAACCAGGAGGGAGAGGCCAACTCGCTCAATTACTTCATTAACACAACCTTTAACTACCCAACTATGGCGGAAGCTTATCGGGTAGCTGCATTGAACGGCCTGAACCGGATTTTCTGACCGATTCAGGCTTTTCGATTGGTTAACGAGTTAGTTGGCGGGCAGTGCCTCATTGCCCGCCGCTATGCAGTCCTGGCGATCAGGTAGTGAGGGCGCAGAGCGTGCACGGTTGTCAAAGAACATCCGGGTACTTGTGGGGTAGTCGGTGATTATACTGTCTACACCCATGGCCTCCAGCCTAAGCATGTCTTGAATGCTGTTAACGGTCCAACAGGAAACATGCATACCTTTTCGGTGGGCTGTCTGCACTAGCTCCTGAGAACACATCTTCCAATTGATACACAGATATTCACAGCCCAGGCGCGCTGTCAGTCCAATGGGCCGCGGAAAACGTCTTTCTGATACCAGCCCCGTACGAATACGCTTGTTTCTTCTACGAATTTCTTTCAAAAACCACGTGTCAGATGAGGTCACTGCAGCCGTTTGGTAAAGATTTCTGCTCTGAATCACTTCCGTGAGCCGGTTGCAGAGAATGTTTAGCCGGGCGCGCGAGTCCTTTTTTACTTCAAGCTGAAAATGCTCAACGTCGCCAAACCGGTCCAATATATCTTCCAGCTCTGGGATGCCGGTTTTTTTCGGCCAAGGGCTGGTATTACGGCGAGCGTCCATTTGCGCGAGCTCGGCAGCAGTGTACTGACCTACATCGCCCTTTTGGCCGGTGGTGCGCTCTATTGTAAGGTCGTGCACCACAACGAGTTTACCGTCTTTCGACAGCACCAGGTCCAGCTCAAAATGTCGAATACCCTGCTTGTACGCAAGTGTGAATCCGGGCAGGGTGTTTTCAGGGGCTTCACCTTTGGCGCCCCGGTGTCCGTACACGATCATTCGGGTGTTTCACCTCTCAAACGTTGGTAAATGTCCTGGCGTTTTTTCCAGGTGTCGTGGCACAGGCGTATATCTTCGAGATAAGCTGGCAGCTCATTCATCAGCAGCGCTTGTGGTCCGTCTACCAGGGCTTTCTCCGGTTTAGGGTGAAAGTCTACCAGTACCATATTCGCCCCTGAAACAACGCCCTGTGCAGTGGCGTGCATCACATCTAAAATGCCGTCTGGCGCCTTGGCGCGGGTGCCAACAGAATGGGACGGGTCAATACACACAGGCATGCGGGTTAACCGTTTCACGGTTGGCACGTGGGCAAAATCCACCATGTTTCGGTGTGGTTGGCCGGCCTCGGTTTTCATGCCTCGTAAGCAAAAAATAACGTTGGCGTTGCCTTCGCTGGCCAGATATTCGGCGGCGTTCAGGGATTCGTTCAACGTAATGCCAAAGCCCCGCTTTAGCAGCACCGGATAGGTTGTCTGACGGCCAATTGCCTTGAGAAGCTCAAAGTTCTGAGTATTCCGGGTGCCCACTTGCAACATAACGCCGGTTGGCCGACCGAGTTTTTCCAGACAGTTGTCGATCTCTTCAATGTGGCTTTCATGGGTGATCTCCATGGCAACCACTTTGATGCCGTGCTTGCCGGCTTTCTCAAACACCCATGGCAGGCAGCCCTTGCCATGACCCTGGAATGAATAGGGATTGGTGCGTGGCTTGTAAGCACCCATACGCGTGCAAACCTGACCGTTATCCTCCAGAGCTTTCAGCATCATTTCAACATGCTCGGGAATATCCACGGCGCAAAGCCCGGCAAATACGTTCAGGTTTGACTGATTAAAGTCCACGCCGTTATAGGTGAAACCGTTTTGCCGGTTATCATCCTGGTGACGCCCCAATATCCGATAATCATCGGATATACGAATAGCACGCTCAACAGCGGGCAGGGCTTCTATCTCTTCTTTATTGAGCGGTTTGGTGTCGCCCAGCAGGTATAATTCGGTCAGTCGCTGACTGGCGCCCTGAATCTCGTGCACCCGCACCGTTACCCCTGGCAGGTGTTCCAGGTAGTGCATGGTCTGGCGATAAGCTTCGCTGTCCAGCGGAGTGTTGGGGTGAAGAATGGCTAGCATGGAGACTCCTTCTTTACATGCGGTTAAGAGCTTGAGCTTTCGGCCCTGTGTCGCGCCAGAATAAATTCCCGATGATTAAGATGCATCAGATCTGCAATGCGGCGAATAAGATGTTCTTCGTATTTGTCGACTCGATCGTCAGCAAGGGCAACACGCCAGATGTTTTCCAATAACGCCTGCTTACCGTCTTGATCCAGAAATTCGTTGAGTTGCCCGGTAAACTCATACAACGATGTGGCGCTTTGTGCTTGGGCCATCGCCTGCTCAAGAATTTCTCTGGCCTCTTCACGCGTTAAATTATGCACCTGTACCGCGCAATCTATAATGGCCTGCAACTCTCGCTCATCTTCATCGTTGTCAACTTGCGAAAGCTGCACCATTAAGGCGGTTGCAGCAATCGCGATGTGATGCGCGTCGGGTTTGTGATGCTCTGTTTCCGGAGTGCTAAATAGTTTTTTCAGGCTTTCAATCATAATCTGGTACGGTCATTCTGGTGTGTTGAAAGTGCGCTTACTATCAAGCCGCTTTAATGGCCAGCTGGCGAACCTGGTTCTCCAGTGCAATCTGATCCGCGGTAAAGCGGCGGATGCCGTCGGCCAGCTTTTCAGTGGCCATGGCGTCTTCGTTCGACTCCCAACGGAACATTTTTTCATCCAACGCTCCGAAACCATCCGAGGATGTGGCGCCGGCTGCCGAAAGCTGCTGCTCCAGGGTTCCGGTATCATTTTTCAGTTCCTGCAATAACGCTGGGCTGATGGTAAGCCGGTCGCAGCCTGCCAACATTTCGATCTCACCCAGGTTACGGAAACTCGCACCCATTACCACGGTATTGAAGCCATGGGCCTTGTAGTAGTTATAAATACGAGCAACAGACAATACACCCGGGTCCTCGGCGGCAGGGAAGTGGTCGCGGCCACTGTTGGCAAGGTGCCAGTCCAGAATACGCCCTACAAATGGTGAAATCAGAAATGCGCCCGCTTGCGCACAGGCCGCTGCCTGCACGAACGAAAATAAAAGAGTGAGGTTGCAGCGAATACCTTCTTGCTCAAGAATCTCGGCCGCACGAATACCTTCCCAGGTAGACGCAATCTTGATTAACACCCGGCTTGTATCCACGCCTTGTTGATCGTATAGCGCTATCAAACGCCGCGCCCGCCTAAGTGTTGCTTCAGTGTCAAATGACAGCCGCGCATCCACTTCGGTGGACACCACGCCCGGTATCAGGTTGAGTATTTCCTGGCCCGCCAAAACCGCCAACATATCGGTTGCCATGGTTAACTGTTCAGCACTGGAGCCGCCTTGCCTTTGGGCCAGGGCAACAGCTTTTTCAAGCATAGGCCGGTAGGCTTCAGAAGCGGCAGCTTTCAGTAGTAGCGACGGGTTGGTTGTTGCGTCTTGGGGCAGCCACTGGGCAATAGCATCGATATCGCCGGTGTCTGCCACTACCGTGGTCATGGTTTTGAGTTGATCAAGCTTGCTGGTCATTCGTACTGTCGTCCCGGTTGATATTATTATCTGCGCACCCCAAACCCCGGGTGCAGGCTGTGCCTCTACAATAGCGGGCTGCAAAGGCAGGAACAAGACAGCAAAAAGTAAGGTTTTGGCAATAGTGCGTTAACCTTGCGGTAAAAAATGACTAAAGAATGATTAGGCACTGGCAGCAGCGCGAGCCAGTGCGGATTGCTCCTGTTCACGAACCTTCTCAAGGGCGGTCTGTATTACCTCCAGTCCAGCCCCGGATTTGTGAGCATTTTCACTAATATAGCGGCGGAACAGCCGGCCACCGGGCATGCCGTGGAACAGCCCAAGCAAGTGTCGGGATATGTGTGCAAGGTATACGCCGCGATCCAATTCGCTCTGAATAAACGGATACATGGCTTCCAGCACCTCATGACGTGAAGCAAGAGCCGGCTCGCCGCCGAAAAATTCCTGGTCTACACCGGTCAAAAGCCAAGGGTTGTGATAAGCCTCGCGGCCCAGCATCACGCCATCTGTGTGCGCCAAGTGCTCCTGGCATTCCGCAAAGGTTTTGATGCCGCCGTTGATAATGATCTCAAGGTGCGGATACTTCTGCTTAAGCTGGTACACCCAGTCATACTTTAATGGAGGCACATCGCGATTTTCTTTAGGGCTCAGGCCCTCAAGAACGGCGATGCGGGCATGCACAATAAATGTCCGGCAACCGGCCTCGCTTACCTTGTCCACGAACTCGCACAGATTTTCCCAGGACTCTCGGCCATTAATGCCTATGCGGTGTTTAACCGTAACTGGAAGACTGGTGGCTGCAATCATCGCACGAACGCCTTCCGCTACCTTATCCGGGTGCTCCATCAAACAGGCGCCAATCATATTGTTTTGCACCCGGTCGCTCGGGCAGCCAACGTTCAAGTTTACTTCACTGAAACCAAACTGCTCAGCCAGCCTTGCACAATGCGCTAACTCGCCAGCATTACTGCCCCCAAGTTGAAGGGCCAACGGGTACTCAGCAGCGTTGTGGCGTAAAAACCGCTCAGTATCGCCATGAATCAGCGCACCGGTGGTAACCATCTCGGTGTAGAGCAGGGTGTGCTTGCTTAGCAGGCGGGCAAGATACCGATAGTGCGGGGTAGTCCAATCCATCATAGGCGCTACGCTGAAGCGGCGAGATGGCGCTAGGGTTCTATTTGAGCTGGGCTCGCGTGCTTTTGAAGGCCATTTTTCTAGGGGCGTTGCGGTCATTTACTACCTACTGTCTTCAAACGGCTGATGCTTAAATAAACATTAATTTCGCTGACGGCGACATTATACAGCGAAATGTCGACCTTTTACGGTAAGGTTTTAGCGAAGAGCGGGGTAAGTTATAACGCCTGTAGGTGTAAGCACCGAACTGCGGCAGTTCCGTGCCGCAGTTGTCGTTAAAGTTTCCAGGTTTTCAGAAAACAACCTCGAGTCCTGCGTACCAGGTGCGCCCGGAGGCTGGCTCAAAATATTTACCGTAGGTGGCGTTAGTACGTACGTTGGCAAAATAATTCCTGTTAGTCAGGTTATCAATGCCAGCAAAGCCTTTAAGAAGCAACTTTTGCCCCGCATACAGCGTGTCGCCGCCGCGCAGGTTTAACAGCCAATAGTCGTCAACTTTCACCTCATTGGCATCGTCGGCAACCATATCGCCAACATAACGGCTTTCCAACGTTGCAAAGGTGCCGCCCAGGCCGTGCCACTTCAGCTGGTTGCTCCAGGTATGCTCTGGCAGGCCGGGTAACCTGTTCCCATCATAGTTGTTGCTATCCGTGCGGTAGGTTTCAAGTTCATAGCTGGCTAACGTTAATGCACTGTCAATACGCCAGCTTGAGGTAATCAGCCAGCCAACGGCTGCTTCAAACCCCTTACGTGTAGTGTCTCCGGCGTTGCGGTAGAAGTCCTGATCACCCCGGCCAGGGAGGTTATAGGCGATAAGCTCATCTCGAACATCAACCCAGAACAATGTGAGGTCATAATCGATGCCGTTGTTGAATTCCCCACGCACCCCCAACTCATGATTAAGTGATTTTTGTGCCTGAGTTTCCGGATTTAGTCCACCTACTCCCAACGGGTTGGCAAACTCCGTGAAGGTTGGTGTTTCGAAGGCGGTGCTAAGGTTCGCATACGCTTGGTGAGCTGGAAGGTAGCGATAGTTCAAGCCCGCAGAGCCGCTCCATTCTTTAAAGCTGTTACTTCCGCTTTGATTGCCATTTGAAAGGAAGTCGTCACTAACTTTCATGCGAACTCGGTCGAAGCGAGCCCCAAGAGAAAAAGTTAATTGTTCACTAAGGTTCAAGTCACCTTGAGCAAAAGTACTGAGAACAGTGGCGGATTGACGTTCATCCTCCTTGAGCCCTCCTAAATTTCCGTTTGGGTTCATTTTTGTGCGTATGCGGTCATCTTGTTGATCCCGTGCCTCGATCCCCGCAACATAACGAAACGGAAATCCCGCAACTTGCAGGGCCTGACGATAATCCGCATTTACTCCAAAATAATTGCGGTTGTAATCGATGCGGCTTGGACCAATATAAGGAAGTTGTTGTTCAAAGTTCCGGCGCATGTAGAAGGTTTTTACGCGAAGCTCACCCGGACCTGCAGAAAGGTCCTGATATTGCAGGCCAAGCACTTGTTGGTCGACGGTTTGCCCGGTATTAAACTTCTCGGTAAATTTACCAGCTTGGGATTTGTCGGCTTTAACTTGTTCAATTGTGAGAGCCCCCGGATCTTCCGACCGTGGGTTTTGCAGCAGGTTTAACATGGCGGTCACGGAGCGATCGTTACCTAGCTCCCGGCGCAGCTTGGTGTTCAGCAGGTATTTTTCGACCTTGGCTTGATCACGATAGCCCTCATAGTTGAGGGCGGAACCACTGACGCTGTGCGACCAGGGCCCATTGCTGCCGCTGTTGGTTATCGAAAGTTTGCCGAAATCATTACTGCCACCGGTCATACGAACCGATGTCTGATCGGGCTGAGAGCGCCCATCGGCTGTTGTCACACTGATCACGCCGCCCGCCGCATTACCATATAAGACCGACGCGGGGCCACGAATCACTTCGATGCGTTGAGCGGTATCCAAATCGATTGCATCCAGTTGCGCCTGGCCGTCTGGGAGGGTGTATGGAATGCCGTCAACCATAACCGTAATGCCGCGAACCCCAAATGGCGCTCGTGCCCCAAACCCACGTATCGCGATGCGTTCACCCTGGGCGTAGTTCTCCTGATTCTGCAAAAAAATGCCCGGAACTTGGCCAAGGCTCTCATTCAACTTTAATCGGGACTGACCTTCCTGAATGGAGCTCTGCCGAACGACCGACATGGCAGCGGGCGTTTCGTAAAGGTCACGCTCCATCACTGGCGCTGTCACCATAATGTCGGCGGCAGGTTGCCCATGGGCAGTCATTGTGAATGGGAGGGTTACTAGTCCACTCAAAAAGAGAAATGTAGATTTGTAGTTAGTCATAGCTCTCATCTTGGGATGGGTGGTATTAAAGCTAGGGATAGCTGAAGCGTTCGGCTATTAATGCTACCCCCTCCGGCTGCGAATGCCGGGGAGGGGTAGCATTCATTCCTAGAGGGCCATGAAAACCGATTTGGTTTCAAGATACGAATCAAGGGATTGCTTGCCCATATCGCGGCCAACGCCTGATAGTTTGTAGCCTCCGAATGGCACGTTTGCGTCAAGCATGTTGTGTCCATTTACCCATACAGTGCCCGCTTTTAGTCTCGGTATTAAGCGTTGCACTTGAGAGAGGTCGTTTGACCAGATACTGGCTGCCAGGCCATAGCGACTGTCATTGGCACGATCCACAACATCGTCAACATCATCAAAGGGAATTGCTACCATTACCGGGCCAAAAATCTCCTCCCTGGCAATAACCAGGCTGTCATCTTCGCATGTGAAGATGGTGGGCTTGACGTAATACCCCTTGCGGTCAGCCCTCTCCCCTCCGGTAACCAAGCGTGCACCTTCCTGGCAGCCTATTTCAATATAGCGGCAGACTCTGTCCAGCTGTGTCTGGGATACAAGGGGCCCCATTTGTGCGGCCGGATCTAGGCCTGGCCCCAGGGGTATGGCCTCAGCCAACTCCGCGAGTCGGTTGACGACAGTATCAAAGATGCTTCGGTGCACGTACAGCCGAGAGCCTGCGCTGCAAGTTTGTCCATGATTGAAAAAGATTGCGACGGCCGCACCTTGCGCTGCTTTCTCGGGATCACAATCTTCCAGGACAATCATTGGCGACTTGCCGCCCAGCTCCAGTGTTACACGGGCCATGTTATCCATAGCTGCGCGGCCGATGAGCTGGCCCACCTGTGTTGAACCTGTAAAGCTGATTTTGTTTATGTCAGGGTGTGCTATCAAAGTCGAGCCCGTACTCTGACCATCACCTGTAATAATATTCACAACGCCGCTGGGGAAACCGGCCTCCTCAATCAGCTCGCCTAAATATAGTGCAGAAAGAGATGTTTGCTCTGCAGGTTTTAGAACCACCGTACAGCCCGCTGCCAGCGCCGGTGCCAACTTCCAGCAGGCCATAAGAAATGGAAAGTTCCACGGTATGATTGCAGCTACAACACCGATAGGCTCACGTCGGGTGTATGCAAAAAAGTCAGCTTCGGGCGGTGCGAAAGGCATGGACACATCCAGAGTAGACCCTTCGATTTTGGTTGCCCACCCTGCCATATAGCGGAAGAACTCCAAGCCTAAGCTTATATCAACAGCCTGAGCAACAGCGGCAGATTTACCATTGTCGATAGCCTCTAACTCCGCGATTATTCGGGCATCCCGCTCAATCAGGTCAGCAAGTTTCAGGAGCAAATTCTGCCGAGTGGAAGGTCTCATCCGACTCCAGGCACTTTGTTCCAGAGCGTTTCTGGCACAATCAACAGCTTTGTTTACGTCGTCCGAATTTGCAGACGGAATAGTTCCAATGATCGCTTCTTCGGCTGGGTTTACAACCTGCATACGCTTGTCTTTCGCTGCATCAACCCATTCCCCGCCAATCAGCATGCGATGGCTTTGACGGTCGAGAAACGCTTGGGTCTTCTGTTCTATATTCGCTGCTTCGTTTGTCATTTTGTTCATTGTTATTTCCTTCATTTACTGGCTTTTGGGGCGAATTGCGTCAGCTGTACCCTGGATAAAGGCCTTTATTTTTTCGACATCTGTCTCACTTAACTTGCCGGTAAAATCAGGCATACCGTTACCGACAAATGGGCCATTAAATACAAAGGAGCTAAGGTTTTCGATAACAGCGCTATCGCTGTAGCCCAGGTTCGGGATATTGCCGCCTTTATCTACCCCAGGGACGCCATGGCAAAACACGCAGTTGCTAACGTAAATGCCAGTGCCTTCCTCAACGAAATCTGGGTTGTACTTAACACCAGAAATTAATGACCCCAACTGATATTTCGTGAACTCAGGCAATTCGGCGTTACCGTTCAGCGCAAATGTATAAACAGTGCCGGAGGTCTTCAGGTCAGAGCCTCTTTGGGCCTGCCCGTATACTCCTCCCCAGCCAGCTGCAATTGAGACATATTGAGTACCATCAACCTCATAGGTGACCGGAGCGGCAATGACTCCGGTGCCCATGGGGGATTCCCATAACGGTTTGCCCGTTTGTGCGTTAAATGCCATTAACCGTGCATCTGCAGTTCCTTGGAACACTAGGTTGCCAGCAGTAGAAAGCGTACCGCCGTTCCAGGGTGAGGCATGCTCGTAACGCCAGGCCTCCTGTTGTTTGATTGGATCCCAGGCCGTTAGTCGTCCGAATGGTTTACCGGAGGGCGGGGCTTCGTTGATTCTCATTGCGGTATTCCAGCCAATACCGCTCATTGGCTGGCCGGGCTCATTACTTTCTATACTTGTCCAGGTAGGGTCTTCTGATAGCGTTATGGGAATGTTCTGAGAAGGGAAATACGCGAGCCCTGTTTCGGAGTTGAAGGACATCGAGTGCCAGTTATGACCGCCGAAGGGGCCTGGAATGGCATCAAATGGCTTGTCTCCCGAGCGTGCAGCAGGCACTTCGATTGGGCGCCCGTTGCTATCGTAGCCCTCCGCCCAGTTCACATCGACAAAGTTGTCAGCGGAGATGAATTCGCCGTTGGTGCGGTCAACGACAAAAAAGAAACCGTTTTTAGGAGCGTGCATAATAATTTTTCGCAGCTCCCCATCTATCATGAGATCCTTGAGAATCATGTCTTGGGCTGAGGTGTAGTCCCAGTTATCCCCCGGCGTCTCTTGGTAGTGCCAAACGTACTCTCCGGTATCAGGGTTAAGCGCAACAATAGAGGCTACGTACAGGTTGTCTCCGCCCTTTGGACTGCGTTTTTTATGGGACCATGGGGCTCCGTTGCCCGTGCCGATATACATAAGGTTCAGGTCGGGATCAAAAACCATAGAGTTCCACACGGTGCCGCCGCCACCGCTTTCCCAGTATTTACCGCTGGGGTCCCAGGTCTCGGCCGCTTTGGCCATGGCCTCGTTTTCGAATGGTTTGCCAGGATCCCCTGGTACGGTATACCAGCGCCATTTCTGTTCTCCGGTTTTTGCATCGTAGGCCGTGATATAACCCCTTACGCCACGCTCTGCGCCGCCGTTTCCGATGATCACTTTACCTTTAAAGACGCGAGGCGCACCGGTTAATGTGTAGCCGATTTCGTTGTCAATTAGCGTGTTCCTTTCCCAGGCTTTTTGCCCGGTTTTTGCATCAATGGCGACCAGCCGGCCATCAAGTGCGGCAACGTAGACCTTGCCTTCATACAGGGCAACACCACGGTTAACCACATCGCAGCAGGCTTCATAGCCCTTTTCCCGAGGTACTTCAGGGTCGAAAGTCCAAAGGTTTTCGCCGGTTGTCGCATCAAGTGCGTGTACGACACTCCACGACGCGGTTACATACATCACCCCGTCTACAATCAGAGGCGTAGCCTCAATGCCACGGCTTGATTTCAGATCATAGGACCAGGCTAACCCCAGCTTATTGACGTTGGAATCTGTAATTTGCGAGAGAGGGCTGAAACGGGTTTCTGCGTAGTCAAAGCCGTGGGCTGGCCAGTCTTTACCCGTCTTGGCGTTTTCTTTTATATAGCTTTCATTGACCTGATCAATGCGATTGGCCGCGATTGCATCACCGCCCGCAAGCCCCAAACATGAAATTAGTGCGACGTGGAGTGCCTGGTGCTTTAGCCGAAATCCGGAATAGCTCTTTATTAGTGTCATCTCAATGTCCTTTTCGTTTTTATTACTGTTTTAAGCCGTATTAGAAGGCTTTGAGAACACGAAGGTTGATTCGATGTTTTTCTTTAAACCCGTTTTTTACAGAGAGGTCTCTTCCATAGTTAGCCAGCAACTGCAAACTTGGGGTTGCGAACCAGGCGGTTCCCAGTGTCATTTTTGTGTATGACATCCGGTCACCTTGGTCTACACCGTCAACCGAAGTCTCGCCGCCAAGAGTGTGTGAAAGGCCAGCTCGAAGGTCCCATTGAGAGGTCATGTGGTAACGAAAAAAACTTTGCAACTGATAAGACGGGTCCTGTTTCAAAGTCGCTTTGGCGGCTCCGAACTTGTCATTTTCTCCATAAAATGTGACGTCCCCGGCCAAGTCCAGAGAAATTTTGGGCGTAAGCCCGGTGATATAGCCTGCCTGGAGTGCGTACCTCCAGCGGTTTTCCCCCAAATTCAGCGCGTCCTTTTGATCATAACTTCCCGTAGGGGCGTAGACGAAAGGGGTAATGCCGAAGTAGGTGTTACTTTCAGGTTCATTCAGTAGCCACACTGTAGCAGCTAGAGTTAAATCGCCTATGCCACTGGCGTCGCCGAGGCTAGATGTATCGTCCTTGCCTTCGAGCTTACCTATTGGTAGAAGGAACTGAGGATCTACGGTAAAGCCGCCGATTTCAGTGAAGTGAACTCCGCGCAAAATTCCTATATGGGAGTCAAGACCTGCATTGGTAGGAGCTTTGTTTCCGTCGGAATAGAGGGCGTCCCGTGTAGCAAACTGGTAGTAGCCCATAGCTAGATTAGTGCCTGGAGGGAGAGCGGTGTAATCTCCCGCATCCATGTCAACAGCCTGCGCAGAGCCTGAAGACAACAAGAGTGTGGTAAAAGCAGCTGAAGCAATGCTTACATACCGCTGTTTGGAGAAGGGCAGTATTCTTTTTTCAAAGGTTGATACAAGCGACATAATGCAGATTCCTTATTGGTTTTGTTGGTATCGCATTTATTGCATATGCAGCGAGCGTGCCAGAACTTTTGAGCTTTAAATATTCAGTAAAATCAACTTATTGCGGGGCCTTGTAAGGGTTGGCTGCTATTTTTGAAAAATAACTGGGTCGTTTTAGTACATGCGAATCGGCCAGGTGGACAATAACAATACAGTTTGATGGAGACGGTCATGCAGACACACCATTCCGATCCAGATATCCGGATTCAACAGGCGCGTGAGCTCTTTGATGAAGGGCGGGAAGTGCCATCACAATGGGTACGAGATGAGGTTATGCGATCCTGGTTACGGTCCAGAGAGCATGGCCTTTCTCCGGTTGAGCAGGTCCTACTAAACGCCACGCCCTGCAAAGAGTTGCCCCATATCCGCGACCGACATCAACAGCTCATGAGCTATGCTGAACCAGAAATGCGCCGGCTATTCCGCTCATTGGGTTCCGCTGGCTGGGTGTTAGCGTGTCTGGAAAGAGAAGGCCGTAGCATCAAGTATTTTGGCAATGACAGTCCCTCGTACAAAGTACTGGGTGTTGCCCTGAATTCGGGTATTGACCTTTCAGAGGGGGTTGTGGGCACTAACGGTCCCGGATGTGCATTAATAGAACACCGGCCCTCAGTTGTGTGTGGCAATGAGCATTTTTTGCATGAATTGCGTGACCTTTCTTGCGTTGCCGTACCTATTTTTGATCCTGCAGGGAAGTTGGTGGGAGCTTTGAACGCCTCTAAGCCCTACGATGGCCGTCCAGTTGGGATTCTTGAGTCAGTTGCGCTGACAACTCGGGCCGTAGAAAACCGAATGGTTGGGGATTTGTCTGGTGCACTGGTTTTGGCTCTTCATTATCGTCCTGAGCTTTCGGATTCACCCATGCGTGGCTTGATACACTTTGGTGAGGATGGCGAGGTACTGGGAGCAAATCCTTCAGCCCGTCAAATGTTAGGCCTTGATTTTCTTGAACAGAGTCAGGGTGGTGTGTGCTTTAGAGACTTGTTCTCATGCCACCCTGACGAAATATGGCGGTCGCAACACCGCCCCATTGAGGTGGAATGTTATAATGGATCAAGGCTGTATCTTCAGACGGAGACCCAGCGTAGAAAACCTTTTTCGGCTAACGTTAGGCCCGAAACAAAACAGCCGTCACCTTTCCCTGCCTTCTTTGTGGACGCTTCATTGAAGCCCCTTTTCGAGAAGGCGCGGCGCGCCTTCAAGCATGGAGTGCCTGTTCTGATTAACGGTGAAACCGGGACAGGCAAGGAGGTTCTGGCTCGCTGGCTACATGTTGAAGGGCCTTCTCCAAAAGGCGCTTTTGTCGCTGTAAATTGCTCGGCTATTCCCGCCGGGCTAATCGAGTCAGAGTTGTTTGGCTATGCCGATGGGGCATTCACCGGTGCTCGCCGTGGGGGCGCGAAGGGAAAGTTTGAAGAGGCGTGTGGGGGTACGCTTTTTTTGGACGAAATAGGCGATATGCCAACGGAGTTTCAGGCGCGTTTGTTGCGTGTACTGCAGGAGCGCACAGTGACCAGGCTTGGGGAAGAAAGACCACGCCCCATTTCTTTTTCTTTAATTTGCGCGACGCACCGGGATCTGGAGGTGCTGATGGAGAAAGGAGGTTTTCGCGACGACCTCTATTATAGAGTCAATGGCCTTAGGGTAGCTCTGCCAGCTCTTCGGGAGCGTGAAGAGCTGGATTCCATGATCGATCATTTGTTGGCCTTGATTGCACGCCCGGAGGGGGCCTCGACACTGACGCCTGAAGCCCGAAAACTGTTAAACAGCCACGATTGGAAAGGTAATATTAGAGAGCTAAAGCAGGCGTTGAATCTTGGGCAAGCACTCTCTGACCTGGGTACTATAGAGGTAGATCACTTGCCTGATGAAATCAAAGTGAATCGGCCTTCAGTCTCAGCGCCAAACGCAATACCGGGAATGCTGTTGGCTGATGCAGAGCGTAAGGCAGTGTGTGCGGTGCTCGAAAAGCACGATAACAATGTAAGTGCTGCATCCCGGGAGTTGGGCATTACGCGAGCAACGCTCTATCGAAAAATAAAACGGTTTGGCCTTTGGTCATAGTCAACACCAAGGCTTATTCGGGTGTTCCAGTGGCGTGGTCAGTGGGTCGTTGCCATGCTTCCTTCTTTAGGCTGCACCAGGCAGACTAGCGACCATTCCGATCCCTTCCAAAACCGTAAAAGGTTCCTGAGCGAATGAACTCATACATATTGGCGGCCGTTCTTTCTGCCGTTTTCATGGGCACCATTGGCGCGATTTCTATTTACGCCGGCGTGAGCGCCGAAACAGTTACGTTTTACCGTTTGTTTATCGGCGCCGTTTTAATGGGTTGTTTCCTTTTAGTGACAGGCCAGAAAGAGAAGGTGTTCACCTGGCCGGGCATGAAGGTTTTGGTAACAGGCGCGTTTCTCTCAGGCTTTGTGGTTTTTTATGTGATGGCCATGAGCTATACCAGTATGGCGAACGCAGTCATGCTGCTGTATTTGGCACCGGTGACTGCAGCCACGATTGCGCACTTTTTTATGGGGGAACGATTGTCGGGAGCCAGCACTGCCTTGATAGCCATGGCGCTGTTTGGCTTTGCGATGATGATGGAATTCAATTTTAATCTCTCAGGGCGAGGAGAAGAAGCAATTGGGCTGTTTTACGCGCTGTGTGGGATGTTGTGTTATGCGGCCTTTATTCTCACCAATCGACTTATTCACGAGCGTGTACATGTGCTGACCCGCAGTGGCTTTCAAATGGCGGCGGGCGCCCTGTGCATGTTGCCTTTTATGTTGCAGCAAGGCGACAGCATTGATGCAGGGCAGTGGGGCTGGCTTGTGGCGGCAGGTGTTGTTCCGGGGTTCCTGGCGATTATGTTTGCGGTGGTGGCGCTGAAGGCTCTCCCGGCTGCTACGTTTGGCACTCTGGCTTATCTGGAGCCTATCGTGGTTGTTGCGCTAGGGTGGGGGTTGTTCAGCCAAAGCTTGAATGCCATGCAGATGTCTGGAAGTGCTTTGATTATTGTATCGGGCGTAATTCAAGCGGTGTTGTCGCAGCGGCGTTTGCGCTTGCCAAGCAAGAGCCCCTCGCTAGAGCAGCGAGGGTACCCAGGTTGACAGTATGGGAAACGCCACCAGCAGCAGAATCACCGCCGCAAAGGCGAAGTAAAACGGCAGCGAGGCAATAATTGCCCGCTCGAACGGCACGTTGGCGATTCGGGCCGCTGTCATGAGCGTCATCCCCACGGGTGGTGTAACGTTGGCGATATTGAGCACCACAATCATCAGAATTGCAAAGTGCAGCGGGTCTACGCCCAGCTGAACCATTGCCGGCACCAGTACCGGCGCGACAACAACAAGCGCCGGCAGCACATCCATTACCGTTCCAACCAGCAACAATAGCGCGCACACCAGCAGTAGCTGGACAAACATCGAATCGCTGAAGGTGGTGATTAGTTCAGCCGCGTCCCGGGCGATGCCAGAGCGGGTCACAAACCAGCCAAGCACCGCCGAGGTTGCCAGCAGGAAAAACACCACGCCGGAGAAGCGCACGGTTACCACCAGTGCGTGCCAGATTTTTTTCCAGGTAAGGTTACGATAGAACACCAAGCCAATCACGATGGCATAAACGGCGGCAAATCCTGAAGCCTCGGTGATGGTTGTCAGCCCTGATAAAATCCCGCCAAGAATGATCAGCGGCACGAACATCGCCGGCAAGGCCATTAAAAAAGCCATCCCCGCTACCTTGAGTGGCGTCGGCGCCTGTTTGGGGTAGCCTCGCTTCCAGGCCAGAAAAAAGCTCACTGCAAGCAGCGCCAATGCCATCAATAGGCCGGGAATGATGCCGCCGGCAAACAGGTCGATAACTGAAATATCACGCAGCAGCGTGGCATAAATCACCATCACGACGCTGGGTGGAATGATCGGCCCGATGATTGATGAGCAGGCAGTGATGGCCGCGGCGTAGTCGGCGTCATAACCTTGTTTTTTCATCTCGGGGATCATGATTTTACCGATCGCCACGGTATCGGTGATGGCCGCGCCAGTTAGCCCGGCAAAGAACACAGATACAGAAATATTAACGTGCGACAGTGCTCCGCGCACTCGGCCAAAAAGCGCATTGTTGAAGTCGATCAGTTTTTGGGTCAGGCCGCCCTGGTTCATCAACTCGGCGGTGAAAATAAAATAAGGCACGGCAATGAGCATAAAGCCCGAAACACCGGCAAACATGCGGTCAGCAATAATGCTGAGCATGTACTCGCCACCCATGGAAAAGCCACCGGCCAGGCCAGAAAGAGCCATAACAACGGCTACCGGCATGCCGATAAGCAGAAGCACCACAAATACAACAATGGCGGGGATCATGTGCGCTTCTCCATATCCTGGGTTCCGATATATTCATCAATTAGCGCTTCGTCATCGATGAAGTGCTCGAGTAGGGCGAAGCCCTGTACCAGGTGCAACAAAATGATAGCGCCGCTGATAGGCACCACAATGGCGGTAAACTTGGCAGAAATCTGGATCTGGTCAGAAACCATGTAAATCTGGTTTGCACTTGTGAAGTAGCTCCAGCCATACCACAGCAACAGCACTCCAAACACTGCGATCATAATAAGACACAGAGCCGCGGCAAACGTCAGTAGCGCCCTGGGCAGGCTGCGAACCAACAGCGTCATGGCCACGTGCTCGCCGTAGCGTAATGAGATAGTCATGGAAAGAAAGCCGATCCAGGGTAGGAAAAGCCTTGCTAATGAGTAGGTCCAGCTCAGGCTGCCGCCGGTAACCAGTTTATAGATGAAGGCCGTGAACGAGATGCCCAGCATAATAAGTACACAGGTCACACAGGCCACAATCGCCGCTTGGTTAACCCGGTCACTCAATTGGCGCAGAGGCTGAAGAAGTTGCATCAATGTACCTTAAAAGCAACATAAGCCGGCTAGCAGTGCCCAGCCGGCCGATGGGTGAGCGAGCGATGTTAGTCGTTACTTACCTGTTTTGTCTGAGCCGTATTTGGCCATGTCCGATTCTTTCACTTCTTCACCGACACGCTTTACCTCTGCCAGAAACTCATCGACCTTTTTAGCGTCGATACCAAAGTCATTCACGATCCACTTTTTCCAGGCAGGGCGCGCAATGTCGGCCATGCGCTCGCGCTCTTCGGCAGGCATGAGGTAGCAATCCTTGAAGGTCTCGCAGGATTCCTGCCAGCCAGCTGTGGCCAGTGCCGCAGACATGCCGTGCCCTATGGCGATGGCTTCACGGGCTGAGGTTACAATGACTTCCTGCTGTTCATCGGTCAGGTTCTGGTACCAGTCTTCGCTGATCAGCCAGGCGGCGCTGTTGTATACGTGACCGGTCAGGGTGGTGTAATCGGTTACTTCGTGGAAGTTAAAGGTTGTATTGAGCACCGTTGCGTTGAACTGACCGTCAGCCAGGCCGGTTTCAAGTGCGGTGATCACTTCACCCCAGGGTAGCGGTGTGGCAGATGCACCCAGCGCCTTCATGATTGCTACGTGCCCGGGATTCTCCTCGGTGCGGATATTAAGCCCTTCAAGGTCTTCCACTGTTTTTATGAGGTGTTCGTTGTTGGTGAAAGCCACGAAACCGCCGCCATCATCGAAGGTGCCCAGATAACGCATATTCGTTTCTTCAACCGTGCCGGACATCAAATCGGCAAACCACTCACCATCGAGGAAAGCCCAGGCCTGGCGCCAGTTATCGAACACGAAGGGAGCTGTCATCAGCTGGTAATCGTCATAGTAGGACGACATGGCGCCGGTAGTGATAATAGTGGATTGGAGGGTGCGACCGCCCTGAACTTCTTTGGCGGTGTCTACCTCTGACCCCAACTGGCTGTTGCCAAAAATATTAACCGTTACCTCGCCGTCGGTGCGTGATTCGACCAAATCCTTGAAGCGCACCAACGCGGGGTAGACCGAGTTGTTGCTCATGTTTTCGGGCAGAATGGTGGCAATCGCCATTTCATTGGCTTGTGCCGGTACAGCAGCCATGGCCAGCGGCAATGCGGCAAGTATGGCAATTCGTGAAATCGTCTTGATAATCATATGCGCAGGGTCTCTTATTGTTTTGTATTTATTATCTAACGCCAGTAAAGACTACGTTAAAGACCACAAACTCATACACTCTACTTTGGCGTAGTCATTTCAACATAGGCCAAGCTATCTAAATGAGCAAGCGGTACTAAGCTACCCTAAGAGTGACTCCATGTAGCACGTATTTACTATCCTTGAGAGCGAGTAAATTATCATGACAATGAAGCATGTCGACGCAAATCAACGGATGAGCCAGGCGGTTATTCACAACCAGACGGTGTACCTGGCCGGTCAAGTTGCACAGGATGGCAACGCATCGATGCGAGCCCAAACAGAGCAAGCGTTGGCGGCGGTTGATGCTTTGCTGGTCAAGGCTGGCACTGACAAATCCCAACTACTGGCCGCCACTATCTGGGTCACAGATATGGCTGAATTCAGCGAGATGAATGCAGCCTGGGACGCTTGGGTAACGCCGGGTCGTCCGCCGGTTCGTGCCTGCGTTGAAGCAGCACTGGCGGAACCCAAGTGGAAGGTAGAAGTGATGGTTACGGCGGCATTGCCAGGGGCCTGACAGGTCTGGTATTACACTAACGAACGATCCAGTATGGGGTTATCAGCAAAGGAGGCTTTATCATGGCTACCCTTAACCAATTACGTCGCGACCACGCCAATATGGCGCGGCTGCTGCACATACTTATGCTTCGACATGGCACACTGGAGCAGGGCGAGCGCCCGGATTTTCACCTGATGCGTGAGGTTGTGGATTACATTCTGGAGTACATGGACGGCTTTATTATGCCGTTGGAGCGCCTTTACACTGAGCATCTGCTGGCCAGGGAACCCAAAGCCGAAGCGCTCAGTCACAGGCTGGCTGAGGACTATCAAGCCTTGCGTAAGCGACTGAATGAGCTTTCCGAGACCATAGACATGATCCTGCTGGATGCGGTAGTGCCCATGGAGCGCTTCATTGAAGATTTGAAAACCTATCTCGATGCCCATCTCGCCTACCTGCACGCTGAGCGCGAAGAGCTGTTTCCATTCCTTCGTGAGCATCTAACCGATGCGCAGCAGAAAGCTTTGCTGGAGATGTTGCCAGACGGGGCTCAAGCAAACTTATCGCGGCTACGAGAAGACTACCCAGAGCTTTATGCGGAGTTTAAGGCGGCGCCGTCGCCGTTTTCATGAGAGGTATGCTGTGAGCCGAAAACGCACGACGCCGCTGAGAGACGAGGCTGTAGCGCCTGGCCACTGTTCGATAGAAGAGCGGGCCCGAATTCTGAGTGCTGTTCCTTATTTTAAGGGGCTATCGGCACAGGCGTTGAGTGATGTGAATCGTCACTTTCGTGCCTTTGATTATCCGGCCGGCGCCAGGATTTACCATGAGAGTGAGCTGGCGGAAGCTCTCTTTCTGGTTGCTCATGGCAAGGTGAAATTGCTCCAGCATAGTGTCTCGGGCGAAGAAGTTGTACTCGACCTGTTGAGCCAAGGGGGCCTGTTTGGTGGTCTGGCCGTGCTTGGTCAGCGTCGGTACCCGCAAAGCGCACTTGCTCAAACAACCTGCTGCGCACTTGCAATTACCCCCGCTGATTTTCGGCACTTACTGCGAACATATCCTGAGATGGCGCTAACCGTGCTCGACACAGTAGCCCGCGACCTTGAGGCAGCTCATACGACCATTCGGGAGATCAGCACCTTACCGGTGGAAGCCCGGATTGCCCTGGTGCTTTTGCGTCTTGCAGACCGGCTGGGCGAGGCCGATCATGGAAACGACGGCATTTTGATTCAGTCGCCGCTCTCACAACAAGACTTGGCTGCCATGGTGGGCTCGACTGCCGAAACCGTGAGCCGCGTTATTTCAGGCTTGCGCCGAAGCGGTGATATTGAAACTGGCCGGCAATGGATACGCTTACGTAACCGCACCAATTTAGCCCGCCTGGCCAACGAAGCCGAACCCACGAACTGAGCCGTCTAATTGAACCCCCTAATCGAACCGCACACCGACTTTTCGGCCGCATTGTGTATTTAGTTACCCTTTTGTGGAGCAACATGTTCCGGCTCATGTAACCAACCCCGCTTATCATTCACTCTAAACCTGTCGAAACAATGAGACAGGAGATAAGAGATGAAAACCCTACTGCGAAGCGACGAACTGAACTGCCCCTCCTGCGTTCCCAAGATTGAGAACGCACTGAACCATCTTGAAGGCGTAGCCTCTGCCAAAGTGCACTTCAACACCGGGCGCATCGAAGTGGAGCACGATGCAGAGCAGGTTGGGGCCGAGCGCCTGCGCGCGGCGGTACGCGAGGTTGGTTATGAGGCGCGCGTTAGCGCGTTCTGAGCTCTCTAACGTCTGGGCAGGTTTGTAGCCCGCTCAGGCGTTTCATCATGAGGTGAATAATCATGAAATTTATCACTCTGTTATCTAAGTGGCGCTCCCCGGCTAACCGGCGTGCCGTGGTAGCTCTGGTTGCTGGTTTGGCGAGCGTAGGTGGTGTCGCCAGTTACTTTCTTGGTGGCCCTTCCTTGCTCACCGATACCCTGTGGCTCACCGCCGCAGCTGTGGCTGGTACAGACATTGCGCTGCGAGCCTTCTCGGCATTCCGGGCAAGAACCATAAGCATTGAGTTACTGGTTACGATTGCTGCGGTTGGCGCGATATTCATCGGCGAATATTGGGAATCGGCCGCAGTCACCTTTCTGTTCGTGCTGGGCGGCTACCTGGAGGCTCGTACTCTGGCCCGTACTCGCTCTGCGCTTAAAGATTTGCTGGCGTTGGCGCCAACCGAGGTTACTGTGCTCCGCGAGGGGGATGAGATCAATGTGGCACCCCACGAAATAATACCGGGAGAAACGGTCGTCGTCCGCCCAGGCGGGCGCATTGGTGTAGACGGTGCAATTCTCAGTGGCCGTTCTGCAATTGACGAGAGCGCTATCACCGGCGAGCCCATTCCGGCCGAGAAGCAGGTGGGGGATACCGTATTTGCAGGCACTGTTAGCCATAATGGCTACCTTGAGGTTCGGGCTGAAGGCGTTGGCGCCGATACCACTCTGGCGCGGATTATTCAGCGGGTAGAGGAAGCGCAAGAAGCCAAAGCCCCAACCCAGCGAATGATTGAGCGGTTTGCTAGCTGGTACACGCCCGCGATTATTCTTCTGGCCATAGGCGCCTATGTGTTCACTTCGAACATCGCTCTGGCACTTACATTGTTGGTCATTGGCTGCCCGGGTGCGTTGGTTATTTCCACACCTATTTCGGTAATCGCCGGCATTGGTCGAGCGGCCCGCGATGGGATTTTGATCAAAGGCGGGGAATACCTCGAAACAGCCGGCCGTATCCATGCCGTCGCCTTCGATAAAACCGGCACTCTCACGGAAGGGCGCCCAGAGGTAATGACCGTTATACCGTTAGCTGGGGTTCCAGCGCTAGCAGATGAAGCATCGTCTCGCACCCGTTTACTACACTGGGCCGCATTGGCCGAAAGTGGCTCGGAGCACCCTCTTGGTCGCGCGGTGGAGCGCGCCTTATCGGAAAGCTATTCTGGCCCGCGAGCAGAGCACTTTGATACAGCGCCAGGCGGCGGAATCAGTGCCAGCTGGCAGGGGCGGCACGTTGAGATCGGCCGCCCGGATTGGATTGAAACCCGAGTTGAGGAATGGCCAGTAACAGCGGTTGCGGCTTTGGAAGACCTGTATTCACGAGGTGAAACTGCCGCTGCAATCGCCGTCGATGGTGCTGTGGTCGGATTACTGGGGTTCGCCGACCGGGTTCGTGCAGACGCAAAAGCAGCACTGCATGCCCTTCGTAATACCGGGGTGAAGCGCTTGGTGATGCTTACCGGCGACCACACCGCAAGCGCTTGGCGAGTTGCTCGAGAACTGGGGATTGATGAAGTTCATGCGGGGCTTTTGCCGGAACAAAAGCTGGATACCGTCAAAACAATTCAGCACGAAAGTGGCCCCACAGCCATGGTCGGCGACGGCATAAACGACGCCCCGGCCTTGGCAGCAGCAGACATTGGCATTGCCATGGGCGCCGCTGGAACCGATGTGGCAATTGAGAGCGCCGATATAGCACTGATGGCCGACGATCTCGGCAAAATTCCCGAGGCAATCGGGCTGGCCCGGGCGACCCTGAACAACATTCGCCAAAACGTGGTCATTGCGCTGATCACCGTAGCCGGGCTTTTAGCCGGCGTGTTCGCCAACGAAGTACATATGGCGGGCGGCATGTTCATTCACCAGATCTCCGTACTGGTGGTTGTGGTGAACGGCATGCGATTGCTGCGTGCTCGCCGCTCACATGGGCGTCGTTCCCTGCCGGTTGCTCATTACACCGCAAGAGCTGCGTAGTACAGCTGTTGGATTGAGAAGGTGGCCGGTAAACGAGTCGGCCACCTAACCAGCTAAATAGTAAGCATGTACCACACAGTTCTGGTTAAGCAATTTGCACTGCATTAGAGGCGCAGTTGACGGTGGCTGCGCTATCATCGACTCTGGGGGTTTGTTCAGATATTTCGCTAACCAAGAGAGCACTATGACACTCGGATCTACAACACTCACCATGACGGTGTTAATGACACCGGACAAGGCCAACTTTTCTGGCAATGTGCACGGTGGCACCTTGCTTAAATATCTTGATGAAGTGGCCTATGCCTGTGCCAGCCGTTATGCGGGTAACTACGTTGTTACCCTGTCGGTTGACCAGGTGACCTTCAAGCAGCCTATCCATGTGGGGGAGTTGGTCACATTTCTGGCCAGTGTGAACTACACCGGAAACACCTCTATGGAGGTGGGTATTAAAGTGATTACAGAAAACATCAGTGACAAGCTTGTCAGGCACACCAATAGTTGCTTCTTTACCATGGTGGCCGTGGACGAAGGTGGGGCGGCCATCAAAGTACCCAAACTTGAGCCGCGTACAGATGACGAGATAAGGCGCTTCATGAACGGCCAGCAACGCCGTGAGATTCGTGCTGAGTTAGAGGAGCGTTACAAGGCGTTGAAACCCCGAAAGGCAGAGTGAGCACCACCCGGCGCAAGGCCGGCTAAGCCGCCGAACCCGGCACCGCATGGTTGCTATTGATATTGCTGGTGTTCAGTCCAGTTCCTGAACGCCGCCACCAGACACCGTCAAAATCTGCCCGTCGACCCAACCAGCAGCGGGTGAGCACAAAAACAGGGCAGCATTGGCCATGTCTTGAGGTTCGCCTAACCGGTTAATGGGGGTGTGTTCCAGCATCTTTTTCTCGATGTCCTCATTCAACACGGATTTCAGCGCGTCGGTGCGTGTGGCGCCGGGGGCTATGCCGTTTACGCGAATGCCTTTGGGGCCCAGATCGAAGGCGATGTTGCGAACGAGGTGGCTGGTCGCGGCCTTTGAAGAACCGTAAGAGGCCATACGCTTGTTCTTGTTCTCGGCAGACATGGATGTGATGGCCAGGATTGCACCACCCCCGGCTTTCTCCATTTCGGGCACCGCTAGCTGGGCCAGGCGGAACAGCGAGAATACGTTCAGATCGTAGGCGCGGCGAAAGTTGTCCATGGGCATGTCGAAAGGCTGGGGTCCACCGCCGCCGGCATTACTGACAACAATGGTCAGTTTGCCGAAGGTCTCTGCGGTTTGGTTCACCAGCGCGACAAGGTCTTCTTCCTTGGTGACATCGCAGGCGATTCCGGCTGCCTTGCCACCTTGCGCTTCGATGACTCTGGCAACGGTGTTGGCCGTTTCGGCGTCAAGGTCGCTGACCATAACCGCTGCACCGGCCGCCGCGAAAGTTTCTGCAATGGCTCGGCCGATACCTGCGCCTGCGCCCGTAACAACAGCAACCTGGTCTTTGAGTGTGAAGTGCTTTGGATCATACATAGGATTTCATTCCATGACTGGCTTGGTTGGGTTTTTAACGTAGCCTAGGGCCACGCTAATGGTTGTGCAACTTTCTAAAACCCTTGGCGTGGGCTAATCACTTGTCGATAAGTGGCTCCGAATCAGTTCTGCCAGTTGTTTTACCGGCTCTGACGGCCGCCCCGATGGCCGGTGCAGGGCAATCTCTACAGATTGCAGTGCGGGCATGCCGCTGCGCTCATCCAGCACCCGCAGTTGCGGTGTGAGCATGTTCCGGGTCACCACAACCACAGCCAGCCCAGCTGCAACCACAGGCATCAAACCGGTCATGGACTGGCTTGAGTAGGCCATTCGCCAATCCCGGCCAGCGCCAGCCAGGGCCTCTTCGGCCACATCCCGGAATACGTCTGCGCCGGGGGAATAAAGCGCCAGGGGTATTGGATCGGTAAGTGATGGCTGGGCGTTGGCGCCGACGGCCCACATGAGAGGCTCGCGCAGGATAACTTCGCCTCCGGGCGACCGCACCTGCCGTGTCACCACGGCCAAATCCATGGTGCCGGCCTGGACCTGTTTCACCAGTTCTACACTGGATCTGCAGGTTACCTGTAGTTGTACCGCCGGAAACAGCCGGTTGAAGTGGGATAATACCGAGGTAAGCAAAAACGCGTAGTCTTCGGGAATGCCCAGATTCAGCTCCCCGGACACCTGTTGCTGCTGTACATCATCAACGGCTTCGTTATTCAGTTCCAGCATTTTTCTGGCGTAGCCGACGAGTTTTTGGCCCTCGGCTGTAAACCTTATACGCCGCCCATCCCGCTCGTGGAGCGGCACGCCAAGCGCCGCTTCCAGGCGATTTAACTGCATACTCACGGTGGACTGGGTGTAAGCCAGCCGTTCTGCGGCTGCGGTTACGGTGCCGGTGTCTGCAATGGTCACCAGAGTCAGCAGCATGTTCAAATCCAGTACCCGTTGTCTCAATATATCAATCCTGTTGATGTTATCTATCAAAAACCATTGATGTTGTGATGAATGTTAAGTGGTTAACCTATCACTGTCGAATCCATTCACCTACATCAACAGGAGTTACAACGGTGCATGCAATCACACACACATCTCGCCCGCTTATTATCAGTATTATTGCCGCCCTTTTTGCCGTTGTGCTCTGGGCCGGTGCGCCTTTACTGGTGGATTTAGCCAGTTCGGTTCCGCCTTTTCAGCTTACGACCATTGCGTTGCTAAGTGGTGCCATAGCAGCACTGCCCACCAGCCTGGGCAACCGCCGCAATCGGAGGAATGGGGCGGTTCGCGCACAACTTCCCCTGAAATGGAAGTTGGCTATTTATGGTGCGGTACCAGCGTTGGTTCTGGGGGCTGTTGGGGGTTACCTGACCGGCGTTGGTATGGCTCCCACCGCTGAAGCCGCACTAATTACCTACACCTGGCCGGTGATGTTTATTGTGATTAGCCAATGGCTGATTCATCGCCGGATTCCATTGCCGGTGTTATGTGGTGCGCTTATTGCGTTTTCCGGCGCCGTCTTACTGCTTTCGCCTGGAGCGCAGAGTGAGGGGTTTTCAGACTACATGGCAGGTTATGGGCTGGCGTTGATGGCGGCCTGTTGCTGGGCTTTGTATTCGTGGATTTGCCAGGCTGCGCCCGCTCCGGTTGCCCCGGTTATGCCCGGTCTGTTTGTGCTGGCGGCGATTGGTGCTGTGGTGGCTGACGGCTTGTCTGGCAGCCTTTTTGGTTTGCCTTCCGGGTTGGCGCTTATGGCTGGTATCGGGCTTGGTGTTGGGCCTTATGGGCTTGCCATGGTGGCTTGGGATATGGCGCTTCGTAACGGGCCTACCGGGCTGATAGGGAGCCTGGCCTATGGTGTCCCTGTGCTGGCGGCCGTGTTTTTGGTTATTGCGGGTGTTGCCGCGCCAGACTGGCGTTTGCCTCTGGCCGCTGTATTGGTGGTTGCCGGATCTGTTGTGGCTTCAATCAGAACAGGCAGTCAACGCAAACCCGCGCTAGCTTGATTTGTAGAGTCTGACCTTCTGGCTGGCGGTTTCGGATCAGCATCGGGCACGGCGAATGTTGAACAACATCGGGCTGCCCGAGGTCGGGTCCTGCATCAAGTCGCAGGTAACGCCATAAAGCTGTTCTATCAGATTGGTGGTGATGACGTCTGAAGGCGGCCCTTCGCTGATAATTTCGCCGCCAAGCATGGCAACAATGTGGTCCGCGTACCGGCAGGCACTGGCAAGATCGTGCACCACCATGGCGATGGTTTTGCCTTGGTGGGCCAGGGCGCGGATCAGCTCGAATACTTCAATCTGGTGGCCCAGATCCAGCGCAGAGGTGGGTTCATCCAGCAGCAACAGGGGTGTTTCCTGGGCAATGCTCATGGCCACCCACGCCCGTTGTCGCTGGCCTCCGGAAAGCGTATCTAAAGGTCGGTCGGCCAGATCGCCCACATCTGCAGCTCTTAAAGCACTTTCAACCGCATGTTGATCTTCATCAGACCATTGGCTTAGCCAGCTTTGATGCGGATGCCTGCCGAATCGAATCAGATCTGTCACCGTAAGGCCTTCCGGCGCACTGTTGTCTTGGGGCAGTAGGGCAAGCTTGCGGGCCACTTCTCGTGCTGGTTGTTTGTGAATGTCGGCACCGTTGAGAACAATTGTGCCTTGGCGTGGCTTGTGGATGCGTGCAAGGCCGTTAAGAAGGGTCGATTTACCGCAGCCATTTGGGCCCACAATCGCAGTTACCTGGCCGGCGGGCAGGGCGACATCCAATTGTGGAATGACCGTGTGCGAGCCGTGGGCCATAACCAAATGCTTTGCAGACAGCGGGGTGGCAGAGGTTTGCGTATTTGCCATTGTGACGGTTTGGTTCATCGATTAATGTCCGGTGATTTGCGCAGTAGTATCCAGAGCAGGTAAGGGCTGCCCGCCAGTGCGGTGACAATGCCCACGGGAATTTCCAGCGGCGCCAGTACCAGGCGGCCCGCCAAATCCGACACTACCATTAGGATGGCACCCGCCAGAAATGACGCGGTCAGTGGAATGCTACCGGGCCGGCTTACGGTGCGCGCCAGTTCTGGGGCCAGCAATGCGATCAATCCAACGGGGCCGGCAACAGATACCGCCAGCCCGGTTAGTAAAACTGACAAAATCAACCCCATAAGTCTTACCCGGCCAGGGTGGGTGCCCAAGCTGGTGGTAACTGCTTCGGGCAGTTGTAAGGTAGCCAGGGCACGGTTAAGAAACAGCGACAATACATAGCTTACGGCCAATCCGATGGTGAGCGCATGAACAGAGTTTGGTGCGCGGGCGTTCAGGCTGCCCACCGTCCAGGGGTAGGCTGCGTTGGCGTCGTCCAGGGCCACACTGCTTAGCATGACCTGGGTGAGTGCGCCGGAGATGGCGCCAATGGCCAGGCCGGCAATAATAAAGCGATAGCCGCGAGTGCCAGTTGCCCCCGCCAGCCCGAAGGCCAGGGCTGTTGCAACAGCGGCACCGGTAAGTGCCATAGCTGGCGGGGCCAGGCTGATACCGGTACCGACTACCGAGGCCACGGCAAACGCGGTGGCAGCGTTATCAATGCCGATAATGCCCGGTGTAGCCAGCCGGTTGCGGGCCAGAGTTTGCATCAGGCAGCCTGCGAGAGCGAACGCTGCCCCGGCAAGACCTCCGGCCAGCAGTCTGGGCCAGCGTAATTCTTCAATTACGAAGGTGTGCATGCTGGTGCCTTCGCCTTGCAAAGTGAGCAGAACATCGGGCATGGGGATCGACAGAGTGCCGAATGCCAATGACGCCAAGCTGCAGAGCACCAAAACCATAAGCAGAACTGTGTTTACTACCAGCGCCCGCTTTTCTATAAGCAGGCTCCAGCGTTGGCGTTTCGCGCGCCAGTACCAGTAGCCACGGGTTAGCCTCTGCGGGTCTGGCACTTGCGATGTTGGTGGCGTCTCCCGCGGTGTATGTATGGGCGCATTCATAATGTCGGTATCCTTCGGGCGCGGATAATCAGCATTAAGACCGGAGCACCAATCAGGGCGGTAATCACGCCAAGTGGCATTTCCGAAGGAACCACCAATAATCGAGACAATGTGTCTGCGGCAATAATAATGGCTGGCCCTATGGGCAGGCACAGCCACAGGGTTTTACGGATATCGGCACCGCCTAATGCTCGGGCTACAAACGGAACCACCAGCCCGACGAATACCAATGGCCCAGCCAGTGCAGTCGCACCACCGACCAGTAACGCCACAGCAATAATGACCATCAGCCGGATCAGCCCCGGACGGTGCCCCAGGCCTATGGCGACTCTTTCACCCAGGGCAAGTGAAGCCAAAGGTTTCACCGCGCCGATCACTATGGCGCCAGCCAACAGCATTGTGGGTAGCGTGGCGGTTAGCTGGTCCCAGCTTTTGCCAGCAATGCTGCCGGTGATCCAAAAGCGAATTTCATCCGCGGCCCGTTGATCGATTAGCATTAACAGGGAGGTCAGAGATAATAGCAACGCAGTTAGGGTGGCGCCTGCCAGTACCAGCCGCACCGGGTCTTGCCCTACGCCCTGAATGCGGGTGGCAGCAATCACCAGGGCGCAACCCGCAAGGGCTCCGGCTTGGGACACCAACGTGGTTAGCGTAGCCGTGCTGGCCCCGAACAGAATGGCCAGCGACACTGCAAACGCACTGCCGGCACTTACCCCAAGTAGGCCAGGCTCAGCCAGTGGATTGCGGGTCAGGGTTTGGAGCAGGGCGCCGGCGACACCTAGCGCCAGACCGGTGATTGTGCCAATGGCTAGCCGGGGCAAGCGCAATTCCATAACAACAAAGCGGGCTTCCGCGCTTCCTTGCCCGGTTAACACTGCAAAAGCCTGTTTTATTTCCAATGTGCCAGCGCCAAACAGCAGCGATGTCAGGCACACCAGAAGTAGCAGGCTCCACGTAATAATGTAATGTCGTTTGGCTTTCATGCAGCCTTCAAAGGTAAAAGCCCGCTGTGTGGCCGGCGGGCAAAAGGGCGTAAGAAGATTTTGCGTTGCTAAAACTGAATCAGTGGGTCGTAGCGAAGTTATTCACGGCATTGGCAATGTCATCCAGGATTTTCAGGGCGGCAAGCGGGCCACTGGCGCTGGTCCAGAGCTGGCCATTTACGATAATAATCTGGCCTTCTTTGTTTGCCTTTAGCCGCTGAAAAGCTGGTGATTTGCGTGCGGCTTTCAGGGCCTCGTCGCCATCTTCGTTCAGAGTGGCAAGAAATATCCACGGGTGGTCGATCAGCCCCAGGTTTTCCTGGCTCAATGGGTGGCTGTGAGGGCGACCGTCCTTAACGATATTGGCTGAGTTCACGTTAAAGCCCGCTGCCTGGAGCAAGCTGGCGGAGAAGAGACCTTCAGACATCACCAGCGGGCCTTGAGGCATCCAGCGGATTAAGCCGGTTTCCCGTTGATCTGCATCCAGAGTGCTCTCCACGAGTTTAGCTACCTCTGCTGCTTTATCTTCCACTCGAGTAACTGCCTCTTCGCCCGCATCGGCTCGGCCCAGCGCTTGCGCAAATAACCGAGTTTCCTGCTTCCAGGTTCTGGGGGTGAATGCGGTGAAATCCGGCACAATGGTCGGGGCGATTTTTGAAAGCAGGTTGTACTGCTCTTTGCTCAATTGTGCAGACGCCAGAATCAGATCCGGGTTCAGCGCGATCACCGATTCTATGTTGGTTTCACCTGGCGCGCCCACAATGCCAATCCCCTTCGCTTTGGGCTGGATGTATTCAGCAACATCGTTCCCGCCTCGTGTAATTACGGCGCCTACGGGGTCGATACCCGTGGCAATAGCAGCATCCAGCGCACCTTCATACAGCGTAACCACGCGCTCTGGCGTACCATCAATACTGACTGAGCCGTAGGCAGTCTCAACCTCTCGGGTATCCGCATGGGCTACGCCTGTAATGGCTGCCATCAGTACAAGGCTGCCTAGTGTTTGTTTGAGTAAGAAGGTGGTGAGCGGGTTAGGCATGAACAGACTCCTGAATGGTTAATGGCACAAGAGGATATAGATTGTGAGCGAGCTAAACAATTAATGATAATTGTTCGTATTATCGTTTTGAAGATGATAAGTTGGCACAAATAGTTGCTAATTATGGAACGAAAAAAAGATGTATGATCTGAAAGAGCTGGAAGTGTTTGTTTCAGTTGTGAAAACCGGGAGCCTTACCGCCAGCACTCGAGAACTTAACCTGCCAAAATCTACCCTGAGCCGAAAAATTCGTAATCTCGAAGACGTGGTAGGCCAGCCGCTTTTGCGGCGTGAATCCCGGCGCGTTATGCCAAATGAAGCAGGTCGCCTGTTTTATCGCTACAGTACAGACATTTTGGAATTAGCCTTTCAGGGTCGGGAAGCCTTGGATGAGTTGAAGGAAGAGGTGAGTGGAAAACTTGTGCTGTGCTGCCACGAATCCTTGGTGCGCGGTTGGTTTTCACAGGTGGTTGAGTCTTTCATGGCTCGCTATGACGGCCTGAGCGTGTCCGTTCAAACCCAGAGGACTATTCCCGAAACCATGAATGATGGCGTGTGTGTTTGGGTGGGTAGTCCAGGTGATACGGCGCTTCGGCAAAAGCCTCTAGGCCATTTATCGCAAGGTGTCTACGCAAGCCCGGCGTACTTTGCGCGCTATGGCTACCCGAACACGCCAGGCGATCTGAAAGCCCATGTATGGGTGGATATGCTCGGCACCAATAGTGCGGGCTTAACGCTTCAGCGCTCCTGCGGGGATGCCTACCCACTCAGCCCGCCACAGCGCGCCTTTACTGTAGATCAGTTCAGTGTGCAGGGCGATGCAATTGCCGATGGCCGCGGCTTGGGGCTAATGCCGCACTGGCTGGTGGAGCGCCGGCTCAGTGCTCACCCTGGCACTTTAGAGTCATGCTTGCCCGACTGGCAGGGGCCGGTTCTGCCGGTGTCGCTACTTTATCCCCATGGCGCGCTGCCAAGGCGCGTTAGGGCTTTTATCAATCATGTGACAAGTGCTACTCCTTCGAACTGGCAAGAGCCAGGAAAAGTAAGCATCCCTGCACCCGTTCCAGAATATGGAACACATCATTCCAGCATTTAAAGACTTAACTTGTGGTAACGTCCGCTGCCAATGAGTGTCATTTGCATTTGTAATTGGTTGTAAATAACTCAGGCCAATTTATAGGTGCGGTGGTTTTTAGCGTAACGGAATAAACAAGGAGTCTTTTATGCGCCGCATTTCTCTGCTGGCATCTTCCATCGCCCTGGCGGGTACCGGCAGTGTTGCCACAGCTCAACCCCAGCCGGTTGAGCTGGGTGAGATAGTCGTGACGGCTGCCGGGTTTGAGCAGAACATCTCTGATGCACCCGCAAGTATCTCGGCTATCTCCGGGGAAGAGTTGAGCAAGCGCTCTTTTGATGACATCAGCGATGCGGTGAAAAATATACCGGGCGCGTATGTCAGTGGTGGCGGTAAATCCAAGGATATTACGATTCGCGGGATGAGCGGCGACTACACGCTTTATTTGATTGATGGCCGCCCGGTTTCATCCGGTCGTAACGTCAACACCAATGGCACGGGCGGTGGTAAGCAGATTGCGCTTCCGCCTGCTTCTATGATCGAACGGGTTGAGGTGATTCGTGGCCCCATGTCGTCGCTTTATGGCTCGGAAGCCATGGGTGGTGTGATCAACATAATCACCAAAAAGTCTGCGGATACCTGGTCTGGTACGGTTTCTTCGGAGTACACCAAGTCGTTCACGGATGTGAACGAAGATGAGCAGCAGGTTAGTCTTTTTACCGGTGGCCCTCTGATTCCGGGGCTGCTTTCGGCGCAGGTCAACGGCTCCTGGCAAGGTTCGGAAGAATCCACTTTTGTTGGAGGGATTAAAAGCGCAGAAAGCGTGCCGGAGAGAACCGACAAACAGGGCGGCGCCAAATTGATTCTGACACCGGATGACGCCAACGAATTTGGCTTGAGTTACAGCGCGTCCGAGCTCGACTTTCGCCATACCCCGGGCGTCAGTATCGCCGCTGATGCTGATCCCAACAGTACCAATTACAAAAAAGACGTTTATGCGCTGACTCACCAGGGGAACTACGGCAACCTGATGCTGAACTCCTATCTGCAGCATGACGTTTCCGAGGTGGTTCAACTCGACAAGAAGAAAGAGGAAATCTCTATCTTTAACACTCAGGGCACTCTTTTTATGGGTAACCACATGCTGACTTTTGGTGGTCAGTACAAGTATGAGGATCTGGTGGATGAATCCAATGGCTTGCTGGGTACCGTGGATTCCGCCTCTTCCAAGGTGGACCGTTGGATTGCGGCCGTGTTCGCAGAGGTTGAGTGGTCGGTAACCAACGACCTGAACGTGACCACCGGCGTGCGTTATAACGATGATGAGTTGTTTGGTGGCCACCTTAGCCCCCGCCTCTATGCGAATTATCACCTGACGCCCGAGTGGACATTTAAAGGTGGCGTTTCCACAGGCTACAGGCAACCCACCTTGCCGGACGCCACGGAAGGCTTTGGCCGTCGGACGGGTGGGCCAAACTCACCAGCGCCTCATTCCCGGGCGCTGATTATTGGTAATGAAGACCTGGATCCGGAAACCAGCACAAGTTATGAGGTTGGCTTTGTGTTTGATGATCGCCTGATGGATATGAATGCCAGCGTTATGCTATTCCATACAGACTTCAAGGATAAAATTGCTGAAGATCGCTTTTGTGATTCAGGCGGTGATCGGGACGATCCGTCAACCTGGAATTGCACCTACGAGGGTAATGACTACCTGTTCCTCAGCAAGCGTGAAAACATAGATAAAGCTATGATGCGAGGCGTGGAGCTCACCTTTGATTACGGTATTACCGAAACCGTTGGCTTCAGTTCCAGCTACACCTATACCGATTCCGAGCAAAAATCCGGTGACTACAAAGGCGAGCCATTAAACAAAATCCCCAAGCATATGCTGAATGCGGGTCTGGATTGGCAAACCACAGCACTACTGAACCTGTGGCTGGATGGCAACGTGCGCGGCGAAACCAGTGACTCTCTTGGCCGCAGAGGCATGGACGACGGCACGCCAGGCTACGGTTTTGTGGATGCGGGCCTGACCTATCGGTTGAATGAGAGCGCACGGGTGAAGGCAGGTGTGTACAATATCGGCGATAAGAAAGTAACGAACGACACCTACGGCGTTGTTCTTGATGGGCGCCGTTTGAACCTTGGGCTAACCGTTGATTTTTAACGTCTGACATCTGCACTACGGTGGCCTGGTTATGACTTACCCGGTGATCTATTAACAAATCAACCCTGAAAAATGCTCTGAAACGCCCGGCAGATGAAGCCGGGCAGAACTTTGTTGCAGTGTGTGTGTCGCTCACATTCTGCTTCATCGTGTATTCGATGCTGCTTGTGACCGTGCCGGTATACGGCCTGGAACTTGGGGCATCGCCTTTGATGCTGGGTGTTATTCTCAGCTCCCAGTATCTGCTTCCCTTTTTGCTGGCGATTCCTTTGGGTGGCGTGGTCGCCCGCCATGGTGGCCGGATTACGTTGATGGTGGGTGCGCTGGTAATGGCTGCGGGCCTGCTGCTTATGCAGATTTTACCCGGCTATTACGGGCTTATCGGTGGGCAGCTTTTAATAGGGCTGGCTCAGCTTCAAATGGTGTTGTCAGCACAGACTATTATTTCGTCGCTGGCAACCGGCTCCAGACTTGAAGGTTATTTTGGCTGGTATTCCACCTGGTTGTCTGGCGGGCAGGTAATTGGTCCCTTGCTGGCAGGCGCCTGGATTCATTGGGCGGATGGCGTTAACAACCTGTTTTTGGTGATGGCTGGTATTGCGCTGCTGGGCGGCGGCGCAGGTTTGGCTCTGACTGGCGGGGCGAATCAGGGTATGGCCGTTACCAGTAAACAAACCGGGTTTCGTGCCCAGGCATTACTGATCCGCCGCAATACCGGTGTTCAGGTGTCTATCGCGATTACGGTTGCCGGTATGTTTGCTTTGGGCGTATACGGCAGTTATATGCCGGTTTATCTGGATAGCCTGAAAATGAGCGCGGTGATGATCGGGGTGTTGGTTAGCTTGAGATCGGCTACTTCCATGGTCATACGCCCGTTTATTCCACGGATTATTGGCAGCGTTGGTGGGCGGGAAAAAGCGACGATTCTGGCGCTTGGCGTTAGCTCGGTGGGCCTGGCTTGCATGGGGTTTGCCGGCAATGTGCCTGCTATTGCGCTGTTATCGATTTTGGTAGGCCTGGGCGGCGGCCTCACACAGCCTTTGTCGATGGTGGTGTTGGCGGAGAGTGTGGGGCGTGAGCAACGATCCGGCGCGCTCGGCATGCGGTTGATGGCCAACCGTGCCATTCACTTTCTGGCACCGCTGGTGTTCGGTGCCATTCTGGGGTTGGGCGGTTTTGGTCTGTCGTTTGGGGTGTCCGGTGTTTTCGTGGCGCTGGTGGCAGTGTTGCTGCTCCGTCTTCAAGCCAGACGAGCAGCATTCGAATCAAGAGACAGTTAAGGGCAGCTACTCGGTGCTCCCCAAGGGTACTGTATGGGTGTTCTTGATTTCACGCAGCGCAAAATTGGAGTGAACCTGCGCGATGCCCCGCAACGTGAATATTTTTTCGTTTAAAAAGCGATCATAGCCAGCCATATCCGGCACCACCACCCGCATCACAAAATCGGCATTACCTGTCACAGCAAAGCATTGAAGTACCTCGGGGAAGCTACTCACCTGTTGCTCTATTTCTGCCGTGCTGTCGATGGTGTGCCTCTGAAGGGATAAATTCACCAACACACATAGCCCCTGGCCAACTTTATCTGGCGCTACGTGAGCGCTGTAGCCTTTGATAATGCCGGTTTCCTCAAGGGTTCTTACCCGCCGCCAGCAGGCGGCCGGCGACAAGTTAACCTGTTCCGCCAGTTGCTGGTTACTGAGCCGCCCGTCCTGTTGCAGTATCGCAAGGATGCGTTGGTCGAGCTTATCCAGTTCAGCCTGTTTCATTTGGTAACACCTGATTTTTGTCAAAGGATCTTTTGCGGTATTGTCATTTAACAAAGAATCTTTCGCAATCTAAAAAAATAACCTCCCAATAAGCAAGCACCTTTAGCGAACTTCCCTCTAGACTTTTGGTCATAAAATTGACAAAAAAGGAGAGAGCTTATGTCTACCGACACGTCTCATTCTGATAACGCTCAGGCAGACGCAGCTCAGGCTGGCAGTTCGCCGGGCAGTCCAGAGCTGGACAACTACAAGCTCGAAGACCGTTACCTGAGAGAATCCGGCCGGGTATTTATGACCGGCTCCCAAGCCCTGGTTCGCATACCACTGATGCAAGCCGCGCTGGATCGCAAGCTTGGGTTAAACACTGCCGGCATGGTCAGTGGCTACCGTGGCTCACCGCTGGGCGCCTACGACCAGGCGCTGTGGCAAGCGCAGACACTGCTCGATAAAAACCACATTGATTTTGTACCTGCTGTGAATGAGGATCTTGCGGCTACCATCATGTTGGGTACCCAGCAGGTGGAAACGGATGACGATCGCCAGGTAGATGGCGTGTTTGGTGTTTGGTATGGCAAAGGACCAGGCGTAGACCGCGCCGGTGACGCGCTAAAGCACGGCACCACCTATGGCAGTTCTCCCCATGGTGGCGTTTTGGTTGTGGCCGGTGATGACCATGGTTGTGTGTCTTCCTCCATGCCGCACCAGTCTGATGTGGCGTTCATGAGCTTTTTCATGCCCACAATCAACCCGGCCAATCTTGCCGAGTATCTGGAGTTCGGCCTCTGGGGTATTGCGCTGTCTCGTTACAGTGGCTGCTGGGTCGGGTTCAAGGCGGTTTCCGAAACTGTGGAAAGCGCTGCGTCTATAGAACTCCCGCCGTTGCCCGATTTTGTCACCCCCGATGATTTCACCCCACCAGAGACCGGGCTGCACTATCGCTGGCCAGACCTGCCTGGCCCGCAGCTGGAAACCCGGATTGAAGACAAGTTAGAGGCTGTGCAGGCGTTTGCCCGGGCCAATCCTATCGACCGTTGTTTGTTTAATGAGCCGAACGCACGCTTTGGCATAGTGACCACCGGTAAAGGCCACCTGGACCTTCTGGAAGCACTGGATCTGTTGGGCATTGATGAAGCCCGCGCTCGCGAGATGGGGCTGGATATCTATAAAATTGGTATGGTCTGGCCGCTCGAACGCCGAGGCATTCTCAACTTTGTGCACAACAAGGAAGAAGTGCTGGTTATCGAAGAAAAGCGCGGCATTATCGAAAGCCAGATTAAAGAAGCCATGTCGGAGCCGGATCACCCTGGCGAGGTATTAATCACCGGCAAGCAGGATGAAGTGGGCCGCCCGCTGATTCCCTATGTAGGCGAGCTAAGCCCCAAGCTGGTCGCAGGTTTTCTGGCTGCACGCCTTGGCAGGTTCTTTGGCAATGACTTCAGCGATAGCCTGGCGGCCATCAACAATATGACCAACGCTGAGGACCCGGGTGGCGTTAAGCGCCTGCCGTATTTCTGTTCAGGTTGCCCCCACAACACCTCCACTCACGTGCCCGAGGGCAGTAAGGCGTTAGCCGGTATCGGTTGCCACTTTATGGCTTCGTGGATGGGCCGCAACACAGAATCGCTGATTCAAATGGGTGGCGAAGGGGTTAACTGGATAGGTAAGAGCCGGTATACCGGCAACCCCCATGTGTTCCAGAACCTGGGTGAGGGCACATATTTCCACTCAGGCTCTATGGCGATTCGTCAGGCAATCGCCGCCGGCATTAACATCACTTACAAAATTCTGTTTAATGATGCGGTGGCCATGACAGGCGGTCAGCCCGTGGATGGTCAGATCACCGTGCCGATGATCGCGCAACAGGTGGCTGCCGAGGGCGTTAAACGAGTAGTGGTGCTCAGTGATGAGCCGGAAAAGTACGATGACCACAAGCAGTTGTTCCCGAGCGACGTTACTTTTCACGATCGCACAGAGCTGGATAACGTGCAGCGCGAACTGCGGGACATTCCTGGCTGCACTATTCTGATTTACGACCAAACCTGTGCGGCCGAGAAACGCCGCCGGCGCAAGCGTAATCAGTATCCGGACCCCGCCAAGCGGGCGTTTATCAACCACCATGTGTGTGAAGGCTGTGGTGATTGCTCGGTGCAATCGAACTGTCTTTCTGTGGTGCCACGACCAACGGAGCTGGGCCGCAAGCGTAAGATTGATCAGTCGTCCTGCAACAAGGATTACTCCTGCGTGAATGGTTTTTGCCCAAGCTTTGTCACCATCGAGGGAGGGCAACTGCGCAAATCCCGGGGTATGGACACAGGTTCTGTGCTCACAGGCAAGCTAAAGGATATTCCAGAGCCGGTTCTGCCGCAGCTGGCGGGCTCCTACGATGTGCTGGTAGGCGGCGTTGGCGGCACGGGTGTAGTGACTGTGGGCCAGCTCATTACCATGGCGGCTCACCTGGAGGCCCGTGGTACATCAGTGCTGGATTTCACCGGTTTTGCCCAGAAGGGCGGCACGGTGCTGAGTTACGTGCGCATGGCGCCGTCTCCAGACAAGCTGCACCAGGTACGTATCAGCAACGGCCAGGCCGATGCGGTGATCGCCTGTGATCTGGTGGTGGCTTCTTCACAAAAAGCGTTGAGCGTATTGCGCCCGAACCACACCCGTGTCGTCGCCAACGAAGCTGAGTTGCCCACAGCGGATTATGTGTTGTTCCGGGATGCAGACATGCAGGCAGACAAGCGCCTGGATCTGATTCGTAACGCTGTTGGAGATGATAATTTCGCACGGTTTGACGCCAACGACATTGCCGAGAAGCTACTGGGCGATACGGTGTTCTCCAACGTAATGATGCTGGGCTTTGCCTGGCAGCGGGGACTTTTGCCTTTGTCGCAAGCGGCACTGATGAAAGCCATTGAATTGAATGGTGTAGCTGTTGAGCGCAACAAGGAAGCCTTTGGCTGGGGCCGTGTTGCCGCTGTAGATGTGGAGGTAATCACCAACCTGCTGGACACAGGCGGAACCAAAGTAGAGGAAGTAAAAGCAGAGCCAAGCCTGGATGAACTGATTAGCACCCGCCACCAGCATTTGGTGAACTATCAGAACCGGCGTTGGGCTAACCGTTATACTGAGGCGGTAAAACAAGTTCGTGGCGCAGAGGAAAGCCTGGGTGAGACAAATCAATTGCTCACCCGTGCTGTTGCGCAGCAGCTATATCGCTTTATGGCGTTCAAAGACGAATACGAAGTCGCCCGTCTGTTTGCAGAAACCGACTTTATGAAGGAGGTAAACAACACCTTCGAAGGCGACTTCAAAATCCACTTCCACTTGGCTCCGCCCCTTATGAATCGGGGCACGGATGCCCAGGGCCGACCCAGGAAGCGCCAGTTCGGCCCCTGGATGTTCCGGGCCTTCAAGCTGCTGGCCAAATTCCGGGTGTTGCGTGGCACAGCCATTGATCCGTTTAGCTACTCCGCTGACCGGAAGATGGACCGGGCGCAATTGAAAGACTACCAGAAGCTGGTTGAGCGCATTGTCAGTGAGCTGGATACCAGCAATTACGACACTTTCCTGCAACTGGCGGAGCTGGCCAGCGAGGTGCGGGGCTACGGCCCGGTGCGTGAACAGGCAGCAGAAGCCATTCAAGAAAAACAGCAACAGCTGACCAAGGCCCTGGATACCGGCCGCCCGACTCTGATTCGCACCCAACAGGCCGACAACAAGGAGGCAGACCATGTTTGAGGCGCTTAAACCGTTACCTCAAGACCCGATTCTGCAATTGATGCAGATGTACCGCGATGATATGCGGCCAGGCAAGGTGGACCTGGGCGTCGGCGTCTACAAGGACGACACGGGCAACACGCCCATCATGGCGGCGGTACACGAGGCTGAGCGCCGCTTACTTGAGGGTGAAACGACTAAAAGCTATGTAGGGCCCGCGGGCTCTGCAGGCTTTAACGAAGCCATGGCACGCCTCATTCTGGGTGAGGGTAACACCCTGATTCGTGAAGGCCGGACCTCGGTGATTCAAACGCCGGGCGGCTGCGGCGCACTTCGCATGGCCGCTGAGTTTTTCCGGTTGTGCAAGCCAGACACCAGGGTTTGGGTTAGCACGCCCACCTGGGCGAACCACATGCCACTACTCGGCGGTGCTGGCCTGAACATTCGCGAATATCCCTATCTTAATCCCGAGACATTAACGGTAGATTTCGCCGCCATGTTAAACAGCCTGGAAAATGCTGAAGCAGGGGATGTGGTGCTACTGCACGGCTGTTGTCACAACCCATCCGGTGCTGACCTTACGTTCGATCAGTGGCAGATGGTTACCGAGTTGATCCAACGTAAAGGGCTGCTGCCCTTTGTGGACATGGCCTACCAGGGGCTGGGCGATGGGCTTGAAGAAGACGCAGCCGGCCTTCGCTATCTGGCCAGCCAGGTGCCTGAAATGGTGGTTGCGGCGTCTTGCTCCAAGAACTTCGGCCTGTACCGTGAGCGCACGGGTGCCTTGATGCTGGTCTCTGCCACCGAGGCTATCAATAAGGCAGCAACCAGCCAGCTGCTAAGCGTTGTGCGATCTCACTATTCCATGCCCCCGGCACACGGGGCGGCCATCGTTGAAACCATTCTGGGTGATGACGCCTTGCGCGCCCAATGGCAGGGCGAATTGGGTGGTATGTGTGAACGCATTCTTGGCCTGCGGCACGCCTTTGCCGAAGCGCTGGCGCCTGTGGGCGATTTTAGCTTTATAGCCCGGCAAAAGGGCATGTTCTCGTTCCTGGGTATTACGCCAGAACAGGTTCGTCTATTAAGAAAAGAACACGGCATTTACATGTTGGAAAGCAGTCGGGTGAATGTGGCTGGCTTGAATGATCTGGTGTTGCCAAATGTTGCCAGCGCGGTGCGCAGCGTTATGTAACCGAGTTATCCCGGAAACAGCACACAACCAAAGCCTCTTTCACAGGGGCTTTACATTATGACGATCCGACAAAAACAATTATTCGGAGAACGCAATGAGTGAGACAGTTCATCCCCACCAGCAGGCCAGCAGCCTCTGGACCTCCAAAATGGCCTTTGTATTGGCTGCAGCCGGCTCCGCCGTTGGGCTTGGCAATATCTGGAAATTTCCCTACATCACCGGTGAGAACGGCGGTGGTGCTTTCGTATTGGTTTATCTCGCTTTTATCTTCCTGATTGGCGTGCCGGTTCTTATCGCCGAAATCATGATCGGGCGCCGGGGCGGTCAAAGCCCTGTGGCCAGCATGCGCACCCTTACAAAAACCGAGGGCACCTCCAAAGGCTGGCGAATTATCGGTTGGAACGGTGTGGTTGCCTCTTTTCTGGTGCTGTCGTTTTATGCGGTGATCGGTGGCTGGGCCCTGGTATACATTGGTAAGGCGGCAGTCGGCCTGTTCGCGGGCGCAGATGCAGAAGCCATAGGTGGGCAGTTTAATAACCTGCTGGCCAACCCTTGGGAACTGCTGCTTTGGCACACGGTTTTCATGTTTATTGTAACGTTTATCGTGGGCCGAGGTATTCGTTCCGGCCTTGAAAAGGCAGTTAACCTGCTGATGCCGTTGCTTTTTCTGTTGCTCGTGGTAATGGTTTTCTACGCCATGAACAGTGGCAGTTTTGGCCGTGCCGTCAGCTTTATGTTCTCGCCGGATTTCAGCCGGCTTACCACTGAAGGTGTTCTGGTCGCCCTTGGCCATGCGGCGTTCACGCTCAGTATTGGTATTGGCGTGCTCATGGCCTACGGCTCCTACCTGCCGAAAAACATCAACATCGCCAAAACGGCTATGACCATCGCCGTGCTGGATACCGGTGTGGCGTTACTTGCCGGGCTTGCGATTTTTCCGCTGGTGTTTGCAAACGGCCTGGAGCCAGGCGCAGGGCCGGGACTTATTTTTGTCACTCTGCCGCTGGCTTTTGGTCAGATGGGTGGTGGTATTATTTTTGGTGCCATCTTCTTTGCGTTGCTTCTGGTAGCGGCCATCACTTCCGCAATCTCCATGCTGGAACCGGTTGTTGAATGGCTTGAAGAGTTCAAAGGTGCAAACCGGGTAAAAAGCGCCATAGGCGGCGGGCTTGCAGCCTGGTTTATCGGCATAGGCACGGTGCTGTCGTTTAACTTGTGGGGCGATGTGCATCC
>JAKDUK010000029.1 GCA_030457765.1 Marinobacter sp. | reverse complement strand
GCGCGAGCCTGTATGTGTGCGGCGATGCCGACAAAATGGCGCCGGATGTGCATCAGGCATTGCTGGATATTATCAGTAAGCACGGTGGGCTGAATCAGGAGCAGGCTGAAGATTATCTGCGTCAGCTAAACCGGGATAAACGTTATTTGCGGGATGTGTACTAATGAGTGAAAAACTGCCAGAAGCCGAAATCATCAAGCGCGAGAGCAACTACCTTCGCGGAACCATTCTGGAGGGGCTGGCTGACCGCACCACCGGCGCCTTGCCGGAAGATGACACCAAACTGACAAAATTCCACGGTTCTTACCAGCAAGATGACCGGGAAGTGCGGGATGAACGCCGGCGTCAGAAACTGGAGCCTTTGTACCAGTTTATGGTGCGGCTGCGCTTGCCGGGTGGCGTGCTGACCACAGACCAGTGGTTGGGGCTGGATAAAATTGCCGACGAGTGTGCCGATTCCACCCTGCGCCTGACCACGCGCCAGACTTTTCAGTTCCACGGCGTGTTCAAGGAGCAGATGCAGCCGTTCATGCAAAAAATAAATGCTCTGGGGCTGGACAGCCGCGGCGCTTGCGGGGACGTAAACCGTAACGTGATCAGCAACGTGAACCCGCACCAGTCGCAACTGCACGGTGAGATTCACGACTTGTCACTGGCGATCAGTGAGCGTTTACGCTGGCGCTCAGCGGCTTATGCAGAAATTTGGCTGGGTGAAGAGTGTGTCGAAAAGCTGGGCGAGGAAGAAGAGCCCTTCTACGGGCATAAGTACCTGCCCCGTAAGTTCAAGATTGCGCTGGCGGTGCCTCCGGAGAACGACTGCGATGTGTTTGCCAACGACATTGGCCTGATTGCCATTGTGGAAGACGACCAGATTCGTGGTTTCAATATCGTGGTTGGCGGTGGCATGGGGCTGACCTATGGCGACCCGGCTACTTACCCGCGCTTGGCCACCATGGCGGGCTATGTGCCGAAAGAGCAGATTGTGGATGCCTGTGAAGCCATTTGTGCCATTCAGCGGGATTTTGGTGACCGAACCAATCGCGCCCACGCGCGCTTCAAATACACCATTGATGATTACGGCATGGACTGGTTCCAGGAGCGCTTTGCCGAGTACCACGGGCAGGCTTTTGAGCGACCCCGCTCTTTCAGTTTGAGCCGCAACGGCGATCGGTTTGGCTGGGTTGAAGGCGAAGATGGCAACCAGCACCTAACACTGCTTATCCCCACTGGTCGGGTGGCAGATACAGAAAACGGGCTGCTGAGAACCGCGCTGCGTAAAATTGCGGAGGTTCACAGCGGCAGCTTTCGCATTACCTGTAACCAGAACCTGGTAATCGCCAACGTGCCGCCAGAAACCGTGGCTGCCGTGAATGCCATCGTAGAAGAATACAAACTGGATGCTGGTAATCGCAGCACACCACTGCGCCAGAATTCCATGGCCTGTGTGGCCTTTCCCACCTGTGGCCTGGCCATGGCAGAAGCCGAACGCTTCCTGCCAGGTTTTGTCACCCGCGTGGAGCAAACCATGGCGGAGGAAGGGTTGGAGCCAGATGCAATAAACTTGCGCATTACCGGCTGCCCCAACGGCTGTGCCCGCCCGTATTTGGGGGAGATCGGGCTGACTGGTAAGGCGCCGGGCAAGTACAATCTTTATCTGGGTGCGGATTTTTCTGGTCAGCGGATGAACCGGCTGTATCGGGAAAACATTGATACCGAAACAGTGCTCAATGAATTGCGGCCGTTGTTTCGTGCGTACCAGCAGGATCGTTCTGCGGAGGAACGGTTTGGTGATTTCTTGGTCAGGACTGGTATTGTGGAGGAAGAGCGCACACCGGCTATGCTGCACCAGCCGTTGAAATAAAATCGACTGCAAAATGGGAGCTTTATGAGTGACGCAGAAACCAAAGAATGGGAACGTCTTGCCTTTGTGGCGGGACGGGACGGCGTATCGGCTGCCGTTGCGTTTGCTCAGCAGGGCTCCCGGCAGTATACCGCCGCCATTCGTGAAGCGGATTCTGGCGGTAATCAGTATGGCGCGGCTTACCGCGATAGCTTGCTGACATCGATTAGGGTTTATGAGACTTATATTGAAAAGAACGAGTAGGTCTCTGCGGGGCTACTCGTTCCCTTCCTTTCTATAGCATCTTGTTCAGTAAATATTTTCTGAACGCCTCAGAACTGGAATCTTGGGAACAGAATATCTCGCTCGAGATAAATCTGTTCCGACAAGCTGAAATCCAATCCTTTCAGCTCTTCATACAACTTGCGCCATGAGCGACAGGCGGCTTCGGGTACTTGGTAGTTGTGAGTCAGTTCCCTTAATCCCCGAAGTTGCTTTTTAATGGCTTCATGTTCGTCGTTCATCTGGCCAATAGGGGTGTCTGGGCTGGGTGACTTGTCGTGTTCCAGGCGGGACAAAACGTAGGCTTCCTCACGCTTTACGTGGTCGGTCAGTGTTTGCTCAAGCTGTTTTACGGCGCGTGTGATGCCCAGAGGCACGTCTGGGCTAGCCCGGTGCACGGCTTCAATTTTTCTTGCCAGGCGGTGCAGGGCCGGCAGCTGTTCAAGATGAACGGCGTCATACTCGGTGCTCAGGAGTTCGAGTAGCGTGTCGGTCTCCATATCCTCCAGCGGCTTGTGCTCCATGCATACATCAAATAGCTGCCGACACAGAGTTTTTCCCGCTATACCTGCTTGTGCTGCTGCCTGCTGCACGGTTTTACTGCGATCATCGTTCACACTCAGGCTGTAGCTCTGGAACACAGTGGATGTTTCGGGGCATTGCTCGACCATCCGGCCAATGGTTGTTTCGTTGCAGTTGCCAAGAATGCTTTGGTATCTCATGATTCACCTCCCATCTTCTGTTAACTAATATAATAGATGAATGTTTTGTGATTGCAATGAGAATGGTACCTATTCACCAAAATAAAAGGATCGTTTTGGATAGTTGAGAGTGCTGTGGGTGCGCGAAAACCTGCACACTAAATGCCAGGCCCTCCCGGGTGCGCCTTCAGGTGTGCCAGTCAGGGAAGCTCTTCCCTCCAGCGCTTGACTTTAACCTGGCCTTTTATGGCTTCGATAATTTCGATGATCAACGCGATCAGTGCGTCGTTTCTTTCGTTCTCGTTTTCCGATGCGCCGGGCCTGCGTATAAAGACATTTACAATGTCTTCAATAAACCCGTGATTTTCCGAAGAGGCCAGGTCTTCGAGAATCTGCTGAATAACATTGGCAACAATATCGCCCACCGCGTCTTCCAGGGTGTCCTTGATGGTGGACCCCACCACTGGCAGGTATTTTAGCCGTGAAAGCTCCACGTTCTGCTCAAGCGCATGGTCAACCCTGGCTTCAAGGTAGCTTCTCAAAGCACCGCGATTGGGTACGTAGCCCTCTTGCGCCGCTTCTGCTACGCGGGTTGAAATCCATTCTGAAAGCATCTTGCGCCGTGGGTACAGGATGTCGTTCTGGATTTTCTCGAACAGCGGCGAGCCGAGCGTTATCTCGTGCTGAACACCGCTCAAAACCTTGGCGACGATGCGATCCGAAAGCTCTTCCATGAAGGCTTCGTAGTAGAAGTTCACGAAGCGGTAAGCGCTGCTGCCGGTTACATCGATAATTTTGTACTGATGCAGGCGATAAATAATCGAGATTACCCTTAAAACCCGCAGGAATCTCAGGCTTCCTACAGGGATACAGCCAATCAGGTCATACCAGTGGATGAATGGGTAGAAGTACCAGCGATCGTATTCTTTGGCCTTAATGGCATAGCCCCAGCGCACAAAAAATTCGGTAAGGAAAACCGCCACGAACATTGCGTCATAAAATATGAAGTTCTCATGGATTGGGTGGTAGAGGGCCTGAAGCGTGGGAAGGTTTTCTTTCAGTACATTCTGAATAGCAACGAAGTTGTATACGGAATCCCAGATAATGAACCCAAGGTTGATGATCAGCAGGCCAAGCATCACGAAGTCGATAATAAACCAGATAAGCTGGTGGCTGGATTTCAGGTTCGCGAGTTTAATGTTCAGCATTCGCTGGTATCCATCGTTTGTTGTGCAATTGAAATCGTTGGTTTTTGACAGGTTAGCGTAATTGCGCCAAGCCGACGACTTATGGCGATGCAGGTTAACTTGACCGTTTGCTATTAAAGTCACACGATTTAGCGGTAACCTGTTCGCCATGTCTAACACTGAAGCCGCGTGATGCTATCACTTGATCATATTATGAAACCGGATCTGCCCCGGCTTTTAGGGTTGCTGCTTGCCTTGTTTTCGTCAGCTGGCTTGGCCGATCAGGTTGAGGTCCATGTGAATGGCGATTTCCCGGGGCTTAAGGAAAATGCAGAAGCATTTATTGGCGAAGTGGAAGGGCGCAGTGCCTCAAACCTTCGCCGCTACGCCTCGACCGCAGTTGACCAGGCCAGTAAAGCATTGCGCGCGCTAGGCTATTACAACCCGGTGGTCGAGTGGCAAGTTGAAGAAGACGAGGACGATAAACTGGCTTTGCTAAGCCTTGAAATTACCCCTGGTGATCCGGTTCGAATCAAGTCACGAACGGTTGAAATCCGCGGGGCAGCAGCCTCTGACCCAGAGTTTGCTGATGATTTGCCGGCGCACCCTGCGCAAGGCGATATACTGAATCATGGCGATTATACAAACCTGAGAAATACTTTTCAGACGCGCGCGCGCGTACGAGGCTACTTTGATGGGCGTTACATTACCCATACTCTTGAGGTTGATCCGAAAGCTTTGACAGCCAACATTGTGCTGGTTTTTGAAAGCGGTGAACGCTATCAACTTGGCGATGTGAGCTTTGAAGAAGACCATTGGTTTGAAACCGATTTGCTGCGGCGGTATGTCACGTTTGAACCGGGTACCCCCTATCACGCCGACGAAATTGCAAAGCTTAATAGTGATCTCCTTGGTAGCGGATACTTTGCCGGGGTGGACATAGATGCGTCGCCAAGGAATGCCGACGAAGGTGTCATTCCGGTGGGTGTTGGGCTGACTCGCCGCGATCGTCGTTCGATATCCACAGGCGTCGGTTTTTCCACCGACGTAGGGCCGCGCTTTCGAGGTACTTGGCGCGAGCACTGGATAAACCGTATGGGGCATTCCCGTGGTGCCGAGACAGAGCTTTCCGGGCCCAGGCAGAATGTGAGTGGCTGGTATGAGTTACCTCTGGACCCGCCTATGACCGATTCGATCCGTCTGACCGCTGGCTATCAGCACGAAGATATCGAAAACGTTGAATCCGAATTACTTACTTTTGGGCAGCAGTGGCAACATCAATTGGATAATGGTTGGCTGCAGGTATTGTCCCTGCGGTGGGAAGGTGAGCAGTTTAACATTGGTGACGATGAAAAGGGCACAAGTAGGCTTTTGATTCCGGGTATCGGCTACTCCAAGCTACATTCGGATTCACCGCTGGATCCATCGCATGGTTACCGGTTGCAGGTTAATGTTAGTGGAGCGCACCGTGCAGCGTTATCGAGCGTGGACATACTGCACGTTAACGCCATCGCCAAAGGCTTGATTACGCTTGCTGGAAAACACCGGTTTTTGACCCGCTTTCAGTTTGGTGGTGTGGCAACCAACCAGTTTAAAAAAGTTCCACCTTCGTTGCGCTTCTTCGCTGGTGGCGATCAGAGCGTACGCGGTTACGGCTACCAGACACTGTCGCCAGAAAATGACAACGATGTGCCCGTGGGCGGCCGTTACACGATGGTAGGCAGTGCTGAGTATCAGTACGAATTTGCTGACAACTGGCGCGCGGCGATGTTTGTCGATCACGGTAACGCCATTAACGATTTATTTGATCCTCTGGCGACCGGCGTGGGTGTGGGTATTCGCTGGATCAGTCCGCTGGGGCCGCTGCGTCTGGATGTCGCCAAGGGGCTTAATCCTGAATTTGGCGGCGAATGGCGTGTTCACTTCTCGATGGGGCCGGAGCTGTGACGGAAGTGCGTAGAAACAACGAAAGCGTCGATCAAACCGAACAACCCAGGCGCAAGCGAAGAAGTCGGCTGCGCTTCTGGTTACTGCTCCTGCTAGGTCTGTTTGTGCTTCTGCCCATTGTGCTGGTGTTGGCAGTTCTGCTGGCTCTGCGTTCTGAAACGGGCACGGCTTGGGTAATCGACCAGATACCCGGGCTTGAGGCTGCTAATGATGAAGGTTCCCTGTTTGGAAACTGGCAGGCGGATCGAGTGCAATGGCGGGGTTATGGTGTGGATGTGTTGGCGGAGTCTCCCCGTGTGGACTGGTCACCCTCCTGTTTGTTTGATTTGCAGCTGTGCCTGGATACGCTCCATGTAAAACAGCTGGACGTTAACGTGCAGCCTTCCGAGGAAGATCAAAAGCCAGGCCCGGCGGAGGATATCAGCCTGCCGGGGTTTGAGTTACCGCTGGCATTGCGGGTAGATGATGTGCGGCTGGGCAGGTTCACCTTCAATGGCAGCAAGGTGTGGGACAGGTTTGAACTGGATGCTGGCGGGTCGGGTGCAGATTGGCAGCTTGAGCGGGTCTCCTACCAGCTCGACGATATCACCGTGCTGACCTCTGGCCGTATGGAAACCCGGCGAGACTGGCCGATCAATCTTGAGGTCAACGCGAACCTGCCGCCGCCCTATGGTGATACTTGGGACATTGATTTGGCGCTCTCGGGCAGCGTTCGGGATCTCGCGATAGCAGGGCGCAGTCGGGGCTATCTGGATGCACAGCTGAAAGGCAAGGTCGAGCCGCTGGCCTCAGACCTGCCCGCAAACATACGGGTATCCTCAGCACGTTTCCAGGCAGCCGAAGCGCTGCCGGAAACCCTGGTATTGCAAGACTGGTTTGTTGAAGCCGCGGGTAACTTGCAAAACGGCTTTAAAACACGGGCAGAGGCGACCTTGCCGGGCACCGAGGGGCCGGTAGGCCTGGCACTTGATGGGCAGGTCACAACCGCAGGTGCCGAGAATGTCCGGCTGGAACTTGCGACGCAAAATAGTTCAGGCAAATCGACTGAAACCGAACCTGAAACCCTGGTGGTTACCGGCAACGCGCAATGGCAAGACGGTCTCAGTGCAGAGGCGAAGCTACAGTTACGGCAGTTTCCCTGGTATTCGCTACTGCCTGATATAGACGAACCACCCGTTGTGCTGCGCACGCTGGATGCCGATGCGTCATGGCGTGATGGGCGTTATCAGGCCAGCTTGACGGCCGAGGTGGATGGCCCCCAGGGCCGTGCTGAGTTAGCTACGGTTGTGGATGGCGATATCAGCCAGGTTCGCATAACGGAGCTTTCAGCGGTAACCGGTGCAGGATCTCTCTCTGGTGATGGAGCCGTTGATTTTTCTGGGCCCTTATCCTGGCAGGCGGCTCTTGAGCTTGAGGATTTCAATCCGGGCTATTGGTTACCGTTGCTGGAGGCGAACCTCAGCGGCGATGTAACCACACAAGGAAAAATGACCGAGGGCCCGGTACCGGCAATGCAGGCAAGCTGGGATCTGAAGGGTCAATGGCGCTCAAGCTCTACGGTCGCTGCGGGCCAGCTTGATACCTCAACCGGAGACTGGGGGGTACCCGAGCTGAAGCTGGTTATTGGCGACAACCGTCTTGAAGGCAGCGGGTCCTGGGGCGACGAGTTACAGGCCCAGGTGAACCTCGAATTGCCGAGCCCGGATAAAATCATGCCGGACTTGGGCGGTGAGGCAGAGCTGCAGCTAACCCTCGCAGGAACCCCGGACGCCCCCCGTGGGCAATTGGTGGCCAAAGCCACAGAGTTGCGCTGGCAGGATTTGCTGCTGATTGAAAATCTGAGCCTGGATGCGCAGTTGCAATCCGGCTTCCGCCTCGACAGTGATCTGCAAGCCGATGGGGTTACCGTGGCGGGGAATGATATTCAGTCATTGAACCTCACGGCCCAAGGAACGCAAAAAAGTCATCAGGTTGCCATTAATGTTCAGCAAAGTGACGCTGGCCTGGAGTTAGAGTTTCAAGGGGGCGCGGGTGAAGCCTGGGCAAGCTGGCAAGGTGACCTTGCCCGAGGCGTTATTGATGTGCCCGGGCAGGATCAGGACTGGGTGCTGGAATCTCCAGCCGAACTGGCGTATGCGACCAGCGGTGAGCTCAGTCTTGCAGCTCATTGCTGGAACTGGCGGCAAAGTTCGGTGTGTGCAGACGATCAGGTTCTGCTGCCCGTGCCGAGCATTGCCTACCGCATAGACAGTTTTCCGGCTGAGGCGTTGAGTCCGTTACTACCCGAATCGCTGCGGTGGTATTCGAGCATAAATGGCAAAATTGATTTTACGTTTACAGATAATGGCCCAGATGGCCATATAACAGTGGATGCTGGCGAGGGCAGGTTTGAGCTGCAGCTTGACGGTGCGTGGGAAACCTTGAGTTACAACACCCTGACGACGGATCTGGATCTTGAGCCCGGCGAGGCAAATCTGGCCGTGCGATTGTCTGGTCCGGAACTAGGTCAGCTTGAAGTGGATATGGCGCTGGATCCAATGGCAGAAGAGCGCACAGTTGAGGGGCAGTTCAAACTGGATGGCCTTGATATTGCGCTGGCTGGACTGTTTACCGGGCTTGAAGAGGTGGCCGGAGAAGTGAACGGTGAGGGTACGATCTCCGGACCGTTGATGAAGCCGGCAGTACAGGGAAAAATTGCGTTGACCAACGGCCGCGTGGTGGATCCTCGGCTGCCTTTGCCGATGGAGGAAGTAGGTGTCAGCGTGGAACTTGATGGCTACTCGGCAGATATCCGTGGCCGGATCGCCAGTAATGACCGCAGTGAGGCGCTTATAGAGGGTGAGGTCGATTGGCAGGGCGCGCCTGGCGGTGAGGTTCGTATCACCGGGGATAGGCTACCCATCAGTATAGAGCCCTTTGCCCGACTGGAAGTGGCGCCGGATCTTACCATTGCATTCCGCGATGGCGCTCTAGGCGTAAGTGGCCGAATTGAGGTGCCCCGAGGGGAGATAATAATAGAAGGACTACCGGAACAGGCGGTTTCGGTATCCGACGATGAAGTGATTGTTGGAGTGGAGCCCGAAGAGCCATTGATCCAGTCTCTGGATATGGATGTCACCGTTGTTGTAGGCGATGACCGGGTCAGCTTTGCCGCGTTTGGTGTAACGGGCGATCTGGAGGGCTCTCTTCGGATTGGTAACGATATGGATACCCGGGGCACGCTGCAGTTAGTGAATGGTGAGTTTGAAGCCTATGGCCAGGAGTTGGAATTGCGACGCGCAAGAATCCTGTTTGTTGGCAGCTTGGCGGAGCCATACCTGGACATAGAAGCCGTGCGCAAAGTGGATGCGGTTGTCGCTGGGCTGCGCCTGAGTGGCCCGGTGCAATCGCCCACCACTGAAGTGTTCTCCACCCCGGATATGCCGCAATCGGATGCGTTGTCTTATGTGATTCTAGGGCGGGCGCCCAGAGGGCAGAGCGACGACGGACAGATGAGCAAGGCTGCTATCTCGCTAGGGCTGACCCAGGTGAACAAGGTAACCGGCAAAATCGGTGAAGGTTTCGGTATTCGCGATTTAACGCTGGAAGCTGAAGGCAGCGGCGATGATACCTCGGTTGTCGCCAGTGGCTACCTGAGCGATGACCTCAGCATTCGCTATGGCGTCGGAATCTTTGAGCCTATCAGCACCGTTGCGCTGCGTTACGACCTTGGAAAGTACTTCTACCTCGAAGCTGCAAGCGGGCTGGCAGCTTCTCTGGATATTTTCTATACCCGGGATTTCTGAGTTCAGTTGGGTTGTTATTAGCCGTACCGTATCCTTCTCAGGGCCCAACGTCAGGTGAGACTTTGCTTTCAGGTTCTAACCGGTCAAGTTTGAACGCAAGAGCGGCTTGCAGAAATTGGCCAAAGATACGCCTGTGCCCACTGTGATAAAGCAAGTATTCAGGGTGCCATTGAAGCCCCATTAGCCATTGGCCGCGGGTGCTTTCGATGGCCTGCACAAACAGGTCGTTATCCAGCGCCACTACCTTGAGGTTTTTGCCCAGGCGTTTGATTGCCTGGCTGTGTATTCGGTTGGCTCCGATAACCGGCGCTCCCATTAGCTGTCCCAGGCGGCTTGTGACAACAAGGCGAACCGTTTGCATAGGTAGCAGCAATGGGCGGTGCCGGGTGTTCACCCGTAAGGGGGTGACGTTCTGGCACAGGGACCCGCCGTGGAATATATTGATGAACTGTGCACCTCTGCAAATGCCCAGCACAGGGATGCCAACAGTCTCTGCTTGCTCAAGCAGTGACTGGTCTGTGGTGTCTCGTGCCTGGTCATAACGGGCGCTTACTTGAGGTTCCTGGCCGTACCTTTCGGGGTGAACATGGGTCCCCCCGGAAAGTACTAAACCGTCGAGTAACGACACGTCCACGCGCGCACCTGGGCGAATGTAATAGGTATGCGCGCCTTTCAGTCGAAGCCCCAGCCCTATTAAGCGTTGCGCGATCCGCTTACGCGCAGGGCCGCTGATGCCGATGGTGAGGCCGGGAGGGCTGTCTTCAGGATAACGCTGTTCAGACATAGCCTTTGCTTTGCAGCCAGTTCGCGGAAGTTTCCTGCCAGCTTCGGGTCAGGTTGCGCAGACTGATTTTTCGGCTGTCCCGGAATAACCCGCGCAGCTCTGCCAGATCTTCGGCATGATTCGCTAGCTGTTCCACCACGACCCAATCATTCCAAACGCTGGAGAAATGCCACTCGGGATTGTCGATATCGCAGTCCGGAAGCCGGTAGTGCAGCGTTGGTCGACTTTTGATGCGCGGGTCTTCTACATACTGATCCAACAAAGGTTTGTCCAGGTGGGCAAACAGCGGCAGCAGATCCAGAGCGCGGTTGCGGGTGGGGTTCGATTCCAGATAATCCACCATCATCTGCTGCTGGTCCGGTGCGTAGTCATCGGTCATCAACAAGTCGGTGTATCGGCTGCTCCACGGCTCTATATAGGGCGTGAATTTTCGACTGATATCCAGTTGGTGGCGGGCCTTTAACCAATCATAAAGTACCGCAAAGGCTTGGTAATAGCGGATTAACGTGGCTGGTTTCAGATCAGGCAGCTCCGGGTTTAGCTGCAGCCCGAATGCAAAGTAAATGGTCTCTCTGCTACCTTGCGCGCCCGCTTTGCGCAGCTTTGTGACCAGTGTTTCAATTTGCCCCAGCTTGGAAAATGGCAAGGGCGGACTAACAATTTCCAGTGGCACGATGCGCTCGGCTGCCGCATCAATGACCTCCATTGCCTGCCCGCCAAATTCACGGAGAGACTGAGGTAAGCGCTCGTCTGCCAGATCCAGATCTTTGATGGGATCTGAATCCAACTCGATGATAAAGCTCCCCAGGGGTGTTTCGAGCTTGCTTACATAGCGGGATTGCGGTGTGGCTTCCCCCTCTAAAAGTTCGGCGGCCAGGTCTACAAGCTGCTGGTACCCAAGCCCGGACAGTTCTATTTCAACACCCACCCGGCGTTCTTTTCCGTCGCTGGTATTCAGTATGTCTGGCATTTTGCAGGAGATAGCTTGGTTCATAGGGCTCACTGGTCATAAAGGTAAGATGTTTGCACCATATCACACTACCGAAACGGCAATTATTAAGGGCCGGAAAGAAAATGGCTTGCACGGCTTTACACTGGATAAAACACTGTATATAGTCAGTTTACTGTATAAAAAAACAGGATGGTTGGCTCACTGTATACGCCAACAGAAATCACGCACAGCATGTATAGCCCTGCATGCAAAAAGCGGAGCAGCGGAGCAGCGAAGCAATGAAGCTGACAGCAAGGCAAACTCAGGTACTGGACATCATACGCCGATATGTCGACGACACCGGCTACCCGCCCACCCGCGCCGAAATTGCCGCAGAAATGGGTTTCCGTTCGGCTAATGCCGCCGAAGAACACCTGCGGGCGCTGGCACGCAAGGGAGCCATTGAAATGGTGCCGGGCGCTAGCCGCGGTATTCGCCTGCCAGAAGTGGCCGAAGATCCTGGTTTGCCTATTGTTGGCCAGGTAGCCGCGGGTAGCCCGATTCTGGCGGAGGAGCATGTTGAAGATCACTGCGCGTTGATGCCGGAGTTTTTCTCGCCTTCCGCCGATTATCTGCTCCGCGTTAGGGGTATGAGTATGAAGGATATTGGCATTCTCGATGGTGACTTACTTGCGGTACACAGTACTCAGGATGTTCACAACGGCCAGGTGGTGGTGGCCCGGGTAGGTGAAGAGGTTACGGTGAAACGTTTTCGCAAAGAAGGCTCTAAGGTCTTTTTGATGGCCGAAAATGAAGAGTTCGAACCGATAGAAGTGGACCTTAAAGAGCAGGAGCTGTTCATCGAAGGGCTGGGAGTGGGTGTTATCCGGCGCTCTGATCTGCACTGATCGGGCTGATATAACCACAGACGCATTGAAAACGGGTGATTTATGGAACAACTTAGCTTCAATCAGAATACGGCTTGGCAGCAAGGTGTTTTGCCATGCCCGGTGCCGGAGTACTCAGCCCGGAAACAGCGCACTGTCATTCGGGCCAGGCGCAAGCCAGACGTTGCTGACAACACTCCCGCCGGCAACGTTACAGAGATCATTCTGCCGGAGGGGCAGGTTGAAAACTTCCAGTTGTTGCTGCCTATGTTGACCCAGCTTAACCAGGAAAAGCGTTGGCTGGCCTGGATAGATCCACCGCAAGCGCTGGTTAGCAAGTGGCAAAAAATGCACGGCATTGTTGCCGGAGAGCTTCTGGTTTTACGCTCTACCGCAGAATACCCGGCCCGTCAGCTTGCAGAGATAGCCCTGAGTGCGGGTACCTGCCACGCAGTGGTTATGTGGACCGGTAAGCTGGCCAAGGGTGCCTTCGATTCTCTGCAAAAAGCCGCTGCAGAGGGTAACAGCCATGGCGTAGTGCTCAGGCAGCGCTGAGCAGTATTTTAGTGCAGGGTATAGGCGGGCTGAGCGTCTGAAGCGTCCAGTTCGTCATCGTCCCAATCTATGTCGTGAGTAATATTTCCGGCAGCTTCTATTCCGGCGGCAATCATTGCCTTGGCCACAGACATATCCCGATCTTCCATCATTTCGCGAGCTTCCGTAGAAAACGAAATTTTGACCAGTGGCGCACTGTCGTCGTCGATGCGCCGAAGGGCGTAATCGCCGTTGCTCATTTGTACAATCTCGAAAAACGATGGTGACATTTCAATTAACCTTTGGATTAGGCGCCTGAATTAATCCATCACTGTATCATTTTGGCAGACAAATTTCTTTATCCATTCAGTGCTGGGCCCGGCGTGACAATAAAATACAAACATTAACTTGAAACGGGCGTTTGAATTTAGCGAGAATCACGTACGTTTATGGGTTTGGACTGTCTGGAGGAATAAGGAATGCGAAGCCAATTTATGGCGTGTATTGCAGTGCTTATGTGCGGGTTATCCGGGCAGGCGTTGTCATCAGTAACGGTATCGGAGGCCCAACGGCTCAAGCAGGATCTGACACCAGTTGGCGCTGAGCGGGGAGCCAATGCTTCTGGCAGTATTCCCAAGTGGACCGGCGGGTTGTCTGAAGGGCCGGCTAATTGGCGAAAGGGGCAAACGGAAGTGAACCCGTTTCCTGAAGATCATGCCCTGTTCGTGATTACAGCCGATAATATGCATCTTTATGAAGATAAGCTCTCGGAAGGCTCGCGCCAGATGCTGAGCCAATATGGCCCAGATTTCTTCATGCCTGTTTACCAGACCCGTCGCACCGCAGCATTTCCAGAAAGGGTGTATGAGAAATCCTACGAGAATGCACTTAGCGCGGAGGTTTTAGATAACGGTAACGGCGTACGCAACACCATTATGACGAGCCCATTCCCCATCCCTAAAAACGGGTTGGAGGTGATTTGGAATCACATTTTGCGTTATCGTGGCGAAGAAGCGTCCTTTCGCAGTGCGTCAGCCACGCCCCAGGTAGATGGCTCCTACAACCCGGTGGTTAACCAGTACGATTATTATTTTGCCTACAGCAAAAAAGACACGGAACTCGAAGATATCGATAATAAAATCTTCTACTTGAAGACAGATACCATTTCGCCGTCTAACCTGGCTGGCACCATTACGCTTGTGCATGAAACGCTTGACCAAGTGCGTTCGCCTCGGTTGGCATGGCGCTATGATTCCGGCTCTCGGCGCCTGAGACGGTCGCCAAACCTTGCTTATGAGACGGACTTGCCCAACTCTTCGTCTTTGCGCTCGGTAGACCAAAAAGATATGTATAACGGTGCGCCAAATCAGTATAACTGGGAACTGAAGGGCAAACGCGAGATGTTTGTGCCGTATAATGCGTACAAGTTGCACGATCAGTCGGTTCACCCAGACGATGTTATTCGTGCCGGCCATATTAACCAGAAACTGGCACGTTATGAGTTGCACCGTGTGTGGGTGGTAGAGGCTACCCGCCGCACTGGTATCAAGCACATCTACGACCGTCGTGTGTTCTATGTAGATGAAGATAGCTGGCAAATTCTGATGTCGGAAGAGTATGACGAGTCCGGAAATTTGTGGCGTGTGTCGGAAGCCCACAACATTAGCTACTACGGAATGCCGGCGTTCTGGACTACCATGGAGATGACTTACGACCTTAAAGCCAAGCGCTATTACATTGATGGCCTGGATGACAACTATCCAGCCTACGATTTTAACCCTGGGTTTCGTGGCAACGAGTTTACTGCCTCTTCTGCCAGACGAGCTGCCCGCCGCTAAGTATGGCGCAGGAGTGCGGGTGGCTGGCGCTTGCTAGCCACCCGTTAGGGTTGTACGTTCTTTACCCCTTTGTGCAAGGAGAAAACGTTATGGCCGCCCCTCAAAATAACCCCCCGCCTGAACTCCAACACCATTTAGATAGTCTCGATCAACTTATATCGAGTCTTGATCGTGCTTTGGCCGATCAGGATTGGGATTCGCTGGTTAGCCTCAATACCCAGGTGGAGGCCTCTGTAAAACCATTGATGGCGGCCCTGGAAGCCGGGCAGGTGGATTCTGAACTCATACGCACGCGGCTTGAAACGTTGCGCCAGTTTATGGACGCGGCCGCTGAGGCTGCAGCCGGGGCCAAGGCAGAAGCGGAGCAGGCGCTTAAGGGTGTGAACCGAAACCGTAATGCCGCAAAGGCTTATCAGAACATTTCAACAGCCCGCCCTAAATAGCGTCATAAAATTGACTCTAAAGCTTTTACAGTCTTAAATACTGCACAAATCCCTAAAGAGATTCTTGTGAATGTCTAAAAATAACAAGGTCCTGGTGCTCAGTGAAGATGAATCCAGACGTCGGGATATGGTCACGATCCTGGAGTTCATTGGCGAAGAGCAAGTTGTTACCGGCGATGAGGCTTTGGCGCTTCTTGAATCAGGAGATAAGGAAAGCCTGGCGGACGTGGCTGTGGCGATCGTAAACGGCAACGATTCGGGCATTGTCGGCACCATTGAAACTGTGTGTAAGGCGGTTGAGGGTGTGCCATTTTTAATGGTAGGCGACCCGGCACTTAAAGGTTTGTCGGAAGTAGATGCGGCCCGCATTATCGCCCGTATGGAGTGGCCGCTTAACTATACCAAGTTCGTTGATTCTCTTTATCGGGCTCAAATTTACGCAGATCAGTTTCTGCGTTCAAAAGAGCGTGGCCAGCAGCGTAGCTTGCAGTTGTTCCGTAGTTTGGTAGGTACCAGTCGTAAGGTTCAGCACGTGCGCCAGCTTATGGAGCAGGTGGCAGACAAAGATGTGAGCGTGCTGATTACCGGCCCCTCTGGCACTGGCAAAGAGGTGGTCGCCCGTAACCTTCATTATCATTCTTCGCGTCGCGAAAAGCCGTTTGTGCCCGTCAACTGCGGTGCCATACCGGCAGAATTGCTGGAGAGTGAGCTTTTTGGTCATGAGAAAGGCGCGTTTACCGGTGCAATTACCGCCAGGGTTGGGCGCTTTGAGATGGCCGAGGGCGGCACTTTGTTCTTGGATGAAATCGGCGATATGCCCCTTAATATGCAGGTAAAGATCTTGCGTGTATTGCAGGAGCGTACGTTCGAGCGTGTAGGCAGTAATCGTACTGTTTCTGCGAATGTTCGCGTTATCGCAGCCACTCATAAGCATCTTGAAGATATGATCGAAACCGGTGATTTTCGAGAAGATTTGTATTACCGGCTAAATGTGTTTCCCATTGAGGTTCCGTCGCTACAGGATCGGGTGGAGGATATTCCGTTACTGATCAACGAGCTGATTTCCCGTATGGAGAAGGAAAAACGCGGCTCTTTGCGGATGAATTCGGCAGCGATCATGAGCTTATGTCGGCACGACTGGCCGGGTAATGTTCGCGAATTGGCGAACCTGGTGGAGCGGCTGGCCATTATGCACCCCTATTCGGTAATTGGGGTGCAGGAACTGCCGAAGAAATTTCGGTATGTAGACGATTTTGACGAGAACCGGCCCGTTGAGGATTCAGGCATGCCTTCTGGTATTCCCGGGTTGGTGGGGCTGGATGCGCCGGCGCTGTTGCCGGTTAACGGGATTGATTTGAAGGACTATTTGTCGAACCTCGAGCGGCAGCTAATCCAGCAGGCTTTGGATGAGGCTGGGGGTGTGGTTGCACGAGCCGCGGAGAAATTGCGGATTCGACGGACAACACTGGTAGAGAAGGTTCGAAAATACGGGCTTCGTGAAGAAGAGTCTGAGGCGCCCTGAGTAAACAGGCTTTATTTTCTGACACTAATGCGTCAAAGGTTTATAGCCTTTGGCGTTTTCTTGATTCTGGGCGACGTAAAATCGTCGCATCCCTTCTTGAGTATTATCTTAATAGCTGATTTATATGAAAAAGTGCCGAGTTGGCACGGAGCTGGCTTGGTGACCTGTAAACGAATCATCCTAAGGGTGTGGTCCGGTATAGCGGGCTAATCGGGAGTCAGGTTATGAATCAGGCACAGTTTGTTATTCAGTCGGCGGAGCGTGAAGCCCAAGCCAATGCGGCGGCGGATGCCAACGATAAGGTTAGGGCGTTGTTTCCACAGCAGGATGATCAGGCGGTGGATTCTGCGCTGGACATGTTTAACAAAATGTCGCGACAGATTACCGATTCGTACCGCACTCTGGAGTCGCGGGTTAACCAGTTGTCCGGAGAGTTGAGCCACGAGTCTCTGCAGCGCCAGCAAGAGTTGGAAGAAAAGGAGCGGGTTGCCGACAGGCTATCTACTTTGTTGAAAGCTCTGCCGGCCGGTGTGGTGGTTGTCGATAGCCACGGCGTGGTGTCGCAAACCAACCCTGCGGCTATTGCGTTGTTGGGCGAACCCCTGGACGGCGAGCGCTGGGTAGATGTGATTCGTCGCTGTTTCTCGCCGCGCCAGGATGATGGCCATGAAGTGTCTTTGAAGGATGGGCGCCGAGTGAGTATCGAGATCCGCACCATGGACAACCAACCGGGGCAGTTGATTCTACTCACCGATTTAACCGAAACCCGTCACCTGCAAACACAGCTGGCCCACGCCCAGCGGTTATCTGCTATGGGCAAGATGGTGGCTTCGCTTGCGCATCAGATTCGTACGCCTTTGTCTGCAGCGATTCTTTATGGTGGGCATTTAACCCAGGACGACCTGGATGAGGAGATGCGGCAGCGCTGCGCCTCTCGGTTGATGTCTCGGCTTACGCATCTGGAGCAGCAGGTGCGCGATATGTTGATTTTTGCACGGGGCGAGACCCGTTTGGCAGAAGAGCTTTCTGGCGCAACGCTGGTGTCGGCTCTGGAATCTGCTCTGGAGGGGCTTAAGCCTGCTGCCGGCTCGGATGTTGTGTTGAAAAATCATGTGCCAGCGGACTGCTTGTTAATGTGTAATCGGGACGCGCTGGTTGGCGCCTGCACCAATTTAGTGAACAACAGTTTTGAAGCCGGCGCTACCTCGATTGTTATCCAGGTTACCTCGCAAGCGGGTGAGATGCTGATCCGGGTTATGGATAACGGTCCCGGGTTTGGTAAGGCGCAAGCAAGCCGACTGACCGAGGCTTTCTACACTACCAAATCCCACGGCACCGGGCTTGGCCTGGCGGTTGTGCAGGCTGTTGTGAAAGCTCATCAAGGGCATTTTTCAATTGAATCGCCGGAGCAGGGTGGCGCTGTTGCCACTGTGCGTCTGCCGCTATTGCGTAACAAAGGCTGATCGGAGGCAACCATGGCCAAGGCCCAAATTCTGATTGTTGAAGACGACCACGACCTGCGCGAGGCGCTGGTAACCACCTTGGAATTGGCTAAGTTCCGTGTACGTGAGGCATCAAATGCCCATGAGGCGCTGAAGCGGTTGGCAGAAGCGCCGGTCGATATGGTGGTTAGCGATGTGAACATGCCTGGGCTTTCCGGTCATGAATTGCTGGGTGAGGTGCAGCGGTTATACCCGGGTTTGCCTATGATGCTGATCACCGCTTATGGCCAGATCAACCATGCTGTGTCTGCCATGCAATCCGGCGCGGTGGATTATCTGGTTAAGCCGTTTGAGCCCAAGGTACTGGTTGATGCTGTTACCAAGGTTGTGGGCGGTGGTCGCCAAAAATCCGGCGATGAACCTGTGGCCGAAGACCCGGTGAGTAAACGTATTTTTCAACTGGCAGCCAAAGTGGCTGGCAGTGATTCGACAGTGATGATTTCTGGTGAAAGTGGCACGGGTAAAGAGGTTTTGGCCAGGTACATTCACCAGCAGTCGCCCCGGGCCGATCAGCCATTTGTGGCTATAAACTGTGCGGCTATCCCGGAAAACATGCTTGAAGCCATTTTGTTCGGTCATGAGAAGGGCGCCTTTACTGGGGCGGTTGCATCCGCACCTGGTAAGTTTGAACAGGCCAATGGCGGAACCATTTTGCTAGACGAAGTGTCAGAAATGGCACCAGCACTTCAATCCAAACTGCTTCGGGTTTTACAGGAGCGGGAAGTGGAACGCGTTGGCGGTCGTAAAACTATCTCGCTGGATGTTCGTGTGATTGCCACCACGAACCGGGATCTGGCGGACTTTGTGCGCGAAGGACAGTTCCGGGAAGATCTCTACTACCGGCTGAGTGTGTTTCCCATGCACTGGCAGCCACTGCGCGAGCGGCCTCTGGATATCCTGCCGATGGCAACGTCGCTACTGAAAAAGCACTGCCGCAAGATGAAGCTTGCTGGTATCAGCTTTGCTGCAGATGCCCGCAATGCGCTCGTACAGCACCGTTGGCCTGGCAATGTGCGGGAGCTCGACAACGCGATTCAGCGGTCACTGGTTCTGCACCAGGGTAATGTCATTCATGCCGGGGATCTTTGTCTTGATCTGGGTGCCACCGGCCGTTTTGATGGCAATGGGGCTGGTGTGGCGCCGGCTACATCACCTTTCGCGAATGAGCAAGCTGATGCGGTGTATCCCCGGCACGATGAGGAGTCAGCAGCGCCAGGCACAAGCTCCGAAGTTTCGGAAACAAACCACCCAGCCCCTACATCGGTGGAAGCCGGGTCTCTTGGTGATGATCTGCGCCAGCAAGAGTTTCGTATCATTATTCAGACGCTCAAAAATGAACGCGGGCGCCGTAACAGGGCAGCGGAGCAGTTGGGCATAAGCCCGAGAACTCTGAGATACAAACTTGCCCAGATGCGCGATACCGGCATTGATTTAGACGCTGAGTTGGCAATGGCATAACGCTTTGTAGTACCCCTTCGTTTGGCACCCTTTTGGGTGCCTTTTTTTTTGCCTTTATGCGGCTCCGTCAAAACTCTGTCGTCAACGATTTTTAATAGGCGAAATTAAAGCCTAACTTGTTGGTAATTAATGATTAAATAATTGTGGCCTGACCATTGCTTGGTCTCAGTCTATACAGTTAGGCCAGCAAGACCGCCCACGCCGGGGCGGTGTCAGGAGAAAGTTATGGTTCAGCGTGCCGACATCAACAGCGTTCTTTCGGATATTCGTTCACTGCGTTCGCAAATGAATCAGAACCAGCGTATTGAACAAGATCAGTCAGTGCGTGGCCGTATTGACGGGCCGCGGCAAGTTGACCAAACCCAAGAGACATCCAACTTCGGTGATATGCTGAGCAATGCCGTAAATAACGTGAACGACATTCAGCAAAATGCCAATGACCTGCGCACGGCTTACGATATGGGTGACCCGAATGTGGATATTACCCGTGTGATGCTTGCGGCCCAGAAATCTACTGTGTCTTTTGAAGCTCTGACCCAAGTGCGCAATCGCGTGGTCAGAGCATACGAAGACATCATGAATATGCCAATCTGATAACGGAGCACAGACATGGCCAGCGTTCCTGCAGAAGCCACCGCAAACATGCCAGCCGCTCAGGGTGGCGATAGCTCCGAGAGCAATAGTGACCTGTTTCTGGGATTTAACCGCCTGAATCTTCTGCGTCAGGTTGGTTTGATGGTCGGCCTTGCAGCCAGCGTTGCGCTGGGTGTTGCCGTTGTGCTCTGGGCTCAGGAGCCAAACTACCAGCCAGTGGTGGGGGACCTGTCGGCCTACAACCCTCAGGATGTCACCACCATTCTTGAAAGCAACGGTATTGATTACAAGATGGATACCCGCACAGGTGCTCTGCTGGTGCCGTCTGAGCAAGTTTATGATGCACGTTTGAAACTGGCTGCCGAAGGTGTAACAGATCAAAAGACCATGGGTTACGAGCTGCTCGATAAAGATCGTGGCTTGGGCACATCGCAGTTTATGGAAACAGTTAGTTACCGCCGCGGCCTTGAGGGCGAGCTGGCACGAACGATTAGTAGTATGCGAGGCGTTCGCAGTGCCAGAGTTCATTTGGCGATTCCGGAACGCTCGGTATTTGTGCGGGATGCCCGTGACCCAACGGCCTCCGTGTTTCTTGAAGCCTTCGCGGGGCGCCGCCCTGAACAGGAACAGATTGCAGCGATTGTAAATCTGGTCGCTGGCAGTATTCCAATGATGAACAAGGACCATGTTACGGTTGTTGATCAAAACGGCAACCTGCTAACAGGTAAAGAAAGCCGGGGCGACGGCGAACGCATGCAGGACCAGTATGAATATACTTCCAAACTGGAAGAGCGCCTTACCCGCCGTGTTGCGTCTCTGATAGCGCCCATTGTTGGTGAGGGACGGTACCGGGCAGAGGTGTCTGCAGATCTGGATTTTTCGTCGGTGGAGCAAGCTGAAGAGTTATTTAACCCTGAACAGCAGGCAGTTCGCAGTGAGCGAAACCTTACCGAGAAACGTGTTGCTGGCTCCAATGGCGGTGTTCCCGGAGCCTTGTCCAATCAACCCCCTGCCAATGCCACAGTGCCAGAACAGGCAAATACACAGGAAGGCGACGAGGTGGTTGCAACCCCACCACCGGTTAATGAGCGCAAGGAATCTACTCGCAACTATGAGATGGACCGCACGGTTAGTTATACCCGGCAGGAATTGGGACGCATAAAGCGCGTAACCGTTGCCCTGGCTGTTGATGATATGAAAGTGGTTAACCCGGACACCGGCGCGGTGACTTACGAACCCTGGGCCGAGCAGGAACTGCAACGTTTGAGCATGCTGGTGCGGGATGCGGTAGGCTACTCTGCCTCCCGTGGCGACAGTGTTACCGTGATGAATACTGCATTTGCTCCGGAACAGACCTATAAATTTGAGGCGCCCGGATTCTGGGAGCAGCCCTGGTTTTGGGATTTGATGAAACAAGTACTGGCTGGCCTGGTCATTCTGGTGCTGGTGCTTGGTTTGCTGCGCCCAACCCTGAAAAGCTTGTCTGGCAGTGGGCGCCGGGAGCGCGGTGATGAATCCGATAGAGATGGCGACAGCGGTTTGGATGGCATTGAAGGGGGCGACGCCTTGCGTCAGGCTATGTCTTCGCAAGACGATTTGCTTTTGCCGGGCGCAACAGACAGCTATGATAGGCATTTGAATGCGCTTAAAGGCCTGATTGCTGAAGACCCGGCGAGGGTTTCTCAGGTGATGCGCCAGTGGGTGAATATTGATGACTGATCAGTCTATGCCGTCGGGTGTTGATGCGCCCCAGAAGCCGCAGCGAAAAATTCCGCGAGTAGAGCAGGCGGCTATATTGCTGATGTCTCTGGGCGAAGCAGACGCCGCCGAAGTACTCAAGCATATGGGCCCCAAAGAGGTTCAGCGAGTCGGTGTTGCCATGGCCCAGATGCAGGACGTCAGTAAAGACGATGTTTCTTATGTTTTAAGCCAGTTTGTTGATGCGGTGGGTGGCCAAACCGGGCTTGGCGTGGGTAATGATGACTATATCCGTGCCATGCTCACCCAGGCTTTGGGCGACGATAAGGCGGCCAGTCTGATTGACCGCATTCTCATCGGTGGCAACACTACCGGCCTGGATACCTTGAAATGGATGGAACCAAGGGCTGTTGGCGATATTATCCGTTACGAGCACCCGCAGATTCAGGCTATTGTTATTTCCTATCTGGACCCTGACCAAGCTGCAGAAATACTGGCCACACTTGATAACAAAGTGCGTCTCGACGTGATGATGCGAGTTGCCTCTTTGGAAAGCATCCAGCCCCAGGCTTTGCAGGAGCTGAACGACATACTGGAAAAACAGTTCTCTGGCGGTTCGGCAGCCCAGACCAGCCGTATAGGCGGTGTAAAGCGCGCTGCGGACATCATGAACTTTATGGACCGCAGTATTGAAGGCACCTTGCTGGATTCCATCAAGGATATGGATCCGGATCTGGCCACCACCATCGAAGACCTGATGTTTGTGTTTGATAACCTGAAAGATATTGATGACAGGGGTATTCAGGCGCTGCTGCGAGAAGTGTCATCAGAAGTGTTGGTTGTTGCACTGAAAGGTGCCGATGATGGGGTTCAGGATAAAATCTTCAAGAATATGTCCAAGCGCGCTGCTGAATTGCTGCAAGACGACTTGGAAGCCAAGGGGCCAGTTCGGGTCAGCGAAGTAGAATCTGCCCAGAAAGACATTATTACCATTGCCCGTCGCATGGCCGAAGCGGGAGAAATTACGCTTGGTGGTGCTGGTGAAGAAATGATGTGATGAAAGACTCCTCCAAAGACCTCAACCGTATTCCCAAAGAACAGTTAACCGCCTACGAGCGCTGGGAGCTGCCGCTGCTGGACGCCCGTGGTAATGAGGTTGTTCGTGAGGAAGAGTTGAGTGTCAAACCTCTGACAGCCGGGGATATTGCCGAGATTCGCCAGGCTGCACAGGAAGATGGCCGGGCGGAAGGTCGGGAACAGGGTTTGAAAGAGGGTCATGCTGAAGGCTACGAGCAAGGCCGTGCGGAAGGGTTGGAGGCCGGGCTGACTGAGGGAAAAGAGCTCGGACACACTGAGGGCTACGAAGAAACCCAGGCGAAAGTAGCCGCGAACCAGGAGCGCCTGGAACAGATGCTCGGCGAGCTGGTACTGCCCATCAGCCAGCACCAGGATGAGCTTGAAACCTCGCTGGTCAATCTCACCATGGTGCTCGCCCGGGCAGTGGTATACCGTGAGTTAACGATCGATTCGTCGCAAATCCGGCAGGTGGTACGCCGGGCTCTTGAGGTGTTGCCGTCAACGGCAGAAAATATTCGTGTTCATGTTCATCCGGACGATTACAGCGTGGTTCGTGAAGTAGCAGAACGTTTTGAGGCGACAGCTTCCGTTATGGAAGATGAAGAAGTGTTACCTGGCGGTTGCCGGGTGCAGACCCGCAACAGTCTCGTCGATTTTACCGTTGAAAAGCGCTTTCAGCGTGCTGTACAGACAATGCTGGAACAACAAACCGCTGACAGCGAAAGCGGTGAGCCAGATGAATTGGGCCCACTGATGGATGATTTAACGGACTTTCATCGAGACGTATTGAGCACGCCAGATAACACCCCGCACGAAAACGACGGTATTGAAGGTAACCCCAACGAAGACCATCCCGCCGAAGGTGACCGTGATGACGACCTCCCTGGCTGATCGTCTTGATCAATACCAGGCCTACCTGCGCTCAAGCCCGGAACCCGAGTTGTCAGGCCGTCTGACCAGAATGGTAGGGCTGACACTGGAATGTGTGGGTTGCCCCATGGTGGTGGGGGACCGTTGCGTGATCAAAGGCCAGGGCTCGGGTACTGTTGAAGCCGAAGTTGTGGGGTTTGAAGACGACAAAGTTTACCTTATGCCGTTAACCGCTATTGAGGGCCTTAAACCCGGGGCCAGAGTGGTTCCATTGTCTGCTGCTAGCCGTGTTCCTGTTGGCCCGCTTATGCTGGGGCGAGTGGTGGATGGCAGTGGTGAGCCTCTTGATGGTAAAGGGCCGCTTCAGGCCGAAGCGCGGGTTCCTCTGACCGGTGAAATTATAAACCCCCTTAATCGCGCCCCGGTACGGCAGTCTATGGACGTGGGGATTCGCGCGATTAATTCGTTGTTAACAGTGGGCCAAGGCCAGCGCCTGGGGCTTTTTGCAGGCAGTGGTGTGGGTAAGAGTATGTTGTTGGGCATGATGACCCGATTTACCGACGCCGATATTACCGTGGTTGGCCTGATTGGTGAGCGGGGCCGAGAAGTTAAGGAATTTATAGAAGATATACTGGGCGAGGAGGGGTTGGTCAGATCAGTTGTGGTGGCCTCTCCCGCCGATGATTCGCCGCTGATGCGTTTGCGGGCGGCCATGCTCACCACACGCATTGCCGAGTACTATCGCGATAAGGGCAAGCGCGTGCTTCTGCTGATGGATTCGCTCACCCGATACGCCCAGGCCCAGCGTGAAATTGCGCTGGCGGTTGGTGAGCCGCCGGCCACCAAGGGGTATCCACCTTCTGTATTTGCCAAACTGCCACAACTGGTAGAGCGCACTGGTAACGGTTTGCCCGGAGGGGGCTCCATAACCGCATTTTATACCGTGCTCACCGAAGGCGACGACCAGCAGGACCCCATTGCCGATGCGGCCCGAGCAATACTGGATGGCCATATTGTGCTCTCCCGCCGTCTGGCGGAAGAAGGCCACTACCCGGCCATCGACGTGGAAGCGTCCATTAGCCGGGTTATGCCTCAGGTAACAGAAACCGAGCATTTTGCTCGATCGCAACGCTTCAAACAGGTGTATTCGCGTTATCAGCAGGCGCGGGACCTAATCAGTGTTGGCGCTTATGTGAAGGGCTCAGACCCGGAAACCGACTTTGCAATCACTCATATTGGCAATATGCGCCAGTTCCTGCAGCAGGGTCTGAACGAGCGTGCTCCACTTGCTGAAAGCATTGAGGGTTTGCTATCTGTTGTACCTGAACGACGCTCACCAGATCGACGAAAGTCGGCCGTTCCTGATCCTGCGGCCGCCAACGCTAACCGAGGGGCTGGTTGATGTTACGTTCTCAACGCCTGGCCGTGGTGCTTGCTCTGGAAGAGCGCAAGGAGAAGGAAGCGCTGGAGCACATGGGCAAAGCCCGCGAGTTGATGGAGCAGCATAGTGAGCAGGTTGCGAACCTGAATCACTATCAGCAGGAATACCGGGACCAAATTCGCAGCAGCCAACATGGTGTGGTTCACGTTAGCCGTTTGCAGGCATGGCAGGCGTTTATCGCGCAACTTGATCAGGTTATCCTGCAACAACAAAAGCAGCTGGATCAGGTTGAGGCTGTTTTCGAAACCCGGCGACAAGAATGGCAACATGCCTGGGAGCGTAGAAGGGGCATGGAAAAGTATATCGAAACCTGTCGCCAGCAAGAATCCAGAGACCGGGATCTGCAGGAGCAGAAGCTGTCTGACGAGGCTGCAGGCCGAGCGTTCGCGCGTCGCCGGCGCTGAGGCATACTCAGAATCCATAGCAATCCCATGCAAACTGGCGCTGCTGCGCTATCCTTATCTAGACACGGGCTGCCATAAATTCCGGTGGTCTGTTGTTTCAGTGAATACCATCGGAGGTTATGCGGATGCCAATCCAGACCCGCCGCAGTCACGACGGTCAATCTTTGATTATCAAAATACAAGGGCGCTTCGATTTTAGTACCCACCAGGCTTTTCGCGATGCTTACGAGCACGGCGGTAAAAATGTCGATGGTTACGTTGTGGATTTATCAGAAGCGACATACCTCGATAGCTCTGCGTTGGGCATGTTGCTGTTGTTACGGGATTATGCCGGAGGCGATAACGCCAGTATTGTCATTGAAAACTGCAACAATGATGTCCGAAAGATCTTGACCATTTCCAATTTTGAGCAACTGTTCACCATCCGGTGATGCCGCCGGCCCTTGGAACCTTTCATGGATGACTCAGTAGCGGAAAGTGCCCCCCTGAAGATCCTCATTGCAGACGACAGTAACAGCGATCGCCTGATACTGAATACCCTGCTTGGGCGCCTTGGTCATCACGTTATAGAGGCGGTTAACGGGCAAGAGGCGGTTTTTCTTTTTCGCTCAAAGCACCCGGATGTTGTACTGCTGGATGCCCTGATGCCCGAAATGGATGGCATGGAGGCTGCTCGTCAGATCAAGCAGCTTGCAGGTGAGCGTTTGGTGCCATTGATTTTTGTTACCTCCCTATCGGAAGCCGAAAGCCTGGCGCAATGCCTTGAAGCCGGCGGAGATGGGTTTTTGAGTAAGCCCTACAACCAAGTATTGATCAAAGCCAAACTTCAGGCCTTTAACCGGATGCGCCTGATGCACCAGACCCTGTCGGATCAGAGAGATTTGATGCATGTGCGCAACCGGCAACTGCTAGAAGAGCAGCATGTGGCCAGAAGGGTCTTCGACAACGTTGCGCATACCGGGTGCCTGGACGCAACCAACATTCGCTATCATGCGTCTCCCTTATCGGTTTTCAGTGGCGATGTATTATTTGCCTCACCACGCCCGGCGGGTGGGATGCTTGTATTTGCCGGAGATTTTACCGGGCACGGGCTGCCCGCTGCCATTGGCGCTTTGCCCGTGGCCGAAATTTTTTATGGCATGGCAAGCAAAGGTTTTGATGGGGGCGATATTCTCAGCGAAATCAACCTGAAGCTCGTACGCATATTGCCCAAAGATATGTTTTGCTGTGCCGTGATGGTTGAGGCGGATTTTGCGCACAATCAGCTGAAAATCTGGAATGGCGGCCTGCCAGATATGTGGTTGATGCGCTCGAGTACCGAGCGGTTTATTTTGCCGTCCCGACACTTGCCGCTGGGCATCCTGGGCGCGGAACAGTTTAAGGCGGATATGGAAACCGTCAGGTCCCAGCCGGGCGACCGGCTGCTGTTAATGACCGATGGCGTACTTGAATGTACGAATAATGAGGGCGAGGTTTTTGGCGAGCAGGGAGTGCGGCTTGCAGTTGAACATGCAGGCTCCGAGAGCCATCCATTTGATGCGTTGATGGACGGGATACGGCGATTTACGGGGCGTCAGAAGTTTGGTGACGACCTCACCCTTTGTTGTCTGGAAATGGTGGATGAGGCGGGTTTTGCCGTGTTGCCAGATAACGCGGTAGCCTCCACTTTGGCCGGGCCCACGCAGTGGAAGTGCGAGTATGAAATTCAGGGACGCACCTTGGGGGAATTTAACCCCCTACCGTTGCTGCTTCATATTTGCATGGAAGTGCCGGGGTTGAGGCGTAAAAGCGGAGAAATTTATACTTTGTTATCCGAACTGTACAATAACGCGTTAGAACACGGCGTACTCGAATTGCCCTCTGACTGGAAATACACATCGGAAGGCTTTGACCGCTACTATTCCGAACGCACCGAGCGCTTGGATCGGGTGAGCGGCCATTATATTCGGTTCAGCCTCTATCACGAGCTCTCGAATTGGGGCGGTCGCCTGAGTTGTGTGTGCGAAGACAGCGGTCGAGGGTTCGATTATAAGAGCCATCCGGTACTGCAAGCTACGGAGATGGTGCAGAGCGGCCCTCGTTATGGGGGCCGGGGGTTGGCTTTGTTAAAGCGGCTGGCAAAATCTATCAGGTTTCACGAACAGGGTAACCGGGTAGAGGTTGTCTATGATTGGTACTTTTAATTGGCACTTTAAACCCGAACAAGGGAGCTGGTCATGGTTGATACACCACACCTTGATGAAGAAGCTTTGGCAGAGCTTCAGGATGTAATGGAAGACGAGTTCGAGATGCTGATACAAACCTATCTCAACGACTCACGTGAGCGGATTGAGAGTCTTAAGGCGGCTTTAAATGAGGGCAAGGCAGAGGCCTTCGCCAAAACGGCCCACAGCTTTAAGGGCAGTTGTATTAATATTGGCGCGCCGCGTTTGGGGCAGCTTTGCCGAGAAGTAGAGAAAGCAGGGCGCGACGAGCGCTTGAGTGACATTCGCCCCGTGCTGGATGCCATTGAAGCAGAATTTCAGCGAGTGACCGAGGGGCTTCATACGCTGATAGCCCGCGGCGTTGGGTAGGCTTACCTGGCCACCACAGAGTTTGGCTGGCATTGCTTTTGCAGTTGTTTGGGAAATCACCTGAAAGTCCGGCTTAAAGCAGGCTGTATCAGGTTCCTGAGGATCAAAAGCGGCAAGAGGTTGCCATGACACAGACGGTTCTTCCCCAGACTCCTGCGCCAGGGATGCAGAACGATGCCGGTTTATCCAAAACTGGCTCCGGTCGTGACAGCAGTGCCAGTGAAAGCCGGTACGATTCGATTTCCCGTGCGGAGCAAAAGCGTCTCGACCGGCAACAGTCTGAGCGTAACGACAAGGCCCGGCAAGCTGACGCTCAAAACACCAGAAAAGAAGACAGCACACAGCCAGCAAACCCGGCCCAAGCTGGCAGAACATCTGACGAGTCAGGTAAGAGTGGGAAAACTGCCAAAAAGGGCGAAGACTCTGTGGCTGAGAAAGGCGCTGGCAACAAGAACGCAGAGACGGCTGAAATGGAAACCGTCACAACCCCGCTTACCTTTGCAGAGCTGCAGGCATTGTTACAACCTGCAACTGGCTCGGCTGCGACTAATCCTGCTCTGGCACAGGGTGCTGAGTTGTTTGCCGGATTGATCGGCGAGAAGCCGGGGCAAGCAGGCGCTGGCGGGCTGATGGGCGGCCTATCGTTTACAGATGCCCTACTGTCTGGAGCCGGAAAAAAAGCGGGAGCAATAGACCCATCCAGCCTGCTCAGTGGTACCCGGTTTGAAGCCACCATGGATCTGGCTTCCCAGCACCGTGCCAGTAGTACTGGAAAATTGGCGGCCGAGGCGCAAGTACCCCTGAGAAGTTATACAACGTCGGTGGATGTGCCGGTGAACCATGCACAGTGGGGCGACAAACTGATGGGTAAGCTCAGCTGGCTGACAGCCAAAAATCTGTCAGTTGCGGAAATACATTTAACCCCGCCTGATATGGGGCCAATGGAGGTTCGCGTTCGCGTTCAAAACGATCAAGCCAATATTACTGTTCATGCTGCAAACCCGGTGGTGAGAGATCAGCTGGAACTGAATTCGCACCGGCTGCGCGATATGTTGGGTGAGCAGGGCTTGGCTCTGGCCCAGTTTGATGTTTCCAGCAACTCTCAGAATCAATCGGGAGAGCAGAGCGAGGGCGAGGGTTCGTCCTCTGGCGCGGGCACAGTGTTGTCAGGTGCAGAAAATGCTGACACAGAGATGCAGGCTGGTAATCTGGATTTAAGCTGGACTGGCGCCGTCGATATTTTTGCGTGAATGTCTGACACCTTACACTAAGCGCTACTTGCCAATTGCTTTGCCCATCCTTCCGTGCATCGATAGACTGCGTTTTTGAGTAAAGGATTGGGCCTTTCTGGCCCGCCCTTTGCAGTCAATCTGTTAAAGTCATGAAAAACGACCTTCATCGACGTATTTCTGGCGAAAAAATACTATGGCAGCAAACAACGCAGCTGAGGCAGCACCGGCTAAAAAGGGTAAACTGAAACTCATCATCCTACTTACATTGGTGGTGATACTGGCGATTGCATTGTCGATTGCAGGGACCTTGTGGTTCCTTGGCGGAGGTCTGCCCGGAATGGGCGACGATTCAGCAACTGAAGGCAATGTGGCGGAAAAAACCTTTACCCCAAGCGCCTACCTGGAGATCGAAAAGGCACTGGTAACGACGGTTCAAAGTGAAGGCCGCCAACGTTATGCCCAGGTTTACGTGGCTTTCGGGGCAACCGACGCTAATGCGTTGGCAGCCGCCGAGCTGCACTTGCCTTTGATTCGCAGCCAGTTGGTGATGGTGCTTGGCAACAGCCATTTTACAGAATTGCAAACACCGGAAGGCCGCCAAAGCCTGGTTGAAAATATGCTGGCCACGGTGAATCAGGTGTTGGAGCAGGAAGGTGAGCCCACGGTGAACCGGGTGCTATTCAAGAATTTTGTAGTGCAATAGAGATTGAGATAAGAGAGTAATAGCGCCCAGACACGGGCAGGCTTTTAAGCGGCAGGACAAGGTATGCAGGATTTACTGTCACAGGACGAAATTGACGCACTCCTTCATGGCGTAGATGAAGGTGACGTTGATACCTATGAAGAAAGCGACGAAGCCGGCGTAAAGTCTTACGATTTAGCCAGCCAGGATCGTATTGTGCGGGGCCGGATGCCCACGCTGGAAATGATCAATGAGCGCTTTGCCCGTTACACCCGCATTAGTTTGTTTAACCTGCTGCGCCGCAATGCGGATGTGTCCACTGGTGGCGTTAAGATCATGAAGTTTGGCGAATACATACACACGTTGTATGTGCCCACCAGCCTGAATCTCTGCAAGGTTCGACCGTTGCGGGGAACCTCATTGTTTGTGCTGGATGCCAGGCTGGTGTTCAAGCTGGTTGATAACTTTTTTGGTGGCGAAGGCCGGCACGCAAAGATTGAGGGCAGAGAGTTTACTCCCACAGAAAACCGCATTGTGCAGATGGTGCTCAATCAGATTTTTGCAGACATGCAAGAGGCCTGGCAGGCGGTCTTGAAAGTGGATTTTGACTACCTCAGCTCTGAGGTGAACCCCGCCATGGCGAATATCGTTAGTCCCAGTGAAGTGGTGGTGGTTAGCACTTTCCACATTGAGCTTGATGGTGGTGGTGGCGAGCTACACTTTGCTTTGCCCTACTCGATGATTGAGCCAATACGCGATGTGCTGGATGCTGGTGTGCAAAGTGACGTTGATGATGTGGACGAGCGCTGGGTGGGTGCCTTGCAAGAAGACATTAAAGAAGTTGATGTTCCGATTAATACCACGGTCTGTCGACGCCGAATTTCCCTGAGAGAAATCGCCAAGCTGAAAGCCGGCGACATTATACCGGTAGAGGTGCCCGAACATCTGACTGTGACCGCCAATGGCATTCCCATCTACAAAGCCACCATGGGAACCCGAGACGGAAAGCTGGCGCTAAGAATTCACGAGCGGGCGGCACGCCCCAAAGTAAAAAAACAACTGAAGGTAGGACGCAATGGCTGACGACAAGAAAGACGGTCAGGAGCTGAGCGAGGACGAAAAACTGGCAGCTGAATGGGAAGCCGCCATGGAAGAGTCCGGTGATGAAGGTTCCGAAGAGTCGCGAGACGATGAGTGGGCTCAGGCCATGGAAGAAGCCGGAGAAACAGACGAAGAAACTGCGGGCGATGCAATGGGTGAAGGCACCGACAGCGATGTATTTGCGGCACCCATGGAAGAGTTTGGCGAGGGCTCTATAGCCACTGAGGACGGCGGACCACCACCCGATCTGGATGTGATTCTGGATATCCCGGTCAGTATCTCCATGGAGGTGGGGAACACCCAAATACCTATCCGCAACCTTCTGCAACTGAACCAGGGCTCGGTAATCGAACTGGATCGATTGGCCGGGGAGCCACTGGACGTGCTGGTTAACGGCACGCTTATTGCCCACGGCGAGGTGGTGATGGTTAACGAAAAGTTCGGCATACGCCTGACTGACGTGATCAGCCCGGGCGAGCGTATCAAGCGGCTGCAAAAATAGTATGTGGATAAAGACAGCGGGTGCATCACTGTTTTTTCTGGTGGCACCGGTGATTGCAGAAGAAACGGCGAAAGCCCCGCAGAGCGCTGCGGCTAACCCCGCGGGCAACGCGCCAGATACCATGGGCACTCTGCTTAGCCTGGGAGTCGGCTTGCTGGCGGTGATCGCGATTATCTATGGCTGTGCCTGGATCATCCGTAGAATGAACGGCATGACAGGCATGAACAATAATGCCAT
>JAKDUK010000096.1 GCA_030457765.1 Marinobacter sp. | reverse complement strand
GGAGTCATGGCGGTGGTGCACCATGGCAGAGCGCAAGCTTTGATGTTGAGACCAATACGATCATTATTGGTGCGGGTAACCCTGCCCCCTGGAACACCTGGAAGCGCACCGCTCCGGGTGGAGACCCTGCCGATTACGATAGCCTGTACACATCCGGACAGGTTGCGGTTGACCCAACAACCGGAGAAGTAAAATGGTTTTACCAGCACACGCCAAACGATGCCTGGGACTATTCAGGTAACAACGAGCTGGTTCTTTTCGAATACGACGATAATGGCGAAACGGTTAAAGCAACAGCACACGCGGACAGAAACGGCTTTTTCTATGTCATCGACCGTGAGAACGGGGATTTCAAGCATGCCTTCCCATTTGTGGACAATATCACCTGGGCTGAAGGTATCGGCGAAGATGGCCGGCCTATTGAAGTTGAAGGACAGCGCCCACCCCCCCCTGCTGAAGGGGAAACACGTGGTAAATCCATCGAAGTATCACCCCCATTCCTTGGTGGAAAAAACTGGCAGCCAATGGCTTACAGTCAGGACACGGGGCTCTTCTACATCCCCGCCAACCACTGGAAAGAAGACTACTGGACTGAAGAGGTTACCTATAAAAAAGGTGCTGCCTATCTGGGCCAGGGCTTCCGCATCAAGCGTATGTACGACGATTACGTTGGCACGCTGCGAGCCATGGATCCAGTTACCGGCGAGCTGAAGTGGGAGCACAAGGAACCCATGCCTCTTTGGGCCGGCGTACTGACAACCAAAGGTGGCCTGGTGTTCACCGGCACGGGTGACGGCTATTTCAAGGCCTTCGACGCTGATACCGGCGAAGAGCTCTGGAAGTTTCAAACCGGCTCCGGGATTGTCTCCCCACCGGTCACCTGGGAAATGGACGGCGAGCAATATGTTGGTGTGACCTCAGGCTACGGCGGCGCGGTTCCATTGTGGGGCGGTGACATGGCCGAGCTCACCAAGCCTGTTTCACAGGGTGGCTCGTTTTGGGTATTCAAAATCCCTGACTGGGCTACCGCATCTAACTGATCCCTTAACAACTGAAGCCGCCGATGTGCGACGGCTTCAGTTACCCTCAGGAGCTCATTATGAAGACAATAATAAAAGTGGCTATGCTCTCCTTTATCGCGCCTGTTTTTGCAGCAGACTATCAAGCAGCATACGCCCCCCCGGAACTCAACGGATGCGTACTGGAAAAATATTCGGTGTGCCAGGGGGCCGATCTTCGCGGAGCAGACATGTCTAATATTAACCTGCGCGGCGTGGATTTCAGTGGAGCAGATCTAACAGGCGCTAACCTTAATCACGCTAACTTACGAGGTGCGAACCTCAAAGGCGCAACACTTAACCGCGTAACGGCCTACCGTACCGGCCTTTATCGGGCTGATCTACGGGGAGCAACTATTCATGATGCGCAGTTGCAGGGAGCTCAGGGCGAGTATCTATTTGCCCAGGGCGCAGACTTCTCTGGATCGGATATGACTGGAGCGAATTTCAACTTCTCGAAACTCTCTGGCGCCACGCTGAAAAATGTCGACCTATCCTTTGCCAGTCTTGAAATCGCCTGGTTACCCAAGGCAGATTTAGAAGGTGCAACGCTGTTCGGGGCCAACCTGCAAGAAGTAAAACTTGATTACGGTAACCTGAACAAGGCCGATATGCGCAACACGCGTATTCACTATGGAACATTTGTTGATACGTATATGGACGATTGTAAAAATTGCCCGGTCGACTGGTGACCCAGCATGATTCAGTTCGCGAGGGCAGTGTAACCACTGCCTGAACCACCATAGTGAACCAGTCCGGAATCGACAGCAAAATGCAAAAGCTCAAGCGCGGAGGACACCTCCAGCTTGCTTTTCAGAATGGAAAGATGATTGGCCACTGTTTTTTCACTGATACTCAACCGTTGCGCCACATTTCGGTTTGGCTCGCCGCGGGCAAACAGGATCAGCACCTCCAACTCCCTTTGGGTCATTTCCGACAATCGGCTACCCATTGCACCCGCTCGCCCCATGGCCAGCTTTGTGGCAAGACGATGCTCAATATAGGCTTCACCCGCTGCGGTTTTCCTTATTGCCGCCACTAATTCCGCCGGTCGGCAGCTTTTTGATACAAACCCCTGTGCGCCTACCTCCAGAGCCTGTTTAATCATCCCTGTGTCATCTATTGAGGACAGAAAAACCACCCGGGCCTTGCGCCATCGTCGCCGCACTCTCTTGCAGAGCTCAAGCCCTGAATAATCGGGGAGCAGCATGTCGGTAATGAGAACACCCGGAGCATGGGCGGCATACAGCCCCAAAGCCTCCGCCCCCGTGCTGGCGCCTTCAATAATAATGCCAGGCGCCATACTCCGGAGCAGACACGCTGTACCTTCTCTCACCAGTTGGTGCCCATCTGCGATAACGATCTTCATAGGGGACCCCTCAGTACGCGCAATGTTTTTCGCAAGGCGAAGACATATTCACTTTTATCTTAACCTCAACAAAAGCGCGCTGAATGGTTCTTTAGTACTGGCTGCTTACTACTTTCCGAACATTCTGCGTTGTTACCACTCGCGCCGACCGAGCGTTTAAATACGGTCCAGGCGATCACTGAAAGAGACGACTACACAACTTTGGTACCAGAGAATCAGGTCGATGGTTGGATTTACCTGTCGCCAATGGTGCTTTGTAATATTGATAAAACAACAAACGGGAAGTCATCTAATGCTCAAGACATGGCTGCTGACACTCACATTTTTGTTATCAGTGGTGCCGGCCATTGTTAACGCTCAAAACACAAATCTAGACTCCAAGAGTCTTTTCTCCGCAGATGGTTATCGCCTCGACCGCTACCGAAGCCCGACGCCAGACACCATCGAAGGTATACAAACCATCAGCACGCCCGATCTTAAAGCGGCGCTGGGTGCTTCACCGACGCCGGTCGTCATTGATGTAATAAACTCAGAATACCGGGCATCGCGATTCATCGAGACCAAGCCACACTACTCGGTACCCGGCGCATACTGGCTGCCAAATACCGGCCGCGGCGAAATGAACCAGCAGTGGCTTGACTACCTTGTAAGCAATGTTCGCAAGCTAACCCATAGCAAGCACAACTACCCCGTTATCGTTATGTGTAAATCGGACTGCTGGCTCTCATGGAATGCAGCCCGCCGCCTCAGGGCCGCGGGCTTCACCCATCTGTACTGGTATAAAAACGGTATAGATTCGTGGCAAAACGCTGGCCTTCCAGTAGAGGCTGTCACCCCGGTGCCGCCTGGTTTCTAATTATGATGAATAGATACACACTTGCCCGCACCGCGATGATGATACTGACTGCCATAAGCCCCGCCCTGGCAACAGCTGCCACAATCGGCGATAAAGGCATTGCTGCACTGCGGGATTGCCAGCTGCATCGCGAGGATGAGGCGCGACTGGCATGTTTCGACCGCGCGGCAGCTCATTATTTGAGTTTTGATTTCCATGGCAACGGTCGTGAGCATACACCGAGTTTCGAAAGCGCAGAGGGTTTCCGGCTTGAATTCCACAGCGACAGCGTGATCTTTGTGGTTTATGTATTCAATGCCGATAATGAAGAACTGGTGAATACCTATAGTTCTGGCCCGGGCGAAGGTGAAATCAGCGTACACGAGGGCGGCCGCTTCTTTATTGAGGTCAAAGCGACTGACTCCTGGAAGATTCGGGTTCGCCAACTGGCGATCTCCGACTGATGCGCCCTCACCAAATTACTACTTTAGTCCCTGTTTTTTGATGCATTGGTCGCATTCAATTAATGACAGCACTGATGTGTAATGGCACAACTACAAAAACAAACAGGGGCCTGTCATGCTGATCGAACCCAACACCATACCTGCACCGGAAAACATCTATCACAAGTCGGAAACACTTTCCGCGACTGAAGACCAACAGGTAGGCACGCTCATGGAGCCAATGTACAAAATTCTGATTGCAGACGATCACCCACTATTTCGGGATGCGATCAGCAGCGTCCTTGCCTCTGGCGTTGATGGCAGCGAAGTTCTGCAAACTGATGATCTGGAAAGCGCTCTTAAGGTTACACAGCAGAACGACGATATTGACCTGATCTTGCTGGATTTGAATATGCCAGGTATGAATGGGTTAAACGGGCTCATGACGCTGCGCAACGAAGCACCCACCATTCCGGTAGTGATCGTCTCAGCAGAGGAAGACAAGCAGATAGTACTGCAGGCGATTACCTATGGTGCGGTTGGTTTCATTACGAAATCCTCGCCACGCGCAGAAATGACTCACGCCATCCAGCAAATTCTCAACGGCAACGTTTATTTACCATCGGATATTATTCGTACCGGCAAAGAAAGCAGCAATAATACCCGTCGGAACAATCATGACGACAACCCGGTGTCGCCGGAGATGCTAAACTCTCTTACCAGGCGCCAGTTACTGGTACTTGAGCGTATGTCCAGGGGCGAATCCAACAAACAGATCGCTTACAACCTTAATATCGCTGAAACCACGGTGAAAGCGCACGTCTCTGCAATACTGCGCAAACTTGGGGTTCATAATAGGGTGCAAGCCATTCTTTCTGCTGGCGATGTCGATTTCAGCCACTACCTTAAGCGCTAAACTGCTTCATGCACCCTACTCGCTAATCTGTCCGCTTTCATTCCCGCCTAAGCGCTTCGTAGTATGTGGTTCAACACACTACGAAGCTTTAGTGGCTTCACTGGTTTATTCATCAATACGTAGCCCAGCTCGCGAATATGCTGCTTCAGCTCACTGGTATAGTTGGCGGTAATCATCACCACTGGTACTGAGTTGCCTCGACGCCCGTTGATAGCAGCAACCGTATCCACGCCGTTTTCATCGTTATCAAGATGGTAGTCCGCCAGTATCAAATCCACAGGGCTCGCCGATGGATTAAGCTGGCGTTCCAAATCTGGCAATGAAACAGCCGTTACCACTTGGCACCCCCAACTTTCCAGTACAACCTGCATGCCCTGGCAAATGGCGGGGTCGTTATCAATAACCCATATCCTGGAGCCAACCAGATCGTGTTCCGCATGCACGCTGGCATCGCGCTCAGATGCCGTCAGGCGAGGTTTTAGCTCGCCCATGGGTACTCGTACACTAAATACTGACCCTTTACCCTCTGCCGACGACACGCTGATTTCGTGGTTCAGAATTCGGGAGATTTTATCCACAATGGCCAACCCCAAACCCAGACCTTTATCTGCGGGCGATCCTGTTGGGCGCACCCGTTTAAACTCCTGAAAAATTTCAATCAGCTTATCGTGAGGAATGCCAGCTCCTGTGTCCCATACCTGCAGCAGCACAGAGCCTTTCTCCCTTCGACAGCCGAGAAGCACGCGGCCATTTGTCGTATAGCGGATGGCGTTGGTCAGGAAGTTGCGGAGAATCCGTGCCAGTAGCTGGGAGTCTGACTCTACAATTGCCGAGCTGCCAACAAAGTCGAGTTGAAGCCCCTCTGCCATAGCCATTTGCCGGAATTCCCGGGCGATGTTGTTGAGCAGATCCCGTAAATCAAAAGCCGTCACATCTGGTTTTATCACCCCGGCGTCCAGCTTGGAAATGTCTACCAATGTACCCAGCAAACTTTCCACGTCGTTCAGTGATGTACTCACCGATTGCACCAGATCTTCCGCACACGGCCCAAACGACTGTTCCTGTAAAGCACTGGTGAACAGCCTCGCAGCATTTAGCGGTTGTAACAGGTCATGGCTAACAGCCGCCAAAAATTTGGTTTTTGACAGATTAGCTCGTTCTGCCTCCAGCTTGGCGTCCCGCAGGCGTGCCTCGGCCGTATTGCGTTCACCTATTTCCTGGCGCAACTGGCTATTTAACTCAGTCAATGCCAGAGTGCGCTCTTTAACCCGGCACTCAAGGTCATCATAGGCTTGCTCCAGCGCCGCAGCCGTTCTACGCCGGTCTGTCACATCTCGAATCAATACAAAAAAACCAACAATTTCGCCCTGATCACCAAAGTTAGGCACGTAGGACCGCAACATATAGCGGGCCTGACCTTTTTCTCCCAACTCTTCGAACTCAAACGTGACATTGCGCCCCGAAAGCACTTCGAGGATCTGCGGCATTAGCCGCTGGTACATCTCCGGGGAATGTATGTTGATCAGGTTTTTACCCAAAGGAGACTCACCATTCCGTCCGTACCAGGCTGCATATACCTGATTGCAAAACTGAATGGTCATGTCCGCGCCCACATACGCAATCAGGGCAGGTACATGGTCGGTCACCACTCGAATCCAGCGCTCACTTTCTTCCAGAGCGGCGATACGCCGTGCCATCTCGCTGTTTTTTATATCGGTAATATCGGAATAGAGTACAACCAGGCCGCCCTCACGGGTCGGCCGCTCGGTCATCTGAACCCACCGCTTGTTGGACAGCAAAAATACTTCGCCCTCGGAATCTGGCTCGCTATGCTCTTCAACAATTAATCCGGAATCCTTTGCTAATTTTCTAACCTCGCCAATATAGGTTCCCGACGAAGGCACAGCTGTCCCTGCGTGCCTCCAGTAGCTGCGAAAGCGACTGTTGCTTTGAATCAACCGGTGTTGGTGATCAAAAAGCACAAAGCCATCGGCAATACTCTCAATGGCATCGCTCAAACGCTGGCGAGTAGTTTCGGCTTCCTCACGAGCACGAGTAAGCGCTTTATTGCTGGACCTCAGCTCTTCCATTGTTTGATTAAGAGCCTCGGTACGCTCACGTACCTGTTCAGCCAGCACCACAGAATGCTCAAACGCGGCATAGGGTTCCGGCTTGTGCGCGGTGCCGGATTCCACCCGAACAATCAGTGCATCGCGAATTTTGCGCAGGCGCCCATTTTCCGCTTCCAGTTCCGCCACCCGCTCCGCCAGGCCATTACGCCCTGTGGTCGCGCCCTGCTCCGGGGAATCTGGCTGTTTCTTACTCGGGATAGGCATCAGGCTGGCCAATGACCACCCCCGTGAACGTCTGGTTAATATGCATACCATTGAACTGCTCACCATAGGTGTTAAAACCAACCACTTTATGGTGGCGCAGGAAATCTGATACGGCCTCAGATTCACCAATAAACTCCGCTTCCAGGCGCCGCAAAAAGCAATCACAACCAATGGTTACTAAAGGCTTACCAACAATATTTTCTGAGGTTTCAAGCTGGTCCCTGACGGGATCCAACAGCGAGGCGGGATTCATAGCGGTCATTACAATGCCCGTTTCAACTGCACAGTAAAACGTCAGGCTTTTATCCGGGTTAACACGCTGAATCGAGCGCACGAAATAATGACCACCAATCTTTACACCCAGCGGCCTGCGCGCAAACACCTCCCGACTCAAGGCTTCAACTGTGCTGCCAACAGCACGGGCGTAGGCCTCGGCTGCTGGCTCTGCGTTAAGTGAATATACGGTTCGGCTGTCAGAACAGGCGCCAGTTACAACCAGTTTCTCGTTGCCTTCTTCAAGGTGATGGGTAGAGAAAACCCGAAAATCCAACGGTGTATTCACTAACAGTACCGTTGCGGCACCAGCGTGAAATCGACCTTTGTAAAATACATGAGTATCTGCCAAATGCTCATCATCAGCGGCCGAGCCGCCAAACTGGGGAATGCTGCCAAGCGCTGAATTCAAGGTAGCCAGCACCAGTTCTTCCCTGCTGGACAAACCATCTAGCAACGTTATGGCAAATGTATTGCCTTTAATGGATGCCAGCCTGGCACCGCGACAACCAGAGAGTAGATCATCTATCACGCTCTGAGCGTCCCGGAGACTGAATTGATCCATTTCCCGAATCAGGGCGCATTCGATGGCGAAGAATCGGCGATCAAAGCCGATAGCTGTAATGCATCCTCGATCATATCCCTGAGGCGTAATTTCCCCTGCAGAGGTGCATCCTGAAACACCAATATCTGGGAATGCTTGCTCCAATGCCATGCCTAAGCCGTCCAAATCATATTCGGCGGAGCAAAAAAACAGCACATAACCGAGATGTTGATGCCGGAGTTGTCTTGCAAGAGCTTTCGCGGCCGAGACCGGTTCGCGAATGCAGGAACTGGCTACCTGTACTGCTGGCAGAGTCGTTACTGGCTTCATAAATGCGGATTCCACAGGAGAAAAGCTACCCTGTGATTTTACTGCATCCCTACATCCCGCCAATGCGACTTCAGTGCTTTT
>JAKDUK010000095.1 GCA_030457765.1 Marinobacter sp. | reverse complement strand
GCGGTGTTGCCATCGGTGATCACCGAGTTTGGCGCTTGCTTGGCGTACGCCAGTAGCAGGCCAATCTGTTGTGGCCCCATGCCGTCGCCCACAATCATGATGACATTTTTTGCCTTTTCCGGCTCTTTTGGTGCGGATTGCATGGGGGCGCATGCCGCCAATATAAGGGAGGATGTTACCAACCCTGCGGCTACAGTGGTTTTGCGGAAGTTCATATGTGCATCCTTTTACTGTCGATATTTTATGATTATTCGGGGTTAACGATTGTTGTTCTAGCTGTCGTCCAGGTGTTTGCCCAGCATGGCGTGATATAGCTCCCGGTCGCCGATGGCACCGGTAATCTGGCCGTTTTCTTCCACCAACAAGCTATGACCGGTGAAATATCGAATCTCCACGGCGTCCCGCAAGGGGGTTTGTGGGGCGATGCGGGTGGGCTGCTGGGCCAGGCTTTCGATGGCTTGGCCTTCTTGCCAGGTTTGGGTCTGGAAGGTTTGGCCACCGCTGGTAACCACGGCTTTTTCCGCCACATTGGGTGTATGCAGCCAGGTGCCATAGCGTTTGTTGAGGCAGCGATTGCCGTTGGCGTCTTCCTGTATTTGCCCAATGGGTAGCGCCAGAGAGCGTGCGGCCAGAACGTTGAGCGGGTTGGTGCTGGCCACAAAGCTTTTAACGTAATCGTTCGCCGGTTCCAGCACGATGGATTCTGGCTTGCCATGCTGAACGATTTGGCCGTCTTTCATGATCGCGATGTGTGAGCCCAGCTTCAGTGCCTCATCCAGGTCGTGGCTGACAAACACAATGGTTTTCTGAAGCTCTTCCTGCAGGGTTAGCAGCTCGTCCTGCAGTTGGTGACGAATCAACGGGTCAAGGGCGGAGAAGGGCTCATCCATCAGCAGGATTTCCGATTCCGTAGCCAGTGCCCGCGCCAGGCCTACGCGCTGGCGCATACCACCGGATAGCTCATCAGGCCGGGATTTGGCCCAGCCATCCAGGCCAACCAGTTCCAATTGACGCGCAACCTTTTTGCGGCGTTCGGCCTTGCCTATGCCTTGCAGTTCCAGGCCGAAAGCAACGTTGTCTTCCACTGTTAGCCAAGGCATCAGGGCGAAGTTCTGGAACACCATGGAGATGCGACGGGTGCGAATGTCTCGCTGCACTTTCTCGCTGGCTTGAGTGAAATCCATCATCTCGCCATCGTGTTGAACGTGAATGGAACCACTTGTGACTTCATTCAAGCCGTTAACACAGCGCAACAGGCTGGATTTCCCGGAGCCGGACAAGCCCATCAGTACGCAGATCTCACCCTTTTTTACCTTCAGGCTGGCTTCTTGAACACCAACCACAAGCCCGGTCTGATCATGGATTTTCGTCCGGTTCAGGCCTTGCTCAATCATTGGGAGTGCACGCTTGGGCTGTTTGCCGAATACGACGTTTACATTCTCAAATTCGATCATGATGACGTCTCCTTGGCATCACTTTGGCGGAAGAAACGGTCCATCCAGATAGCCAGCAGCACAATCGCCAGGCCTGCTTCGAAGCCTTTGCCTATATCGACCGTGTTCAGGGCCCTGACCACTGGCACGCCCAGGCCATCGGCACCGACCAAAGCAGCGATAACAACCATTGAAAGCGAGAGCATAATGCACTGGGTAATACCGGCCCCGATGGAGCTCATGGCGGCGGGCAGTTCAACCTTGAACAACAGCTGGCGCTTGGTGCAGCCGAAGGATTTGCCTGCCTCAACCAGTTCTTTGGGTACCTGGGAGATACCAAGATGAGTCAGTCGTACCGGGGCGGCGATGGCGAAAATAACTGTAGAGATTACGCCGGGAACCACGCCCAGGCCGAATAGTGTCAGCGTCGGGATCAGGTACACAAAGGGTGGGATGGTTTGCATCAGGTCGAGCACCGGCTGCAGAAACTTGTACAACCAGTTGCTGTGGGCAGCGTAAATGCCCAGGGGAATGCCGATGGCCACACACATCAGGGTGGCGTACAACACCAGCGACAGTGTCGCCATGGTGTCTTCCCAGTAACCGATGTTGTAAATCAGTAAAAAGCTGAAGGCAGTAAAGGCGGTCAATCCCCACCGGCGATGACGAAGGTGCGCTGCCACGGTCAAAATTACTACCAGAACGGCGGGCGGTACCCATAAAAGGCCGTCGGTGAGGCCGTGAATCATCCCCCTCAAGGTTTCGGAAACGGCGTCAAAAAAGCCGCTGAAATTGATGACCAGAAAATCAACAACGTCTTCCATGAAGTCGCCGAAAGGCAGTTGATGCTCAGATATCCAGTTCATGGTGTTCAGTCTTTTTGGGTGCGGGCTCAGGCCAGCACTGAAAATGGGAGGTGTTGGTATTCAGAAACAAACACTCCGGGCTGCTCCGCCCAGAGTGTTTGCAAGGTGCTTTTGTCAGCACTTTTCCGGGGCTACTTCAAGGAAGCCTTAACCGCAGGCAGGGCCGCCTCGCCGTTCAGGGTTGTGATGCCTTCCAGCCAGTCTTCCAGTACCGCCGGGTTGTTGGCTAACCAGCTGTGGGCCGCGTCCCGTGGCTCTTCGCCATCGTTCAGAATGGCGCCCATTACTTCGTTTTCCATGGTCAGTGAAAACTTCAGGTTGTTCAGCAGAGCGCCCACATTCGGGCATTCGTTCAGATAGTTCTTGCGCACGTTGGTGTGTACGGTTGCGCCGCCGTAGTTAGGGCCGAAAACGTCATCGCCACCATCCAGGTAGGCCAGGTCATGATTCGCGTTCATCGGGTGCGGCTCCCAAGCCAGGAAGACCACCCACTGATTGCGGCGTACCGAGCGGCTAACCTGGGACAACATGCCGGCTTCGCTGGACTCGACAACCCGGAAATCGCCCAGGCCAAATGTGTCCTCATCAACCATGCCCTGAATCAGGCGGTTGCCGTCGTTGCCAGGTTCGATGCCATAAATACGGCTGTTAAACTTGTCGGCGTTCTTGGCGATGTCGGAAAAACTGGTTACGCCCGCGTCGTAGACATACTGGGGTACTGCCAGTGTGTATTTGGCGCCTTCCAGGTTGGTGATCACCTCTTCAACGTCGCCACTTTCCAGGTAAGGGCGCACATCGCCTTCCATAGTGGGCATCCAGTTGCCAAGAAACACGTCTATGTCTTTGTTCTTGAGCGATCTGTAGGTAACAGGCACTGATAGTACTTTCGCCTGTGGCTCGTAGCCCATGCCTGCCAGCACTTCAGAGGCAAGCGCTGTAGTGGCGGTAATGTCGGTCCAGCCAACATCGGCAAATTTAACGGTTTTACATTCGGTGTTCGGGGCAGCCACTACGGCGCCACTAATCGCAAGGCCAGCACAGGCCAGAATAAGCTTTTTCATTGGATGTTCTCCTTTCTCGGTTATCGGTCACAGCGTTAGCGTTGTGCGTTCTTCCAGTCAGGGTGCTCCCACACAGGGGCAGATGAAGGCGTAAGCGGAGCAAGGCCACGGATGTGGTCCGCACATTTTTCCGCCAACATAATGGTGGGGGCGTTCAGGTTGCCGCTCACCATACTTGGCATGATGGAGGCATCCACCACACGTAAATTCTGAACGCCGTAAACCCGGGCTTGCTCGTCTACCACGGCCATAGGATCGTCTGCTGCACCCATCTTGCAGGTGCAGGAAGGGTGGTAGGCGCTGTCTGCGTATTCACGAACGAAGGCATCGATATCTTCGTCGGAGGTGGCTTTGGCCCCTGGCCGAAGCTCTTCGCCCCGGAACGGATCAAATGCCGATTGGGCAAAAATCTCCCGGGTCAGTTTGATGCTTTCGCGCATTTCCCAGCGGTCCCGCTCGGTGCTGAGCAGGTTGGGCTGAATGATCGGGTGGTCCCCCGGCTTGGCAGATTTCAACTTCAGATAGCCTCGGCTGGTGGGCCGCATGGGGCCAACATGAACCTGAAAACCGTGGCACTCTGCGTCTTTGCGGCCATGGTCCAACACCTGGGAGGGTAGGAAGTGGAACTGAATATCCGGGTGCTGTACGCCTGCCTCTGAACGGATGAACCCACCGGCTTCAAGGTGGGCGGTGCGACAGGCACCCCAATCATTGTTCAGGAACCATTTCATCCCGGCGAGAGTCTTGCCCGGTTGAGTGGTGTATTTGTAGAGCGTGACCGGTTGGGTTGATTTGTGTTGAACGTATATCTCCAGGTGGTCTTGCAGATTTTTGCCTACACCAGGGCGGTCCGCCACCACCGGAATATTGTGTTCGGCCAACTCTGCTGCCGCGCCAATGCCAGACAGCATCAAGAGTTGTGGCGAGTTGATGGCGCCACCACTCACAATCACTTCCTTACGGGCCGCCACGCGGACAGTTTTGCCTTTCTGGATGTATTCAACCCCGACCGCCTTATTGCCATCAAACAGGATGCGCGTAGTCATGGCACCGGTTTCGGTGGTCAGGTTGGTGCGCTTGAGCACCGGCCGCAGGTACGCCTGGGCCGCACTCCAGCGCTTACCGTTGCGGATGGTCATGTCCATCTCGCCCACACCTTCCTGCTGAAAGCCATTCATATCTTTGGTGTAGGGGTAGCCGGCCTGTTGGCTGGCTTCCAGAAAAGCACCAAACAGCGGGTTTGGCTCGTCGCCAGTGTGTACATTGAGCGGGCCATCGCCGCCACGATAGTCGTCTGCACCTTTTTCCCGGCTCTCTGCTTTTTGAAAGTAGGGCAGCACATCCTGGTAGCGCCAGCCAGTAGCGCCCTCATCGTGCCAGCGGTCGTAGTCGTAGGCGTGGCCACGAATATAAACCATGGCGTTAAGGGTGGAACCCCCGCCCCAGACTTTGCCGCGAGGCCAGTACAACTTGCGGTTGTTGAGGAACGCCTGCGGCTCGGTGTGGTAATACCAGTTGTACTTGTCGTCCATCAGGTTGAACATCAGTGCCGCAGGCATGTGGATCTTCCAGGTGTCATCCCGGCGCCCGGCTTCCAGCACCAGTACCTGGTCTTGTCCGCTTTCACTCAAACGGTTCGCCAATACACAGCCTGCCGAGCCGGTACCTACAATCACATAGTCAAATTCATGATCAAACTGCAAAACTGTCTCCTTCATACAAGCGCAAGCGAACAATCCGCAGCGACGATGGGTTGAATAGTGCCATCAGAACGGCGACTCGAGTGGTGCCATGCCCACATACACTGATTTGGTCTGGGTATATTGAGCCAGCCCTTCGCGGCCGTTCTCACGGCCAAGCCCCGAGAGCTTGTAACCGCCCACCGGCATTTCGGCGGGAGAAGCACCAAAGCTGTTGATCCAGCAAATACCGGCTTCCAGCTGATGAATTACGCGGTGAGCACGGGTGATGTCAGTGGTGAAAACGCCGGCGGCCAGGCCGTATTCTGTGTCATTGGCGCGCTGGATAACTTCGTCGTCGGTATCGAAAGGCAGCACGGCCATCACCGGGCCAAAGATTTCTTCGCGCACAATGGTCATATCATCGGTGCAATCGGCAAACACGGTGGGTGCCACAAAGTAGCCGCCCTCAAAACCAACAGGCTGTAGTGCGCAGCCACCGGTCAGTAAGCGGGCCCCCTCGGTTTTAGCACTGTCGATATACTTCAGAACCAGGTCTCGATGGCCGGCACTGATCAGCGCGCCGAAGTTGGTGTTGGGGTCTACGGGGTCGCCGGCAATGATGTTGTTCTCGGTGCGCTCGGTTAGTTCGGCCAGAAAGGCGTCATAAATGTTGCGCTGGACAAACACCCGGGTGCCGTTGGTGCAGATTTCGCCCTGAGTATAGAAGTTGCCCAGCATCGCGGCTGATACCGCCTGTTCCAGATTGGTATCGTCAAAAATAATCAGTGGCGACTTGCCCCCAAGCTCCATGGTTACGGACTTGAGTGTGCGTGCAGAATCGGCCATCACGGTGCGGCCGGTTTTCGCTTCGCCAGTAAAGGACACTTTGGCGATGGCGGGGTCTGAGGTGAGCATTTGGCCGACCCTGTAATCACCCTGCACCACGTTAAACACACCGGCGGGCACGCCTGCGGCGAGATAGATTTCAGCAAGTTTGATGGCGCCCAGCGGGGTTTCCTCAGACGGTTTGAATATCATGCTGTTGCCGCAGGCCAACGCCGGTGCCGATTTCCAGCAGGCGATCTGCAAAGGGTAGTTCCAGGCGCCAATGCCGGCGCATACGCCCAGGGGTTCCCGGCGGGTATAGAAAAAGTCTGGCCCGATTTGCTGGCTTTCGCCGACAATGCTGGAGGCCTGGCCAGCACAATACTCAACCGCATCGGCGCCGGTCACTACGTCAACCTCACTGGCTTCTTGCCAGGGTTTGCCGGCATCTTGCACTTCTATCATGGCCAGTGCGTCGTTTTGTTCCCGCAACATGGCAGCAGCTCGGTTGAGGATGCGGCCACGTTCCATACCTGTCATGGCCGACCAGGCTTTAAAGCCTTCCTGAGCGCTTGCCGTAGCGGCCTGCATGATCGAATGATCGGCCTGTTCCACTTGATAAATAACCTGGCCGGTAGCCGGGTTCACCACGTCGAATCGCTCACCACTCTGGTTTGCCATGGGTTGGCCGTTGATAAACGATTGATAGATGGGCAGCGTCATTACTTGGCTCCGTTATTCGCGTGAATAGCTTGGTCTATGTAGGTTTTGCACAAGGCAACAGCCTGGTTCGGTTCAATGCGGCCCTCACTCATGGCCGCACGCAGCCAGAACCCGTCGATGAGCGCGGCAATGGTTTGCGCTGTGGCGCGAGCCTGTTCAATGGGCATCAAACGGCGCAGGTGGAACATCAGGTTGGATAAAAGCCGGCGTTCGTTTACTCGCTGCAACCGCATTAAATCCGGGCTGTGCATGGCCTGGGTCCAGAACGCCAGCCAGGTTTTGGCCGATTGGGCGTTGGTTTGGGCGCCAGAGAAGTTGGCATCCACTATGGCCATCAGGCGTTCACGGGGCGCATTGGGGCGCTTTGCCATCAGCGTGGTGACATCCTGCTGCAGCGACGACAACAAATACCGCATGGCTGCCTCCAGCAGGCCCTGTTTGCCGCCAAAGTAGTGGCTGACAATACCAACCGACAGTTCGGATGCGCCTGCGATTTTGCCAATCGTGGCTCCCTGGAAACCGTGTTCTTCAATCACTTTCAGCGTTGCATCGATCAGTTGCTGACGCCGAATGGACTCCACCCCTAATCTTGCCATGCCGTCTCCGAGCCACCCTCTCTTTCTTGAATGAATATTCAATTTATTGAACAGGTATTCAATGAAGCGAAGGTTAATGGTTTGAAGACTAAATATCAAATAATCGAAAGAAGCTCGGGCAAGACGGCTGTGTCGGTGACGACTGCCAGCAGAAGGCAAATAAACGGTAAAATTTGTTTAGAAGACAAAGAAAGAAGTAGTTTCAGCCGAAAAACGTGCGCCTGAAAACAGGAGATGTTGGGGTGAACGGTCGATAAACAAACGTAACAAGTTATACATTGATGTACCAGGTTCAGTTGCTAAGGTGTATACAGTCAATCGCCTTATCGAGTGAGTTCCGAGACATAGTTGCAAGCTCCGAGGAGGTCGGGAATATCAAATATTAAAGGCTTGTTGCGCCGGAGAATTAATGAGTATTCGCTTAAAATTAATAGCAGGAATGGGAGCTGCATTGCTGGCCAGTACGCTGGTTCTGGTTGCGCTTAACATTTTCCAAATGCGGGATCTTGTTGACCGGTACCTGCTAAATTCAGCCCTTCCGGCTAGCTTGGAAGCCATTGCAAACTCCGTTGAGCGAGACCTTCAGGTGCCGATCACCATGTCTCGGATGATTGCGGAGAACAGCTACCTGAAAGATTGGCTCCGTAACCAGGAGCCTGAACAGCAACTTGATGCTGTAACCCGCTATCTGGAAGGAGTTCGACAAAGTGAAAATGCTCTCTCAGCGTATGTGGTGTCGGAAAAAACGGGTAAATATTATTACAACAAAGGCATGGATAGAGTTATAAGCCGTGCGGAGGATCCCTGGTTCTTCAATTTTCTGCAAAGTGGCGAAAAAATGGAACTGTCACTGGATGTGGACAATACGACGGGCGTTCTCAGTCTGTTTATAAATATGCGCATGGAAGTGGATGGTCAATCCGCTGCCGTGACAGGGATTGGGCTGCACCTGGATCAACTCGCTGCGCAGATCAGAGACTTCCGCTTCGCAGAAACCGGCATCGTTTACCTTGTGTCTTCCAGCGGTCGGGTCACTATTCACCCGGATGTAGAGAAAACCGATCAGCCCTTATCGAACATTATTCC
>JAKDUK010000094.1 GCA_030457765.1 Marinobacter sp. | reverse complement strand
TCTTTTCTTCTGGAAAAAGCAACTCGCTGCGCTCAGACATCTTTTTCCGGCAGAAAAGACACCCCCACCCCTTGGCCTCGGTCACAGCGATAGGGCTGCTTTAAAGCGAAAGGATTCTGCTTAATTTACACTCGCTTGTTGCGAACTAACTCTTGCACCAGTGCTGCAGCAACCCCGGAGACTTCTTCCGTTTTATCCGAAGCTATCGAAACGTTAGCAACGTCAGAGCCCAGGTTCACCGCAATGGCAATCAACCCATAAGCTGTCAGCAGTTGCGCGGTGCGTCGACGGTCGTCTGTGTTGCCAGCATTATCTTCACTCAGAATAACCGCTGTTTTGCCTTGATCGAACAAAGCACGCTCAACGGCCAGTGCAAGAGCGGGGGCCTGCGATCCGGAGCAGCCAATGATTGTCGGCTTCTGCGCCAACCTGCGCTCACGCTCCTCCGGGCTCACCGGCTCCAAAGTGCCTGTCGTTTCAGCTAATCCATCAATCATGCCCGCACCAACGGTTACGTTGGTCAGCCTGTCGATCACAATAAAACTGCCCGTGGCGTGGTTGCGCTGGTAGGCATCAAATGCAATCGGCTGGCTCAGTGTTAGATCACACAAACCGATCTCATTTACTTGCAGCAGATCCGGGTTAGCGTGTTGCTCCAGCGTATTTACGTCGGTCTGGTAGTGGATCTTCCGAACCGTGCCAGATGTGAAAGTGGGGCCAAGTTTAATGTCATACAAACGGCCGGTTTGCAGAGGTGCGTCCGTCATCCAAACAATATTCGCCTTGAAGCGATTGCCCACTTCTGGCTCGTCTTCTGGTTTTACCAGCATGTCGCCGCGGCTGAGGTCAATCTCGTCCGCGAGCGTAAACGTTACCGCTTGATCAATATAGGCTTCATCCAGATTGCCATCGAACGTGACCACTTCCTTGATGGTACTGGTGCGCCGCGACGGCAGGGCCATAACCTTGTCGCCCGGACGAATCACGCCCGAAGCAATGGTGCCGCAGAAGCCACGGAAGTTCAGGTCGGGACGGGTAACGTATTGAACCGGGAAGCGGAAATGCTCCAGGTTCTTGTCGCGACCCGTCTCCACGGTTTCCAGAATGTCCATCAAAGGCTGGCCGCTGAACCAGGGGGTGTTTTCGCTGCGGTTGACCACGTTATCGCCTTCCAGCGCCGAGATGGGCACAAAGCGGATATCGTTCAGCCCCAGCTGCGCGGCGAAGGCCAGGTATTCTTCCCGGATTTCGTTGAAGCGGTCTTCGCTGTAATCCAGCAGATCCATCTTGTTCACTGCCACGATGATGTGCCGGATGCCCAGCAAAGACGCAATAAACGAGTGCCGCCGGGTTTGGGTCAGCACGCCGTGGCGGGCGTCAATCATCAGAATGGCGACCTGTGCCGTTGAAGCACCGGTGGCCATGTTGCGGGTGTATTGTTCATGCCCCGGGGTATCGGCAATGATGAACTTACGCTTATCGGTAGAGAAGTAGCGGTAGGCAACGTCAATGGTAATGCCTTGCTCACGCTCGGCCTGCAAACCATCAACCAGCAGCGCCAGGTCCAGCTTTTCACCCGTGGTGCCCATTTTGGCGCTGTCGGTTTTCAGGCTGGCCATGTGATCTTCGTAGATCATCTTGGTGTCGTGTAGCAGGCGGCCAATCAGCGTGCTTTTGCCGTCGTCCACGCTGCCACAGGTAAGCAGGCGCAACAGTTCCTTATTTTCGTGCTGCTTGAGGTAAGCCTGAATATCGTCGGCGATGAGATCGGATTGGTGTGACATATCAGAAGTACCCTTCCCGCTTTTTCTGTTCCATGGAGCCGGCCGAATCGTGGTCTATCACGCGGCCCTGTCGTTCTGAGCTGGTGGCCAGCAGCATTTCCTGAATGATTTCGGGCAGTGTGTCTGCCTCGGATTCGATGGCGCCGGTCAGCGGGTAACACCCAAGGGTGCGGAAGCGGATGGATTTCATCATCGGCTTTTCACCCTCTTTCAGTGGCATGCGGTCGTCATCCACCATGATCAGCGAGCCATCGCGGTCTACCACCGGCCGCATCGCTGAGTAATACAAGGGAACAATTTCGATACCTTCCAGATAGATGTACTGCCAGATATCCAGCTCGGTCCAGTTGGAGAGAGGGAACACGCGAATGCTCTCGCCTTTGTTCACCTTGCCGTTGTAGGTGTTCCACAGTTCCGGGCGCTGGTTTTTCGGGTCCCAGCGATGATATTCGTCACGAAATGAGTAAACCCGTTCCTTGGCCCGGGATTTCTCTTCATCCCGGCGGGCGCCACCGAAGGCGGCATCAAAGCCGTACTTGTCCAAAGCCTGCTTAAGCGCTTGGGTTTTCATTACGTCTGTGTGTTTTGCACTGCCGTGGGAAAACGGCCCAATGCCCTGATTCACGCCATCCTGGTTAGTGTGAACAATCAGATCCAGCCCGTATTCCTTCACCTTGCGATCGCGAAAATCAATCATGTCCCGGAACTTCCAGGTGGTGTCCACGTGCATCAGGGGGAAGGGGGGCTTGCCGGGATAGAACGCCTTGCGGGCAAGGTGCAGCATCACCGCAGAATCTTTACCAATGGAGTAGAGCATCACCGGGTTATCAAACTCGGCGGCCACTTCTCGAATGATATGAATGCTTTCCGCTTCCAGTTGCTTCAGATGCGTAAGATTGTATGTGGTCATGATAATCCGTTGCCGCAGAGGGCCTTAAGGGCATGCAAATTGAAGTGGCCACTATACCAGAGGCAATAACGCTATAAGAAGACTTGCAGTTAGAGTTTTAAGTTATAGCAATATAGCGCCCAAATAGCGCTTGAAGGAGTGAGGTCGGTATGATGAAAAGACGTGTGCCAGGCGGCCTGCTACTGGGCAGGTTCAGGGGGAGTCGGCTAGTAGTTTGCGTACGTAGGTATCCACATATTCAAACCCATTGTCTTCAAAGTCTGCAAACTGAATGCCCAGCTGGAACTGGTCTCTGGCCATTCTTCGCAGATGGACGATACTTCCGCTGGCAACAATAGATACTGCTTGGGCTGCTATCACCGGAACAGAGAAGCGGGTTTTGACGATGATTAAGTTGCCGGGTGCTGGCACTTTCAGGCGGGGTATTAACTGGCCAACTGTTTCCTGATCACAGCAAAGCATGACGCCTGTGCGAGAAAGGTTGGCAATTTTACAGGTTAACAGGCAACCGTCGGGCTTCTCTATAACGATATCACTCACAACATCGACACGTTGTTGGTTTCGCAGGTTTGGCTTCGCTGTGGCAGGTGTCATGGGCGCTCTTATGTGGACTTTTCTGGCAATCTTAAATTCAAAAAATGTGTCAGATCAATGTGTGAACGATGAAAAGTGTAGTTGTTTGTTTTCTGATCAGCAACTTAAGTGTCGCACATTATGGCAGTTTTCACATAGATTTCTGAACAAGAGTTCACATTTCCGAGCTTGCACCACAACTTGCCTCTTCAATCAGAGGCAAGTTGTGGTAATCCCTACAAATTAAGCAATTTCGATTAGCACCTCGCCCGGGGTAACCCGATCGCCCTTGGCTACATGAATAGCCTCTATCTTACCGTCAATATTGGCATGCACCTCTGTTTCCATTTTCATGGCTTCGGTAATCAGCACGGCTTGGCCAGCCGTTACGGTATCGCCTTCGCTGACCAGCACGTCTACCACGTTGCCCGGCATGGCAGTGCTTACATGGCCGGGGGACGTGGCTTTTTGACGACCGCTGCCACCGCCTTCGGCAACGTATTCGTTTAAGGGTTCAAATACCACTTCTTCAGGCATGCCATCCAGCGACAAGTAGAGCTTGCGCTTGCCAGCGCCTGAGTCGCCAGCACCGGTTACCGCCACTTCGTAGCTCTCGCCATGAACTTCAATGCGAAATTCCGTTGCAATGGCTGGGCTCATGCGCTCGCGAGCTTCGGCTTCTGGTGGCAGTAACGGCTCCGGAGCCAGGGTGCCATCTTTGCGTTGCTGCAAAAATTCCCGGCCCAAATCGGGAAACATCGCGTAAGTGAGCACGTCTTCCTCAGTAGTGGCTAATTCGCCAATGTCTTTGCGCAATCGGCTCATTTCGGGGCTGAGCTGATCGGCTGGGCGACCATCATCCACAGACTCGCTACCGATGGCTTTGTTGCGCACATCGGCGTTCACCGGCGCTGGTGGCTGGCCGTAGCCACCTTGCAGGTAACGCTTTACCTCGTTGCTGATGGTTTTATAGCGCTGGCCGGCCAGCACGTTGTATACCGCTTGGGTACCTACAATTTGCGAAGTAGGTGTAACCAGCGGTGGGAAACCCAGGTCTTCCCGAACCCGGGGGATTTCATCAAACACTTCCCGAATACGATCCAGCGAGTTTTGCTCTTTAAGCTGATTGGCCAGGTTGGACATCATGCCGCCCGGTACCTGACTGATCTGTACCGAGACGTCCTCGCGGGTGAATTCGCTCTCAAACTGCTGATACTTTTTGCGCACGTCGCGGAAGTAGTCGGCAATTTCGCTTAACAGGGTTAAGTCCAGCCCGGTGTCGTAATCTGTGTCTTTCAGCGCAGCTACCTGGGATTCCGTAGCCGGGTGGCTGGTGCCCGAGGAGAACGATGAAATGGCCGTATCAATGCGGTCGGCCCCGGCCTCGATAGCTTTGAGTTGGCACAGGGGGGCCAAGCCAGAGGTTGCGTGGCTGTGGATTACCAGTGGCAAATCCACTTCCGCTTTGATGGCCTTAACCAGATCAAACGTCGCGTAGGGGGTAAGTAGCCCGGCCATGTCTTTAATGGCTATGGAGTCTGCGCCCATGGCCTGCATGTCTTTGGCTTGCTTCACGAAAAGCTCGGGCGTGTGTACCGGGCTGGTGGTGTAACAGATGGTGCCCTGAGCGTGTTTGCCGGCTTTTTTGACCGCTTTCATGGCGGTTTCAATGTTGCGTAGGTCGTTCAGCGCATCGAATACGCGAAATACATCTATGCCATTATCGGCGGCTTTCTGGACAAAGGCTTCCACCACGTCGTCTGCATAGTGGCGATAGCCCAGCAAGTTCTGGCCCCTAAGCAACATTTGCAGGCGGGTATTCGGTAGGGCTTCGCGCAATTGGCGCAGCCGCTCCCATGGGTCTTCTTTCAAAAACCGCACGCAGGCGTCAAAGGTGGCGCCACCCCAGACTTCCAGCGACCAGTAGCCGGCCTGATCCAGCTTATCGCAGATGGGCAGCATGTCTTCCGTGCGCATGCGGGTCGCGATCAGCGATTGGTGCGCATCACGCAGGACTACGTCGGTGATTTCAATTCGTTTCGCTTGGCTCATGATTCAATTCTCCTGCGGATTACCAGCCGGCATGGGCTGCAATGGTGGCAGCGATGGCGAGTGCGGTTTGACTGGGGTGGCGCTTGGCCGAATAATCCAGCAATTCCGGATGGTCGGGCACAAAGCTGGTGTTGAAATCAGCATTGCGAAAATCCGGGTGATCCAGAATTTGCTGGTAATACTGCGCGGTGGTTTTGATGCCGTGCAGGCGCATGTCATCTAGTGCGCGCTTGCCGCGAGCAATCACCTCATCCCAGGTAAGCGCCCATACCACCAGTTTTAAGCACATGGAGTCGTAGTAGGGCGGAATTTCATAACCTGTATAAATGGCGGTATCCACCCGCACGCCTGGCCCGCCGGGTGCGTAGTAATGAGTAATGCGGCCAAAACTGGGGAGGAAATCGTTCTTCGGATCTTCCGCATTGATGCGAAATTGCAGAGCGTAGCCCCGGTACTGAATGTCTTCCTGGCGATAGCTCAAGGGCAGGCCAGAGGCAATGCGCAGCTGTTCGCGAACAACGTCTACACCGGTGATGGCTTCGGTGATGGTGTGTTCCACCTGTATCCGGGTGTTCATCTCCATAAAGTGCACTTCGTTGCCAGACAGCAAAAACTCCACAGTGCCGGCGTTTTCGTAACCCACGGCTTTGGCTGCTTTTACAGCCAGGCCGCCGATGTATTGTCGCTGCTCAGGGGTTAGCTGCGGGCTTGGGGCAATTTCAATCAGCTTTTGATTGCGCCGCTGTATCGAGCAGTCGCGCTCAAACAAGTGGATGGCATTGCCCTGGCTGTCGGCCAGTATCTGCACCTCTATGTGGCGCGGGTTCACAATGCACTTTTCCATGAACACTTCGGCGGAACCAAAGGCTTTAGTGGCTTCGGAAATAACCCGTGGGTACTGGGAAGTTAACTCTTGCGGAGTATCGCAACGGCGAATGCCGCGGCCTCCGCCGCCAGAGGTGGCTTTCACCATCACCGGGTAGCCAATGTCGTTGGCAAGCTTTAAGGCTTCTTCCAGGCTCTCGAGGTTGCCGTCAGAGCCGGGCGTAACGGGCACACCAGCAGCGCGCATGCTGTCCCGAGCCTGGGTTTTGTCGCCCATGCCGTGAATAATCCTGGAGCTGGGGCCGATAAAGGCAACGCCTTTTTGTTCACACAATCTTGCGATTTCGGGGTTCTCAGACAAAAAGCCGTAACCTGGGTGAATGGCATCACAGCCGGTTTCCACCGCCAGGTTTACGATGCGGGCCGGGTCGAGATAACCAGCCAGTGGGTCGTCGCCCAGGGAATAGGATTCGTCGGCCCGCTTTACATGCAAGCCGTAGCGGTCGGGTTCGGTGTAGATGGCCACCGAGCGTATGTCCATTTCTGCGCAGGCCCGCACAATGCGAACGGCAATTTCGCCGCGGTTGGCGATTAACACTTTCCTCAGCATGGGAGGTTCCTCGTTTCGTTGTCCCGAATGAAGGTGACAAAACCCAAATTAAGGCGGTAAAACCTGAATTGAGATTACAAAAAGAGTAGCGAGATAGATCTTTCACGAAAAATTGATATTATTTTGATTGTCTATAAGTAATACCTTATGAGTAGAGCAGGAAGCGTATTCAATGCCCCTTAGCATTCAAAAACTGGCCAACCGCCTGACCTTTCGACAGCTTCAGGTGTTTAAGGCTGTGAATGATTTGAAGAGTTACAGCAAAGCCGGTGAACTGCTGGGGCTAACGCAACCCGCAGTTAGCAGCCAAGTGCGCCACTTAGAGCAGGCAGTGGGTATGCCCATGTTTGAGTATGTGGGGCGCAAGCTTTTTTGCACGGCGGCAGGGGAGCAGATGGCCGGCTGTGTACACTCGGTATTTAGAGAGTTAGAGCGGGTGCAAAATAGTCTGGCAGCCTTGGAGGGACAGGTGGCCGGGGAGTTGAGGCTGGTTGCGGTGAATACCGCGCAGTACGTGGTGCCTTATATGCTGAGTGCGTTCCTGCAACTGAATCCTCAGGTGTCTGTGTCGGTGGCTGTTGTTAACCGGGCAACGGCTCTGCAGCGGCTGAACGACAACGCAGATGACTTGGTGATTATGGGGATGGTACCGGCAGAGCGGCCGCTGGCCTCATTGCCGTTTCTGGACAATGAGCTGGTGCCGGTTGTGCCTGGCGGCCACCCGTTGCTTAAGCAGCAACAAGTGACTGCCCAGGAATTTCTGGATAGTGGTCTGCTGGTGCGGGAAAGCGGCTCAGGTAGCCGGTTGGCGCTGGAGCTGCATTGTCAGGATCAGCGCTTACGGGCGAAGCCAAGTATAGAGCTGGGCTCCAATGATGCGCTAAAGCATGCGGTTTTAGCGGGGCTTGGCGTGGCGGTGCTGCCCAAATTGGGCATTTTGTCAGAGCTTGCCCTGGGAAGCCTTCATGTGATTGATATTAAAGGCTTCCCGCTAAAGCGAAGCTGGTGTGTCGTGTACCCGCAGGCGCGGCATCCAACGCCGGCCATGCGGGCATTTATTGATTACGCACAACAAAATATCCGCCAGTTTGAGCAGATGTTTCTCAGGCGTTAAGTTTCTTCAGCAGAATCTCATTGAACAGCTTCGGGTTGCCTTGTCCTTTAGAGGCTTTCATTAACGGCCCCATAAAACCACCCAGCATCTTCTTCTGTTTTTTGGGGTCGGTTTCCTGCTGATACTGAGCCACCTGGTCTGGCATGCTGGCAATCACCTCATCCACCATTTGCTCCAACGCGCCGGTATCCGAAACCTGCTTCAGGCCCTGTGACTCGATAGCTGCATCGGCATTCTCACTTTCGCCACTCCAAAGAGCTTCCAAAACTTTCTTCGCCCCGGATGACGACACAGTGTTATCGGCAATGCGTGCAACCAGCTGGCCCAGTTGTGTGCCGGTAATAGGTGCCTGCACTACCGTTTTCTCTGCTGCGTTCAGCCGTGCAGAAAACTCACCCAACACCCAGTTGGCAGCCAG
>JAKDUK010000028.1 GCA_030457765.1 Marinobacter sp. | reverse complement strand
CACCAAATTTCGACGCACCATAAGCCGCATAAGCGTAGTTGCTGGTAAGGCCGGCAATGGACGCCACCAACGCTAACCGACTACCAGGCTGCATAGATGGAAGCACGGCTTTGGCAAAGTGGTAACTACCATTGAGGTTGATATCGACTACCCGGCGAAACTCACTGGGCTCCATATCCACAAACGCTTTGTTAATCACCGCACCGGCGGAGTTAATGGCAAGATTTGGCGCACCGAAGGCATCCACAGCTGCCAGTACGGAGCCCTGAGTTTGGTCAAAACTTGTAATATCTGTTGTGTAGTATTGCCAGGCCGTTTTCCCAACGCTGGCGGCTACATCTAGCTGGTCTTGGCTTTCGCTGGACATGGCGAGATCGAGCACTGACACCTTACAACCCCGCTTCAGATACCTTATCGCCGTACCCAAGCCCAGGCCGCTGCCGCCGCCGGTAATCATCACGTGGGTGTAGGTTTTCATGGGGCATGTCTCCAAAACGGGTCAGTTGGTCTGTTTATTATAGGTGGAGGCTACAGACATTGAATGCGCGGTAGTTGATAAATCGTGCCAGGTACTTGATGGGTAGCGACTCTGTACCAATGTTCGATGCTTACTCATTCGATCGCACGGCTCATGCTGATTACGGGAGTGTCCGCATTCCTGGATAGTGATGGTAATAAAGTGGGCTTGAGTAAGGACTGCTCGATTGACTCCTTTGTCACGTTTTTTTATCGCACCACAGGAGGCAAATGGGCACCCTTGCCTGAGGACGGTTCCAGGCCTGGAGATCTCGCGACCACAGAGCTTACTGATGGGCGCGTTGTGGATTTCATCGTGCGCCAGGAGCGGGGCATCATTAATCGGTTTATCTACAGTTATGCCAGTGTGTCGTTCACAGAGGGCGAGGCAGCGCGGTTGGGTGAGATTTTCCCTGAGGGTGTCTGCGACTACAGTCGGCCCGATCTGGGTCGCCCATAAGACACCTTGCTTTCACGCTGTTCAGGCACTCTCTTCTGTGGCAGGTGAAGCGTTGCTGGCTGTATTCTCTTCAGCCAAACCACCGAATCGACGATAAAACCCCGGACTTGGCCCAGGCAGTGGGCCTGAAGCATTTTCCAAAATATCTGCTAAATACTCGTCAGAGCGGCTGTAGATAGCACGGTAAAGATTACGGCACAGCTGCTTGGCACTGCGGCCCTCCCAGTCGCCAGGCAATAGCTCGTCTGGTAACAGCGGGTCGCGAAGCAGTATTTTCCGGTATTCGTGGATCAGCAGAATACGGGCGGTCACGCAGTCTTCCGGGCTCAGGTTGTCGTTGCTGTTAAGCTCCCGCCACAGGGGCCGAAACCTTTCCAGAAAGCGCTTATAGCGAAAGCCCAGTTCGTCCAGATTCCAGCTTTCTTTAACTTGCCGACGCAAAGCTCGTGGGCTTCGCTGCTCCAGCGGCTGGGTCTGCATCACGATGGTGTCTTCCAGCGCACCCCATTCCTGAAGCAGGGGGACCAGTTCGTGGCGTGTGAAGCGCGGGTGCTCCATAACGCCTGAGGCCATGCTGCCGAAGCTCAGCCATTTTAGTTCTTCCCGCACTCTGGCACGGGTTTCCGGCTCTAGCTGGTTGAGAAACACCAGGCACCAGCTGCCATTCCAGTCTTCTGTACCAAGTGTATAAACATGCTCGAATGCTTGCTGAAAACGTCTCAAGCCTGCACCGGTCACACTGTAATAGCTGCACCGGCCCACTTTCTCAGTTTGCAGCCAGCCGTCTTGTACCAGTCGGTAAACCGAGGTGCGTACAAGTCGCTCACTCACCCCCATTGGCGTTAGCAGTTTCATTAAACTGCCCAGCCAGACGTTGCCGCCGCGCGGGTGCATGATGTCGCCATAGGTTGTAATGATCAAAGACCCTGCCCGCAAAGGCCGTTTTTGCTGGAAGTCCCCGATCAGGCTTTCGAGCTGTTGTTTTGCTGACATGATTCTCTTATCTCTTCAAAACTTTTCACCAGGCTGTAGGCGCCGGAATATACCAGATGCGCACAATAAGGTGTTAAAACGGCTTATGTGTACCAAGACATTGGTATAAGTTGCAGTAAAGGTTACGTGTCGTAGAGCGCTCCTCAGTTGACACGACTGTAGTGATACAATATTTTCCATTGATATCTATCAACGGTATCGTATTATTGTAGTGACGGATAGCAAATAATGGCGGCGAAAGAGTCATTTCTGTTGTGAAGTGCTGAATGCAGATCACTGCAAAGGAGCATGTGATACGAAAAGTATCAGCCTGTGCAGGTAAAAATGTTCTGTTTTCGGAAATTTTAGGGCACATAAAACTAAAACGCCCTGACCACATTTAGGAGAACAACAACAATGTTCGATAAAATAACGCGTCGTACCGGCAAGTTTGCGGCCTTTGCAGCGGCTGGCCTGCTGGCAATGAGCGCTCAGGCAGCTGATCCTATACGTATTGGTTCCTTTCTTTCGGTGACCGGCCCCGCTTCCTTTCTGGGTGATCCAGAGCTGAAAACCCTGGAAATGTATGTTGAAAAAATCAACAAAGAAGGCGGTGTGCTGGGGCGTCAGCTTGAGCTTGTGCACTATGATGACGCAGGCAACGCTTCCAAGGCCCGTAACTACGCAAGCAGGTTGATCCGCTCAGACCGGGTAGACATGATTGTAGGCGGCAGTACGACAGGCGCTACCATGGCAGCTGCGCCGATGGTTGAGCAGGCAAAAATCCCGTTCATTTCTCTTGCCGGGGCTGTGGTTATTACCACGCCGGTCAAGAAATGGATATTCAAAACGCCCCAATCTGATCGCATGGCCGCAGAGCGCATTCTGAATGATATGAAAGATCGCGGCTTCTCCAAAGTTGGCTTGATCTCCGGCACAGGTGGCTTTGGCAGCTCCGGTCGCGAGCAAACCCTCGCCGTAGCCAAAGAGATTGGCGGAATCGAAATTATTGCTGATGAAACCTACAGCGGCTCTGATACCGATATGACTGCGCAACTGACTAACATCCGCAACACCGAAGGCGTTGATGTCATTCTCAACTTTGGTTTTGGTCAGGGGCCTGCGATTGTGACGCGCAACTACGATCAGCTAGGCATTGAGCGCCCGTTCTACCAGTCTCACGGTGTTGCATCTGACGGCTTTCTGGACCTTGCAGGCAGCAGTGCCAATGGCCTGAGATTGCCAGCTTCTCCTTTGCTGGTGCCCGAATCCCTCCCCGAGTCTGATCCGCAGAAGCCTGTGGTTAAAGCGTATAAGAGCGAGTACGAAGCTCGTTGGAACGCCAAAGTATCTACCTTTGGTGCTTACGCTTATGACGGCCTGATGCTGGCGGTTGAAGCCATTGAGCAAGCCGGAACCACAGACAAGGCCGCCGTGCGCGATGCCCTTGAAAATATCCAGGGCCACGTAGGTGTTACCGGTACGTTCAATATGTCGGCAGACGATCACAACGGCCTTGATGCCCAATCCTTCCGCATTCTGGAAGTTCAGGATGGCAGCTGGAAGCTGATCAACTAAGACTTTTTATCCGTACCACAGGCCGGCAGCTTCCCTTAGGGGTGGCTGCCAGCCGCTGCGCGAGCGGACCTGATTATGTTCTCTGAATTCCTTCAGTACCTGTTTACCGGTATCACCATTGGTGCCACCTACGCCCTGATTGCCCTGGGTTTTACGCTTATTTACAACGCTAGCCACGTGATCAACTTTGCTCAGGGTGAGTTTTTGATGATTGGTGGCATGGCAACGGTATCTTTAACAGCCATGGGCGTGCCCATGCTGCTTGCGGTTGTACTTGCTGTGGCTCTGGCTGGTGTCCTGGGCATTGCTCTGCAGCGCCTTGCGATTGCGCCTGCTAAAGATGCCAATGTGGTTACACTGATCATTATTACCATCGGTGCGTCCATTTTTATTCGTGGCCTGGCCCAACTGGTTTGGGGCAAGGAATACCACGTTATGGCCAACTTCAGCAGCGATGAGCCAATACAAATTCTGGGTGCCGTGCTAAACAGTCAAAGCCTGTGGGTGCTGGGTGTGGGCGCGGTGCTGGTCGCGATACTTGTGTATTTTTTTACACGTACTCTCACAGGCAAGGCCATTCTTGCTACCTCTATGAACAAAGATGCCGCTCGCTTGGTGGGTATTCGCACCCAGGTGGTGCTGATGCTTGCCTTTATGGTGTCTGCGTTGCTGGGTTCGGTTGCCGGCATTGTGGTGGCACCGATTACCTTCACCTCTTATGACATCGGCATCATCCTCGGCCTGAAAGGCTTTGTGGCGGCAGCCATTGGTGGTTTAGGCAGTGGCATGGGTGCCGTGGTAGGTGGTCTGGCACTGGGTGTGGTGGAAGCGATGGCGGCGGGCTATCTGTCCTCTGATTACAAAGATGCGGTGGCTTTCTCGATGATTTTGCTGGTGCTGTTCTTTATGCCCCGGGGCCTGTTTGGCGCCAAAATCGTGGAGCGGGTGTAATGATCGATCGACTACTGCACTTCCGTCTCAGGGGGTTGGTGTTTTTAGCCATTGTGGTGTTTGCTGTGCCGCTGGTGCTCACCAATCCGTTTCATTATGGCCTGGCCACCCAAATCGCGTTGATAGCCGGTGCCGTTGTCGGGCTTAACTTGCTGGTGGGCTTTGCGGGGCAGATCAGCTTGGGGCATGCGGGCTTTTTTGGGCTGGGTGCCTATTTCAGCGCCATCATGACCGGCACCTACGGTTGGTCTGCCATTCCGGCCTTGGTTGTTGGTGCCATTGTGGTGGCGATTATCGCGTGGATTGTCGGGCGCCCGATTCTGCGTCTGAAGGGCCATTACCTCTCCATGGCCACCCTGGCGGTGGGTTTTATTATCGCCATCATTCTGAACAACGAACGGGAAATGACAGGTGGGCCAGACGGCATGCCAGTGCCTTCGTTTGATGTGTTTGGTTGGGAGCTCAGTCCCTTCGGCCAGTATTCACTGTTCGGCATGGATATCAGTGGTGATCTGGCCTGGTATTTGTTTGCGGTGGTGGTGCTTTTAGTGGCTGTGTGGTTGGCTCAAAACCTGATTGATTCGCCTATCGGCCGCGCCCTGCGATCAGTTCATGGCTCAGAGGTAGCCGCCAGCGTGGTTGGTGTGAACACCACCAAATATAAAAGCCTGGTGTTTGTGATCTCAGCGGTTTACGCCAGCGTTATGGGGGCTCTCTATGGGCACTTTCAGGGCTTTATCACACCTTCTGTAGCCAGTTTCGATTTTTCAATTTTACTGATCACCATGGTGGTGCTTGGGGGCATGGGCTCCACTATCGGCGTCATTATCGGCGCGGTTGTGCTGGAATTGTTGCCGCAGGTGCTGGCCGATTTCCAGGAGTTGGAAATGGTGTTGTTTGGTTTGATCCTGATGCTGACCATGATTTTCATGCCTAAAGGGCTGTTGCCAACCGCGACTGATTTTGTGAATAAACGACGCGCCAAGTCTGCCGGAGGTGATGTATGACCGCTCTGGTGGAAGTCAATAATTTGTCCAAAGCCTTTGGCGGTGTTCACGCCGTGGAAGGCGTGAGTTTCTCGGTAGAGGCTGGCCAGGTTTACTCGGTGATTGGGCCTAACGGCGCTGGTAAAACCACGTTGTTTAACTTGATTACCGGTCTATACACGCCCACCAGTGGCAGCGTGAAACTGAACGGCGAGAGCACCGCCAAGCTGTTACCGAACCAACTGGCGGAGCGGGGCATGTGCCGCACGTTCCAGCAGATGCAAATCTGCATGAACATGACAGCCATTGAAAACGTGATGCTGGGCCGGCATTTGACCCTGAAAAGTAATCTGCTCACTACGCTGTTCCGTTTGCCAGCACTTACCCGGGGCGAAAAGGCTGCGCGGAAAAAAGCCGCTGAGTTGATGAAATTTGTAGGCTGTGGCCAGTACCTTGATACCGAGGCTTCGGCCATGTCATATGGTGCCCTGAAGCGTTTGGAAATCGCCCGAGCGTTAGCCGCAGAGCCAAAGGTAATTCTGCTGGATGAGCCGGCAGCCGGCCTGAACGCAGTAGAAACAACCGCGTTGGAAGAGCTGATTCGCAAAATTGCCGAGCAGGGCATTACCGTGATGCTGGTAGAGCACGACATGAAGCTGGTAATGGGAATTTCTGATCGCTTGCTGGTGCTTAACTATGGGCGCGTGCTGGCGGAAGGTACACCCGCACAGATTCGCGAAAATCCGGATGTCATTGCGGCCTACCTGGGCGGCTAAGCGGAGAAGGAATCAATATCATGACAGAACAAACGACCGCCCCGCTGGAAGACAGCTACAGCCTGCAGGCCATCAGCACCATTGTTCAGGAACACCAGGCCCTGTGGCGTATTCTGGATTTGCTGGACCAGCTCCAGCACGACATGAACATTAATGAGCAAAAGCCCGACGAAACCCTGTACAGCAATATTTTTGATTATATCCAGCACTTTGCACGTCGGGTGCACAGTTCTCCTGATGAAATCGTGTTGTACCGGCTGTTGGCAGAGAAATCTCCGGAGACCAAACCGCTGCTGGATAAGCTTGCCCATGGCTATGTGATTGGCGATGAGAAAATCAACGAACTGCGTCACTTGTTGATGCGGTGTATGGAGCGCTGGCCAGACGGCCGGGAAGAGCTAAGCCACGCATTGGCGAGATTTACTGAAGCCCTGCGCAAGCACATTAAAAAAGAAGAGGGCGTGGTCATACCCAGGGCCAGAAAAAACCTGAGTGAAGACGACTGGCACCTGATTATTGAATCCCGTGACCAGGCGAATGACCCGCTTTTTGGTGAGCGGGTGCGGGATGAATTCCGCGAGCTACGCCATAAAATCATAAGCTTCACGCCAGAGCGCCTGGGTGGCCTGGGGTTGCACCATGCACCGCGTAGAAGCGCACAGAATGCGGCCGAAGAGATGCTGGCCATCAACGGCCTGAAAACCTCCTACGGTCAGATTGAAGCCCTGCACGGCGTGGATATTCGCATTAACAGTGGTGAAATTGTTTCGTTAGTGGGGGCGAACGGTGCAGGTAAATCCACGCTACTAATGACGATTTCCGGCCTGCAGCCCACCGATAGCGGATCGATCAGCTTTGAAGGAAAGGACTTGCTGAAAGTGGGTGCGGATCAGCGTGTTGCGAACGGCATAGTACAGGTGCCAGAGGGCCGGCAGGTATTCAAGGACTTAAGCGTTGAAGACAACCTGCTATTGGGCGCCTACACCCGTGGCCGCAGCCCGGAGGTAGAAGGCGATCTTGAACGCATGTATGAGAAGTTTCCCATACTGCGTCAGAAACGCCGTAACCTGGCGGGAGAGTTGTCTGGCGGGCAGCAACAGATGCTGGCCATGGGCCGGGCGTTAATGGCAAAGCCCAGGCTATTGCTATTGGACGAACCCAGTATGGGGTTGGCGCCGCTGATCATTGAGGAAATCTTCAACATTGTCAAAGAGCTTAAAAACGAAGGCATGACTATTTTCCTTGTGGAGCAGAATGCCTCCCAGGCGCTCGCGCTTGCGGATCGTGGTTATGTGCTGGAAACCGGCCGCGTGGTGGTGGAAGGTACTGGCCGAGAGTTGTTGAGCAATGAGAAGGTGCGGGAGGCGTATCTGGGCATGTGATTCAGAGCATCCACTGCCCGGACAAGATTTCTTCTCAGGCCGATCGTGGTATTTTGACAATAAAATGGATACGCTTCTGTTGTCTTAAGGCAAACCGGTTTTCGGATTAAAACTGGTCATGATCCATGGAAGGAATACCTCATGAGCAACCTCATGGTCGCCTGCGTTGGCGACACCCACGTTTGCCCCATTCCCGGCCACGGCAGCAGCCCCATTGTTGCGAACGGCGCTACCGCCAATGTGGATGGCATACCCATCGCCCGGGTGGGCGACGCCTGCGGTTGCGGCGCCGTGATTGTTCAGGGTTATCCTCTGGCCCTGCTGGACGGTCGCCCTCTGGCACATATGGGCAGCCTGACCTCCCACGGTGGCCAGATCATCACCGGCAAACCCCGTGTCATCTTAGGCGTAGCCACCTTTACGGCACCGGTGGTGGATTTCGCCAAAGCGGGTGCCTTGAACAGCCAGGGCCAACTAACCCCCGAGGCTGAGCAAGCGCTGAACAAAGACCCTTTCGGCTTTGTTGAGTGGGCCAAAGCCAAAGGTGCACTGTTAGACGAAGGCCTGGAAGGCGCAACCCCGGAAGAAATTGACGCCTCAAAACGCCATGCAGAAGGCCAGTCTGACCTCCGCCCTAAAGTGACTGTTGAAGCTGGCGTATTCTTCGATGGCACCGGCAACAGCCGTGGCAACACCGGAGCCTTTGAGCGAAAGGTAGATGAATGCCTGACCGCTGAGGCGGTGGGAGCCATCAGTGAGGAAGCCTGCAGTGCTGAAATCTCGCAATTGATGGAGGGGAGTTATCTTAATGCTGAGACCAATGTGTCGAAGCTCCATAGATTGTACCAGCCCTTTTCCACCGACACATTGACCGCAGAGAATCACCGTATTCCCATATACGTCTCAGGCGTCGGCACTAAATCCGGTAAAGAGGACGATGCTTGGGCCATGGGGACAGGTACGGGTGAGCGGGGGATTTTGGCCAAGATTATGTTGGGTTGTAATGAGTTGGTAGAACGAGTGGTCCGCACAACAAGCGGCCCAATCGACGAGTTAATTCTTGACGTTTTCGGCTTCAGCCGAGGCGCGGCCACCGCCCGGCATTTTGTGAACGAAGTGCGGGATGGTGTTAGTGGTGCGTTGGGCCAAGTGTTTCAAAAGCAGGGCGTTGCCTGGCCGAAAACCGTTACCATTCGTTTTCTGGGTCTGTTTGATACCGTGGCAGCCGTTGTCGATATACTGGGTGCCGACTTTTCAGCTCACAATGCCAACAACGGCGAGGTGCGTATAGATATCGCCGCCGACGCTGTTCAACGGGCCGTACACCTGACGGCTCGTGACGAATGGCGTTACAACTTCTCCCTCAACAGCCTGCGAGGACCGGATGGCAGCCTGCCGGAGCATTTTAACGAGTGGGTGTTGCCCGGTGCCCACTCCGACATAGGTGGTGGCTACCCTGATAGCTTCCACGAACACATTCAGGTGGCCCTGCCCCGCAATTTTCGAGGCTATCACCCCAAAGACAGCTATGAATACACAAGAATTCTGATGGACCGTAAGCGGATAACCAGCGAAGGCTGGCTGGGGCCGTACAATCCAGATGGGACACTAACAATAGAAGAAGCCCGCCGGCGGCAATTAAAAGAAGGGGAAGTCGAGCTACAATTCCGGCTCTGGCTGGATCGGCGCGTACAGGCCGAATATTCTCGAATAGCCTTGCGGCAAATGTACCGGCTGGCAAAAGATGCGGGTGTGCCACTGAATGCCGTGAAACCAACAGATACCGGGTTTTTATTACCTGATGAACTCCAGCCCATCGCCACCGGGATCACCCATCACATCAACGAAGGCAAGCCATTACAATTGTCTATCCAAGAAGAAGCCCTGCTTAGCCAACGCTACATTCATCATTCAGCCCATTACCAGATTACCGGGCCACTTTTCCCATTCAAACCCGCACCCGATGGCGTACGGGGTATCCATCCAAACAGGAGGCTCAAATGATAAAAAAAATTGTAATGCTTGTGGTGGTGCTCTGCACGAGCAGCCTGTTGAGTGGCTGCTCTCTAGCGGGCACTCCCAAATGGGATTATCCAGTAACGTACGACATGCAAGTGGCTGTTCCACGTCACTACGATGCTTGGGTCCAGCAATTGCAGTTTGAAGCAACGGGGAAACGAGCTTGGTGGTGGCCCGTTGGAATCACCAGTTGCTGCTGGAAAAGTCCGGGAAGAGGGGGGGGGGAACTGGAACCTATGCCCGACTACATTCACGTAACGTGGTATTCGCTCGCCGAACAGCAGTCCTATACCAGACTGATCCACATCCCCGACCCGGATGCCTTGCGTGAACGTATGGAGCAGCCCGCACCGGTCCAGAGAAATGGAAAAACCATTAACATGCCACGCGACACTCTGGTTCTAGGGCTCGCCCCAGGCGGTACGGTTGTCCTGTGGATTATGAATTGGGCCGAGACCGCCATCGAAGTGGGGCGCTATCAGGCAGTGCCTTTCGACGACGATGTCAGGTACGAGGGTGCTCTGGAGGCTTATATGGAGCGTGAAGGTGATTACCTCAAACAGCACGGCCTTCAGCTTGACCGCTGGTAAAGATGGTTTTCCAACGATACGCCAACGGGCATTTGACGATGCGCGTGATTACTGCTCGGTAACTGCTCCGACATTGGCGGCGGTAAATTAGTTAGCTTTGTTGTTTTGGTGAACTCAAAACTAACCGATTTTACCGCCGCGTCCTACTTTTAGATGCTTCTCTGTGATGAGCATTTTTAATGCCCGAAAGATTTATTCCGGCTTTTTAGCAACCAGCGTCAGAATGTCGTAGCTGGCAACCAGCTCTTCTTCCTGATTGGTAACCTGAACATCCCAAACAACCACACCTTGCGGATGGCCATCAGGTGAAGTGCGGCCCTGGTCGATCTTGCGTTTGCAAGTCAGGCGGGCGCGAATGGTATCGCCTGGTGCGACTGGCTCGATGAAGCGCAGTGCGTCAAGACCGTAGTTCGCCAGCACCGGACCTTCGCCAGGATCAACGAACATACCGGCTGCGGCAGACAACACGAAATAGCCGTGGGCTATGCGCTTGCCGAACTGGCTGTTCTGGGCGGCAATCTCATCAAAGTGCATGTAGAAATGGTCGCCCGACAAGCAGCCAAAGTTCACGATATCCGCTTCTGTCACCGTGCGACGATGGGTCAGCAGCGATTGGTTGATTTGCAGGTCTTCAAAGTGATAACGGAACGGATGAATGTCGTTCTCGATCACTTTGGCACCGCGAATATACTCGCCAGTGACCGCTGCCAGCATGGTTGGCGAACCTTGAATGGCGGTGCGCTGCAGGTAGTGATACACGGCACGAATACCGCCGAGTTCTTCACCGCCACCAGCGCGGCCCGGGCCGCCGTGCTTCAGCATAGGCAGGGGAGAGCCATGGCCTGTAGATTCCTTGGCGGCTTCTGCATCCAGCAGATGCAAACGGCCATGGTAGGCAGCCAGTTTTGGCGCAAGCGTCGCGATGGTTGCCGGATCTCGAGTGGTAACCGTGGTCACCAGAGAGCCACGGCCCTTTGCGACCAGCTCTACCGCTTCGTCCAGGGTGTTGTAAGGAATGATTGTGGCAACCGGGCCAAAGGCCTCAATGTCGTGTGCGCCACAGCCGTTTTCCGGGTTGCGACACAGCAGCAGGTGCGGCTCGATAAAGGCGCCTTTCTCTGTGCCCTCGCCGGTAGGCTTGAAGGTGCCGTCGCCGCCGAAGACCAGTTCACTGGTTTTTTGCAGTTCCTGGATATTGGCTTTTACGTCTTCCAGCTGATCGAGAGAAGCCAAAGCACCCATGCGCACGCCTTCTAGCGAAGGGTCGCCGGTGGTGATCTTCGATAGCCGCTCTTTGAGCTTTTCGCAAACTGCGTCTACCTGGTTATGAGGCACCATAACACGGCGAATGGCGGTACATTTCTGGCCTGCTTTGGCCATCATTTCCCGGCCCACTTCCCGCACAAACAAATCGAACTCTTCGTGCTCGGGTGTCACGTCCGGCGCCAGAACCGCACTGTTCAGAGAGTCGGCTTCGGCATTGAATGGAATGGAGCGGTTGATGATGTTCGGGTGGTTACGCAGCATGCGGGCGGTTTTGGCCGAGCCGGTAAAGGTCACCACATCTTGCTCTTCCAGGTGCTCGAACAGATCGCCGGTGCTGCCGATGATCAGCTGCAAGCTGCCCTCTGGCAAGGCGCCAGATTCTTGCATCAGGCGCACGGCCAACTCGGTCACGTAACAGGTGGAGGTGGCCGGCTTTACGATGGAGGGCATGCCCGCCAGGAATGTGGGGGCAAACTTCTCCAACATTCCCCACACAGGGAAGTTGTAGGCGTCGATATGCACCGCCACGCCGCCACGGGGCACCATAATGTGGGTACCGGCGAAATGGTTGTTTTTACCCAGGGGTGTGACCGGGCCCTCGTGTACCACGTTACCGGATGGCAGCTCGCGGCGACCCATGCTGGCGTACGAAAACAGCGTGCCGAAACCGCCGTCGATATCTATGCCGTTGTCCGCTTTGCTGGAACCTGTATGCATCGACATCGCGTAGAGTTCTTTTTTGTGCTCTTGCAGGTACATCGCCATGGCTTTAAGTGCCAGAGCGCGTTCCTGAAAGTCCATAGCCATCAGCGTTTTACCGCCAACGGTGCGGCCGTATTCCACAGCCTTTTTAAAGTCCAGCGTGTCGTCGTGAGTGTGCGCAACGATCTCGCCGTTGATGGCGCTGGGCAGGGCTTTAGCTTGCTGTTCGCCAACCCACTCGCCGGCAATAAAGCTTTTAAGAACTGACATGTACTAAAACTCCAAAAAAACTATTCGTCGTAATCGAGGGTGACCTTGTCACTGACCGGATAGCACTGGCACGACAACACGTAGCCGGCTTCCACTTCGTAGTCTTCCAGGGCAAAGTTCTGGTCCATTTCCACTTCGCCTTCCACCACTTTGGCACGGCAGGTGGAACACACGCCGGCTTTGCACGAGAATGGTAAGTCCGCACCCTCCTCGTTACCTGCCTCCAGAATACTTTTTGTATCCCGCACCAGGTCGAAGGTCATGGCACGGCCGTCGGCCTTAACGGTGACCACACTCACAGCTTGCGGGTCGACCTTGGCTTCTGCCCGGTCTTTGCGTTGCTGTGGCACACCGCCCGCGGGGGTGAACAGCTCAAAATGAACATGGGACTTGTCCAGACCATGGCGCACCAGCGAATCCCGCACGGTCTCGGTCAATAGCTGCGGGCCACACAGGAAAGCGCCGTTGAGATTCTTGGCGTCGATCCAGTGATCGAACAACTGGTCGCATTTGTCCGCATCGATGCGACCGTTATAGAGGTCTATGTCCTGTTCTTCCCGAGTGAAGATGTACACCAGGTTGAAACGGGTCATGTATTCGTTTTTCAGGTCCTGAAGCTGATCCCGGAACATGGTGCTGGCCGTTCCCTTGTTGCCATAGAACAAGGTGAACTGGCTCTTGGGCTCGGTTTCCAGGGTGGTTTTCACAATGGACAGAATGGGGGTGATACCGCTGCCCGCTGCTACCGCCAGGTAATTACCTTCGCGCTCCGGGTCCAGATCTATGCCGAAGGTGCCTTGGGGGGGCATGACTTCGAGGGTGGAACCCGGCTTGAGCTGTTCGTTGGCAAAGTTCGAGAATACGCCGTTATCAACACGCTTGACCGCAATGCGCAGTTCTTCATCGTTAACGCTGGAGCAAATGGAGTAGGTGCGACGCACTTCCTCACCGTTCATGTGCGTGCGCACTACAATGTGTTGCCCTTGCTTGTACTTGAATTTTTCTGCCACATCTTCTGGCAGATCAAAGCACAGGGATACGGCGTTTCTTGTTTCCGGTCTGACCTCTTTGAGGGCCAGCGAGTAGAATTTATTCATGATCGTATCGGCTCTATATGCATTTGAAATAGTCGAAGGGCTCAAGGCAGTCGCGACAACGGTAAAGCGCTTTGCAGGCCGTTGAGCCAAATTCGCTAATGCGCTCAGTGTGCTCGCTGCCGCACAGGGGGCAGGCGATCACCTCGTCGACGCCCAGCAGGCTCATCTTGCTGGCCCCGCCACGGGGCGGGGCAATGCCAAACGCCCGAAGCTTTTCCCGGCCTTCAGCGGTGATCCAGTCGGTGGTCCAGGCGGGCGTCAGCACCTGATTGATTTGCGGGTCGCGGATGCCTGCAGCACGCAGGGCCTCGGCAATCAGCTCTTCAATAAGCTCGGTGGCCGGGCAGCCGGAGTAGGTTGGCGTTACATCTACGGTCAGATGTTTACCGTCCCAGTCCACCCGTCGCACAATGCCCAGTTCGACCACGCTGATTGCGGGCACCTCCGGATCCTTGACGTCGTCCAGCAGTGCCCAGATTGCGTCTTCTGTCAGCAAGGCCAGGTTGGCGTTTGCCGGAACCCGGTCGCTGGCAATCAATATATCGACAGAGGATGGTTCACGTTCATTCACCGGAGATACCCTCCCTAAAGGACAGACTTACCAGGTGGTTGCATCCGGGTAGGCGCGAGGCAGAAACTGCATCACGGCCAGGATATGCCCCAGATGTTCGGTGTGCTCGCCGTGCTTGCCGCCCATGTACATCCACGCGTCTTCCTCACCCGGTTTCAGCGTGGCCTGAGCCGAAACTTCCCGCACCACGCCAAACCAGTCCTGTTTCAGTTGCTCAGGGTCCGGGCCAATACCCGCCTTGAACATGGCATGGTCAACTTCGTCCGGCGTAACCAGTTCGCCGGTGAAGCGCCATAGAATGTCGAATGCATCCTGAATGCGGCGGTGGCTTTCTTCGGTGCCATCGCCCATGCGGCGGATCCACTCGGAGGAACGGCGCAGATGGTAGGTGGCTTCCTTGATGGCTTTTGCGGCGACTGTGGCAACCCGCTCATCGCTGGCATCAACCAGGCTCTTCAGTGTGAAGTAATGCCACACGTCGAAGAAAAACTGGCGGGCCATGGTGATGGCGTAGTCTTCGTTGGGTTGCTCCACCATCAGCAGATTGCGATAGTCGTGAGCATCCCGAAGGAACACGAGGTTGTCGGCATCGCGGCCGTCGTCGATCAGCTCGGCAATGTACTCATACCAGTTACGAGCCTGGCCGATCAGGTCGAGCGCCACGTTGGTGGAGGCCAGCTCTTCTTCCAGAGCCGGCGCCTTGCCAACCAGTTCACTCAGGCGCTGACCCAGAATCATGTCGGAGTCGGCGAGGCGAAACAGATATTGCTGCAGGGCTTCTTGCTGTGTCATAGGGCGGCTCCTCACATGTGTCCGACTTCGTCGGGCAGCTTGTAGAATGAAGCGTGCCGGTACACTTTGTCTTCCGACGGATCGAACAGGATTTCTTTTTCATCCGACGCAGACGCAGTAATGGTTTCCGAAGGTACAACCCAGATACTTACCCCCTCGTTACGACGGGTGTATAGCTCGCGGGCGTTTTCCATGGCCATTTCGTTGTCGGCAGCGTGAACGCTGCCGACATGCTTGTGGTTAAGGCCGTGCTTGCTGCGAACAAATACTTCGTAAAGGCGCCATTCAGACATTGTTGTTTCTCCTGTTATGCGGCTGCGCGCTGTTGTTTTTTGGCGGCGTAGGCAACGGCGGCATCCCGTACCCAGGTTCCGTCGTCAATGGCTTTGCGACGAGTGTCAATACGCTCACGGTTGCAGGGGCCGTTACCCTTAAGCACGTCGTAGAACTCTTTCCAGTTGATCGGGCCAAAATCGTAATGGCCGGTCTCTTCGTTCCACTTCAGATCCGGATCCGGCGCGGTGCAACCGAGGAACTCGAGCTGTGGCACGGTCTGGTCGATAAACATCTGGCGTAATTCGTCGTTACTCTTGCGCTTGATCTTCCACACCATGGACTGCTGCGAGTTAGGCGACTCGTCATCGTGGGGACCAAACATCATCAGAGCCGGCCACCACAGGCGGTTGATGGCGTCTTGCACCATGTCTTTCTGTTCCTGAGTACCTTCACGCATCATATCCAGCAGAATCTGGTAACCCTGACGCTGGTGGAAGCTCTCTTCTTTACAGATGCGCACCATGGCGCGGGAATACGGACCGTAAGAGGTGCGCTGCAGTACTACCTGGTTCACGATGGCGGCACCATCCACCAGCCAGCCGACGGCACCCATGTCAGCCCAGTTCAGGGTAGGGTAGTTAAAAATACTGGAATACTTGGCCTTACCGTCGTGCAGCTTCTGAATTTCTGCGTCACGGTCGGCGCCCAATGTTTCCATGGAGCTGTACAGGTACAGACCGTGGCCTGCCTCATCCTGAATTTTTGCCATCAGTTGCAGTTTGCGCTTCAGCGTGGGCGCGCGAGTTACCCAGTTACCTTCCGGCAGCATGCCGACGATCTCTGAGTGGGCGTGCTGCGAAATCTGACGAACCAGGGTTTTCCGGTAGCCTTCAGGCATCCAGTTTTTGGCTTCAATTTTGGTTTCGGCGTCTACCTTTTCCTGGAAGTCCCTTTCTTCGGGAGACATCTCTTCCAGGGTTTTAAGGCGCTTGGTGCCGGTATCAACCATCTGTGCGTACATAATTCTCTCTCCGAACAGTGCTTGTCAGGTCTGCTGAGGGCGTTCAGCAGGGCCTGCGACGAGTCACAGGCTGTGCTTTCATACTATATGATACTGAATAAATATCAAGGAAAGGTGTTTTGTATCATGTTTGCCTTGTTAGACTTTCGTCTAAAATATAACTATTTGAAAAACAACATTTAGTGGTTCTCAATTAATGATTGCTTTCAAGTGAACAAAACAGGAAGAAAAAATAAATGGCCGGAGTGAGGTGGCTAAACACTCCGGCCACGGGGGTTATTCCTTGCGCCGATCAAATACCCGCTTGGCTTTGCCTTCAGAGCGGCTGAGGGTGCCAGCATCCTGCACGTATACCGTGGTGCTGATGCCTATGTAGGATTTGATGTGGTGGCTTAGCTCCTTGGCAGCGTTCTCTTTGATGTCTTTGCCTTCAGCTTCGGCTTTCAGTTCAACGCGAACATCCACACAGTCCAGATTACCTTTCTTGTACACCTCAATTTCGTAGTGAGGGGCCAGAGCGCGGCACTTGAGCACCTGCTCTTCAATCTGGGTGGGGAATACATTCACCCCACGGACAATCAGCATATCGTCGCTGCGGCCGGTAATTCTGTCGATGCGACGCATGGGGCGCGCGGTACCGGGTAGCAGGCGAGTAAGATCGCGGGTACGGTAGCGCAGTACCGGCATCGCCACCTTGGTAAGCGAGGTGAATACCAGTTCGCCGTATTCGCCATCGGGCAGCACTTCGCCGGTTTCCGGATTGATGATTTCGGGGTAGAAGTGATCTTCCCAGATGGTGGGGCCATCTTTGGTTTCGAGACACTCCATACCCACGCCTGGCCCCATCACTTCAGACAGTCCGTAGATGTCGAGCGCCTGAATGCCCAGTCGGCTTTCCAGCTCTGTGCGCATTTCGTTGGTCCAGGGCTCCGCTCCGAAGATCCCAAGTCGCAACGGAAGCGTCTTGGGGTCAATGCCCTGGCGATCCATCTCGTCGGCGATGTTCAGCATGTAAGACGGCGTCACCATGATGATATCCGGCTCGAAATCCTGGATTAGCTGAACTTGTTTCTCGGTTTGCCCGCCAGACATGGGGATAACCGTACATCCCAGGCGCTCGGCGCCATAATGAGCGCCAAGGCCACCGGTAAAAAGGCCGTAGCCGTAGGCAACATGAATCTTGTCACCGGCGCTACCGCCACTGGCACGAATGGAACGGGCCACTATATCGGCCCAGGTTTCAATGTCGCTTTGGGTGTAGCCCACAACGGTAGGTTTACCGGTGGTGCCACTGGAGGCGTGTACCCGAACAACTTTTTTCATGGGTACTGCAAACATGTTGAACGGGTAGTTGTCCCGCAAGTCGTCTTTACCGGTAAACGGAATTTTGGCGATGTCTTCCAAGCTGTTGATGTCCATTGGCTTCAAGCCAATGGCGTCGAAAGCATTACGGTAATGAGGTACGTTTGTATAGGCGTGCCAGACACTCCAGCGCAGGCGCTGCAGCTGCTCGTGGCGAAGTTCGTCCACGCTGGCAGTTTCCATCCGGTCGAGCTTTCCGAGTTTTTGCATAGGTAAATTCATAGTTGTTTCCTATCTTGTTCTTGTTGGCCCGAGTGTTTTTCAGGTCAGCTTATTTATTCGGCGCTGTCTACGCGTTCGATAATCAATGCAATGCCCTGGCCGACACCGATACACATGGTGCACAAGGCATAACGGGCGCTTTGGCCCTGCTGATGACGGCGCTCGAGTTCATTTAAAGCCGTGGTAACAAGGCGTGCGCCACTCATACCCAGAGGATGGCCAAGGGCAATGGCGCCGCCATTAGGGTTTACGTGTTCGGCATCATCTGGCAGGCCCAAATCGCGCAGCACGGCTAACGCCTGGGCGGCGAAGGCTTCGTTCAACTCGATCACGTCCATATCGGCCAATTCCAACCCGGCTGTCTTCAGCACTTTGCGGGTGGCCGGCGCAGGGCCCATGCCCATAATGCGCGGCTCAACGCCAGCCGTAGCCATGGCAACGACCCGGGCGCGGGGTTTGAGATTGTGCTGTTTCAAGGCATCGCCACTGGCGAGTAGCAGGGCGCAGGCGCCGTCGTTTACGCCGGAAGCGTTGCCAGCGGTCACGCTGCCGCCATCACGGAAAGGTGTGCCAAGGCCCGCCAGTTTTTCCAGGCTGGTTTCCCGTGGGTGCTCGTCGGTATCAACCACGAGGGGTTCCTGTTTACGGCGGGGAACACTTACCGGCACGATTTCATTATCAAAATGGCCCGCCTTCTGAGCTGCCGCGGTGCGCTGTTGGCTGCGCAGGGCAAAGGCGTCCTGATCTTCCCGGGATATGCTGAAATCGGCAGCAACGTTCTCAGCCGTTTCTGGCATGGAATGAATGCCATACTGTTTTTTCAGTAACGGATTCACAAAACGCCAGCCAATGGTGGTGTCGAACATCTCGGCTTTGCGGCTGAATGCAGAATCGGCTTTGCCCATAACAAAGGGCGCGCGCGACATGGATTCCACGCCGCCGGCCAGCATAAGGCCGGCTTCACCCGTGCGCAGTGCGCGGGCGGCGCTGCCAATAGCGTCCATGCCGGAGCCGCACAGGCGGTTGATCGTGCTGCCTGGCACGTCGATAGGAAGGCCCGCCAGTAGCAGAGACATACGGGCAACATCGCGGTTGTCTTCGCCGGCCTGGTTGGCGCATCCGTATAGCACATCGTCTATGGCCGCCCAGTCCAGATCGCCGTGACGGTCTTTCAACGCTTTCATGGGAACAGCTCCCAAATCATCGGCGCGCACCGGTGCCAGGGCACCGCCGTAGCGGCCAACCGGTGTGCGTACCGCGTCCACTATGTAAGCATTTTGCAGGTGTTTTTCGTTACTCATTGATCGTTCTCCGACTGGATGACTTCGCCGCGAACCTGATAGGACTTGCCGCGAAACAGGGCGACCACGTGGCCATCCTGGTTGGTCAGGGTAATGTCGTAAACGCCGGTGCGATTGCCACGGGATTGCTCCACAGCCGTGGCGGTCAGTACATCGCCTTCACGGGCGGCAATCATGTAATCGATAGTGCAGCCGGAGGCTACCGTTGCCTTGTTGTAGGTGTTGCAGGCGAAGGCAAACGCAGAATCGGCCAAGGTGAAAAGATAACCGCCGTGGCAGGCACCGTGGCCCTGAATCATGATCTTGGTGACTGGCATGGTCAGTGTGGCTTTGCCAGGAGAAACCTGGGCAATTTTCATGCCCAGGTTTTGGCTGGCCATATCCCGCGAGTACATGGACTCAGCGCAGTCTTGTGCCAGTTTTTGCGCATCGGGTGCGTGGTGTTCGTTGCTCATGAATAGAACCCCTGTTCGGCAAACCGGTTTTTCCGCAGCAGTAGCGCCGGCCGGTAGCGATCTTCGCCGTAGCTATGCTGGATGTGTGTCAGTACTGTGTGCAGCAGGCTTAACCCAAGGTTATCGCTCCAGCGCAGCGGACCTTCCGGGTAGTTCAGGCCGGCTTTCATCGCCAGGTCGATATCGCTGATAGATGCCACGCCGTGCAAGACAGCATCTGCGGCTTCGTTGGTCAGGGTGGCAACAGTGCGCATTACCACCAGGCCCGGGCGGTCAGAAATCTGGCTTACGGCAATGCCCGCTTTTTGCAGCAAAGCGCACGCGTCGTTCACGGCTTGCGCGGATGCCTGGTTTGCAGCGGCAATAGCCAGGCGGCTCGCCTTGGCGTAATCGAAGGCCAAATCCAGAAGAATCAAGTTGTTGCAGGCTTCAGACGACGCGCGCTCGGTGGCCATGCGACCATCGGTAAGAGCCAGTACAGCATCGCCAAAACACAGGCGCCCCGGGCCATCGCGTTCGATGACGTTAAGGCCACTTTCACGCAGGCGGGTAACCAGTGCCGCAAGCGGGCCTGGGTTGCCTTCCACAATGAGGGCGTCTGCATCACTGCTTGCAGCTTCTGCGGTGGCAGGCTCGGGTTTTTGTGCGCCTTCGGCGTAGCTATAAAAGCCCTGACCGCTCTTGCGGCCCAGCCTGCCAGCTTCCACCAGCTCTTTTTGAACCAGAGAAGGCAGAAAGCGGGTGTCCTGATAGTAGGCGTTAAAAACCGAGAAGGTTACGGCGTAGTTTACGTCGTGGCCGATGAGATCAGTCAGCTCAAATGGCCCCATGCGAAAGCTGCCGGCTTCGCGCAGGATGGCGTCGAGTGTTGCGCTGTCTGTAGCTTGTTCTTGCAGCAGTCGCAGACTTTCTGCATAAAAAGGCCGTGCGACTCTGTTAACAATAAAGCCAGGTGTAGAGGTGGCAGTCACCGGCTTCTTGCCCCACTGGACAGCCGTGGCATAAACACTTTGGGCAACCTCGTCGTTGGTTGCCAGGCCTTTGATGACTTCTACCAGTGCCATCAGTGGCGCCGGGTTAAAGAAGTGCATGCCCACCAGGCGCTCCGGGTGCTTCATGTTTGCGCCCAGAGCTGTCACGGAGATGGATGAGGTGTTGGTGGCCAGAATGGCTTTTTCGTCGCAAACGTCTTCAAGGTTGGCCAGCAAAGTGCGTTTGATGTCGAGATCTTCAACAATGGCCTCAATCACCAGACCGGCTTCTGCCAGTTCATTCAGCTCGCTAACCGACTGGATACGATCCAGAAGCTCATCCAGTACAGATTGCTCCATCTTTCCTTTATCCACCCGGCGTTGAAGCTGGTTGGCAACGTTCTGGCGGCCAGCTTCTGCAGCACCTTCACGCTGATCGAGCAAGAATACCCGGTGGCCAGCCTGTGCGGCTACCTGCGCTATGCCCGAGCCCATGGCGCCTGCGCCTATAACGGCAACGGAGATGTTGGTGGCAAGTGGCTGCATGCTTATTTCCCCTTGAATTCAGGTGTGCGCTTTTCCATAAAAGCGGCCACGCCTTCGCGGTAGTCGTCGGTGCGGCCAGCCAGGCGCTGTATGTCACGCTCTACCAGTGCTTGTTCTTCAAAACTGTTGTTGGTACTTGCGTGCAGGGCGCGCTTGATCATTCCCAGGCCTTTGGTGGGCTGAGTGGAGAAGTGTCGAGCCAGTTTCATGGCTTCGTCCTGAAGTGCATCGTCTTCTACGCACTGCCAGATCATGCCCCATTGTTCTGCCTTCTCGGCGCTCAGCTTGTCACCCAATAAAGCCAGACCTTTTGCACGGGCCATTCCGACTGCACGCGGTAGGGTCCAGGTACCGCCCGAGTCGGGAATAAGACCAATTTTGCAAAAGGCCTGAACAAAGTTAGCGGAGCGTGCTGCCAGCGTGATATCGCAAGCGAGCGCAATGTTTGCACCGGCACCAGCGGCTACGCCATTAACCGCACAAATGACTGGCATAGGCAGGTCTCGAATGGCCTGCAGCATCGGGTTGTAGTATTTCTCTATGGATAAGCCCAAATCCGGGGCCTCGGCACCCGGCTTTACGGTGCGGTCGGCTAAATCCTGGCCAGCACAAAAGCCGCGCCCGTTGCCTGTGAGCAGCATCACTCTTACCGAGTCATCTTTACGAATGGCTTTTAGCGCATCGCGCATTTGCTCATGCATCTCAACATTAAAACTGTTGAGGCTTTTGGGGCGGTTCAGGGTGACTTTGGCAATGCCCTGATCGATTTCGAGAAGCACGCTCTGCTCTGTCATGGAAAAATCCTTGTGATGGCAGTGGAACCGGGGCTTAACGCCCGGAAAACTCTGGCTTACGTTTGTTGCGAAAGGCCTCCAGGCCCTCACGACGATCATCTGTTGCGGCTAAAATGGTGAACGCGTGGCGTTCGAACCGCATGCCCGCTGCAAGATCCATATCTTCCGCCCGCTGCACCGCTTCGCGGGCCAGTTGCACGGCTATCGGGCCTTTGGAGGCTATGGTGCGAGCGATGGCAGTGGCCCGCTCAACGGTAAGTTCCGGTTGGCAGATTTCGCTGATAAGACCTTTATCCAAAGCTTTTTTAGCATTGATAGCCTCGCCGGTGAGTACCATTTGCATGGCCAGCTGTTGCCCAACGGCACGTACCAGCCGCTGAGTGCCGCCGGCACCCGGCATAATTCCGAGGTTGATCTCGGGCTGGCCGAACTTGGCATTGTTGCCGGCAATCATAATGTCGCCGTGCATAGCCAGTTCGCAGCCACCGCCCAGGCAGAACCCGTTGACTGCCGTGATCAAAGGCTTGGTAAACCGGGCGATGCGTGCCCAATGTTGAATACGAGGGTCTTCGAGCATGCCGACAAGATCACGCGCGGCCATCTCATTGATGTCTGCGCCCGCTGCAAAGGCACGTTCGCTACCGGTAATAACTACCGCGCGGGTGTCAGAGTCCGCCTCAGCGGCATCCAGCTCGGTGCTAAGTGCTTCAAGCAGTGCGGTATTTAGAGCATTAAGGGCTTCTGGACGATTAAGCGTTAACAGGCGAACGCCTTGATCCGGCCCTTCTGAGAGCAGTATCTGTGGCATAGCAGTTCCGGCATGTCGTTGTTTTGGTGGTTTTTCGGTAAGGCCTGATTGTTATCAAGGCGGCTTCCGCAGGGCGGTGTTCCGCCTCTTCGATTTCAGCAAAGAGTATAGGTTTGAATTGATACCGGTCAAGAATTGCTGGCCGGGTTTTTGTATCACGTTGCCGTTAGCTTAAAGGAAGTACGCATAAATTAATGATTTATATAGAGATTATTATTGTTAGCCTTTAGTATTAGAAAGAGCGAAGCTTCGCGCTATTTGTGCTCATTCGCGCCATGAGTTGTGTATTATCGGTCCTGATACAAAAAATAGTCTTTAAATATAAAAAAACAAACAAGTTACAAGGAGTGCTTTATGCCCTGTTATCGAATTGATGGTGTGACGCCTGTGGTGCATCCATCGGCATATGTTCACCCTACTGCCGTGCTTATTGGCGATGTACACGTTGGGCCTGATTGCTACGTTGGGCCCTGTGCCTCCTTGCGCGGGGATTTTGGCCGAATAATAATGGAGCAGGGAGCCAACCTGCAGGACACCTGTGTGATGCATGCGTTTCCCGGGCGTGATGCGGTCATCCGGCGGAACGGCCACATAGGCCATGGCGCTGTGCTACACGGTTGTGTGATAGAAGAAGATGCCATGGTCGGAATGAACGCCGTGGTTATGGACGAAGCTGTTATCGCGACCAGGTCTATTGTCGGTGCCTCAGCGTTTGTGAAAAGCGGCTTTACCTGTGAGCCGGCTTCGTTGATTGTGGGCTCTCCGGCCAAAGTGTTGCGCCAACTGAGTGATAAAGAGGTGAGTTGGAAGCTGCGCGGCACTCACGAGTACCAGACACTGACAAAAAGGTGCCTGCAAACCATGACAGAATGCTCGCCGCTAGCCACCGTGGATGCAGATCGGCCGACATTGCAGATAGGTGGTCATAATTTGAAGGACGAGTAACGCTTGAGTAGAGCCGATATGAGCCCGGAAGAATGGCAGGCTGTTTTAGAGGTTATTCCGGATGTGCGCGACGGTCTGACGCGCACAGAACGGCTTATTCTGTATGTGATACATGAGACCCGGAAAGAACTGAACGGCCGTAACGTGCCCACGGTTATGCTCTACGGCCGGGTGCTGGAGTACGTTGACATGAGCGAGGCCGAGTTGCATGTGTATCTCGACCGGCTGGGTGTCCGAGGCGATGGCACTTCATAGCGTTTGAGCGCCGTTAATGATCAAGTACATAAAGCCTGCGGCCAGCCCCGAGCCCCGCAATGATGGCGCTAATGGCAATCGTGCCGAGGAAGGCACCAGCAATATTCCAGCTGTCGAACGCTTCATGCAGCACACCAACAAACAACGGGCCCAGTGCCGCCATGGTGTAGCCGAGGCTCTGGGCCATTCCTGACAAGCGCGCAGCGGTTTCTGCATCGCGAGCCCTTACTGCAAGCAGGGTGAGCGCTATGCTGAACGAGCCGCCTTGACCCAGCCCCAGCACCAGTACCCACAGCCAGACCCCTTCAATAGGCGCGTAAATACAGCCACAAAGGCCAGCGAGTGTCGCCAGCATAACCAGCACCACCATGAAGCGCTGATCGCGCATGTGGCTGGCTATCCAGGGCGCTGCAATGGCCATGGGCACTTGCGTGAGAATGGATACCGAGAGCGCCAGCCCGGCGTTTACCGGGTCAAGCCCCCGGTCTTGCAAAATAGTAGGTAGCCAGCCAAATACTGTATAGGCCAGGGATGACTGCAAGCCCATATAAAAAGCTATTTGCCACGCCAGGCGGTCTTTGAACAGCGATTTCGCCGGCGTGCCAGGCAATTTCGGCACCTGCTTACCATCCAGTTGAAGCCACCAGGCCACGATGGCAATAACAGCGGGAATGGCCCAAAACGCCAGTGCGGGCTCCCAGGCACCGGAAAACGCCATGCGTAGTGGTTCTGTGGTGCCCGCCGCCACTGCGGCACCGGTGCACAGCACGGCGGTGTAAATACCCGTCATAAGGCTTGCGGATTCCGGGAAGTCGCGCTTAACGATGCCGGGCAGAAGTACGCTCATGATACCTATGCAGCCGCCCGCTATAGCCGTGCCCACAAATAAACCGCTCACACCAAGATAGGGCCGCACAACCATTGCTGCGCCCAGAATGATCAGAGTTACCAATACCGCTCGTTCCATCCCGAGTTTGCGTGCAGCACGGGGAGCAATCGGCGCCGCCAGACCCAGGAGCAGAACGGGCAGGGTAGTGAGCACGCCCTGACCAACGGATGACAGCGACAAGCCCTCACCGATGCTGGTCAAAATCGGCCCGACACTGGTGAGTGCCGGGCGCAGGTTGAGAGCGACCAGCATCATGCCCACGAACATCATTATGGCGTTTCGGGTTTGTTGTGGGCTGTTTTTGCGGGTCATAGGTTTATGCGTTAATCCTCGGAGTAGTGCCCTTCAAGGCCTTTACGAATCAGATGTTTCTGAATCTTGCCAGTACCAGTGCGGGGGAATTCTTCCACAATCATGATGGCTTTGGGAACCTTAAAGCCGGCAATATTCTCCTTGCAGTAGTCTATCAACTCATCAGTGGTAGCCGTTGCGTCTGGCAAAAGGATGACATTGGCGGTGATTGCCTCGCCCCAGCGATCGTGGGGTAAGCCGATAACAGCGGCCTCTGCGACGGCAAGGTGGCCCATCAGACAGCGTTCTACTTCAATAGATGCGACGTTCTCGCCACCCGATTTGATCACATCTTTTTTGCGATCGGTAAACCAGATAACGCCATCCTCGTCGATGGATGCAATATCACCACTATGGAACCAACCATACTTGAAAGCCTCAGCGGTCACCTCGGGTTGATTGAAGTATTTGGTCATGGACTGAGGGCCACGGTAAACAATTTCTCCAGATTGTCCCGGAGGTAGCAGGTTGCCGTCATTGTCCATGATCGCTACGCGAGTCATAGGTCCGGCAGAGCCCCAGGAACCCGCTTTGCTCCACTGGTGTTCCGGCCTGATCATACACGTCATGGGCGTGAACTCCGTTTGGCCCGAGCCGAGGATAACGTCAGCGTTGGGGAAAAGCTCGTGGACTTTCTTGAGCACGGGTTCGGCCATCGGAGCCATGGCATAAAAAGCTCGGCGCACCGATAAAAAATCCCGGCTACGGGCTTCCGGGTCTGCCAGAACAGCCTGGTACATCATGGGAAGGAACACGAACATGTAAATACTGTGTTCCTCAATCAACCGAGCACATTCTTTTGCATCGAATCCCTTTGTCATGACCAGTTTGCCGCCGGTCATAATGGCGGGTATTGCCACCGTTTCTTCAACGATTAGCACCCGGGCGCCGCGATCTTTCAGGCAGTACGCCATTTCATGAGGTTTTAAGCCCAAGTTAACCGGAGTACACACAAGGTTGGCCTTGGCGCAGGCCATATAGGTGATCATCAGTTCCAGGCAGTTGCGAGCTAACAGCCCTACCGTTTCCCCGGTTTCAGGCCCAAGCTCAACAGGGCGTTGGCCGCTTGATTGGCCTGATCTTCAAACGCTCGGTAGGTGAGGGTGCGGTTGCTGTCTACCATGGCCACGTTGTTTGGGAAGATGTCGCTGGTGCGAGTGAGGATATCGCCAACCGATACCCGGTCGACCATGTTCAGGGAAACGTCGGGGCTTGCAGGCATAGAAAAAACTCCGGTTGTTGTCGTTGTTGTGAGTTGAATCTAATGCACTTGGTGGTTTGTAGCAAGCGCTTGCTTGGTTTTGGTTTGTGCATAACTTGCTTTGCTATGCATGCTAAAATTCAATCAGAAATGTGGCGGTTCAAATATAGCGACAGTGCTTTGATTTAGCTAAACGCTTGATCGTTTGGAGAATTCTTGCTGATTATGAAAAACAAGCCTGATGTTCTAATCGTTGGTGCAGGAGCTATTGGCAGCTTCTATGGCGCGATCCTCAAAAAAGCCGGCTGTCGCGTGAGCACTGTATTGCGCTCAGACTACGAGATGGTAAAAGCTCAGGGGGTCCGTATTACCAGCCCCCTCGGAGATCTGTCCTATCAGCCCGATCAGGTATACCGGGATGGTGAGGTGCCAAGTGAAGCACCGGACTTTCTGATTCTTTGTGTGAAGGTGCTGCCGGGCGTGGATCGGGTTAAATTGGTCGCCCCCTGGATGGGCGAGAAAACCTGCCTGGTTTTGATCGAAAACGGCCTGGGCATTGAGAAAGAGCTGGCAGACGCCTACCCGAGCAACCCACTTATAAGTTGCCTGGCTTTTATTGCTGTGAGTCGAGCAGAGTCTGGTGTGATTGAACATAAAGCCCATGGCAAGTTGGTAATGGGGCAATACCCAGAGGGTATAAATGACAACTGCCGTGTCTTGTCGAAACTGTTTCAGCAAGGCGGCATCAATATTAATCTGACGGAGAAAGTGGTAGGTGAGCGCTGGCGAAAATGCCTTTGGAACACGCCGTTTAATCCGCTGTCGGTCATTGCAGATGGTGCCGATACTCGAACCATTCTGGAAACGCCGGGCGGTGAGGCTCTGATACGGGCCATGATGCAAGAGGTGGTGGATGTGGCTGCGGCAGAAGGCCATCCAATGAAACAGGAACTGATCGATAAAAATATCGCGGGTACTCGAAAAATGCCTGCGTACAGAAATAGTATGGCGCTGGACTATCTGAGTGGCCGCCCGATTGAGCGGGAGGCCGTGCTGGGCAATGTGGTGGCCATTGCCGAACACCATGGTATTGCCGTGCCTCATCTGAACACGGTGCTGGTGGCCCTTAAAATGCGAGCAGAGTTAGAGGCTGGTCATCGGATAAACGGAGACGAGGGTATTAGCTGAACGCGGCGATACCGGTCTGGCCACGACCAAGAATCAGAGCGTGAACGTCGTGGGTACCTTCGTAAGTATTGACCGCTTCAAGGTTCATTACATGGCGGATTACGTGATACTCGTCGGAAATACCGTTTCCTCCGTGCATATCGCGGGCAACCCTTGCGATATCCAAAGCCTTGCCGCAGTTGTTGCGCTTGAGCAGCGAAATGGCATCCGGCGTGGCTTCGCCCGCATCCATCATGCGGCCCAGCTGCAGAACCGCCTGCAGGCCCAGAGTAATCTCGGTTTGCATATCCACCAGTTTTTTCTGGATCAGTTGGTTGGCTGCCAGAGGGCGACCAAACTGCTTGCGCTCCAGAGTGTATTTTCGGGCGGCGTGCCAGCAGAACTCAGCGGCGCCCAGAGAGCCCCAACATATGCCGAAGCGCGCTTTGTTCAAGCAGCTGAACGGGCCTTTTAAGCCTTCTACCGTAAGCTTGTTTGCCTCTGGCACGAACACTTCATCCATAAAGATAGAGCCAGTCTCTGATGCCCGAAGCGAGAATTTTCCTGGAATCTTTGGCGTGTCCAGTCCTGTAGCGCCTTCGCGCTCGATCACGAAACCCGCCACTCTGCCGTCCAGCTTGGCCCAAACCACACATACGTCGGCGATGGGGGAGTTGGTTATCCAGGTTTTCGAACCACTTAAGCGGTAGCCACCCTCCACCTTTTTTGCATGAGTTTCCATGCCGCCTGGATCAGACCCGTGATTAGGCTCTGTTAAACCGAAACAACCAACCATATCGCCGGAAGCCAGTTTGGGCAGAATGCGCTTTTTGAGGGCCTCCTGGCCGAAGGCATGAATGGGGTGAATAACCAGTGAGGACTGAACGCTTAGTGCGGAGCGGTAGGCTGAATCCACGCGTTCCACTTCGCGAGCAATCAGCCCGTAACAGACATGGCTAAGGCCAGGGCCGCCGTACTCTTCCGGAAGGGTCGCGCCAAGCATTCCCATTTCTCCCATCCGGTTAAAAATACTGCGATCGAAGGACTCATGGCGGTTGGCTTCTGTGATGCCTGGCATTAAACGCTGATCGCAAAAATTGCGAATGCTGTTCCGAACCTGACGCTCGGTGTCGCTTAGTTGTTTATCAAACTGCAGCAGGTCATCCCAAGGTGCGGAGGCCATGTTGTTTCTCCTTAATAACAGATATAAAAAGCCTGATCTGGGTGGGCATAAAATGCAAGCAACGAGCGTGTTCATGGTGCGAACGCTGATACCAAAGAGGTGTACGGGCTCGCACAGGACTGCTTTGCCGTTCAGTCATCTCACAACGACCGCTTCATGCGCCGGTATCAGACCAATGGCACCATTAATGGTGGCTGGAGTTTTGATTTCAGTGCAGTCAGCCCGGAAGACGCTGCGTGGTTCTATATGAAGCCCAGTGAGCTGGGCACCTTTATGATGCGTGATCAGGGCGGCCGGTTTTTGGACACCCGGTTGCCGGCGGATATCACCGCAGGCAACGTGCCGGGCCAGCATGCTAACTGGCGCATACCCACATCACCTCTTACGAGTTCATGGGCGGTACCATGATGGCTGGCTCCCCGTTCCACCCCTTCGGTGTGACCAAAGCGCTTGCCGACAGTTCTGATGTTCATGGTCCCGATGGTTCCCTGGATGTGATTGGTAATCTGATGGGCTTCAACGATATTAATTTCCGCTATAACACCGCGGGTTGGCCAGATTTTCCCTTTTGGCCTAATCATCAAAGCTTGTCCCATACTGGCTACTACTACCGTTGGATAGAGCGGGCCTTTCTGGGCGGCCAGAAAATGATGGTGACCCATCTCGTGGAAAACGAGGTGTTATGTAACCTGCTCCCAGGCCTATGTTGGCGCCCAGCTGCAGAAATACTACGACCTTGGCGTTCGTGCGGTTTATCCCATTCACCGGTTTGATAATCAGTTTGGCGGCGCCCGAATTGAAAGCGGGCTGATCAATGTGGGCAATAACCTGTCAACAGGGCGGTATTTTTCTACCAGTGCTTGCGACGACGAAACCCAAGGCCAGATGATGTACAACGATTTGGGGCTGTTCGGGCTTGAAGCGCTGCTGGGGATTACCGGTTCCACGAATTACGATGAAACAACCGACCAGTGCAACAATCGTGGTCTGACCGACCTTGGCATCTATCTGGTAAACCGGATGATGGACATGGGCATGATTATCGAAGTGGATCATATGTCCCAGCACAGCCATAAAGCAGTACTTGATATTAAGGAACCTGTCTTGATGTTCCTGGCAATGATGACGGCGTGAACAGCGGTGCCTGGGTAGACCATTATGCGTGCCAGCCATTGGCCCGGGATCAGCGCTGGCGGTTCGATGCGCTGCAGGGAACCTTCGCTAACCAGGTTGGCGACAACGCCTTGTGCCTGGACAACAATGGCACACCCTGGAATAACGGTTGCCCCAATCTGCAAGCCTGTAATGGCAGTGCTCAGCAAAACTGGCAGTATTCTGGCCAGCGTATCACTAGCGCCGGCAGCAATAGCCATTCTCTTGATGCTTACCGCAGTGGCTGGGTCGGTTTCTGGCAGTCCCATGGTGATGCAAACCAACAGTGGGAACTGCGCATGGACTCTGCAAGTGGGCGTTGGGCGGAGTACCGGAGTGGCGAGACCGGATTGTGCCTGACGGCCACCTCTCAAACCAGCAACGATACACCGCTGACCCTCGCGCAATGCAATGGCAGTGGCGCCCAGGCGTTCGAGCGGCATGCCGACAAGTCGTTCCGGCTGCAGCAAGATAATAATTACGCTTTGGATGCCGTCGGTACTGATTTGGTGATGTATCGGCACCATGGCGGCAGCAACCAGCGTTGTGTTTCGACACTTCCGCAGTAAACGCTAAATAAGCAGCTTGGGATATCTCCGGGCTGCTTTCCTTTCATTCGCCATAGCTACTAACGCCTCGGCAACCTGGTCAATGCCCAACCCTGGCGTTGTCTTCTATACTTGATAGAACACAATAATAATATCAATCGTGGAGAGTTCCGCTGTGCTCACGCTCACTGGCTTTGGTTTGGGGTGTCTGGTTTCTCTGTTTCTGGTTTCCTGGCGAGATTTTCGTCATTTGCTGGTCGGTAAGGTTTTTATCCTGATTATCATCACATCGGGTGCGTATCTGGTGGATCCGTTTGCCCCGTCTGATTGGCGCTGGGTAACGTCGGATCTGCAGACGGCCTTGCCTGCTCTGTTTTGGGTTTTGTGCCAGCTGGTGTTTGCCGCGCGCCCCAGGTTGCTAAGCGTTTGGGGTGCGATGGCTCTTTACACGTTTATTGCTCCTATGCTTTCACGCCCTTTTATAGAGGCGGGGCTTTGGCCCGAGTGGGGCATTTTTTTGGGATGGAAGCTGGGGCAGTGGTTTGAGTATGTGGTTGTGCTGCATGGTGTTATTTACGTGGTTCGCCATTGGCGCAATGATCTGGTTGAAGCTCGCCGAAAAGCCCGGTTAGCGTTGCTCTTAATTCTGGGGGGTGCTGTTGGTGTGGCAACCATCAGTCTGAATTTTGGTATTTACCACGAAGTCACCCGGGGCATAATTGTTGGTATGGCTGCACTGGCAATACTGTTCTGTGTTGTTTCATCACGTGAGGGGCTGCTGAAACTGGCGCCACAGGGTAAACCGCTTGCGGAGTCGTTGTTACCAGATCAGGATGCAGGTTCTCCAGAGGAATCGCCTCGCCAGATTGACAGCGACGATTCGGAAAAACTGGCAGCCTTAATGGCTGATGGGTTTTACAAACGGGAGAAGCTGACACTCAAACAGTTAGCAAAGGCTATTGGTATTCCTGAATACAGAGCGCGCCGCTTGATTAACCAAACGCTCGGTTACCGTAATTTCAACGACTAAATTAATCAGCTGCGGATTGCAGAGGCCTCAAAACGATTGGTTAATACACCAGACGAGCCTATTTTGAATATTTCCCTGGATGTGGGGTATCGCACGTTGAGCTCTTTTAATCGTGCGTTCCGGGATATTATGGATACTACGCCGACGGCCTATCGGCAGGCCAGAAGTGCAGAAGCCGGGGAGCAGGCGCTGTGCCCCCCGACGTGAGTGAGTGGTTTAATTCGTTAAAGGGTCGCAATTTCCGGGCAGGCTGTTTATCCACGAGGCAACAAGGGCTACACCTTCCTGGTGCACCAGGCTGCGGCCGATTTCCGGCATGCGCTCGCGCGGTTTTACGGTGTTTATGCGTGCGTGCAATATAGACTGCTCGGCATTTCCTGGCACGAGATCAACTTTTAAACCATTCCCGCTCCGGTCGGTATAAGCGGTGGGCGTTTTGCAGCGGCCATGTGCGGTTTGGTTGTTATCGTAGGAACGCCAATATTCCAGGTGCAGCCCTGTATTACTGGCGCCACCTTCGGGACGATGGCAGTGAGCGCAGTTGATATCGAGGTAGCCTTTGGCCAGATCCATAAGGTCTTCATCGGATTTTGTTGTCAGCAAAGGTTTGTCTTTGTCCTCGTAGGCGGGCACTGTCGCGATGGCTGTCAGGTCGCTTGGCAATGCCGCTAAAATGCCTGCAGCGTCCCAGTGAGCCAGCTGGTTTTCAGTGCCTCCCGCATAGTTATATTCGTTGTTTAGCAGTCTGGCCTTTGGGCCAATCGGGGTAAACAGGCTGCTGTCTGCAGTATTGAATTGGTGGCACTGTTTGCACATGTTGGTATCAGGTACTTCATAGGTGAAGTCGAACTGCTGGCCATTGTGGACAGTGGATACATCTAAAAACGCACCTGCAGCCTTAAATGTGGCTAAATTGCCCTCCTTGTCCCAGACATAGGGCAATGCTGTCCAGCCGTTGGCACGGTGGATTAGCAGGCGGGTTTCCAGCATAGCTTCGTTGTCAAAACCTCGGAACGCAGTGGAAGCCGGCAGTGAGAATGTTTTGGTGATTACCGTGCCAACCGGGAAATCAAACGCCTCATTCTCTGAATACTGGGCTTTTTCGCCGTCCGGTACGAATACAAACCGGTATTTGCTGGTGTAGTCGCTGAACAGCGCCGTAGACAGGTCATAGGGAATGCCGTCCTCATTGGGCTCTGCGGTTGGGTTAGCCGGGTCGTTAAACAATCGATAGCTGCTGAGGTACTGACAGTTTGTCGACATCAGTGCGTCATGGTTAATACCCTCACCGCTTTGTCCGCAAACACCACTTTCCTGGGGAATCGCGGGTGTTTCTGGAGTTTTGGCAGTGTCATCACTACTACTGCCACCGCAGGCTGAAAGTAATATCGAACTGGAAAAAGCAAGGGTGGCGAACAGGCCGCCAGAGCGGGGTTTGGTCATCGCTGTACTCCTAGGACTCCCGGTATCGGCCGGGAGTCTTTTCAGGAAGGTTTTATTCTTATTACAGTGCGCAGGCTGCGAGATTTTTGTCGTCGGCTTCACAGCCGTAGGCGGTGCCGTTGATGGTTGCCGTTGCTGGGAGCATCCTGGTGGGCAGTTCGGCGCAGGCCATCAGGTCTGCCTGGCTAGCTTCGAATAGAAAGTCTGGCGACTGGGGATCGCTAGTGACGGCGCTGCCATCACCTTCAGGATCAAACACGATACCGTGACTGACGTCGCTATTGTCTATTGAGCAGATTGCATCTTCCGCCACAAACGGGTCACCGGCCGTATTTGAGTCGAAAGCGCGATTTGCAATTAGCTCACCCATACCATCGTAAAGAATGGCAGGGAATGCCTGATGATAAGCCGTGTATCCCATAATAATCTCTTCGAGCACATCTCCCGTAGGTTCGTAACTTGAATTGCTGATTTCATTGTTGTGGATGGATACATTGCGCGGTACGGCTTTCCAGCCGTCTTCAATGACGTCTGTGTACGTGGGGTTCATGTATGACAACTCATCATCGGCAATGTAATAACTGGTTGTCACCACTGATGTGGTTTTGTGATCTGA
>JAKDUK010000004.1 GCA_030457765.1 Marinobacter sp. | reverse complement strand
ATGAGAGAGCGCCTTCGGTCGGACGGTGATACGGCCAACAACAACGAGAATGATCAATATGGTGGCGATTATCTTGCGCTAAACTGGACTGATTATTTTTCGGCGCGGTTTATATCCAATTTCGCGAGCGGTGGCGATGATAGTACGGGCAAGTCCCGCGATGTAAAGGGAAATCCTCTGGATCGTTTGGCTCTATTTTATACGGGTGCTATTACCGACTGGTTGGGGGTATGGGTCGAGATTGGCTACCTTGGCAATAACTCACTGCGTTCCGTCAACGCTGACGGGGATAGCGAGCCAACAGGCCTGAACTATTTTGCGTATGACGAATATCGCGTCGCGGCTACGTGGGATTTTGGCGAAAATTCCTTCTACGGCTTTTCTGTAGGGAATGAGCATCCAAACTCAATCGGCCAGTGGAACTACCCGCTTATCCTGCCTGACTTATGGTACAACGGCCAAGGTGGAGTTGGTCGATCCAGAAATATCGAAAACCTCAGTGCGCAGATGTTTTATAACGACCGATGGTGGCTCCAGCTTTCGGCGGTGACCGGTGGCGACAACACAAACTGGTCGGACGGTACAAATATATACGTCAACGTTTCCCGCAACTTTATACGCACGCAAAAAAACGATGTCTGGCTGACTGTGGAATATTATGGTGGTAACGACTTCCCCTCGCTGATGTCTCCCAAGAAGACCAGCTTCCTGTGCCCTGATGGCTGCCCAAACGGCGTCGTCGACACCAACCTTTCCATAACGAATATTCCAGGTTTTACTAGCGAGTCTATCGCCGGTGCTCCAATCAGAGAAGTTGACGACTTTGATTCGTATAAAGTGACGGTACAACACGCGGTAGCAGATTGGGGCCATCATAGCTGGTTCGCTGGAGCCGGCTTAACCGGGATGGTTCAACACTTAGATGACAGACTGGGGGGCGGCAAGATCGAAAGAACTCTGTGGGGGCTCTCACTTCGTTATTTTTATGATCGCACCTACGGGTTCGAAGTTTACTATCGTGACGATATAAATTACGACTACACCACGCAAACCGGGAAGAAGAGAGGAACCTTCTCTAAGGCCGATTTTGGCCTCACAGCCCTTTGGTATCCGGCAATGAACGTGGATTTTTATCTTCGCTGGGTACCCAGGTCCGACAATACAGTTTTTGAAGACGAACGCGAGAAGTACACAGATAAAGCCTCCAGTTACATGCTGGGCATGGAATACAACTTTTAAGTTGATGCCCTCGGTATGACGTGCCACTACTTTCATTGATGGTACGTCATGCCCTCTTTTTCGGTATTTTGGAGGTTTTCTAGTGTCAACTCGATCAAGAACACGCACCGTTGCTTATGGTGTTTCAAAGTGTGAAGTGGGTAAATGCGTCGGGTGGGTGCTGGGTATTGTTGTTCCGGCACTGCTCATGACAGCTTGCGCAGGCTCGCCCACCAACGTTGGCCAGCCTTGGGTGTGGCAGCAGGGGCCGGGCAACGTAGGTGAAGGTAAAAGGCAGCCTCCGAGCCAGCCGAGAGACACAGAACCAGCAACGGCAGACAAGGACGATTCTGAGGGAAATAACCGATATACCCAAGCCGTACGCTACGACAATCTATTATACGTCTCAGGCCAGATCCCCATAGACTTTAAGAGTTTAAAACTTGTTGGAGAGACCATCGAAGAACAAACACAAACAGTTATGAATAATCTTCAAAGCATTTTGAATAAGAATGGCATGACAACGAGCAACATCGTGTCTGTAACCCTTTATCTAAAAGAGATTAATGATTTAGGTCGCGTTGATGGTGTATACGAGCCCTATTTCCATCGAACGCTGCCGGCTCGCACAGTGGTCGCAGTCTCTGAACTACCGAGAGGCAGTCAGCTGGAGATATCTGTCGTTGCTGGCCAATGACAGTAATATCAGAGGGCAGGCTGTGTAAGACGGTGGAAGAAAAGAGGCTTCGCTCATTTCTACGGAGTGGTTTTATAGCTTAAGTGCAGTATGCAGCTTAATTAGGAGAGAGACATGTCGATAATTGAAGAACTCAAAACACGGCGCCGTTTCCTTAAAACCTTGGCTGGCGGAATTATTGCGCCGTTGGCTGGTGGCGCATTGCTAACTCGAACAGCAACGGTAATCGCAGCTGACAACCCCCATCTCAAGGAAGATGACCCCGCTGCAAAGCAGCTCAATTACAAACACGATGCGTCGCAAGTGGATAGCTCGAAGTACGAGTCAGGCCAAAAATGCGATAACTGTCGTTACTTTAAGGGCAACGAAGGTGATGAATGGGGCCCATGCACCATATTCCCAGGAAAATCGGTAAATGGAGCAGGATGGTGTTCATCGTATTCCGCAAAATGAACCGTATAGGCTAGTTTCGGATACTGACAGGGGGGGGATATTCGCAGGTAGGTATTTTGATTTTATGGAAAATGGCGGTGGGCCAGGGATTCGAACCCCGGGAAGGCTACAAACCTTCGGCGGTTTTCAAGACCGCTGCATTCGGCCACTCTGCCAGCCCACCGTTTTTCCATTGCCGTCTTGCGACAGCGAGGTGAATCATACCGGAATTGTGTGTGCTGTCAACGCCCTGCCCCAAACTCCATAAAATTTTGAACATTAACCGCTTTTAATGGAATTTGACGGGCACTTTCGTGTCCTAAACGATTGAAAGTTCAGAATTCGACATTATTATGGAGTGTAATTCCAGGTGATTGGCGTTCATCAGGCTCTGCGCCTGACGCCGATAACCAAATAAGCTGGATAAACCGGAGATCAGAATGCAAAACAGACAGTACAATGTTCAGCAGAACCGCAGCGGCAATATTGCCCGCGGGTCCGCTACCGCACCCATTAGTGCATCCGCGACCAAGGTTTTGCGTAACACTTACACCCTGCTTGCAATGACGTTAATATTCAGTGCTGTTATGGCAGGTGTGTCCATGTCCATCGGCCTCAGTCAAGGCGCAAGCCTTATGTGCAGCTTGGGCGCACTTGCCCTGATCTGGTTTGTGCTTCCGCGCACCGCCAACAGCTCTGCAGGCATTGCCGTTGTTTTCGCCTTCACAGGCTTACTCGGACTTTCTCTTGGCCCAATTCTGCTGTACTACCTGCAGCTTTCCAGCGGTGGCGAGATCATCATGCAAGCGCTGGGCGGAACTGGCCTGGTATTCTTTGCCCTATCGGGCTATGTGCTAACCACCAAGAAAGACTTCAGCTTCATGCGCGGCATGCTGGTTGCGGGTCTTGTGGTTGTATTGGTTGCAGCACTGGGCTCCATGGTTGCCGCAATGTTTGGTGTAGAAATTACGGCAATCAGTTTGGCTATTAGCGCCGCAATTGTGTTCTTGATGTCTGGCTTCATTCTCTATGACACAAGCCGCATCGTGAATGGTGGTGAAACCAACTACATTATGGCAACCACGGGCCTGTACCTGAACATTTACAACCTGTTCGTAAGCCTGCTGCATCTGATTGGCGCCTTCTCCGGCGATTAGTGCCAGGCGCTTCTGTCATTTGACAGTTAGAAAGAAAACCCCGGCCTTTGCCGGGGTTTTTGCTGTTGGTACACTGTTTCTTTTCAGGTATAACGCGAAACCATGTCCGATAACCCTCTGCAGAACTTTACACTGGTGATCACGGGTGCGCCCTACTCTTCCCAGGCACCACAAACAGCTTTGGCCTTTGCCAGAGCAGCCATTTCAGCTGGCCATACTCTGGACCGTGTCTTTCTGTACGGAGACGGCGTTCACCTTGCATCGTCACTTTCTACTCCGCCTTCAGATGAAACACATTGGCCTAAGGAGTGGGCTGAGTTTCTGGAACAAAACGTCATTCCAGGGGCCGCCTGCATTGCATCTGCCCTAAGGCGCGGTTTGGTTAACAGTGAGGAACAAAAGCGCTACCAGCTGCCTGCCAATAACATTCTGGCGCCATTCATCATTGCCGGGCTCGGTGAGTGGGTTGAAGGCACCATGGCATCGTCTCGTGTCGTTTATTTCCATGCAGGGGGCTAGCATGAGCACATTGATTGTTATTGACCAGCCGCCTTATGGAACCTGGGCCGGGCGTGAAGCCCTCGATATGGCCTTTTCGTTGGCGGCATTTGATCAGTCAGTATCGTTACTTTTTATGGGAGCCGGCGTTAACTGGCTGCGAGCAGCCCAACAGACAAACGGAATTGAGCAGAAGTCCGTGGAAAAGAATCTTTCCGCTGCGCCCATTTTTGGTGTGGAGGCCATGTATGCAGACACATTGGCCTGTGCCCAGTATGGGCTTACCCCGGAAGGCATGGTGGCAGGCGTGACCATGTCCCCAAACAGTGCCGAACTGATGCACCAACACACACACACAGCTTTTGCCGGCTGACTCCCAGGTATTCTCATTAGAGCCGAAACCTATTATGACCTCCATTCATACGCTTCACATTTTGAACAAGGCGCCCGAGCATCCACGCACAGCCGAGTGCATGAATGCCATCCGCTCCGGCGACGCGCTGCTGCTCACTGAGAACGCTGTGTTAGCGCTATCGATATTAGACGACCAAGCGCCTATGGCGCAGGTGTATGCAATAGCTTCAGACGCCATTGCACGCGGCTTTGGGCAAAGTGGCACCAAGGCCACCCTGGTAGACTACCCGGCCATGGTTAAACTGACGGCTCAGGCCCAACATCTAATCAGCTGGTGACCTATGACAGATGCCAACATGCCTGCAAGAAATAATGAGGGTTTTCTCGAGAACGCAAACGAATGGACACCAGAAATCGCCGCGCTTATTGCCCAAGATGAACATATAGCTCTTTACGAAAAACATTGGGAAATCATCATGTTTCTGAGATCATTTTACAGTTCACATGAAATGTCGCCGCCCTCTAATCGGTTGTTTGTGAAATCCGTTAAGGAGGCATTAGGTGATGAGAAAGGAAGCAGCATTTATCTGATGCAATTGTTTTCTGGCACCCCTGCAAAAACAGCTTGCCGGATAGCCGGTCTACCACGACCAACAAATTGCCTATAGTGTTACCTGGGCGGCTGCTTTCGGCGCTCCACGTCGGCAGTGCTGCCCAAAAAACTGCTGAGACCATTTTCAAATAACCCCGAACCAAATTTGAGGAACTGCCGAGTGGAGTCCTTTACAGTGCTGTCCCAAGCACTTTCGGGCAACTCTCGAATGGTTTCCGCTATCCCTTTTTTAACTCCAAGCGCTACTCGCGGCTCAATTTCCTCTGACGCTGCAATAAGCTCGGCAACTTTTCGATTCAGATAGGGTTTGACCACGAACGCCCAAAAGCCCCAGAGAACAATAAAAACAGCGGCTGCGGTCACCAAAAACTGTGCAGACAGTAAGGCCCAGGCAGGCATAGCGCGCTCCTTTTGATCGGTGTTATGGCGTGATGATTTTTAGTAATTTGTATGCCTCGCTAACAGCTGAACAGCTTTATATTTACAGCGACAAGTAAGCGAAAGCAAAAAGTTGAAGTACTCCAGCCAGTGCGCCAAATATACCGCCAATAAGCATAAGCTGAACCTCTTCCTCGCGAAATGCGGGGCGCAGTATATCCTGAAACTCTGCCGGCCGAAGTGCTCTCATTTGTCCAGACAGAACGCCCGCAACAACGGGAGCCCGCTCTTTATTAAAGCCGGGATCGCTGAATACATCATGAGTCGCGAGTACTGCCTGCTGATTCATCGCTTTTTTCAGCTCGGTATATCCGCTCATTCCAACGGTTACCTGGGCACTGAGTTTCATCAACAGAGAGTTATCCAGCAAAGGCCGCAGGTGTTTTTGAATAATGGCTCGGGTGCGATCACCCCGGTTACCGTTAATCATGGCATCCGCTACTTTCTCGACTGTAATCAGCTCTTCCGCAACCAACTTTGCCCAAATATCGCTAATTTCGGGCTGACGCCGCAAAAACAATCCCTGGATTTTCCAGAATAAAAATCGGCGAGGCTTCAGCGGTGCAAATATCAGGTTGATGGCAAGCCAGTTCGTTATAAATCCAATCACAAACCCGCCAGCAGGCAAAAGCCAGGGCGCCGGATAGACAGACCAGGCGGGTGCAAGGAAGCAACCCAGGATTCCACCAATAATAGCCCCACGATTGATGACCGACTTGAGCTCCACTGAACCTGCCTCTTTAAATATGCGGTTCATCAGGTCTGGATGTTGCTTAAGCTCTCGGCTTAGCAAGGCTTTAAGATCTACCAACTCATCCAGATCGTCGCCAAAATCATCAACTAATCCCTCAACCCTCGCCGGCAATTGCTCCCTTGCCCACTGATAAATACGCCGACGCAAAAACAAGGGCAGATTGTCCCAGAGTACCGGTTGGATGTCGTACATAACTTCATCAATATACTCATCCAGCCTGGGTGTTACCTGGGAGATAACCTGTTCGATAATACGCTGGGGTTCAAGCTTTTGATAAACGGCGTTCAGGTCACCGAATTGCCGAAGCGTTCGGTCAATACAAATGTGTGCCATTTTCTCGGATTTGCGCGGGATAACACCCTGCCAACCAATAACGCCAACGCCCATAAACTGCACTGGATAAAACGACATCTGTATGGCGAGCCAGTTGGTAAGCCAACCTACCACGGCGGCCATAACGGGTAAGGACAGAAGCGCAGCGTCAAACAAGTGAAACCCCGATTATGCAGATACAGGCAATAAAACTGCAGATTATGCTATTTATAGTCGAGTGGGCCAGCAGCTGGCCGCCTCTGTTTATCGAGCAGATCATGCGACAGTTGGCTTTATGTGACATTGGCCGAGCCGCCATTGTCCTACAGAAAGTGGGGCAGCGTATTGGTTAGAACGTATTGCGGAGTTAAATCAGTTTTTTCTGAGTACCGGAATTGTCAGGCACCACCTTAGCACTAACCTAAGAGGCGCTTTAGCGTTCCGGAAACTCCAGCGAATATTCGGCAAGCGCTTCCGGAATCAAGTAGTCACGCTTACTGGTAGTAGGCGTTTTCAGTTTGCGTGTGGTCCGTTACGTCACGAACCGCAGTTATTTCAGGAACTCTGTCTGTAAGCGTTGTCTCAACGCCTTGCTTCAGAGTCAGGCTTACCGCTGAACAACCCTGACAACCGCCACCAAAACGCAATACAGCCACGGATTCATCGACTATCTCGACCAATGACACATCGCCACCATGGGCAGCTAGGTTGGGGTTGATCTCTGAAGCCAACACGTAGTTCACCCTGTCTGGCAGGGGTGCGTTTTCATCAACGCTTGGAACCTTCGCATTAGGCGCTTTGATAGTGAGCTGGCCACCCATCTGATCCTTGGAGTAATCCACATACGCTTCCTCCAGGAAGGGTACGGAATTGTGGTCCAAATATAAGGTGAACTTTTCCAGATCAACCTGCTCATCCGTGGGCACAATTTCGTTTGGCGGGCAATAAGCCAAGCAGGTTTCTGCATTCTTTGTGCCTGGCTGCGTCACAAAAATGCGAACGCCCATGCCTTTCACATCCTGCTTTTCAATAAGTTGCGCAAGATAATCCCGTGCGGGATCTGTCACAGTAACCAATGCCATGTTTTCAACCCGTTGGTAAGTGTGCAGTCATTTTAAGGCAGTTCGCGGCAACATGAAAGACCAAGTAAACCAGTTGGTCTTTCACCGAGAAATAATGCCTCCCTAAAACACGCGCCCTAAACACTGAACTTGACGCAAGTAAAGAATAACTGCCGCCAGCACTACGACGAGCACCGGCAATTTTGGTATAGTCGCGCGCTATTGAAGCAAATACGCCGATAATACCGACATCCGGAATACTGACTATGACTGATCGCAATACCCGTCTGGAAAAACTCCATAACGCCTTGAAAGAACGCATCGTGATTCTTGATGGTGGTATGGGAACCATGATCCAGAACCTGCAGCTGGACGAGAAAGCGTTCCGGGGCGATCGGTTTGCCGACTATGATCGTGAGGTTCAGGGCAACAACGACCTTCTGAACCTCACTCAACCGGCCCTTCTGCGAAATATCCACGCCGACTACCTGGATGCCGGCGCAGACATTATTGAAACCAACACCTTCAATTCAACCCGGGTGTCTCAGTCTGACTATGGTCTGGAAGATGTTTCAAAAGAGTTGAATATAGCTGCGGCAAAGCTTGCGCGAGAGGTGGCGGATGAATACACCGCCAAAGATCCAGGTAAGCCCAGGTTTGTGGCTGGCGCTGTTGGCCCCACGTCGAAAACCGCCTCGCTATCGCCCGATGTAAACGACCCAGGCTTTCGAAACACAGACTTTCAAACTCTGGTCGACAATTACTACGAGTCGGTCGAAGGCCTGGTTGAAGGCGGTTGCGATATCATTCTTATCGAAACCATTTTCGATACGCTTAACGCAAAAGCAGCCATTTATGCCACTCAGCAGTATTTCATAGACAGTGGTACTGAATTGCCGATTATGATTTCCGGCACCATTACTGACGCGTCTGGGCGCACACTGTCTGGCCAAACCACTGAGGCCTTCTGGAATTCAATCGCCCACTCGCGCCCTATTTCGGTAGGCCTGAACTGCGCCCTGGGGGCAGACGCACTGCGTCCTTATGTGGAAGAGTTGTCAGGCAAGGCCACCACTTATGTTAGCGCACACCCTAATGCGGGCCTGCCTAACGAATTTGGCGAGTACGACCAAACGCCGGAAGAAATGGCTGCGACCATTGAAGGTTTCGCGCGGGATGGTTTTCTAAACATCATTGGCGGTTGCTGTGGTTCTACCCCGGAACACATAGAAGCGGTCGTAAAAGCTGTATCAAAATACCCACCCCGTAAAATACCGGAGCGCCCACAAGCACTGCGCCTTTCCGGCCTTGAACCCTTTACCGGTGATGAAAACACGCTGTTTATCAACGTGGGTGAGCGTACAAACGTAACTGGCTCAAAGCGATTCCTGCGCCTGATTAAAGAAGAGCAGTATGAAGAAGCCTTGAGTGTGGCCCGGGATCAGGTTGAAAACGGCGCACAGATTATTGACATCAACATGGACGAAGGCATGTTGGATTCCCAGGAGGTGATGGTCAAGTTTCTGAACCTGGTCGCCTCCGAGCCGGATATCTCCCGCGTGCCGATTATGCTCGATTCTTCTAAGTGGGAGGTGATCGAGGCCGGTCTGCGATGCATCCAAGGCAAGGCGGTAGTGAACTCTATCAGCTTGAAAGAAGGCGAAGAAGCGTTCATAGACCGCGCCAAAGACTGCATGCGATATGGCGCTGCCGTGGTGGTGATGGCCTTCGATGAAGACGGGCAGGCAGACACCCTTGAACGCAAAACTGAGATTTGTAAGCGGTCTTACGATGTTCTGGTAAGCATTGGTTTCAACCCCGGTGACATCATCTTCGACCCAAACGTGTTCGCCATCGCTACAGGTATAGAAGAACACAACAACTATGCGGTGGACTATATCAATGCCACCCGCTGGATTCGGGAAAACCTGCCCCACGCGTCTATTTCCGGCGGTGTGAGCAACGTTTCGTTCTCCTTCCGCGGCAACGATGTAGTGCGCGAAGCTATTCACTCGGTGTTTCTGTATTACGCCATCAAAGCCGGCATGAACATGGGTATTGTGAACCCCGGCCAACTGGTGATTTACGATGAGATTAACCCGGAGCTGAAGGAATTGGTTGAGGACGTTGTGCTCAACCGTCGCGAAGACGCCACAGATCGCCTGCTGGAAATAGCTGAACGCTACAAGGGCAAAGGCGGCAAAACCCAAGAGGAAGACTTGGCATGGCGCGAATGGCCGGTGATTAAGCGTCTGGAACACTCACTGGTAAAAGGCATTACGAACTTTATTATTGAAGACACTGAAGAGTGTCGCCAACAGGCCGACCGCCCGATTCACGTCATCGAAGGCCCACTGATGGACGGCATGAACGTAGTCGGCGATCTTTTCAGCGATGGCAAGATGTTCCTACCCCAGGTCGTTAAAAGCGCCCGGGTAATGAAGCAGGCAGTGGCGCATCTAATTCCGTTTATTGAAGCGGAGAAGTCCGAGGACCAGCGAGCCAAAGGTAAAATCCTTATGGCCACGGTAAAAGGTGATGTGCACGACATCGGCAAAAATATCGTAAGCGTAGTGTTGCAATGCAACAACTACGAGGTGATTGACATGGGCGTTATGGTGCCTAGCGATAAAATCCTCGCTGCCGCCAAAGAGCACAATGTCGATATTATTGGGCTGAGCGGCCTGATTACCCCATCACTTGACGAAATGGTGCACGTTGCCCGGGAAATGCAGCGGCTTGACTTCGACCTTCCATTGATGATCGGTGGTGCCACCACGTCGAAAGCGCATACTGCGGTAAAAATTGAGCCCCACTACAAAAACGATATTGCCCTATATGTGTCGGATGCTTCCCGGTGTGTAAATGTTGCTTCGCAGTTGCTCAGCGAAACCGCCAAGCCTAAGCTGGTAAGCGACGCTCGTGAGGAGTACGAAAAAATCCGCGAACGCCGCAAGCAAAGAGGCGATCGCACCAAGCTTGTCAGCCTGAAGGAAGCACGTGCACGGGCTCCGGAAATCAATTTCGAGAACTATGTGCCGCCCAAACCCACATTCACCGGTACAAGGCTATTTGAATCCTACGATTTAAGTGAGCTGGAGCCCTACATAGATTGGACGCCGTTCTTTATTTCTTGGGATATTGCCGGTAAATACCCTCAGGTTTTTGACGATCCTAAGCGGGGCGAGGCGGCCCGAAGCCTGTTTGACGACGCTCAGGTTATTCTCCGCAAAATGATTGATGAAAAACGCGTTAAGGCATCAGGCATCATCGGGTTTTGGCCTGCTCACCGTCGTGGCGATGACATTGTGGTATACAAAGATGAAAGCCGCAGTGAAGAACTGACCACCCTGCACCACCTGCGCCAGCAAGATGATAAAGCGCCAAATAAATCCATGATGACACTGTCGGATTTTGTGGCTGAAGAAGGCTCGGAGCATTGCGATTACATTGGTGGTTTTGCAGTAACCACTGGCATAGGCGCAGAAGAAATGTCGATGGAATACAAAGAGGCCAACGACGACTACAACGCAATCATGGTGAAAGGTTTGGCTGACCGCCTGGCGGAAGCTTTTGCGGAACGCATGCACCAACGAGTACGTAAAGAGTTCTGGGGCTATAACAGCGAAGAAACATTAGATAACGAAGCGTTGATTAAAGAGCGTTATTACGGCATTCGCCCGGCGCCCGGCTACCCGGCCTGCCCCGATCACACGGAAAAGGCGACCCTATTCGAATTGCTGGACGCCACCGCACAAACGGGTATTGAGATTACCGAGAGCTTTGCCATGTTCCCAACCGCGGCGGTTTCCGGCTGGTACTTCTCACACCCCGAATCCAAGTTTTTTGCAGTGGGTAAAATTGGCGTAGATCAGGTTGAAGACTATGCTGAACGTAAAGGCCTTTCCAAAGTGGAAGCTGAGCGATGGCTGGCACCCAGCCTCGCATATGATCCGGCGGAATAAAGGCCGGGCTCATGCGCACAGAGGATAGAATTTATGACACAGTCGCCCGGTAAACAGAAGGATAAAAACAAAAAGTCTCAGGGACCAGGCGTTTTAAAAGTTATGCAAGGCGTAGCAGCGGGCGCGCTGGGGGTTCAGTCCAGCAAGCGCCGTGAAGAGGATTTTGGCAGCCATAGCCCGCTCCCCTATATTATCGGCGGCCTACTGTTCACGGCTCTATTTATCGGCACACTCGTGCTGATTGTGCAAATTGCACTTTCCGGCCAGTAACGCTACTGGCCGGACACCCACACCACCGCAAATGAAACCACAAGTGCAATAATCAGTACGGCAGCTATGGCATCCACATGGCTGTCTGATTGCATCAGCTTCTTCATTACTTACTCCTTTTACGAGTCTGATATATCCGTTTTCGGTAAATCAGGACGTGGCCCGACCTCTTACTAGTCAGTAAAGCAGCAAATTGATATTCGTCCAGCCCGCCACCCTCCTGCTTATCACCTGAATCGATAAACATATCTTGAAATAATCATTTCTAGAATAAGTAGGGCCTGCTAACCTTCGTTTCAGATATAAGGCCACGATTTAACGTGTACCCAAAAATCGAAGGCAGGATTGCTTTGGGTGCAGGCCGTTACGACATTATTACCCAGGACTTCTTTTTATGTACGTATACGACGAGCACGATCGGCTAATGGCCAAAGAGCGAGTGGCGCAGTTTCGGGATCAAACTGCACGAGCACTGGCCGGCGAGCTGGAAGAAGATGAATTTTTGCCACTGCGACTGCAAAACGGACTTTACATTCAGCGCCTTGCCCCTATGCTTCGCATTTGCGTACCTTACGGCATGCTGCGTTCTGCTCAACTGCGCCGACTTGCACGCATCACCCGCGATTACGACAAAAGCTACGCACACTTCACCACACGCCAAAACGTGCAACTGAACTGGCCTGCTGTGGAAGATGTGCCTGATATTCTGGCTGAGCTGGCTGAGGTTGAAATGCATGCCAACCAGACCAGCGGCAACTGCATCCGAAACACCACCACCGATCAGTTTGCCGGTGTTCAGGCTGACGAAATTGCCGATCCCCGCCCCTACTGCGAAATTATCCGCCAGTGGTCGACGTTTCATCCGGAGTTCGCCTATCTGCCAAGAAAATTTAAAGTAGCTGTGAACGCCTCAGAGAAAACAGACAGAGCCGCTATTCAAGTCCACGACATTGGCCTTCAGATCGTGCGTAATGAGTCCGGAGATCTGGGCTTTCGGGTGCACGTAGGTGGCGGCCTGGGCCGCACACCGATGATTGCGCCTGTTATCCGGGAATTTCTTCCTGAACTCGATCTGCTGACGTATTTGGAATCAATTCTCAGGGTTTATAACCGTTACGGTCGCCGTGACAACAAATTTAAAGCCCGCATTAAGATTTTGGTAAAGGCGCTGACTCCGGAAGGATTTTCAGAAAAGGTGGAAACCGAGTGGGCGCACATCAAAGATTCCCCTACTCGCCTCACTCCTGAAGCCATTGAGCGCATTCAGGGCTATTTTACCGAGCCTGACTACGCAGAGCTAAGTAATGCCACAGATCAACTGGCACAGCAGAGATTCGAGAGCCGCGCATTTGATCAGTGGCTACAGCACAACGTAGACACGCACAAAAAACCAGGCTATGCGATTGTATCGCTAACGCTGAAAGAGACCGGAACGCCCCCGGGAGACGTGACTGATCAACAGCTTGAGCATATTGCAGACTTGGCAGACGAATACAGTTTCGGCGAGGCACGAGTTACGCATTACCAAAACGTGGTACTCGCAGATGTACGCCAGGATCGATTGTTTGAACTTTGGCAGCAGCTTGGCCCATTGGGCTTTGGTACCGCCAATCTACATACGCTGAACGACATTATCTGCTGCCCCGGGGGTGATTTTTGTGCCCTGGCGAATGCCAAATCAATCCCTGTTGCCGAGGCCATTCAACGTCGCTTTGACAACCTCGACTATCTGTACGACCTGGGCAATATCGATTTGAATATATCCGGCTGCATGAATGCCTGTGGCCACCACCATGTGGGCAACATTGGGGTGTTGGGTGTCGACAAAAAAGGCCAGGAATTCTATCAAGTAAGCCTTGGTGGCGCATCGCAGCACGATGCCTCCATCGGCAAAATTTTGGGGCCATCTTTTGCCCAGGATGATATGCCGGATGTGATCGCTAAAATTATTGACGTTTACATTGATAAACGCACGGAGGAAGAGTCTTTTGTAGATACCTATCGCCGTGTTGGAATCAGTCCTTTCAAGGAGCGGGTTTATGCCTGATATTATTTTTCGGGATGGCAGCATCTGTCAAAATGAATGGGTTGTGGTTCCGCGGCCTGAAAACGGTGAGTCACTAACCATTCCTGAACAACCTGCCCTGATTCCGGCGGATCTTTGGCTTGAGAATCGTGATCAGTTTGCAGGAAAACGTGATATCGGTGTTTGGTTGGATGGCCATGATGAACCAGACGTTCTGGCGGATCACGTTCACGAATTGCCCTTAGTGGCAATTAACTTTCCAAAGTTTAGTGATGGTCGGGGCTATAGCACGGCCAGATTGCTGCGGGAACGCTTCGGCTTCAAAAATGAGCTACGGGCGATTGGCGATGTGTTACTGGACCAACTTCAGTTTATGAAGCGTTGTGGTTTTGATACCTATGATCTGCGCCCGGATAAGGATATTCGTAAGGCAGCGCGATCGCTGAATTTCTTTAGCCAGGGGTATCAGGCGGCTACGGATACGGATTTGCCTTTATTTCGGCGTAGGGCTTCTTAATTTCTGGCGCTGGGGCGCGCTGTTAGGGTCGAAGGGCTTATCAACACGCTGTGAATACGTCCGTGTACGCTCGGCTCCGCCATCCATGGCGCCGCACGGTTTAGATAAGATCTTCGACCCTAACTGCTCAAACTATGTCATTTCAGATCGCATGATCTAAAACTATCTTTCCTGCCGACTCACCTTTCAGGAAAGCTTGTAGCGCCCCATCAAGATCAGCCCGGCCAATCTGTTTAGCAGATGCTTCCGCCTTGGAACATTTCCAGTCGCCTGAAAACTTTTTCCAAACTGCTTCTTTCTCAACCAGTGGGATTTCCACTGAATCCACACCCAGCAGGTTTACACCGCGCAGGATGAAAGGAAGAACCGTGGTCTGGAGTTGTGGGCCAGCAACCAGGCCGCAGCAAGCAACCGAACCGCCTGGCTGGATCTGTTTTAGCAACTCAGCCAGAGGCGATCCACCAACCGTGTCTACAGCGTTGGCAAAAGCCGGTTTCAGCATGGGTTTTTTCTCATCTGCCAGCGTATCTCGCCCAACAACCTCTACAGCACCTAATGCTTTCAACGCGTCTGCGTGATCAGCCTTGCCGCTAATAGCAACCACATGGAAGCCGAGTTTGGCCAGGAGTTCTACGGCGACACTACCTACCGCGCCAGAGGCGCCCGAAACAGCTACGTTGCCCTGCTCTGGCCTGGCACCCATGGTGAGGAGCTTCTGCACGCACAAACCCGCTGTGAGGCCGGCTGTGCCGTATGTCATTGCGGTACTGGCATCCCAGTTGGCTGGCATGGCTACACACCAAGCGGAAGGTACGCGAATGTATTCGCCAAAACCGCCGTCGGTATCCATACCCAGGTCGTAGCCGGTTACGATCACCTGGCTACCAACAGCTGGGGTTCCGGTGGCGGACTCGACCACTTCTCCGGCAGCATCTATGCCTGGTGTGTGGGGGAATGAGCGAGTAACACCTTTGTTACCAGAGGCGGACAGTGCGTCTTTGTAGTTGAGTGAGGAATGACTGACTTTTATCAGCACCTCGCCCGCCGGAAGATCGTTGAGGCCAAGCGTCTGTTCAGCACCTTTATGGCTGCCATCCTGCTCTTCAACACGCCAGGCTTTGAATTGGGTATCGCTCGTCATAGTCTTCCCCACGTTTTATTGGCTACTGGATTTTCTGGTTGCGAAATGCGCTCAGAACCTTCCATACGGTGTGTTCGAGTGCAGTGCTGGTTGCCAGCCCAAGCTTCTCCGGCAGTGTTCGTTTGCGCTGAAAGGATACCGAGACTACGTCCGCCCGATCACACGCTTCAATGATATATTCGTCGGAGGTTTTGATCTCGTCAATCAGTTTTACCTCAAGGGCCCGTTTGCCAAACCAAATATCGCCAGTAGCCACAGCGGCGATATCCAGGTCGGGGCGACGCTCGCTTACATAATCTTTAAACAGACCGTGAGTATCTTCCAGGTCTTCAAGGAATTTCTGACGCCCTTTGTCTGTGTTTTCTCCAAAGATGGTCATGGTGCGTTTATGCTCACCGGCGGTCAGTATTTCAAAATCCACGTTGTTTTTCTTTAACAGGCGGTGAAAATTCGGCAACTGGGCTACTACACCTATAGAGCCGAGAACGGCAAAAGGCGAGGCTATGATTCGGTCTGCCACACAAGCCATCATGTAACCACCGCTTGCTGCGACTTTGTCAACGCAAGCGGTAAGGTGGATACCTTTACTGCGGATTCGGTCTAGCTGTGCAGCGGCAAGGCCATATGAGTGCACAAGACCGCCACCGCTTTCGAGACGAATGACGACCTCGTCCTTGCCTGGTTCGGCTACACTGAGTACCGCCGATATGGCACGACGCAGTGGGTCAGTATCACTAGCCTTTATGTCGCCGTCAAAATCCAGCACATAAATACGACCTGGTGCATCTTTAACGGCACCCGTTTCGTCTTTTTTTGCCTTTGCGGTTTTCTTCTGTGCTTTGTCCTCTTTCTTTTTTGCTTTGCTCCAGGCCTTGCGCTCTTGTTGAGTCATGAGTTTGGCCTGAATAGACTCACGCAGTTTGCGGTACTTTTCGTTGAGCTTAAAAATTTGCAGCTCGCCGTCATCCTCATGGTCGCCCCGATCCCTTTGGGTAGCTGAGACAATAATAGCCACAACCACCGCAGCCGCGACAACAAAGGTAATCACCTTTGCTAAAAATAAACCGTATTCAGTCAAAAACTCCAAAACGCTTCTCCAGGCAGTTAAGCAAGCACGAGAGTGTAACTTACCGAAACTCTTGTGATAAGCAGAGCAAAAAATTAAAACAAGCGTTCGATCGAGCTTGACAGAGGTATCATCTCCCCATAAAGTCGATTTGCAAAGTCGGCTCTGTCCGGCTGCCGTCAAGGCTGTCAAAGCCAGGCACGTAAAGCCGCTCTCATGACAAGACAACCATCAAAAAGGGTAAAATAATGTCTGTAGATCAGATCTTTGAAAAGCTAGAGAAAAACTTCAACGCAGACGCAGCTCAGGGTCTAGACCTGGTATTCCAGTTTGATATCGAAGATGATAAAAGCTACAACCTGGTTATCAAAGACGGCACCTGCGACCTGAACGAAGGCGCTCACGATGATCCCTCAGTGACTCTGATCATGAACGCTGAAACCCTCGAAGGTATCGTTTCTGGCGAAACTGACGGCATGCAGGCATTCATGGCAGGCCAGCTTCGCGCCGAAGGCGACATGATGTTGGCTACCAAGCTAGGTGAGCTGTTCAACATGGGCTAATCCCCCCCCGTTTAGCTCACAAAAAAACCCGCGCCAGGCGCGGGTTTTTTTGTTCTGTACAATCAGCCTGTCAGAACAGCCTCACAACCCTACGTCATCCAGCGATGTTTCCGCCAGCCTGAGCAGATCAGCATTACTGTCCTCGCGCTTGCCAATGCTTTCAATATAATACTCTAGAGATGTCAGTGCATCTGCCAAGGCTTCCAGTACCTGAGTGTCGGGCGCTTCGCGAGCGTCTAGCAAGCGCTCCTGAATTGACACAGCGGCGCGCTCAAGTACATGGGCTGCACCGGGATCATTCACCATCTGCAACCCGCCCCAAATGCTGTGCAAGGTAGCGGGCAAGTTAGCAAGATGAAGCTTGTCGTAATCCGACTCCACAAAGGCCGTAATAGCACGCTTTGCCAGTGTTAGCGCCCCACGCGCTTCGTCGGCCACCACATACACCGCTTCTTTAAGATAGATCGATTCTTCACTACTTTGTTCACTGCCTACCAGTGCGTCGGTTTCGGCGGTAATACCGCGGCTAACAATTTGCATAACCGCATCTTCAATACCCAACACGGAATCTGCCAGGCGGAAAAGCTCATCTTCGCCGGGCAGCCTGGATTCAGACTCCCACGTGCGAAGCCTGGCCGCTTCTTCGCGAGAAATAGTGGCCAGGCGACTAAGATCCAGCATAACAAGCGTATTGGCAAGGCGCTCCAGGGTATCTGCAATAGAGGAGAGTTCAGCTAAATCCGGCTCTATGCCACGCTCTATAATGTCTAGTTCATCTTTAAGCTGATTAAGCTCGTCCTGCAATGCCTCTGAAAGGGACTCCAGCACATCTGTGCCGGGGCCGTACAAACGCCGTGCGTGAGCTTCAAGAACAGAGTCTGAGAACTCAGCGGGGGTAAGCTGAAAAGCTGACAGAATCCGAGTAGCCTCTGGGTTGCCAGAGCCGCTGCGATAAACCAAATAAACGAGATCTCGAATAAGCGAATCTGGCGCGTCTTTCGCAGTTGCTACCTTGCCGATATAAACCACTTCACGCGCGTACTTTTCAATGCGCATAAACATGCGTTTGCGAGCTTTGGTGAAGGTCATGGCGCGATCGACCATGGTGTCTGCGGCAATAGCCACAAGGCACCACATTTCCCCCATAGGCGCACCTTGACATAAGCGCACGAACCCTCGGGCAGCGCGACCTATAAGTTTTTGGCTAACAACCGGGTTACGCTCCCTGAGTATGCCCAGCAAGGCCACTTGAAAAGTCAGGCGCATACGGCGGGCTGCAATTTCGTATTCTTCATCTGTACCTTCAAACGAAGTAACCGACAACCCAGAACAAAAGTCTGGCTGGTCTTTTACATCTACTTCAAAGAAACAGGATTCAGGGTAAGGCTTTTCGCGGCGGGCCTCACGCAGATCGTTGATAACCGGCAATAGCAATTCAGGATGATCTGCACGTTGCTGATGGTAGTAGTCCACATACCGACGAAGAATAAACAGCGCACTGTTCAGTGTGGTGAGCAATATATTCTTGTCGTCGTTTGCACCGACAGGTACATCGTTTGCCATCGCTACGGCTTCTTGGCAAAGCAGTGTGCCGCCGCGAAGCTCTACCAGAATAAAAATACCGCGAAGCTGATTCAGGAAATCCAGACAATTCTGGAGATCTTCACCACTCTCGCGGTTTTCCTGAAAGCGCTCAAGGCTGGATTCTGCCTGCTTGATGGTCTGTTCGATTTCGCTTTTGACCAGATCAAACGACTGCGATTTCGTCGCCAGAGACGATTGAACCATAAACGCTTCCTATTATGAGTCGGCTAACCCCTCCCGACCTTAGTGCGTAACCAAAAAAAAGTGACCAACTAGCCACTACTTATAACATAAATCCCAAGGACCTCAACAAAGTAGGAATGTAACAATTGGTACAGGCAGACACAGTTCTCATTATGCGCCTTCCAACTTGCTCCAAACTGTTTCACCCACCTTTTTTTCAAGAACCGTCATAAATTCAGTATGTGCTTCACGCTCGGCGTCGGTTGCTTTAATGATGGCCAGCGCAGGCCGACCCGAATCCAGTCTACGAATACCACCAGAAGCACCCCCGTATTCAGACCCTGCATCAAGGGATAGCGCGGTCTGCCCGCCAGTAAGCAGCAAATATACTTCTGCCAGAATTTCAGCGTCCAGCAACGCGCCGTGCAGCTCACGATTGCTATTATCAACGCCATAACGCTTACATAACGCGTTGAGGTTATTTTTTTGGCCGGGGTGCTTGGCTCGAGCAACTGCCAGAGAGTCTATTACACCGCAGTGGTCGGCGGTTTTTCGCACTGGCTTAACCCGTGCAAACTCCGAATCCATAAAGCCGATATCAAACGCGGCATTATGAATAACAAGTTCTGCACCTTTGATAAATTCAAAAAACTCATCAGCCACAGCCGCAAATTTAGGCTTGTCTTCAAGAAATTCATTGGTTATGCCATGAATGGTAATGGCTTCTGCTTCAATTTCCCGCTCGGGGTTCACGTAAACATGATAGTTGCGCCCTGTTAGCCGGCGCTCAATCATCTCAACACAACCAATCTCAATAATCCGGTGCCCTTCTGCAGGGTCTATGCCGGTTGTTTCTGTATCTAATACAATTTGTCTCATATTTCCTACACACGTGTTATTCAGCGTGGGCTTCAGCTGCTGCTCAGCTCGGCAACGCCCTTGTTTGCAAGTTCGTCTGCCAGCTCGTTGTCGGGAACACCCGCATGGCCTTTAACCCAGTGCCAGTTAATTTCGTGCTTTGCCGTTTCCAAATCCAATTCTCGCCACAGATCGTCGTTTTTTACAGGCTTTTTGGCGGCGGTTTTCCAACCGTTTCGCTTCCAGCCTGACAACCACTCGGTAATGCCTTTGCGCACGTATTGGGAATCGGTATACAGCTCAACCTGGCACCTGCGGTTCAGAACCTTCAAGCCCTGAATAGCCGCGAGCAACTCCATTCGATTATTGGTGGTTTGCTTTTCGCCACCATGCATGGTTTTACAAACATTGCCGTAACGCAGTACAACGCCCCAGCCACCAGGACCTGGGTTACCCTTACAAGCTCCATCGGTGTAAACAATTACCTTCTCGGACATTAAGACTCCTGCGCTAATATCAATATGGCGGCCCAATAAAGACCCTCAATCATCAGGGTGGTTCAGGGCCTGTGAAGAACACCCCCTTGATGCGCCAACAGCACCGTTACCAGACAACCCCATAACTTTGTTCTGGCGCCATGAATTACGTTGCGGGATCCGGGCGCAAACCTGTTTTTTCGCAAGGATACAGTAATATGCCCCAACCGGCAGAAATCCGTAACCTGATAATCTTTCGCCCACCCGGCCCGACGATTTACGGCCGCTGCGCTGGAGGGGTAACCGAAACAAACGGGTTGCCGACAGCTCAATTTGAAAATCCAGCAAACGCAACCAATCCTCCATGCGCCCTCGCAACAGAAACCGCCCTCCCCAAGGGCCGCTATAGTGCCGCGAGATAAACCTGCGCAAGCCCCAAATGCTAACCGGGTTAAACCCTACAAGAGCGATGGTGCCGTCACCCCTTAAAACCCGCGAGGCCTCCCGTAACACCTGGTGAGGGTAATCAGAAAAATCCGCGGTATGGTGAAGCACAACCAAATCCATAGAACCGCCGGGAAAAGGCAGTTCGTCGGCATCGCATACAACAACTCCGTCGGGTATGTCGGTAGAGCATCTGGGCGTGGTCATTATTTTCTGCGCGAAGTCAGTGCCATTGGTTAAGGGTAGCCTGTGGCTCACGCTTACCTGAAGCTGCCTTGCGCCGATAAGGTACGCGAGTTTGCGATCAAGGAACCCTCGTTGATCTGCCAATAGCGTCCGCCCCAGGGGCGTCTGAAACCAGTTTTCAAAACTCTCGTTCCGAGACGGGTAATCAATAATCTTGCCTGGCTTCACGCTCAGTTTACTCCTGCGTTAGTAAAAAACTGCAAGAAGGTCACGCATCCAGAGTTTGTTGGGACAACGGGCATAATGCTCTATCATATCAGCCACACTTGCCAAGCACATACGGGGACCTCTGATGCTAACCATCTCTGCCATCCCGGCATTCAACGACAATTATATATGGTGCCTTGCAGACACAAGTACTAATAAAGCCTTGATTGTGGATCCGGGCCAAGCCAAACCGGTTCAGGACTATCTTGATAAACACGGGCTAACACTGGATACCATTTTAGTGACCCACCACCACCCTGATCACGTTGGTGGTGTAAAAGCCCTTGCGGAGCGTTCAGCTGACTGCCGAATAATCGGCCCAGCCGACTCACCGTTTAAGGGTAGCACCAGCTTTGTCCATCCGGGCGATGAAGTGGTCTGGGAAGATGTTACATTTCAGGTAATGGGCGTGCCCGGGCATACCCTGGACCACATTGCCTTCTTTACAGATGTTAAAATTGCTGGCCGGCCTACGCTTTTTTGTGGTGATACACTGTTCGTGTGCGGTTGTGGCCGCTTGTTTGAAGGTACGGCTGCCCAAATGATGGAGTCTCTGAAATCGCTCAGGGAGCTTCCTGACGCCACTGCGGTCTATTGTGCCCATGAATATACCCTGGCTAATCTTCGCTTTGCCAGAAGCTGGCTGCCAGACGACACCCTGCTTAAAAAGTTTGAGCGCCAATGTGAGGAGCACAGAGAAGCCGGCAAGCCAACCGTGCCCGCAATACTCGCTGATGAAAAGCAACGCAACCCGTTTTTACGCTGGGATGACCCTCAAGTGGTAGCTGTGGCAAAACAATACTGCGTGGAGCAAGGCCTGCCTGACGACTCAGATAGCGCAGTTTTCGCGGCTATACGGCACGGTAAGGACAATTTTTAAGCGGTAACATTTCCTCTCACCACCGTAACGAGAGATCTATTGACCACGGGAAAGGCGCTCCCCTAGAATCCTTTAAGCTTTTGCTCGTAACTTATTAAATATGCCGGGTTTTCCGACACAAGCCCGGCCAAAAACAGACCCGGAAATCACCTATGTTGGTCAGACGATTACCCCTGCTTTTGTTTATTGGCGCCTTGGCAGGCGGCTGCAGTTCTCTTTATTCAGCCGCAGAAACCCATCCTGAAAACCCTCTTGATTCAGATGAAGTAACGCTCGCTGCCGGCGACGACGGGTTAACAAAATCCCTGGCAATCGGCGAAAACAGTGATGCCGTGCGCGACGAGCCGCTTGATGACGCCATAGCGCCAGAATTAAAAGCCGCAGCGCGGGAGGCCCGGGAAAAACTCGACAACCCCGACCAAGAACTCGCAGATGACGCTTCCGGGGAAACAGACATGTGGGACCGGTTGCGGGCCGGGTTTGTGCTGGATCATGAAGTGGACAACGAGCGTGTTAGAGATCAGTTGAATTGGTACGCGCGCCACCCTGGCTACATTAAACGAGTGGTTGAGCGCGGTAGTCGTTACCTGCACTACATAGTTAACGAAACCGAGAAGCGCGATTTGCCAGCCGAATTTGCGCTACTGCCTATTGTCGAAAGTGCCTTTGATCCCTTTGCTTATTCCCATGGCCGCGCAGCTGGGCTGTGGCAGTTTATACCATCCACCGGCAAGTACTTCGGTCTGACCCAAAGCTGGTGGCACGATGACCGCCGCGACGTGATTGCGGCCACTGACGCTGCCCTTACCTATCTCGATCGATTAGCTAAGCGTTTTGATGGTGACTATACGCTTGCTCTAGCTGCCTATAATAGTGGCGGCGGCGCGGTTTCAATCGCCATGCGTCGCAATCGGAAAAGCAACAAACCACAAGATTTTTGGTCGCTGCAGTTGCCACGCGAAACCCGGCATTACGTACCCAAACTGATCGCATTGGCAAAAATATTCGATGACCCACAAGCCTACGGCATTAAGCTTCCGGCCCTGAAGGATGAGCCATATTTCGATGTAGTCGATACAGGTGGGCAGCTCGACCTGGCACAGGCAGCCGAGCTTGCAGGTATTGATATCGACGAAATCTACTTGCTCAATCCTTCTTATAACCGCTGGGCAACCTCGCCCGAAGGCCCACACCGCTTACTTGTACCACACCAAAATGCCGAGGCATTTCGTACAGCCTTGGCAGATATTCCTGAAGGCCAGCGAGTGTCTTGGCGCAACTACGTGGTTAAATCCGGGGATAGCCTGAACACTATTTCTCGAAAGTACTCCACTACGCCGGCAGTATTGTTGCAGGTGAACAACCTCAATAGCGACCTGATTCGGGTTGGTCAGCGGTTGATGATCCCATCGGCTTCTAAAGGCTCTGATGCCTATGCGCTCAGTGCATCCAAGCGACTGGAGCGTAAACAGGCCAAAAAGCGCGACGGCAACAAATTAAGTTATGCCGTGCGCCGGGGCGACACCTTCTGGGATATCGCCCGCGAGCATCGGGTTAGCGTACGGCAAGTTGCCGCTTGGAATGGCATGGCCCCTGGCGATCCACTAATCCCGGGCAAAAAGCTCGTAATCTGGTCAAAAACAGCACAGCCTACACTCGCATCGGCCGACAGCAGTCGTGGTAAAGCCATGGTTCGTAAGGTGGGATATCAGGTTCGAAAGGGTGATTCTTTGGCTCGCATTGCCAATCGCTTCTCGGTGAATGTGCGAGACATCGCAAGCTGGAACGATCTGAACACTGCTCGTTATCTGCAACCCGGGCAAAGTCTGGTACTCTACGTTGATATTCGCAACAGCCCCTAAAAATCATCGGTTTACGAGAGACCTATGACAATAATACGAACAGTCTCAAGCCTTACATCGTTTTTTTCATTGCTGGCCCTGCTGACCAGCCCAAATATTGTTCTGGCCAGCAGCAGCTCGACACCCGACTCCACCGGGCATGGTACACAAGCTGTTCACGGGATGGCCATGCATGGGGAGCCTAAATACCCCGAAGGGTTTAAGCACTTCGACTATATAAACCCTCAGGCGCCAAAAGGCGGCACCCTGAAAATGGCGGTTGTTGCCAACGGCTTCGATTCGTTCAATCCGTTCGATATTCGCGGCGTGGCGGCAGCGGGCATCAGCAACTACCTTTATGACACCCTCCTTGAATATTCGGCGGACGAGCCGTTTGCCATGTATGGGCTTATTGCAGAATCAATTGAAACACCAGAAGACCGTAGCTACGTGGTTTTCAATCTAAGGCCATCGGCGCGCTTTCAGGATGGCGAGCCCATCACAGCAGAAGACGTGAAGTTTTCCTTCGACATTCTTACCACCAAGGGGCATCCGTTTTATCGCAATTATTATGCCGAAGTGAGTAAGGTGACAGTGGAAAACGACCTGCGTATCCGTTTTGATTTTCAAGAAACCAGTAACCGCGAACTGCCTCTGATACTGGGGCAAATACCCATTTTGCCCGCCCACTACTGGGAAGACCGGGAATTTGGCAAAAATGGCCTTACGCCTCCAGTGGGTAGTGGCGCCTACCGTATAGGTCAATTTGAAGCAGGCCGCTCTGTTGAATATGAACGGCTAGATGACTACTGGGCGAAGGATATTGCCGTTCGAAAAGGCAGGTTTAACTTCGACAAAATTCGCTACGACTATTATACCGACGACACAGTAGCGCTGGAGGCATTCAAAGCTGGCAGTTTTGATTTCAGAGTCGAAACGTCCGCAAAAAACTGGGCCACAGCCTACACCGGTGACAAGTTCGATGACGGCACCATCATTACAGAGGCCATCGAACACCACCGCCCCACGGGCATGCAGGGGTTCGTATTCAACACCCGAAAAGAGGTTTTCAAAGACCCGCGGGTCCGGGAAGCACTGACCTATGCTTTTGATTTCGAATGGACAAACAAAAATCTGTTTTATGGTCAGTACGCCCGCACCAACAGTTACTTCGAGAACAGCGAGTTGGCCTCAAGCGGATTACCGTCTGGCCGCGAACTGGACATTCTTGAACAGTACCGCGGGCAACTGCCCGAAGACGTCTTTACCACTCCCTTCAAGGCACCTACCACCGAAGGTAAGCAAGGCCTGCGACAAAATTTGCGAACGGCCATGGGTCTTTTGCGGTCGGCCGGGTACGAGGTTCGCGATGGCAAAATGGTTCACGCCGAAACCGGCAAACCGCTAACGTTCGAAATTCTGCTGTTCCAAAAATCCTTTGAACGAGTTGTGCTGCCCTTCAAAAACAACCTGGCCAGGCTTGGTATTGAGGTATCTGTGCGCTTGGTAGACAGCAACCAATACGTGCAGCGTGTGCGCGAATTCGATTACGACATGATCACCCAGAGCATTGGCCAATCCGACTCCCCTGGTAATGAGCAAAGAGAGTACTGGGATTCTTCCACCGTAAATGCCAATGGCTCCCGCAACTACGCCGGCGTGAATGATCCGGTGGTCGACCAACTGGTTAGCCTGGTAATACAGGCGCCAAACCGGGAGGAACTGGTGCAGCGTACCCGCGCGCTCGATCGGGTTTTACTTAACGGTTATTACGTGGTTCCCCATTGGCATCTGGCGAAAGATCGCGTTGCTTACTGGAGCCACTTGCACCATCCGAAAACCACACCCAAAAACGGTACTGACCTCGACAACTGGTGGGCAGAGCCCTGAGGAAGCTGCCGCTAAATGGGCATTTATATACTCCGGCGCCTGGCGCTGATAATCCCTACCCTGATCGGCATTTTGCTGCTCAACTTTGTGATCGTTCAGGCTGCCCCTGGCGGCCCGGTTGAGCAACTGATTGCAGAGATGGAAGGTCATGGTGGCAGTGCTTTAGCACGAGCCTCTGGTGGCGGCACAGGCCAAGAGGTGTCCAGCGCTTCTGGCGATCAGCGGGGCTCCCGCGGCATTCCGGATGACATGCTAAAGGAAATCGAAGTGATGTATGGCTTCGATAAGCCGGCCCATGAGCGTTTCTTCAAAATGCTCAAAGACTACGCTACCTTCGATTTTGGCGATTCGTTCTTTCGCGATAAAAGCGTCACCGAACTGATCCTTGATAAAATGCCCGTATCTATCTCCCTGGGCCTCTGGTCTACCCTTGTGATCTACTTTATTTCCATACCTCTTGGAATCCGGAAAGCGGTTTCAGACGGTTCCCGTTTCGATGTGTGGAGCAGCTCTGCCATCGTGATCGGTTATGCCATTCCAGGCTTCTTATTTGCCATTTTGCTGATCGTTTTATTTGCCGGCGGCAGCTATTTCGATTGGTTCCCCCTGCGTGGGCTTACCTCTTCCGATTTTGAACAGCTTAACTGGTATCAAAAAGCCGGAGATTATTTCTGGCACCTTGCGTTACCCGTAACGGCAAACGTAATTGGCGGCTTTGCCACACTCACTCTCCTTACTAAAAACTCGTTTCTGGACGAAATTGGAAAACAGTACGTGGTTACAGCCAAAGCCAAAGGCCTTAACGAGAACCAGGTTTTGTATGGCCACGTTTTCCGTAACGCCATGCTGATTGTCATTGCCAGCCTACCGGGGGTTCTGGTTTCCCTGTTCTTTACAGGATCGTTGTTAATTGAAGTTATTTTCTCCCTTGACGGCCTTGGCTTGCTGGGTTTTGAAGCCGCCTTGAACCGGGATTACCCGGTTATTTTCGGCACGCTTTTCATATTCACCCTGATGGGCCTGGTGCTCAAACTTATCAGCGACATCACCTACGTGTTGGTAGACCCGCGCATAGACTTTGAAAGCCGGGAGGGCGCGTAACGTGAAAACGTTGACCCCCATTCAAAAACGCCGCCTGCGGAACTTTCGTAATAATCGCCGTGGATTCTGGTCTTTATGGCTGTTCCTGGCCATTTTCGGGCTAACACTGGTTGCGGAATTGATCTCCAACGACAAGCCACTGGTGATTTCCTATCAAGACACATTGTATTTTCCGGTAGTTGAGAATGTACCGGAAGAGACCTTTGGTGGCTTTCTGCCCACGGAGGCGGATTATCGCGACCCATTTATCGCGGATGAAATACTGGCCAATGGCTGGATGCTCTGGCCGCCTATCCGCTTCAGTTACGACACCATTAATTACGATCTAGATGTACCCTCGCCGGCACCACCAAGTACAGAAAACTGGCTAGGCACAGACGATCAGGGCCGGGATGTAGCTGCCCGAGTGATCTATGGCTTTCGTATATCTGTGTTGTTTGGGCTAACGCTTACCATTGCCAGCTGTATCGTTGGAGTTATCGTGGGCGCCATACAGGGCTTCTATGGAGGCAAAATTGATTTGGTTGGCCAACGCTTTATTGAAATTTGGTCGGGCTTGCCGGTTTTATACCTTCTGATTATTCTCTCTGGCATAGTTCAGCCGAACTTCTGGTGGCTGTTAGGCATCATGCTCATGTTCAGTTGGATGGGATTAGTGGATGTCGTTCGTGCGGAGTTTTTGCGAGCCCGGAACTTTGAATACGTGAAAGCCGCCCGAGCATTGGGGCTGAATAACCGCAAGATCATGTTTCGGCATATTTTGCCCAACGCCATGGTGGCGACCCTGACGTTTTTACCGTTTATTCTCACAGGCGCTATTACCGCTCTCACCTCTCTGGATTTTCTCGGTTTCGGTTTGCCCTCAGGTTCGCCGTCTCTTGGGGAGCTTATTGCCCAGGGCAAGGCCAACCTGCATGCGCCCTGGCTGGGTATATCAGCATTCATATCTCTGTCGCTGATGCTGACTTTGCTGGTGTTTGTGGGCGAAGCCGTGCGCGATGCCTTCGACCCACGCAAGAACGGATGAGAGTATTGATATGAGCGAGCTACTAGAAATAACCAATCTCTCGATCTGTTTTAATCAGGGCCAGAACGCCGTTGATTTCTTATCTCTTAGCTTGCAGCAGGGTGAAACGTTAGCCCTGGTGGGTGAAAGCGGTTCGGGCAAGTCTGTGACGGCGCTATCCATTTTGCGTCTGTTGGACGAACGGCATGCCAGCTACCCAAGCGGTGAGATAAGGTACCGCGGTGAGGACTTGCTTGAGGCACCCGAAAAACGATTACGCCAAGTGCGTGGGCGGGAAATCAGCATGATTTTCCAGGAGCCCATGACCTCTCTGAACCCTCTGCATAGCGTTGAGAAGCAAATCAGTGAAACCCTGGAGCTGCATAAGGGCATGCGTGGCCCTCAGGCCAGAAAACGCTGCCTTGAACTATTGCAACTAGTAGGCATCGAAAATCCGGAAAATCGCCTTGGCGCCTACCCACACCAGCTTTCTGGTGGCCAGAAACAGCGTGTGATGATTGCCATGGCCTTGGCCAATGAGCCAACTTTACTGATCGCCGACGAGCCAACCACTGCGCTGGACGTAACGGTTCAAAAACAAGTCCTGGAACTACTACGGGATTTACAGCAGAAGCTCGGCATGGCTATTTTGTTGATTACTCACGACCTCACGATCGTGCGCCGTTATGCCAGCCGGGTAGCAGTCATGGAGCGCGGCAAACTGGTTGAGGAGCAAGAGACGGCGGCTCTGTTTGCCTCACCCAACCACCCTTATAGCCGCAAGCTTCTGGATGCCGAGCCCCCTGAGGCCCCTCTTGTACAGGCTAAGCATGACAAACCACTATTGAAGGTAAGCAACCTGGATGTGCGGTTTACGACTCATAAAGGATTGTTTGGCAAGGTGAAAGCCTATTTCCATGCGGTTAAACGTGTCAGCTTCAAACTCAGTCGTGGCCAAACCCTCGGTATTGTGGGTGAGAGTGGTAGCGGGAAAACCACAATAGGTCACGCCCTTCTCAAACTAACCGCCAGTACCGGCAGTATAGAGCTAGACGGACAAGAGTTGGCAGGGCTGGATCAAAACGCATTCAGGCCCTGGCGACGCCGTGTTCAGATTGTTTTTCAAGACCCGTTTGGTAGCCTGAGCCCACGTATGTCGGTTGCCGAAATTGTTCGCGAAGGGCTGGAAATCCACGATACTGAAAACCGTGAGCAGCACGAACAAAAAGTGATTACCGCCCTGCTCGATGTTGGCCTGGATCCGGAGGCAAGACACCGCTACCCACACGAGTTTTCTGGTGGGCAGCGCCAGCGAATTGCTATTGCCCGTGCGTTGGTTCTTCAACCAGATCTTATGATTCTGGATGAGCCTACATCGGCTCTGGACCGGACCGTACAAAAGCAGGTAATAGAACTGCTTCGGGATATTCAGGCTCGCTATGGTCTAAGCTATATCTTTATCAGCCATGATCTGGCCGTCGTTCGGGCGCTCAGCCATCAATTACTGGTGCTTAGGCAGGGAGAGATTGTGGAATACGGAGATGCCGGTGAAATATTCCGGGCTCCGGCTGAACAGTACACGCAAGAGTTACTTGAGGCAGCGTTTTTCTATCAACAGAAAGATGCCACCATTACTACGACCATTTGAGCGTTACGCCTGCCGGGATATTTCGGGGATAATGCACCAAAATCAGGAACACACGGAGAACAACCCATGGGATTACTCAGTGGCAAAAAAGCGTTAATTGTTGGCGTAGCCAGCAAACTGTCTATTGCATACGGCATTGCCGACGCCTTTGCCCGCGAGGGCGCGGAACTGGCACTCACGTACCAGAATGAAAAACTTCAGCCCAGAGTAGAAAAATTTGCCGCAGGATGGGGTAGCGAACTCACCTTTCCTTGTGACGTAGCCAGTGATGAAGAAATTGAAAACGTATTTACAGAGCTGGGCAAGCACTGGGACAACATTGACATCATCGTTCATGCGGTTGGCTTTGCACCAGGGCATGAGCTAGACGGCAATTATGTTGATGCAACAACCCGCGAAGGCTTTCGTATTGCCCACGACATAAGCTCTTACAGCTTTGTCGCCCTGGCCAAGGGTGCAAGATCCATGATGCACGAAGGCAGCTCCCTACTCACCCTCACCTACCTGGGCGCCGAAAAAGTACTTCAAAATTACAACGTGATGGGACTTGCCAAGGCATCGCTGGAATCCAACGTGCGCTACATGGCCGCAAGCCTTGGTCGTGACGGTATCCGGGTAAACGGTATTTCCGCAGGCCCCATCAGGACGCTGGCGGCTTCCGGCATTAAGAGCTTCCGTAAAATGCTTGCTGAAAACGCAAGACGTGCTCCGCTGCGTCGGAACGTCACCACAGATGAGGTGGGCAACGCCGCGGCTTTTCTGACATCTGATATGGCCAGTGGTATTACTGGTGAAATCATGTACGTGGATGCCGGATTCAATATTACGGGTATGGGCGAACTGGAAGAGTAAACTGCTCTGGTTGCATCTCGATGCTGAAAGCCGGCGTGTAGCCGGCTTTCAGCCAACTAAAGCGCTTCCATGGCGCTTGCAACCGCGTCTATCCACTCCACATACGCCGTTTGATCCGATTCAATGATTTTAACCCCTACCAGATAACCCTGCGCATTTTTGCTGCACCAAATCACTTCTACGGTCAGAACAAAGGGCGCTTCATGGTTCCCCAGTGATACAGAGGCCGCAAATAAAGCACCAGCAGGGAGCAGCTCTTTGGACAGCAAGCATAGCCCACTGGCTGAGATGTCACGAATCCCGCAGATCAGCTCACGCCTCGATGTACCTGGCACCCCATCTGCTGCAGGACAGCCGGCCTCCAACTCAAGCCTAATCTGCGCGCGGGCCGTTAATCGGTACTGCATGCGATTATTCAGCCCACCTGAGGGGTCTAACTGGGTACCAAACGTGTAGTCAGTGTCCTTCATTGTTATTCCTGGCTTCTTATTTACCGTTCCGTCAGTTTCGCCCGACACGAATGCGGCCGACCACCCTGCTTAACGTGTCATCAAACTCTGCAGTGCCGCCCAGAATACGAATGCGATCTTCAACAATACCAAGCACCAATTCATCCTCCAGGTATTCCTTTCGATTAAGTCCCAGCCGGTCAACAAATATGAGTTTTCGGGAAGTGTTGGTTCGAACCGCCAGTTTAAGCCTGGCACCCTCGGTATCAGACGGCTGCGCTTTCACAACAATCCAGCCACCAAGTCCTATTTCATCTACCTGGCTTTGTGCCTGTTGCGTTTTCTCATGGTACAGCCGTTCCTGCTCGGCTTGTTCATCGGCCAGTCGCTGGTTTTCTATTTCCTGACGCTGGCGCTCGCGTTCCGCTTGCCGCTTAGCCTTCTGTTTTTGCCTTAAGAGTTCCGCAGCTTCTTTTTCTTTGCGTAAAGCTTCTGCACGGGCCTTGGCCTCTTCAGCTGCTTTTTCACGCTGTTTACGCTGTGTTTCCCAGGCGCCGGCAAGCACGGTTACAGTGTGCTCAAGTACCTCGCCAAACGGTGTCTGAGCCGGCAGAGGACGAATACTCCCAGCGCGTTGTGCCTGGCAGAACTCCTGCCAGGATTGCAGGCCAAGCTTTACTCCCGCGCCATTTGTCCAAAGGATCTCGGTGGTGTCTTCAAGCAAGGCAAAAAAGTAGCGACGTTGCTCGGCTGCGCCTTCGCCTTCTACAAACCACCGTCCTTCAAACGGTTGAAAATCCGCCGGTGGTATTGGCTCAAAAGTTAGCCAGCCAGAATGCCATGGGAAGCGCTCGGTTTTCGAGAAGGCATCAACCAGTTCAGGTGTTTCCCCTCGCAGTCTGGAAACCAGCACAGTGCCTATGCCGGCAAGTGCATTTGGTGTCAGTGGCCGATCAAATACCCGGCTCCATACATCCACCAGCCTGTCGTCTAGCTGCTCACCCACGTGATACAAACGATCTCTGTCCTTGTCAGACAGTGATGGATCGCCCACCCACACCAACCATTCAAGCAACTTACTGCCATGCCGGCAGGTTTCACCGCTAACACCGTCGTCCCACACAGCTTGTTTTAGCAGCCCTTGCCATTGATCAAAAATAAAATGGAGTACGGGCTGGGGCAACTTTCGTCCTTGCAGGGCGCGACCGATCAGTGCTCTTGACGTTTGATCCGCGCGCCGCTGACGTGCTGCCCCCTGCTCGGTTGCCAGCAAACGCTCACGCAGCTTACCGGTCTGAGCGTTGCGTCTTGTCGAATCGCCCTGCCACTGCAGGCAAAAAGATTCGACAGGTTCAGTGGTACCCGATTTAAACGCTGCAGAAACCGCTATAACTAATGCATCCAACTGATCAAGCAAAGCCTTGGATGAGCGCCCACCAGAGTCACTCCAGCCACGCCACTCCTGCAAACTGTCTAGCCACTCAAGTAATATGTCACTGAACGCCCGGTGGCCATCAAGGTTCATGCGCCAAGCAAGGTAAAATCGCAACCGTGCAATACGGCAAGCAAGCGCGGTGTGCAACCCACTGGTTTTAAGAAATACATCCATAATTCGATCGGCCACATAAGCCGCATTGATTTGGCGTACCGACCAATTTAAATGCACGGAGCGAAGCACATGGGTGACTCGCTCGTCCCGCTGTTCAGTCCAGCATGAAAGCAGCAGTTGCTGCCAGTCGCTGATAGATTCTGGCGCCAGTTTTCCAGCTGGGTATGGGAGATCTGGAACACGAATACCGGCGAGTACATCATCGATGTTCTCGGTTACCGCCTTTCGCGAGGCCAGCTGGCGCGATTTCGGCCTGTTATGTGACATCCATTCCCCATGCTCAAGAAGCGTTGAAAAGGCCCAGTAAATAAAGCAGTATAACGAACTCGTCGGGGTTGGCCACAACCGGGTCCGGCGCCAATCGTATTAATTTTCGGCCCAGCTGTCGTATTGAACAAAACAGCTGGGCGGCAAAGATAAGAATCGGGGAAACAGCAGAACATGTCCGGCAATAAACTTGAGAATCTGAACGTAGCGAGCCAGGAAGCACTGATTACCCCTGAAACGCTCAAACAAGACATGCCACTCGAAGGCAACGCGGCGCAAACCGTTGCTAATGGCCGCCAAGCCATTTATGACATTATTGACGGCAAAGATCATCGGTTGTTTTTGGTGGTGGGCCCCTGCTCTATTCACGATGCAGATGCAGCGAGAGATTACGCGGCTCGATTGAAAAAATTGTCTGATGAAGTCAGCGATACGTTGCTCATCGTTATGCGTGTGTATTTTGAAAAGCCACGGACAACGGTTGGCTGGAAAGGTCTGATCAACGACCCGCAACTGAACGACACGTTTGATATCGAGCGCGGCCTGCATTTGGGGCGCCGTCTACTGCTTGACATCAATGAGCTCGGGCTACCCGTAGCAACTGAGGCACTGGACCCAATATCGCCTCAGTACCTACAAGATACAATTGCCTGGTCGGCCATTGGCGCACGCACGACTGAATCCCAGACTCACCGCGAAATGAGCAGTGGCCTTTCAATGGCAATCGGGTTCAAAAACGGTACCGATGGCAGTCTCGATGTTGCGGTAAACGCCATGAAGTCCGTGTCTTATTCACACAACTTCCTTGGCATTGATCAGCAGGGCAAGGTGGCCATCATCCGTACTAAAGGCAATAAGTACGGGCATGCGGTTCTGCGTGGAGGCGGCGGCAAGCCCAATTACGACTCTGTTAACGTAACGCTTTGCGAACAAGCGCTGGATAAAGCCGGGTTGCGCAAGTCCATCATGGTGGACTGTAGCCATGCTAACTCCAGCAAAGATCCGGCCATTCAGCCACTGGTTATGCAAGACGTTAGCCTTCAAATCCTTGAAGGCAACACGTCTATCCAGAGCCTGATGATTGAAAGCAACATCAACTGGGGCAACCAGCCTATCCCGGAAAACCTGGAAGAATTGAAGTACGGTGTATCAGTGACCGACGCCTGCATCGACTGGGAAACCACAGAGAAAGCCATTCGCGAAATGCGCAATAAACTTAAGGATGTGTTGCCCAGCCGCACGGCGGGCTGAAGCCAGGTATCACTGCCAATTCTGTCATACCGACAGCGTTGGCAGGCCCCCTACCCAATCCAGTCGATCTCGCAACGCAACCACGTGGCCAACTATAACCAGTGTGGGTGCCTGCACCTTTTCTTCATGTACACGGTGCACAATGGTTTTCAGGTTGCCTGTAACCACTTGCTGATCCCGGGTCGTACCCTTGGAAATCAAAGCTACGGGCATATCCGGCACCATACCGTGGAAAACCAATTGCTCGCAGATGATCGGCAAGCCAACTAACCCCATATAAAACACCAGTGTTTGATTGTTCTGGACAAAGTCTTTCCAGGGTAAGTCGCAGGTGTTGTTCTTCAGATGGCCTGTTACAAAGCGCACCGACTGGGCGTAATCGCGATGGGTCAGCGGAATGCCGGCGTAAGCCGCACAACCGGAAGCTGCGGTAATGCCCGGCACTACCTGAAACCGAACGCCGGCCGCAGCCAGGGTCTCAATTTCCTCACCGCCACGGCCAAATATAAAGGGGTCTCCGCCTTTTAGTCGAACTACCCTGTAACCTTGCTTGGCGAGATCCACCAGCCGTTGATTAATCTGGTCTTGCGGCAGTGCATGATTGGCACGCTCCTTACCCACGTGGACCATATCAGCTGTACTTGGAATCAGTGCAAGAATATCCGGTGACACCAGCCGGTCGTAAAGCACAACCTCTGCGGAGGTGATGAGCCGCCAAGCTTTCAGCGTCAGCAACTCCGGGTCGCCTGGGCCGGCGCCCACAAGAGCCACTTCTCCGGCAGAACTGTTCGGGTTTGCGGTAACCGGGTTTGCTCTGTAGCGAACCGGAGCAGGCGTTGCACCAACACCTGCTCCTACTTCGTGTTCGGATTTGTCGATCATTGAATGCGCTCAACACCGCCCATGTAGGGCTTGAGCACCTCAGGCACAACAATGCTTCCATCAGCCTGCTGATAGTTTTCCATAACAGCAACTAAAGCACGGCCCACCGCCAGGCCAGAACCGTTCAGTGTGTGCACTGGCTCGGGCTTGCCTGTTTCCGGGTTGCGCCAGCGGGCAGACATACGGCGAGCCTGGAAATCCCGGGTGTTAGAGCAGGAGGAAATTTCCCGAAACTTGTTTTGCCCGGGAAGCCAAACCTCAAAGTCGTAGGTTTTAGCCGCTGAGAAGCCCATGTCGCCGCCACAAAGGGCAACCACCCGATAAGGAAGCTCAAGCAACTGAAGCACTTTTTCAGCGTGACCGGTTAATGCTTCCAGCGCGGCATTTGAATCTTCAGGGCGAACCACCTGTACCAGTTCAACCTTGTCGAATTGATGCTGGCGAATCATGCCACGGGTGTCGCGGCCATAAGAGCCGGCTTCACTGCGAAAGCAAGGTGTATGACAAACCATTTTCAAAGGCAATTCAGCCGCATCCAGGATAGTGTCTGAAACCAGATTAGTAACCGGCACTTCCGCGGTGGGAATCAAATAAAGCGGATGCTCCCCTTCCATTTTAAACAGGTCTTCCTCAAACTTTGGCAGTTGGCCGGTGCCATACAGCGCATCGGCGTTTACCAGATAAGGCACATAGGTTTCGGAATAACCGTGTTCGTCGGTGTGAAGGTTCAACATGAACTGCGCAAGTGCACGGTGCAACCGCGCTATCTGGCCACGCATCACCGCAAAACGTGAGTGGGCAAGACGCGTGGCGGTTTCGAAATCCAGGCCGCCAGGAGCATCACCCAGTTCCACGTGGTCTTTGGGCTCAAAATCAAAGGTCTTTGGCGTACCCCAGGTACGAATTTCAACGTTGTCTTCGTCGCTGTCACCCGTGGTTACGTCGTCATCTGGCAGGTTCGGAATACCCGCCAGAAAGACGTTGATCTCTCCCTGCAGGGTGCGCAACTGTTCTTCGGCTTCAGACTTGCGAGCTTTCAGGCTTTCCACCTCATCCAGCAACGGCTGAATGTCTTCGCCAGCCGCTTTGGCTTTACCAATGGACTTGGATTTTTTGTTCTGCTCGCCCTGCAAGGTTTCCGTGCTTACCTGAATGGCCCGGCGGCGCTCTTCAAGTTTCTCAAAAGCGGCAACGTCAAACACAAAGTTTTTAATGGCCAGCCGTCGGGCGATCTCTTCAGTCTGGTTACGGACGAGTTTGGGATCGAGCATGCTTATCCTGGATTTTCCGGTTTGCGATGTATGTAGAATAACTGGCCATTATACCTGTGCCTACGCTGGTGGCTACCGCCTGTCATCATCCTTGTTAAAAGCTTAGGTATGGCGTTTTCTGGGGCTTTGTTCGTTCAGCGCGTCGAGCCGCTGGCGCTTTTCGGAGAGTTTGATTTCCAAACCACGGTTAACCGGCTCATAGTACCTGCGCTGATAGATAGCATCTGGCAAATAAGACTCACCGGCGGCAAAAGCATCTGGCTCATGGTGTGCATAGCGATAGGAGTCGCCATGCCCCATGCTTTTCAGCAGCTTTGTGGGTGCATTGCGCAAGTGCACTGGCACCTCGTAATCCGGGTCCTTTCGAATATCTGCCATGCACTGATTGAAAGCCTTGTAAACCGCGTCGCTCTTTGGTGCGAGTGCAAGATAAGTGACCGCTTGCGCTAAAGCCAACTCTCCTTCGGGGCTGCCCAGCCGTTCCTGCGCAAACCAGGCATCCATGCTCAACTGCAAAGCACGGGGGTCAGCGTTGCCAATATCTTCACTCGCAATGCGCACCAAACGTCGCACCACATACAAAGGATCGCAGCCGCCATCCAGCATTCGGCACAGCCAGTAAAGGGAGCCATCCGGGTCGGAGCCCCTGACGGATTTATGCAACGCTGAGATTTGGTCGTAAAAAACGTCTCCACCCTTATCAAAACGCCGCAAGCTGGTTTGCATCACCTGTTCAAGGTGCTCGGAATTAACCCGATTTGCACCCGTGCTGTCTGGCTCCGCCAAATCGGCGGAAATTTCCAGAATATTCAGCGCGCGCCTGGCGTCACCGTTAGATGCCGACGCCATTACCTTGAGCACCTCATCAGACACCACAAGCTGTCCGCCAAAACCTTCCTCTGAAGTGAGGGCCCGGCTTAGCATGCGGAGAATGTCGGCCTCTTCGAGATTTTTAAGCACATATACCCGGGTACGGGAAAGCAGAGCGCTGTTTAGTTCAAACGAGGGGTTTTCAGTGGTAGCGCCAACAAAAATAAAGGTGCCATCTTCAATGTGCGGAAGAAATGCATCTTGCTGGCTCTTGTTGAAACGATGCACTTCATCCACAAACAACAGCGTGTCTTGGCCGTGAGATTGTTTACGGTTGCGTGCCCTGTCAACAATCTCGCGGATATCCTTTACGCCGCTAAGCACCGCCGACACTGTCTCAAAACTGAGATCACCAACGCTCGCCAACAGCCTTGCAAAGGTGGTTTTACCAACGCCGGGAGGGCCCCAGAGAATCATGGAATGAAGCTGCCCCTGCTCCACCGCCCTGCGAAGTGGTTTCCCCGGCCCTACAAGGTGCAACTGCCCTACGTAGTCATCCAGAGATTCCGGGCGCATACGTGCCGCTAGCGGCCGGAACCCGACCTGCTCAGTAAAAAGGCTGCTTTGCATGTCAGCCCGCGTCCCGGATTACGTCTACGCCCTCCGGGTACTCAAGCGTAAACGCGCTCTTTTCGATAGCTTCATTAAGCCGGATATGATCAAAGCTAAGTACGCTAAGTTGTGAAAGGGAATCCTGCATGCGCATCTCCTGTAGCTCATTCTTGAAGAACGTCAGCCGCAGAGAGACAAATAGCGAATCCTCGCTTTTAGGTTCAAGGGTGAACTCCCTTGTGTCGTCGCTAATTTGACGACCAGATACACGGTAGGTGTCTTCAAGGTTGTCTACCTCACCGCTAAGCAATAGCGCTGGTGTTGTTTGAACCCGGTCGTCCAGGTTGTGTTCGGTAACCTGCTCAAGGTCCGGGTCGTACACTTCTACGCTGTTTCCATCGCTTACAATGTACTGCGACATGGGTGCGCGGGTTTCCCAGTAGAACAGACCAGGCCTTTTCGCTTTCAAGGAGCCGCGAGTTTCCTGCACTTTATTGCCACTGTCGTTTACCACAATTTGGATAAAGTCGGCCTGGTAGGTTTCATAGCTTGTCAGCATGGCGGCCAGTTCCGCCGCTGCCCCATCTTTGCCGGCTGCCAGCAACGGGCTGCTGAATAAAAGAGCGACAAGCATTGCCAACACAGGCTTTAAGGAAAACTGTTGCATAAAATACGACTCCTAATCTCTCGGTGGGGGCGGTGCTAATACTTCACGACCACCATTATTGCCTGCAGAGCTAACAACACCCGATGCTTCCATAGCTTCAACAATGTTGGCCGCCCGGTTATAACCTATTTTGAATTTTCGCTGCACAGAGGAAATCGACACCCGGCGACCTTCTGTGACAAAAGCCACGGCCTCATCAAATAACGCATCGCCTTCGCTGTCACCGCCTTCCGTTAACGTGGGTACGCCTGGCAGGCTCTCACCTTCGGCACCGTTAAGGACACCTTCCACATAAACAGGCTCGCCCCTGGCTTTCCAGGCACTAACCACCCGATGGACTTCATCGTCATCTACAAACGCGCCATGAACACGAACGGGTAGCCCGGAACCGGGCGGTAAATACAGCATATCGCCGTGGCCAAGGAGTTGTTCTGCACCGCCCTGATCCAACACGGTTCGTGAATCGATCTTGGACGATACCTGGAACGACATACGGGTAGGAATATTGGCTTTGATCAGACCGGTTATAACATCGACAGACGGCCTTTGAGTGGCGAGAATCAAGTGAATACCAGCAGCCCTCGCCTTCTGGGCGATGCGTGCGATCAACTCTTCCACTTTTTTTCCGACAATCATCATCATGTCGGCAAACTCATCAATCACCACTACGATAAACGGCAGCGTCTCAAGTTCTGGGCGCTCCTGCTCATCGTTAGCCACATACTCATCCGGCTTCCACAAGGGGTCCAGAAGAGGCTCGCCTGCTTCTATCGCGTCCTTTACTTTACGGTTGTAGCCTGCCACGTTGCGGACACCCAGGCTGGCCATAATGCGATATCGGCGTTCCATTTCAGCCACACACCAGCGCAGTGCATTTGCCGCATCTTTCATGTCGGTAACAACCGGGGTAAGCAGGTGCGGAATGCCATCGTAAATGCTGAGCTCAAGCATCTTGGGGTCAACCATAATGAAGCGCACTTCGTCTGGCCCCGCCTTCAATAGCGTGCTCAATAGCATGGCGTTAACACCTACAGACTTACCGGAGCCGGTGGTACCGGCTACCAGCAAGTGGGGCATTTTGGACAGATTAGCAACCATGGGGTTGCCACCTATGTCGTTACCCAATGCCATAGTGAGCGCCGAGCTGGACTCGGTGAACACCTTTGCCCCCAAAACTTCACTCAAGCGAACGATTTCGCGTTTTTCATTGGGTATTTCAATACCCACCACAGACTTACCAGGAATCACTTCCACCACCCGAACACTGAGAACGGCCAGTGAACGAGCAAGATCTTTGGCAAGATTCGAAATCTTGCTAACCTTAACGCCGGCGGCGGGTTTAATCTCGAAACGCGTAATAACCGGGCCTGGGTTTACCTCTACCACCTCAACAGACACACCAAAGTCGCCCAGTTTTTCTTCAAGCAGGCGCGACATATGCTCTAACGCTTCTTCTGAGTACCCGCTCTCTTTGTGCTCTTCTGGCGGGTCGAGTAGCGAAATCGGCGGAATCGGGCTTTCTATATCTTCAAGCAACGAAGGCTGAGTGTTCTTCCCGTTACTTGTCTGGGGCGCTTGCTCGTCTTTTTTGAATGGCGAAATTTTAAAAGATCGTGCACCCGAGGAAGCAGGTTTAGACTTTTCCTGGGCAGGCGGTTTTTTAGGCGTTTTTGCTGGCGTTTCATCACGGGAGCTAAAGCTTTCCAATTGCGCTGGTTCCGGGTCTGCGCCCGCAGAAAACCCTTCAAGCCCTGGCTCAAGTCGCTCACTTTTCGACTTCAGTGGCTTCGCGGCCTTGCGTGGACCTAACCCGGGTATTCTATGCCACCAGCGCAAGGCTGGCTGATCATCTTCGCCAGCAACCCGCTTGGTTTTCGCAACACCGGCGCTAGGCGCGGGAGCTGCATTGGAATCGGCAACTGGTTTCGGCTTATCTGAGGTCGCAAGCCGCTTCAGTGCCCGCCCCAAACGAAGTGTAAGCCCGCCTAGTTGGTCCATAAGCCAGAACCAGGAAAGGCCAACCGTAACCGTCAGGGCGAAAAGAAAGATTGCTATAAGCAGCAGAGTGGTTGCCGGCAGGTTAAAAAAACGAACCATCGCATTGGCAACGGCGGTTCCAAGCACCCCACCCGATGAGGCGCCCAACCCGAAAACCGAATAAAGCGACAGAAGACTGGTCGCAGAAAGAAGAATCAGCAAAAACCCGCCAAACCGCATCAAAAACAGCGGCCAGTGCAAATCCAGAGAATCGTTTCTCAAGCGGATCAACATGACAGCGTAGCCTGCCACCATCAACGGAAACAGGTAGGCTACATGGCCGAAGAAATCCATCAACAGGCTTGCAAGCCAGGCACCAGAACGGCCCGCCGAATTGAGCACGTTGGTATCATGTCCAATACTGGCCCAACCGGGGTCTGTAGGGTTGAACGTGACAAGGGCCATAGCCAGATAGATACAAAGGGCAATAAGCCCAATCACCGCACCTTCACGTGCACCCTGTGCAGCAAAACGGCGAAAGCGCAGCTGTTTATCTGTCAGTTCCTGTGATGATTTTTTCGCTTTTGCAGATTCGGCCATGAATGCTCAAACGTTAAATGTTGCTTGCGTTCTGAAGCACCTGAAAACCTCTATACAAGTCTGTTTTCAGATCTTCAACTGCTTCTATGCCCACCGAGAGACGTAACAGGTTTTCCGTTATACCGGCTCTGGACTTATCTTCCGGGGACAACCGCCCGTGTGTTGTAGTTGCTGGATGGGTGATGGTGGTTTTCACATCACCCAAATTTGCCGTAATGGAAATCATCCGGGTGGCATCGATAAAGCTCCACGCCTCATCACGACCACCTTTGAGGCAAAACGACAGCACCCCACCAAAACCTTTCTGCTGCTTTTTTGCAAGCGCATGTTGCGGATGGCTCTCAAGCCCTGCGTAATAAACACGCTCCACTACCGGTTGCTGCTCCAGCCACTTAGCCAACTCTAACGCATTGTCGCAGTGGGCTCGCATACGGATTGGTAAGGTTTCCAACCCCTTATGGAATACCCAGGCGTTAAACGGGCTCATAGTGGGCCCCGCAGATCGCAGGAAGGCATAAACATCGTCCATCAACTTGTGGGGCCCAACCACAACACCACCCACGCAGCGGCCCTGACCATCCAGGTATTTCGTTGCTGAGTGAATAACAATGTCGGCACCATGCTCTAACGGACGCTGCAATACCGGTGTGCAAAAACAGTTGTCGACCACAAACAGGGCGCCACTATCGTTAGCTAACTTTGCGAGCGCCCCCATGTCTGCAACCTCGCAGAGCGGGTTGGATGGCGTTTCAACAAAAAGCATGCGTGTGTCGGAACGTATGGCCGACGCCCACTCCTGAGTATCTGTAAGGTTTACAAATGTGGTTTCAACACCAAACTTTGCCATGTATTTCTGAAATAGCACATTGGTGGTGCCGAATACCCCACGGGAACAGATGACATGATCACCGCTCTGTAGCAGCGCCATGCAGGTGCTGAGAATGGCCGCCATGCCAGACGAGGTTGCAACAGCGCGATCGCCTCCTTCCATGGCGGCCATGCGCCCCTCAAATGCCTGAACTGTAGGATTGGTAAAACGAGAGTAGATGTTGCCTGGCTCTTCGCCACCAAAACGCGCCGCTGCCTGGGCGGCACTACCGTAAACAAAGCTGGAGGTAGGGAAAATAGCATCACTGTGCTCAAGCTGACCGGTTCGGATCTGCCCTGCCCTCACCGCAAGAGTATCCAGGGACATGCCCTCTAGATCTGATTCGGGTATCAGAGCTGTTTCTTCGCGGTGAAAAGTCATGAGCGTCTCCTGGTAAGGCTCGGTATTCAGTCTTCGTCGTTGTAAAGGTCAATGATGCCATTTTCAGTGGAGGCTTCACTTGCGGCGCCGGAGCGTTTTATATCATTACGAGCTTCGTCAAGGCGGTTCAGATATGCGTCGTCAATATCGCCCGTCACATAATCGCCGGTGAACACCGAACACTCCCAGCCATCTATATTTTCATTCACATCGCTGACACAGGTAACCAGATCATCAAGATCCTGGTACAGCAGCCAGTCGGCGCCGATCAGGTCACGTATTTCCTCAACGCTTCTCTCATGAGCAATCAACTCTTTAGCGGAGGGCATATCAATGCCGTAAACGTTGGGGTAACGAACCGGGGGCGCAGCCGATGCAAAGTACACGTTTCTGGCGCCGGCATCCCGAGCCATCTGCACAATTTCTTTACAGGTGGTGCCCCGAACAATAGAGTCGTCCACCAGCATGACGTTTTTACCCCGGAACTCCAGATCAATCGGGTTGAGCTTCTGGCGCACGGATTTTTTACGCATGGTTTGGCCGGGCATAATGAATGTTCGGCCTATATAGCGGTTTTTAATAAACCCTTCACGAAATTTGAGACCCAACCTGTGAGCCATTTGCATGGCAGATGTGCGACTAGTGTCTGGAATTGGCATAACCACATCAATATCGTGGTCCGGACGTTCACGCAATACCTTATCTGCCAACGTTTCGCCCATGCGTAACCGAGCTTTGTATACAGAAACCCCATCCATAATAGAATCCGGTCGAGCAAAATACACATGCTCAAAAAGGCAGGGGTAAAGATTCGACGTTTTGGCACATTGCTGGGAATACAAAGTGCCATCGGTTTCAATATACACAGCCTCGCCGGGCGCAATGTCCCGCACCAAGGTGTATCCGGCCGCGCTCAAGGCAACGCTCTCAGAAGCAATCATGTACTCCTTGCGGCCAGATTCATCGGTTCGTTCGCCATAGCATACCGGGCGAATGCCGTTAGGATCACGGAAGCCGACTATGCCGTAGCCGGTAATCATGGCTATCACGGCATAAGCGCCGACACAGCGTTGATGAACCGCACTGACTGCGGAAAAAATGTCATCTTTTGTCGGATCAAGCTTACCCAGCTTTTGCAATTCGTGTGCAAACACGTTCAGTAGTACTTCTGAATCTGAATTGGTGTTGATATGACGCAGATCGGTGCGGAATAGATCACGGCTCAGCTCATCGGCGTTGGTTAGGTTGCCGTTATGGGCCAGTGTGATGCCGTAGGGACTGTTCACGTAAAAAGGTTGAGACTCTGCAGAGCTGGAACTGCCTGCCGTTGGGTAACGCACATGGCCGATACCTACATTGCCAACCAAGCGGTGCATATGGCGAGTATGAAAAACGTCACGAACCAGACCATTATCCTTGCGCAGATAAAAACGTTCGTCCTGAAAGGTAACAATACCCGCTGCATCCTGGCCTCGGTGCTGAAGTACAGTCAGCGCATCATAAAGCGACTGATTAACGTTGGAAGTACTGACGATGCCGACAATGCCACACATGGATAAGGTAATCTCCGGGTGTTAATTCTGAATGTTAGCGAGCTGCTGCAGCCGCAGGCTCTGCGGCCTTTTGCGAGTCTGGCTCTAGAAAACGGGCGAATTCGTCGCCGAATGTTCGCCTGGACCAGTCTTCAACCACCGCCAGGCGGTCAATCATGACGGATGTCCTCCACCAGGTATCCTGGGCCAGAGGGGTATAACGAATAAATGCAATTGCAACGATAACCACCACAATGCCACGCAGCAGTCCAAAGCCCATACCCAGCACTCTGTCAGTCGCTGACAGCCCTGTGGCACGAACCAGATGCCCAATCATGTTATTGATGATTGCACCAACTATGAGTGTTCCGAAAAAAAGAATGGCAAATGCGGCTATCAGGCGTACAAGCGGCGTCTCAACGGTGCTCTCCAGCAAAGCCTGCATCTGGGGGTGAAAGGTGCGGGCAAGTATGAACGCGCCCACCCAAGTCACCAAAGACAGTGCTTCTTTTACGAAACCCCGCTTCAAACTGATAAGAGTGGAAACTGTAATGAGGGCAATGATGACCCAGTCAATCCAGATCAGCGCGTCCATGGAAATCCCGGTGGAGAAAAGGAAGCGCGAATTCTATCAGGAAACCCGGGCGCGCCAAACCGTCTGACTGATATAAAGCAGGTTAAAAGCGCTATTTATCGCCTGAAGTGACCAGACTGTTCAAGCTGAAAGCCTTATCCAGAGCGCGTTTTGCAGCTTCTGCTTTGGATTTTTCTGAAAAGGGCCCGCTAAACACCCGCGTAAGGGTGTTGTCACCGCGAACGACTTCTTGAAGGTGCGAGTTGTAACCTTTTTCGCGAACTTCATCCCGAAGGCCTCGGGCGTTGTCGCTATTTCCAAAACTACCCAACTGAACCACCCAGGCACCTTTTAACGACCGGGTAAACTCGGCTTCTGTTTGCTCGGTGCGCACCGGCGCTTCCGGTTTTTTTGAGGCCACGGGCTCGGGTTTTGAAGGTTCAGGGGCAGCGGGTTTAGTCACTTCAGGCTCTGCACTACCGGAATTGCTCGAGGCAGATTGGGCGGCGGGTTCGTCATTTTCCACAATTTTGAAGTCTTGAGTGGCTGGTTCCTGACTCGAAGCCTGATTCTGTTGGTATGACGGTGGTGGAGCTATATCTGACTCGGGCGCTTCAACCTCCGGAAAAGGCGGTTCCTCGGGAATATTGATCGATGTGGAAGTGCGTTCTGAGTGAGGCTCATCAAACACCATAGGAACAAAGATAACGGCCAGTGAGATCAACACCAGCGCCCCGATTATTCTTTGCTTTAGTCCATCCACGTTGCTCGGCTCCCCGTTCGTTTTTCCAGCTTCATACTAACCGCCCACCTGCCATAACTCAAAGCCCTGCAACGCGCTATGGACAAAGTTTAAGACGGCTGATCACTTGGCTCACAGCAAAAGCGAACGTGCTTCGGCAACGGTAAAGAATGAGCCAAAAACAATCACAATGTCATTAGAGGCAGCCCCGGCTTTTGCGAGTTCGATGGCATCGGCAACGCACTCGTGGGTACTTGCCTGCGCCAAAGTGCAAGGCTCAAGTTTCGTTTTCAGGGTTTCCGCGCCTAATCCCCGGGGATTATCCAGCCCTGCCAGATGCCAGGCATCAACCACCGGGCCCATAGCTCTGGCCACACCTTCTACATCCTTATCGCCAAGCGCCGCATATACTGCGTGAACCTTACGACTGTCGCCCTTAAGCGACTTAAGCCGTGCACAAAGCCATTTCGCAGCGTGCGGATTATGCCCTACATCTACATACAGGTCTGGATATCGTTCAAGACATTCAAACCGCCCCGGCACATTCACCCGGGCCAGAGCAGCCTCCAGTGAACGGACCTTCATACCCGGCTCAAGTGTGCGCATGGCCACAACCGCCGCTGCCACACTCTGAACCGGCAAGGGGCCAGCTGGCAGCCTGACAACCTGCGATTGATGATGCAGAGTGACCGACACTTCTCCTGTGTCTGTTACTACCTCTTCAATGGTGTAGTCCTTCCCTGCCCTTACCAGTGCAACCTTCTGTGCTACTGATTGCTGCAGAACAGAATTTGGTGGATTCATATCGGCAACAATGGCTGGTATACCCGGGCGAAGAATGCCAGCTTTTTCAAACCCTATAACTTCACGGTTGTCACCCAAAAACGCTACGTGGTCAATATCAACAGACGTAATCACTGCAAAATCGGGGTCTATCACATTAACTGCATCAAGCCGGCCACCGAGACCAACCTCAAGTATCCAATCCTGCACACCCGATTGTTCAAGAGCGACAAACGCCGCAAGTGTGCCAAACTCAAAATAAGTAAGGGTGATAGTGCCACGAGCCGCCTCAACCTTTTCAAAGGCCGAGATTAACGATGCGTCATCGATATCCTGACCATCAATGCGTATGCGCTCGTTGTAGTTCTGCAGGTGTGGCGATGTAAAGGCACCAGTGCGCCGGCCAGCAGCTTGCAATAACGCCTCAAGTGTACCAACGGTACTGCCTTTTCCATTAGTACCGGCTACCGTAATGACACGTGCATTTGGCTTGTTTCGGAACAACCGACGCAACACCACAAGAACCCGGTCAAGGCCGAGATCAATTTCGGTGGGGTGGATCGATTCCAGCCAAAACAGCCATTGATCAAGAGAGGCTCCAGCCCCCGGTGATTGTGGGGGCTGGGGTGTTTTCTTACTCGGTGGGAGTGTCAACGTCTGGTTTTTCCGTGATTTCAAATTCAATAGGTTCATCCGTGCCCGGCGATTCCTGACCGGTGAACTTCGCCAATACGTGGGCAATACGCTCACGCACCTGGTGACGATGCTGGATCATGTCGATTGCGCCGTGCTCCAGCAGAAACTCACTGCGCTGGAAGCCTTCAGGCAACTTTTCACGAACCGTCTGTTCAATAACACGGGGGCCTGCAAAACCGATCAAGGCATTCGGCTCGGCAATGTTAAGGTCGCCCAGCATTGCCAGGCTGGCAGACACGCCCCCAAACACGGGATCGGTCATCACAGAGATGTAAGGAATGCCCTCTTGCTTCATGCGTTCAAGCACAGCGGCCGTCTTCGACATTTGCATCAGCGACAGTATGGCCTCTTGCATACGGGCGCCGCCACTGGCAGAAAAGCAAACCAGAGGAATACGCTCTGCAAGTGCAACATTCGCAGCCTGCACAAATTTCTCGCCCACGACCTGCCCCATGGAGCCGCCCATAAATCCGAATTCGAACGCACAGGCAACCAGCGGAACACCTAATGTTTTGCCCTTTTTTGCCACAAGCGCGTCTTTCTCACCCGTGGCTTTCTGGGCCTGTGCGAGACGATCTTTGTAGCGCTTGGTATCCTTAAACTTCAACCGATCCCAAGGTTCCAGGTTTTCGCCAATTTCTTCTCGACCATCTTCATCAAGAAATATATCGAGGCGACGGCGGGCACCCACTCTCAGGTGATGATTGCACTTGGGGCAAACATCCAGGTTTTTCTCCAGCTCCGGCTTGTAGAGAAAGGCACCACACTTTGGACATTTTTTCCAAAGCCCTTCAGGTACGCCTGTTCTGCGATTGGATTCCGAGCGGATTTTGCCCGGCATTATCTTGTCCAGCCAGTTACTCATGGTTTTATCCTGTCCAGTGCTTCTCGCATCGGGGTGAGCAGATCCGTCAGTGCCCGTTTAAGCTCTTCGATATCTGCCTGATTTCTGGCTATTGTATCGACCAGCACGCTGCCAACAATTACACCATCGGATACCTGCCCCACGGCGGCGGCTGTTTTCGCATCGCGAATACCAAAGCCGACACCCACCGGCAGAGCCGTTAATTCATGGATGTGCGCCACTTTAGCAGCTACATCATCAACATTTATTTTGGCCGCTCCGGTTACACCGTTAAATGAAACATAGTACACATATCCCGAAGAGTGGTCGGCAATTGCACGAATTCTTTCATCGGTGGTGGTTGGCGCCAGCAGAAAAATGGGGTCTAACCCTCTCCGGGAAAACAGTGGCGCAACATCACCCGCTTCTTCTGGCGGCAAATCCACCGTAAGAATGCCATCCACCCCCGCCTGTACAGCCGCATCGGCAAAAGCGTCGTAACCCATGGCTTCAATAGGGTTGAGATAGCCCATTAATACAACCGGCGTTGTATTATTGGTTTCTCTGAATTCGCTCACCATCGCCAAAACACGACGCAAAGATGTGCCATGCTTGAGGGCTCTTTCACAGGCTAACTGAATCACGGGGCCATCGGCCATAGGGTCCGAAAAAGGTACGCCGAGTTCGATAATATCAACGCCTGCGTCGACCATACTGTGCATCAAGCTTACAGTTTGATCGGGGTGAGGATCACCGGCGGTAATAAACGGAATAAGGGCCTTCCGACCTTGTCCTTTTAGGGTTTGAAGAACCCCTTCAATTCGGCTCATGCCTGCTCCTGCTTATTGTTCAAAGTTCAATGCCATCTAATTGTGCAATGGTATGAATATCTTTGTCGCCGCGACCGGATATATTAATGACAACCATCTGGTCTTTATCCATCGTAGCGGCCAGTTTAACGGCGTAGGCTACCGCATGTGACGTTTCCAGCGCTGGCATAATGCCTTCAACCTGAGTGAGCATACGGAACGCGTCTAACGCCTCTTCGTCGGTGACCGACACATAGTTGGCGCGACCAATATCCTTGAGCCAGCTGTGTTCAGGCCCCACGCCCGGGTAGTCCAAGCCAGCACTGACAGAGTGTGTACTCGCAATTTGCCCGTTTTCGTCTTCCATCAGGTAGGTGCGATTACCGTGCAGTACGCCCGGGCGCCCGGCACACAAGGGTGCCGCGTGGTCACCTGATTCAAGACCCAACCCTCCGGCTTCCACTCCATAAAGCTGCACAGACTCATCGGTGAGGAATGGGTAGAACAGGCCAAGCGCGTTAGAGCCGCCACCTACGCAGGCTACCAATGCATCTGGTAACTTACCGGTTTTTTCAAGTGACTGCTCACGGGCTTCGCGACCAATAACCGACTGAAAATCCCTCACCAGCAGAGGATAAGGGTGCGGCCCGGCAACGGTCCCGATGATATAAAACGTATCATCGACGTTCGTTACCCAGTCGCGCATGGCTTCGTTCATGGCATCTTTAAGTGTGCGGCTTCCGCTTTCAACTGCATGCACATGTGCGCCCAGAAGCTTCATGCGATACACGTTCAGGGACTGGCGCTGCACGTCTTCAGCGCCCATGAACACGTGGCAATCAAGTCCGAGGCGTGCGCATACAGTAGCGGTAGCAACGCCATGTTGCCCAGCGCCGGTTTCGGCGATGATTCGCTTTTTACCCAGAAAACTGGCCAGCAAAACCTGCCCAATGGTGTTGTTTACCTTGTGAGCACCAGTATGGTTGAGATCTTCACGCTTTAACCAAATTTGCGCGCCACCGGTTTCACGGGTCAGCCGCTCGGCAAAGTACAGTGGGCTGGGCCGACCAACATAGTCTGCTAAATCCTTATCAAATGTCGCTTGAAACTCCGGATCCTTCTTTAACCGAAGGTATTCCTTCTCAAGAGTCATCAAGGAATCCATCAACGTTTCGGAAACGAATCGCCCACCAAAGGCACCAAAATGCCCCCGCGCATCCGGCAGTGCTGCCAGCATTTCTTCAGTCAATTTTACAGACACGGTGAACCTCTCTCATAAAGTCAGAAATTTTTTCGATGTCTTTGATGCCTTTGCTTACTTCTACACCACCGCTGACATCAACAGCCCAAGGCCTCACCTTTTCGACAGCGCTCGCCACGTTAGCAGATGACAACCCACCGGCCAATATAAGGGGTAATGAGCGCTCAGACGGAATCAAGTCCCAGTTAAACGTTTTGCCTGTTCCGCCGTATTGATGAGGATCGAAGGCATCAACCAATAGCCCCGAAGCGTGCCGGTACTCGCTCAACGCCTGGTTAATCTGTTGCGCTTCATGGACCCTTACAGCCTTGATCCAGCGCCGGCCAAACCGACTGCAGAACTCCTGGGTTTCATCACCATGAAACTGAAGCAAATCCAATGGAATGCGGTCAAGAACCTCTCTAACCTGCTCCTCTGTTGGATTCACGAACAGCCCAACCATTGCAACAAACGCCGGAACATGCGGGGCCAAGGCTTCTGCTTGCTCGATCGTAACGGCCCGAGAACTGGGAGCGTAAAACACAAACCCCAAGGCGTCCGCTCCCTTATCAGCCGCCGCCCGCACATCCTCAGCGCGGGTCAGGCCACAGATTTTTATGCGTGTTCTCATGGCGCCAGCACCGGTTTTTGTTTCACATGAATGTACGTGGGGTACACAGGGCTGTTCTGTGCTTTGCTGAACCAGGGTCTTAAAAAAGCAGGACCACACTCAGCAGCAGGGACAGGAAACTCCCTTGGATAACCCACATCTACCAGATACAAACCATGGGGCGGTGCGGTGACCCCTGCAAGCGTGCGGTCTTTCGCATGCAGTATGTCATGAATCCAGGATACCGACTGTTTTCCCGTACCCACATCGATAAGTGCCCCGGCAATATTCCGCACCATGTGGTGCAAAAAAGCATTGGCTTGCACATCAATTACGACGAAATCGCCTATACGGGTTACGTTAATTTTTTCAAGAAAGCGAATCGGCGTTCGAGACTGGCATCCCGCGGCACGAAATGAAGAAAAATCGTGTTCCCCGACAAGAGCCTGAGCTGCCCCGTGCATTCGCTCGGCGTCCAGATCTCGGAACACCCAGCTTACCTGACCACGCTGGATTCCAGGCCTTACCGGGTTGTTATAGATCACGTAGCGGTAGCGTCGATAGATTGCAGAAAATCGGGCGTGGAAATCGTCACTGCCGTTGCCTGCCCAATGAACAGAAATATCAAACGGCAAAGCGGTGTTAATGCCCATAACCCATGAACGCAAGCTGCGAATGGAAGGCGTTTCAAAATGCGCAATCTGATAACTTGCGTGAACTCTCGCATCAGTTCGGCCGGCACACACCAGGTCTACCGGGTGGTCTGCCACCTTTGATACAGCTTTGGTGAGCTCAGCCTCAACCGAACGAACGCCGGACTTTTGCAATTGCCAGCCATGGAATTCGCGGCCATCGTATTCAAAAACCAAGGCAACTCGGCCGCCGCCGATAGCATTATCCGTTGTAAGTTCCTGAGGGTAGAGAAACACGTATAAGCCCGAAAAGTGTATTGCTGTAATAAAGAAAACGCCGGCTGATTGCCGGGGTAACCCCCCAGCGGCCGGCGTTTGCTGCCATACTAATCCGATTATAACGGATCAGGACAGATTTTTAAGCAAATCCTGTGCTTCGGCTTTTTGCGAGTCGTCTCCCTCGAGGGACACTTCTTCAAGAATGTCACGGGCACCGTCGCTGTCACCCATCTCGATATAAGCTCTCGCTAAATCAAGTTTGGTTGCTGCTTCGTCTGTTCCCGCGAGGAAATCAAAATCATCGTCATCACCAAGATCGTTTTCATCGATGTCAGTAGCAGGTGATTTCGCAGACTCGTCCCGAACCTCATCGGACGCAACCGGAAGATCTTCCTGGTCGCCTTCATCGAAGCTGTCTTCAAGCCCAAGCTCATCATCCAAAGAGAGTTCGTCGTCGAGAGACAATTCGTCGTTTTCTAAACTTTCCTGAGCAGAGCCTTCTGAATCTTCTGTATTTGCGGATTCCGAGAACTCTTCCATAAGGGCAAGATCCTCATCAGATATATCCAACTCCAGATCGTCTAGTGTCGATTCTTCCTCGTCGGAACCGCCAAGCTCCTCATCTTCACCTGCAACCTTATCCAACTCTGCATCCAGCTCGTCGAGGAAGGACTCATCCAGAGACTCAAGACCTGCGTGTTCAGAGTCTCCAGCGTTGAACGGGTCATCAGAGGCAAGCTCGGGCGAATCTCCAAGAGACTCATAAGCGTCTTCGAGTGACTCCTCATCCGACTCGTCAAGGGAGTCTTCAAGAGAATTTTCAAAAGCGCTATCAGCGGGCTCTTCAGCCTCTGGTTCATCTAGATCTATTTCCAAAGACGAGAAATCACTTTCTCCCTCCAAAGAATCCTCAGGCGTCTCTCCTTCGGCTTCTGGCAATTCAAGCCCAGTCAGATCGTATTCGATCAGGCCGTCGTCACTGTCTTTTCCTTTTTGATCACCCGTATCTTCATCCGCTGACGGATCCGTGTCATCCAGAGCATCAAGACCATAATTCGTGTGATCAGCCCCAAACTCACTGAACTCGTTCTCACCTTCACTGTGTTTTGGCTGTTCAGAAGCAAAATCATCGGTAGCGTCAGCTTCTTCGCCAAAGGACCTGGAGCGAAGCTGGGATTCGAGATCATCAATGCTGGGCATTGATTCAGCTTCTTCAAGACGGGCGCGAAGTTCGCTTGCCTGAGCAATAGCCTGTTCATCATCCAACGTTTGAATTTCGCCATACTGCTTTTCGAATGATTCACGATCCTGGTTGTCTGCATATACCCCCAGAAGCTTTAGCCGCAAATCCGTACGGCTTGGCTCGCGGGAAATAGCCGTCTCCAGAACCTCACCAGCCTGATCGTAGCGTCCATAAGCCATGTAAGCATCGGCTTCTGCCAAAGCATCACTGGCATTGCTCTGTGCAGGCTCATCTTCATCAAGGCTCAGATCAAACGCCTTGTCATCCGGATCATCTGTCTCGTTATTCAGCTGCTCATAAAACGCTTTTTCGCGATTTGCGTTGCGACGCGCCAGCAGCAAAAGAATCAATAGCAGCAGAACCAGGCCACCGCCCAAGGCAATCTGATAAAGCGTGTTGCTGGTGATTGCCTCAATCAGATTACCAGGGAAGCCTTTATCGGCAACCGGTTCCGGCTTTGATTCGGGTTCGGGTTTTACTTCAGCGCTGGAATCGGTTTTTGCGGGCTGATCCGACATTTCGTCGACCGCACCCTCAACATCAACCGGGCCCTCAGCATCTCCCCTACCTTCAGCGTCTGCGCCTTCGGTTTCAGCTGATGGGACAGCTCCGGCTTCATCCAGGCTGGCATCAGCTTGGTCCGCGCCCGGCTCTGCAATGTTCGATTCAGCAGCAGGTGATTCCTGTTCAGCGCCCTGCTCTGATACCTCTGCCGTGTCATCGGCCGCGTCCGCCGTGTCTTGTGCCTGCTCAGGGCTTGATTCAACGCCGGTGTCTGCTTCCTGGTCTGTTTCAGTAGCAGGCTCACCTTGATCGGCCGCAACGGCATCATCACCGGCAAGCGGAGCATCCTGGCTTGCTGCTTCAGTCGCCGCGGCACCTTGCTGAGCCTCGGCAAGCTGATTGTTTTTCAGTTCAATTAACCGCTGCAACGTTTTAACCTGATCTTGAAGATCGTCAACGCGGCTGTTGAGCTCATCATTTTCGCGACGAGCGCTTTCCAGCTCTTCCATAGCTATGGCTTCGCCAGCATCTACACCCCCGGCAAGCTGGCCATCACCACCTGCGGAGCCGCCCTCGGTCTCGCTTCGGCCGCCTTCATCATCGGCAACCAGGAGCTTAAGCTCGTCACCTGAAGTAGCAGCTTCAGCAGTATCCGCACTTTTAGGTTGCTGCTCTGTAGTAGCGTCTACGGTGCGCTTGGGCTTCTGGAATTCCTCATTCTGTTGCGCAACTGCCTGAGTTGCCGCGGCGCGGCTGCGGCTGCGGATCTGATCTGCGGTTGGCACACGCAGTACTTGCCCACGTTTTAGCCTGTTAATGTTATTGCCAATAAACGCATCCGGGTTCAAATCCTGCAGTGCCAGCATAACTTGCTGCGTAGACAGGCTGTTATCCGGACGAACAGACGCAGCAATAGTCCATAAAGTATCAGACGGCCCTGTAGGCCCGAACGTATCTGAGCGATAACCACTGCTGCGAGATTGCTCTACCCGGTTCTGGCGGCGAACCGACTCGGCACTGCGAGTGGAAGATGCAGGGCGCGATGTAGCCGCAGGAGCACTGGAGGGCGACTGCACTTGCTCTGAAACGCCTGAATCTTCGGCGTAAACCGGTGGGTCAACTAAAACAGCGTATTCGCGCATCAACCGGCCGCTAGGCCAGGTCAGTTCCAGAAGGAAGTTGAGGTACGGCTCTCTCAGCGGTTCACGTGAGGAGACGTTCACTACCAAGCTACCATTGGCGAGAGTCGTTACGTCGAATTTGAGCTTTCCAAGAAATTGGTTTCGCTCCAGGCCAAGACGTTGATAAGCCTTTTCCGGAGCTATGTTCACAAACACATCAGCGGGGTCTACGCCCTGGCTTTGTGGCAGAACAATCTCCGCGTCCATTGGCTCATTCAGATAGGACTGTAGTTCAATTTCACCCAACCCAAGGGCGTGAGCGACGCCGGATCCGAGCCCTCCCGCCAGAGCCAATGCAACCGCAAGCTTGCGTACCTTCATGCTTTTTCCTTTCCAGTCTCCGTTATCCGCGACTGTTGTTTTAAACAGAATCGGACGAGGTGGGATGACTTACGTCTGGGTAATTCTGGTTTAATATGTCGCGCGCTTAACTTTCAGTCCGGCAAGTATTGTTGATAAGGTCTCTTTTATCAATCAATCAGCTGCAATCCTTGCACCATTTATTTATCAGTTGCACGGAACTCTCTAGTGTCCATGAAAATAACAGGGGCGGAGCCTGAAATCAGCCTCCGCCCCCTAACCGGCTTCTCGAAACCGGACACAGTTGGCATTAATTGCCTCTGCGTAACATTTCTTAACGTTCTTGAAGAATCCGTAACATGCGGCGCAAGGGCTCAGCAGCTCCCCACAGCAATTGATCACCCACGGTAAATGCAGAAATATATTCTGGCCCCATGGTCAGTTTACGGATGCGCCCAATAGGGACGCTCAACGTGCCAGTTACCTTGGCAGGAGTGAGTTCCTCAATGCTCGCATCGCGATCATTAGGGATAACTTTCACCCAATCGTTAGCTTTTGCCAGAATGGATTCAATTTCTGCAACCGGCAAATCCTTCTTCAACTTGATGGTCAGTGCCTGACTGTGGGAACGCATGGCGCCAATTCTCACACAAAGGCCATCAATAGGAATCGGGTTGTCTGAGCGGCCCAGGATTTTGTTGGTCTCTACCCCGGCTTTCCACTCTTCCTTACTCATGCCGTTATCGAGTTGCTTATCGATAAACGGAATAAGACTGCCAGCTAGTGGCACCTGAAAATGCTCAGTAGGGAAACTGTCAGAACGCATGGTTTCAGTAACCTTGCGATCGATTTCCAGAATAGCCGAAGACGGGCTTGCCAGCTCTTCGCTGGCGCTACCACTCAGCTCGCCCATCTGATTGAGCAGTTCGCGCATGTTCTGGGCACCAGAACCAGACGCAGCCTGGTAAGTCATGGGGGAGACCCACTCCACCAGATCCTGCTCAAGCAAGCCGCCAAGGGCAAGCATCATCAGGCTGACCGTGCAGTTACCACCCACATAATCTTTCACACCGCTCTCCAGAGCAGCATCGATTACATTGCGATTAACCGGGTCAAGAATAATAACCGAGTGATCCGCCATCCGCAGTGCAGAAGCCGCATCAATCCAGTAGCCCTGCCAGCCCGCATCACGCAGTTTCTGATAAACCGCATCGGTGTAATCGCCACCCTGGCAGGTCACAATGACATCCAGGGATTTGAGGGTTTCAATATCAAACGCGTCCTGCAATGGCGGAACGCCCTCTTTCCCTACATCTGGCGCTGGTTTTCCAGTTTGCGATGTAGAGAAAAATACCGGATCGATATCGTTAAAATCATTTTCTTCACGCATGCGCTGCATGAGGACTGAGCCCACCATGCCGCGCCATCCTACAAGTCCAACTCGCTTCATGTGCGACCTTTGAACCTCATTTTGTGCCCGCCCTCAACCTTTATCGCTGGCAGGGACAGGAAGAATGATCCCGCAGCAACCGCATCGTGTTGCTGTCGGGCATTATCGTAAATTACAGAGCAGCCAAAACCGCATCGCCCATTTCATGGGTAGAAACCCGGGTGCCTTCTTCGGACATTATATCTGCCGTACGAAGCCCCTGATCCAGTACTTTGTTAACGGCTGCTTCGATGGCCGCTGCAGCTTGTTCTTCGCCAAGACTGTAACGCAACATCATTGCCGCACTAATAATAGTGGCCAGCGGGTTGGCCATCCCTTTACCGGCTATATCTGGCGCCGAACCGTGGCAAGGCTCATACATGCCCTGCTTTTCAGAGTTCAGGGATGCCGAAGGCAACATACCGATTGAGCCGGTAAGCATGGCTGCTTCGTCAGACAGAATATCACCAAACATGTTTCCAGTCACAATCACATCGAATTGTTTAGGTGCACGAACCAACTGCATCGCGGCGTTATCAACGTACATATGAGACAGCTCTACGTCTGGATATTCGCTCTGAAGATCATTCATGATTTCACGCCACAGCACCGTTACTTCCAGCACGTTAGCCTTATCAACGGAGCACAGCTTTTTGCCACGCTGCTGCGCCGCCTCAAAGGCAACCCGGCCAATGCGGCGGATTTCGGATTCTTTATAAACGTAAGTGTTGTATCCCTCCCGCTCGCCATTTTCGAGCTCGCGAACGCCTCTGGGCTGGCCAAAATAGATGCCACCGGTAAGTTCGCGCACAATCATAATGTCCAGGCCAGAAACCACTTCAGGCTTAAGAGACGACGCCGACGCAAGCTGCGGGTATAGAATGGCCGGACGCAGGTTAGCGAACAACTCCAGATTTGAACGTAAACCCAGCAACCCTTTCTCCGGGCGCTTTTCCATGGGCAGGCCATCCCACTTGGGGCCACCGACAGCCCCCAGTAAAATAGCGTCGGCTTTGCGGGCTTTGTCCAGCGTATCTTCTGGCAGCGGGTTGTCCACGGCATCCAGTGCAGCACCACCGACCAGGGCCGACTCGAAGCCAAGATTCAAATCAAATTTATTGTTGATGGCATGCAGGACTTTTTCAGCCTCTGCAACAATTTCCGGACCTATACCGTCACCCGGCAGAAGAAGGATATTTCTAGACATATTGGGCTTCCAAGTACTCGAAAACCGGGCCGACCTGGCCCGGTGAATTTAATGAATGTTACCTGTTTGGTACGATCAGATCCGACCTTTACTGGCCGGCACCAAATAACCAGGGCGCTGTTTGGCGACGCTGGTTTTCGTAGGCTCTGATCTGCTCAGCGTCTTCAAGGGTGACGCCAATATCATCCAGGCCATTGAGCAGACAGTGGCGACGAAAATTATCTACATTGAATCCGAAAGACTCACCCGAGGGCGTGACCACGGTTTTAGCTTCCAGATCCACTGTCAACTGATAGCCTTCAACAGCCTCAGCCTCCTGAAACAACTGCTCCATCACATTCTCTTCCAGAACAACGGGTAACAGGCCATTCTTAAAGCAGTTGTTGTAGAATATATCGGCAAAGCTGGGCGCAATAATGACTCGAAAGCCGTAATCATCAAGTGCCCAGGGAGCATGCTCTCGACTGGAGCCACACCCGAAGTTACTGCGGGCCAAAAGCACACTGGCGTTCTCGTACCTTGGCTGATTCAGTACAAAATCCGGGTTCAGTGGGCGGTTAGCAGTGTCTTGATCCGGTTGTCCTTCGTCCAGATAACGCAGCGCATCAAACAGATTCGGGCCAAACCCCGTGCGCTTGATGGACTTCAAAAACTGCTTGGGAATAATCATGTCCGTGTCCACATTGGAACGGTCCATGGGGGCTACAAGGCCCTTGTGTTGCGTAAATGCGCGCATGGTTCAGTTCTCTCCTGTGGCTCAGTTCAGCAGTTCGCGAACATCAACAAAATGACCGGCTATTGCTGCCGCTGCAGCCATAGCCGGGCTCACCAGATGGGTGCGACCACCAAAGCCCTGCCGGCCTTCAAAGTTTCGGTTAGAGGTAGACGCACAATGCTCGCCCTGGCCGAGTTTGTCAGCATTCATGGCCAAGCACATAGAGCAACCCGGATCGCGCCACTCAAGCCCTGCTTCAATGAAAATCCGGTCCAGACCTTCTGCTTCTGCCTGGGCTTTCACCAGGCCTGAGCCCGGAACAACCATGGCCTGAAGTAAACTGTCTGCCACTTTGCGACCCTTAACGACCACCGCGGCTTCCCGCAGATCTTCTATGCGGCTGTTGGTACAGGAGCCGATAAACACCCTGTCCAGTTTGATGTCCGTAATCGCCTGGTTTGGCCTCAGCCCCATATACTTCAATGCCCGCTCAATGCCTTCGCGCTTAATCGGGTCTTCTTCTTTGGCTGGGTCGGGCACATTGCCAGTTACGTTTACAACCATTTCCGGAGACGTACCCCAGCTTACCTGGGGCATAATGTCTGCACCGTCCAGCTCAACAACTTTATCGAATACCGCATCCGAATCACTATGTAGTGTGCGCCAATATTTAACCGCGGCATCCCAGGTTTCGCCTTTGGGCGAGAACGGTCGGTCTTTTACATATTCAATGGTGGTACCATCAACCGCTACCATGCCTACGCGAGCGCCGGCTTCGATAGCCATATTACAAATGGTCATCCGGCCTTCCATGCTCAGGTTCTGAATAGCCTCACCACCAAACTCAATGGCATGCCCAGTGCCGCCAGCTGTACCGATTTTCGCAATCACCGCAAGCACAATATCTTTGCCGGTAACACCGGCACCTAACTGGCCGTTTACCTTCACCAGCATATTTTTCATCTTGGTCTGAACCAGACACTGGGTGGCCAGTGCATGCTCAACTTCGGAGGTACCAATACCATGGGCAAGACAACCAAAGGCCCCATGCGTAGACGTGTGGGAATCGCCACACACAATGGTCATACCTGGCAGTGTTGCACCCTGCTCTGGCCCGATCACATGCACAATGCCCTGACGCTGGTCCTTAATCTTGAACTCAAGAATCCCGAACTCGTCACAGTTTTTATCGAGTGTTTCTACCTGAATGCGAGAAACCGGATCAACAATACCCTCAATACCCTGGGCACGATTTGTGGTAGGTACGTTGTGATCCGGTGTTGCCAGGTTGGCATCGATTCGCCAGGGTTTTCGATTTGCAAGGCGCAGCCCTTCAAAAGCCTGCGGCGACGTCACCTCGTGCAGCAACTGGCGATCAATGTAAATCAGCGCAGAACCATCATCCCGCTGCTTTACCAAATGATCGTCCCACAATTTGTCGTATAAGGTCTTGCCCGCCATGATTCTCTCTCACTTTCTGGAGGTACAGCTTTGATGCTCTGGATCAAAGCATTCTATTAATACTCTATACCTATGATAACGCCGCTCCATGAATAACCGCAATTCATGTTTTTCATCTATCGCATTCCATGCGGTTATGGATTAACCTTTCCTGACAGGAGATAAAACAGGAAAACAGATTTTGGACTCAAACGCCCTAAAAGCTTTCCTCACTATCGTCGATCAAGGCTCCTTTTCGGAAGCCGCCGAGCAGCTACATCTTACCCAGCCGGCCATCAGTAAACGCCTGGCCGCGCTGGAAAACCAGCTAGGCACACCGCTGATAGACCGCAGCAACCGGCAAATCCGCCTGACCGACTCAGGCAGCCGACTCCTGCCTCATGCCCGTAAAATTCTCGACGAAATCCACAACGCCCGCGTCGCGCTTTCACCAAATTCGGGCCAGATAGAAGGCGAACTGCAAATAATTGCCAGCCACCACATAGGTCTGCATCACCTGCCAAAATGGTTGCGCCGGTTCAAGCGCGAACACCCACATGTGACCATAAATCTCCAGTTCATGGAATCAGATGCAGCTTATGAGCAAATGCGCAAACGCAACGCCGAGCTGGCCTTTGTCACACTTAGCGACAGCATGCTCCCAAGCTTCAACGTGTTCGCACAATGGCCAGACCCCATGGCCTTCGTGGTAGGCTCGGATCACCCACTAGCCACGATGCTAAAACCAACACTGGCCGACCTGGCCAAACACCCAGCCTTGCTGCCAGACACTTCCACCTCAACCTACCGCGTAGTAAGTCGCCTGTTTCTGGAGGCCAACCTGCCCTTACAGCCACAAATGCCCACCAACTACCTGGAAACCCTCAAAATGATGGCCAGTGTTGGCCTTGGCTGGAGCGTATTACCACTGCGCATGGTAGATGGTAGCCTGAAAGTGCTTGAAGGTGTGCTTACGGAAGAAACCAAACCGGGACACCCGGTTACCCGAGTGCTCGGCGGCATAGGGCTAACCGGCCGCCAGCCAGGCAACGCTGCAAAAGCGTTGCTGGCGATTGTTCAGGAAGAAGAAGGAAATCAAAACAAAGGTTAGCCGTAAGGTTTGACCGGCAACCCCAGGCTATGGTGATTCAGTCAGATGAGGCTGTTCAAAAATCTGGAGCGCCAAGGACGGCGCGACGAAGCCCTACACGGATGTATCTACGGGCGTTTTTTGAACTGCCTCACCTGACTGTATCGTTTCACCCAAACATCAGAGTTTAAAGCTGCCCAATATCCGGCGTAGAAACAGAAACATCGCCACTCTGCCCACGATGGCGCAGGTAGTGATCCATCAAAACAATCGCCATCATCGCCTCAGCAATCGGCGTAGCGCGTATACCCACACAAGGATCGTGCCGCCCTGTGGTAATAACCTCCACCGGATTACCATCCACATCGATACTGCGACCGGGCAAACGCAAACTCGACGTCGGCTTTAACGCAATGCTCGCAAGAACAGGCTGCCCGGAAGAAATACCCCCCAGCACACCGCCAGCCTCATTGGATAAGAAACCTTCCGGAGTCATTTCATCCCGATGCGCCGTGCCCTTCTGATTAATACAGCCAAAGCCCGCACCAATCTCCACACCCTTCACCGCATTGATACTCATCAACGCATGGGCCAAATCAGCATCCAAACGATCAAAAACCGGTTCACCAAGCCCGGGTGGCACACCTTCAGCAACCACATTAATTCGTGCTCCAATAGAATCCCCTTCTTTACGAAGGGCATCCATATAAGCTTCCATTTCCGGTACCTTATCGGCATCAGGGCAGAAAAAAGGATTTTGGTGAACCTGATCCCAATCAAGCGTTTCCGCGCGAATGGGCCCAAGCTCCGACAAATACCCACGAATACGAATACCCAGGCGCTGCTGCAAAAACTTCCGGGCGACTGCACCAGCGGCAACCCGCATAGCCGTCTCACGAGCTGAAGAACGGCCGCCACCACGATAATCGCGCACACCATACTTATGCATATAGGAGTAATCGGCGTGTGCAGGGCGGAACTGCTCCGATATTTTAGAATAATCCTTGGAGCGCTGATCGGTATTCTCAATAATTAGCCCAATCGGCGTGCCGGTAGTTTTGCCCTCAAACACACCCGATAGAATACGTACCTCGTCTGCCTCACGGCGCTGGGTCGTATGCCGCGAAGTACCCGGCTTGCGGCGATCCAAATCCGCCTGCATATCGGCTTCCGACAGTTCAAGCCCCGGCGGGCAGCCATCAATGATGCAACCCAAAGCAGCCCCGTGGCTCTCACCGAAAGAGGTAACAGTAAACAATTTTCCGAAAGAGTTTCCCGACATAATTCAGCATCTTGTAATGGTAATTTAAAAAATCGTTTAACGTTCAGCTTGCCATTGCCGAAGGTCTTGCTCTGTGATCGCAAACACACCGTTGCCGCCGTTGCTGAACTCTAGCCACGTAAATGGAAGCTCTGGGTAGGCTTCATCCAGAGCTATCCAGCTGTTCCCCACCTCGACAACTAGCAAACCACCGGGTGCAAGGTGCTCCGCCGCGCCGGCAATAATTTTGTGCGCAATATCCAACCCGTCATCACCCGCGGTTAAACCCAATGCCGGTTCGTGATGAAACTCATCCGGCATATCGGCCATATCTTCGGCATCCACATAGGGTGGGTTGCTAACAATAATATCGTATTGTCCGCTTATATTGGCGAACACATCCGATTGCACCGTGCGAACTCTGCCGTGAAGCTCATGAAGATCTATGTTCGAATCAGCCACTGCCAATGCATCTGCCGAAATATCAGACAGGTCTACACTGGCATCTTCAAAGACAGAGGCTACACCTATGCCGATGCAGCCACTACCTGCGCAAAGATCCAGAACCCGTTCAACTGATTTGTCTCCCAGCCAGGGCTGAAACCCGTTATCAATCAACTCGCCAAGCGGAGACCTAGGCACCAACACCCGCTCATCCACATGAAACGGCATACCCATAAACCAAGCTTCGCCCAGCAGGTAAGCAAGAGGCACCCGCTCCTCAATTCTGCGCCGTATGCGCTCAAGAACAACACGCCGCTCTTCCCGAATAAGCCTTGCATCAAGAAACAAGGTGTTGTCTTCCAGTGGCAGATGAAGACTACGCATCACCAGCTGCACGGCTTCATCCCATACATTATCCGTGCCATGGCCGAAAAACACCGGTGAAGCCGCAAACTGCGAAGAAGCGTAACGAAGGTAATCGCGAACGGTGTGCAGATCTTCAATGGGGCTGGTCACTAATGCGGGTTCCTGTAATGTCGGATTCAACGCAGGATTATACGTTGTTTAAGGGTTTTTCTGCAGCCTAACCGGATAACTGTGGCAAAAAAGGCTCAAATAGCCAGTGGCCCGCAGCTGCCCTGGTTTTCCTCAAAGCGGTCTAAAGCTGCAGCCATACGCTCACGCCCCAGCTGGATAAGCTCGGGCGCCTTATGGTAGTCATAGCTACGGCATGCGTTTTTCGGGATGTTAACCAGCAAATCTGGTGGATAACCCGCGATTTTGTATTGAACAAGAGCACTTTGCATGGTTTCAATGGTAAGGTTCATTACATCAAACTTGCCAATTCCCAACTTGTCCCAATCTATGGTCTCGTGCGCTTCCTGCAGCTTTTTTTCATTATCCTTATGATGTTCTTTTTTCTGAACCTCTTTTGATATCTTCTGTTCAGGACTGTCATCCGATCCGCTCTTTTTCGGCCCTAATGACTTCAGCGTATCCCAGTCGAACCAGCGCGAGGCCTTGTCGCGGATAGCATTCATCCACTCATCCGTGTCTTCCTCATCACCGTTACCTGAAAACGCAGCATCTGGTAGCCTTTGGCGACGATCATCCTCGCCACTCAGGTTCACCGCAACAATGATATCTGCATGGGCGGAAATAGTGGGAATGATAGGGAGCGGGTTCAATAGTGCTCCGTCTATCAGCACTCGGCCACCCAAAACCAATGGCGTTACCACACCAGGAATAGCAACAGAGGCACGGATTGCCCTGTCCAGCGGACCCTCCTGAAACCATATTTCTTTGTGGGCCAGTAAATCCGTAGCAACAGCAGTATAGTGCATCGGCAGATTTTCAATGCGAGTATTACCCAGCATTTCCCGTACCACAGAAAATATTTTTTCGCCCCGGATAGCTCCGGAAGAGTTAAAGGTGAGATCCAGCAGTTTCAGCACATCAAACTGGCCAAGCCCGGTTACCCAGTCTTTGTAATCCTGCATTTTACCGGCGGCGTACATACCCCCAACCAGGGAGCCCATGGAGCAGCCGGATATGGCCACAATGTTATAACCACGTTCCGCCAAAATCTCTATAGCGCCGATATGGGCATAACCTCGGGCACCCCCACTACCCAGGGTAAGCGCCACTGTTTGGCGCTTGCGCTTCGGTGCCTTGTTTTCGCTACTACCCAGCTCGGTGGCCGAGATATCGGAACTGTCTACAACTTTGGACACATCATTGTCTGACACGTAGTTACCTCTTTATAACCATCACCTCAACCCGATCACCCTCGCGAGCAGGGTCGGAAATAACCACGGACGGCCCCACAACAAGCAATTCTTGTTGTTGTCTGGACACGCCAGTTTTGGTCAACACCTCTGAAAGAGACTCTGTCGCTTTGCGTGCACGGTTGATGGACTCTTCGAGGGATTCATTGGCACCAAGTGCGGAGTAGCCCACAAGAACCACGGTGGCGCCTTCACTCCGGGCAAGCTCATTGATTTTGCGACGATCTGTAGCCTGCCAATCAAACTGGTAAGTAACGCCACCTTGCCAGGGTACTATCACTGGGCCTACAACTCGGTCGTTTGCCGTACCAAGGCCGGGTACTGATGCGCCAGCCGCTACCTGCAAATGTTCTACCCACACATACTCTCGCAGGTTGCCCCGGGTAACCGTATATACAGAGGTAAGCCAACGGCTGCCATCCTCAGCCACTACGCCGGCCACAAGGTAATCCTGTGTGGCATCGCGGCCATACAAAACCGATTGGTCGAATACCTGGTTTGCCCACACGTTACTTCGGCCGCAGCGGATCCCCGAGCACTCAAAGAGAACCTGCGCACCGCGCTCTCTAAGCAAGCTCAAGTAGTGATCCCGCGCCTCCCGGCGGTTAGAATCCCGTGAAATCTGGTAAAGCCGCCCCTCACCGGAAACCGGCAACCTGGCCATGGTCTCTGAGCGAATCTCGTTATTCACTTCCCGCACCGGGCTAAACAAAACCAAATGGCCAAGGGAATTGATAGGCTTTGTTACTTCAAGCGTAGACTGGGGAAAAGCCTTGGGTATGGCTTCGGGCAATGCAGCACTGGCAAAAGCAGAACTGCCTATCAGTAGTACAGCACCTACCAGGCGAAAAATAAAAAATTTGGGCAAGGTATCACTCATTGTCAAGAAAGTTTCTAACAGCATCAGCAACCGGGCGGGTGTTGCCATCAAGATGGCAATGATGCCCGCCGGGCACCTCCACCTTTTGCACATCGGGTATTGCATTTAAACGATCATCAAGCCCTTTTCGATTAGCAAGCAGCCCTTCCTTTGCGCTTACAAACAGCGTTGGAGCCTGCACTGCCTTCAGAGAAGCCACCACCTGATCTTCAGACATCATCAGTGGCGAGGGGTGCCGCAAACGGGCGTCGGTGCGCCAGCTATACCCTTCACCCACGGGCTTCAGATTGCGCGGAACAAGTGCCAATGCAGCTTCATGGCTAAGTGGGCTAAGCCCGCCTTCACGAACGTTTGCTGCAGCAGCTATATCAGCATAAACAGCAGACCGACCAGACCCGGCGATCCGCTTATTAATAGACTTGCGAAGCTGCGGGATGGTCTCATCTGCGGAACGGCTTAACGCCCCTAAACTGTCTATCATCACAAGCTTGCGTACGCGTTCCGGAAAAGCGGCGGCATACAGCGAGCCGACAATCCCGCCCAGGGAATGCCCAACAATATCCACTTGTGCGCCCTGCTCCGAGCCACAAACGTGGATTTCAATCAGCTCGGCAATGTCTGCAACGTAATCCATCAATTGATAGCTTTGACCTGCCGGGCGATGTCCGGAATGCCCGTGGCCGGCAAAATCTACTGCATATAACGACGAAACCTTTGCCAGTTCTGGCGCCATCTGGCAGAACGTAAGACTGTTATCCAGCCAACCATGAAGCATGATAATAGGCGGGCTGACTGATTGTGAGGTGCTGCCGGCTGTCCAGCTTAAACCCGCCAGAGTAATGTGTTGCAGCGGCCACTCCATCTCTCGCAGCCCGTTTTCACTGCCGAGGGTCTCTGGTGATGAGGCAAGTTCATTCATACCTGAATCGAACCTCACATTGTATGGGTCGGGCGATCAGAACTCAGCGAGCCGGCAAGATAGGCCTCAATCTTGGTTCTAGCGCTTTCATCATCACCATTAAACTGGACACCAATACCCGCTGCCCGGTTTCCCTGGGCACCTTTGGGCGTAATCCAGATAACTTTGCCCGCAACCGGCAGCTTTTCTGGTTCGTCCATCAGGTTCAGCAACAGAAAAACCTCATCACCCAGCTGATACTGCTTCTGGGTAGGTATAAACAACCCACCCTGGCGAATGTATGGCATGTAAGCGGCATACAACACCGCTTTATCTTTGATCGTCAGGGTAAGAATGCCGCTGCGTGCACCAAATCCGGGCCCCATATCTGACACCTTCTAAAATTGAATGTTTTACTGTGAAACCTATCGGGCGAGAGAAAAACCCTTGATAAGTCCAAATCATAGCAGTTGTGCTGAGCAAAAGCGCAATTAGGATACTCGGCGTTTTTTTGGCATTAAGTCTCGCCAGGCTATGAGCAACCGGCTGGCTTCGAGTTCGGGGCTAACGTTGTATACACCCGCTGCCCGGCTTTCTCGCACCATGTCTGACAGCTCGTGGGCGCGCCACGCAGGGTTATTACCGGCCAGAAACCCGAGCATCTCCCCGGCTTCAGAATCGTTAGCTTTGCCGCCGGCACTCAGCCTAGCTAAATCCGCTGCCCAGCCCTCAAATAACCAAAGCATATCTTCCAACCCCAATGCTTTAAACGCCTTGGCAGCTTCCGAGACGGCAACCTGCCCCTTCATAAATTGCCGAAATTTATCGAACGCCTCATCCCGCAACGCCGGAAACTCGCCCGTAGCATATTCAAAAGCCAAACGCGGTGCATTTCCTGCCAGCATGAGAGACTTGGCCATAAGTTCTAGAGAGGGCTGTTTATCGCCTTCAATGTTCGCCACCCTACTGGTCAGCCACTGGTTTGCCTGCTCCGGTGCCGGGACAGGTATCGACAACACCTGGCAACGGGATCGAATGGTTGGCAATACGGGGCGACCGCTCTCCTGCAAAAGTAGCAGCACAAAGTCTTCCACCGGCTCTTCAAGGGTTTTCAGCAAAGCATTCGCTGAGTTGATATTAAGCTGATCTGCGCGGTCAATCACTGCAATTTTACGACCAGCAACCTGGGGCGAGGACACCGCAAAGGCCGAAAGCGATCGTATTTGCTCAATCTTGATCATTCGGGATTTTTCCGGTGAATAAACCTGAACATCCGGGTGGCTGGATGCCGCAAACAGCTCGCATTGACGGCACTGACCACAGGCAACGGGTGTACCAGTCTCTGTGTTCACAGGGACTGCGCACAGCAACAGGCCAGACACGGCATCTGCCCATGCTCGCTTACCCACGCCACATTCGCCATTAATAAGCAGCGCGTGGGGTAACCGGCCCTCGGCAAGACGGTGTTGAATAAACTGCCAGGATTTCTCAAGCCAAGGCATATCAAGGGCAATGTCAGTCACTGTGCTTTCCTGATTGAGGGCTGGGGTGCAAAAATGCGGACCGAAGTTTGCCAGATCGGTGCAACTGTCGCTTCATGGTAACCAGTAATCTGCGCAACCGTTTAAGATCGTCATCGTTATCACGGGCGGATTGAGGCTCAATTTGGGGCCTATAGTAGTGGCTGTTAACCGTGCGGGCAAAAAGCCTGGCGGAATCCGCTACAGCAGGCTCGGCAATTGCCAGCCTTGCGGCAAGAGCAGCGGGGGTTTCACCTTGTCTTACGGGCACTCCTACCTGCCCACATAACCGATGCCAAGCTGCCAGCGCACGGCTATAACCATCCCGGCCGGCACCCCGGCGTATCTGTAAGGCTGATAAAAGCCCTACAATCAACAACGCAGCGCCGACGATGCCGGCGGTTAAATACCCCAGTTCCCGCATGCCAAACCCACCCGGCAAGCGGGACATTAAATCCAACTGACTTTGGCCTTGGTACCCAACAACCCAACGCTGCCATTGGTAATTAATTCGATCAAGCTGCAGGCTTGCCCACTGAACAATAGCCACATCGCCGTATCTTTGGGCCGACGTCCAGTTGTTTTCCAGGAACGAGCCCTCATCGGCCACGGCATCCCGCAAACCGGATTCTATTCTGTCTGGGGCGATAGCTGCTGTCGGATCTACGCGAACCCAACCCCGCCCTTTAACCCAGGCTTCAACCCAAGCATGGGCATCGTACTGACGAACGATCAGGTAATCGCCGCCTGCACCGGCTTCGCCACCCTGGTACCCAACCACTACCCGCGCTGGAATGCCCGCCGAGCGCAACACAAAGGTCGTAGCGCCAGCATAATGGGCACAAAACCCACGTTTTTCTTCAAAAAGCAGGTTGTCTATACCGTCGTTCGGCATTTCAGGTGGGCGCAAAGTATAAAAATAGGGCTGTTCCCGAAACCGGCCTAGTAACGATTGGATTACGCCAATGTCGTTGTTTGATTTTTTCAGCTCATCAGCCAAGGCCCGCGCCCGGGGGTTGCCCTGAGCTGGTAGCTGAAGGTAGCGGCCGGCTTGGCGTTGCTCGAGCGATTGCATGGGCGGTTTATCGGTATCTCCAAGCGCTAGCCTGTAGCGAATGGAGCTATCTGCCGGCCGGCGAAAACGAAATAGATTATTCGACTCCTTTACCAGGTTATCTGATACCGCCTCTGAACCTTCAAGGGCAAATGCCCACCGTTGATCCGTTGCCTCCATCAAAACATCGTACTCATTGGCGGCTAGCTCGCCCACGCCGCCATCCACATTCACTCGTCCCGGCGAACGATAAGGCTCGACCCCACTCTGGCGCCAGGTTCCGTCATCCAAAGAGTCCAGTATCAGCCCCCGCCAGTACCTGTCTCTGTTTTCCGGAATCGCACCACCGAAGGTCACACGAAAGGCCCGCTCGCTGCTTTGCGCCAGGTTGGATATATCTCCTGGCCGCATGGTGTCGCTGATACCTGTGCTCGCCTGGCCAGACACCAACGGCACACTCCATAACGGGTCCATACGCGGGAAGAATACAAACAACAGAACAACCACTGGCAGTACTTTCAGGAGCATACCCCCCAACCTGCATAAGCTCGCTTTCATACCACCGGGAAGATCCGGTGCGTTCAACACTTGCAGGCCAATAAGCAACAAAACAATTGCGCCAATGTTCACCAACGCCCAGTGAATTTCCTGATGAAACAAAAAGTTCACCGTAGCCAGATACACCAGAATATAAAACAGCACGTAAAAATCCCGCACAGTGCGGGTTTCAAGCCACTTCAAGCCAACCGCCAACACAAAAAACGAAGCGGCTGTATCGACGGTGAAACTCCCCTGCACTGTAATCAGATAGACCGCCACCAAAATCAGCATAATCCCGGTTCGCAGCCAACGGCCCGGCAAACGCACACGCCCCTGCTGCGCAAGCCAGCGCCAGCCGGCCAATGCCGTACACACAAGGATCAACCATAAGGGAAGTCGATCAACCTGGGGCGTCAGCAATACGACAAAGCTAACAATCAGCCACAACAAAGCACGAGAAGGCAAGCTATCGCTTTGTGTTTCAGGTTCGCTCCTAGAGACGCCCCAAACACTCATGAATGCACCCCTCTCGCTGCACCAGCAGACTTTTTTATCGTCGTGTAATGGCGCGTACCGTGCGGGGCTGCAAAGGCATCCCTTGGCTTTTCCTCACCCCAAACAGCTAATGCCCTGAGGCACCGTGTGGTGTGGGTTGTGCTACTCTCTGGCTCAATGACTTGGCCGGGCAAATTCAAACCAAACCTTGCCCCGCTCTTTCCCCGTTCAATAACCAACCATGAAAGATAACTAAGTCGCAACTCATGGTCCGTGCCGGCAAAGGCATTAAAATCCAGCCAATGGGGGTTGCCTTTATCCGCTTCCCAATCTGCGACAACCATCTGGCCACTGCGGGCAAATCGCTTCCACATAATACGCTGGCTCATATCCCCTTCTCGCCAGGGCCTTAGTTCAGCGTGATCATTCCCTTCAGGGGAGCGAGAATTAGAGGTTTGCTCTCCGTCTTCTACCGCACTTACAACATCCGGGGCCACAATTGGCCGAGGGAAAACCACGGCTGCTGAAACCGGCCTCATCCATGACCAGGCCTTAAGTAAGCCAAAGGGAAAGCGGGTTTCTATTCGGATGCGATCTGGCTGCAGATAGCCCCGGAATGCAGAAGGCACGGGCAAGGCAACATCTACCGACTGGCCAGCCGGTACATGGCCCACTGGCACCGACAAGTCATCAACAGAAAGCGTAAAGGCTATGGCATCGTCCTTACCGGCCGCTGCCCGCAAACGGAAAACAATGTTATCACCCGCAAACCCTTCACCTGCCTGAACTAACGTAAACTCAAGACCGGAAAGGTTTCGGTGGGTTTGGTGCATGGCCCCTACAAACACCGCCCCAAGTAAAAAAGTAACCAAATAAATAAGACTGTTCTGATAATTAATGCCGGTGAGTAGCATAATTAGCAATAGCAGCCCAAACATCACGCCGGCAGCTGTTGGCAAAATGAAAAGGTTTCTCTGGGTGAGCACCTGAACATCTGAACGCGGAATGCGACGGTTTATCCAGCTCTGAAAGCGGCTACGTATTAGTCTGCTCATTTTACCCCTGAACCCGATACATATATGTGGGTGTGCAACGCTTTACTGAGCCACCCCAGCGAAAATCCACCGCTATGTTAACCCTCTTCACCAGGCTTTTTGTAACAGTACGGCAAATCAAGGGTTCTGATCACAAACTAGCGCTCACACGCTTGAAATACTGTTAGACAACCCGAATACTCGTAACTATAGAGAAGCGTACTGATTGCTGTAACCTCAGACACGCCTCGCACCTGAGCTCATCGCAGCAAGAGGCAACATTATGAACAACCGGAACTTACCGGTCGGGCACAATCCCGCCCCGACAGCCCATACCAAAAGCGTTACGCGTATAGCGGCAGGCATTGCCGCTGCACTGGCTTTTACTGTTCCGACACCTGCAACCGCGGGGGTTCAGGCCATGACCTCAGACGAGATGGTCGAAACCTACGTGAAGGATTCTGCGGTAATAGTGGTACCAAAAGAAAACCGCAAATCAGAAGCAGACCGCCAGCGCATTATTCGCGCCCTGACGATATCCCCGGGCGAACCGGTTACCACAGAAGCAGAAGACGAAGCCTACCGAAAAGCCCTGCAAAGATTTACAGACGAGGGTAAATCCGACGCCCTTGCAAATGCTGAGGAAGAATTCCTTCGCCGGGCGCTACTTCTGCCCCAGGAAGAGCTTGCAAGAGCGCAGCCTCCTGCAGCATTCACACCCAATATCCCGCCATTGGTCTTCGGGCAGCAAATGCAGATTCCGGATGAGCCTTTCACCCAGTCTTTTCTTAACGATCAGCTGGGTATTGGTTTTGATGGGCAGAATCTGAATTTTTCCATTGGCAGCCCACCGGGCATAGATCAAATACAAATCCCGCAAGGCATTAATGAAGGGCCAGTTACTCTGACGCCAAGGCCGGGTGGCGGATTTGATCTGTCCATTGCGGTGCCTGACCAGTAAGCCGCAAACCTCACGCCCCAGCTTCAAACAGTACGGCAGCTTTTATTTTTAAGCTGCCGTTTTTTATGACCATTCATATTATCTTTCCAATAACAAAAAACGCCCCGCGGAGCGGGGCGTTTCAACACTACTCGTTGCTAGGTCAGATTAGTGACCGTATACAGCCAGTTTGGTGTCAGAGATGTGCAGGTTGTCGATACCAATGGTACCGATGTTAGCGCCACCAATAATGGTTTCTGCAACGCTTACATCCATCAACACATCATCAACATCCACACGTAGAACATCAGTTGCACCTGAAGCGCCCAGACCATTGCCCTTATAGACATCCAGACGGGCTACAGCAAACGACTGGCCAAGTGGGTTGTTGCCAGAGGCAAGAGCAGCCAGCTTACCTTCAAGAGCTGGGTCTTCACCGTTATCGTCACCCAGCAGATCGGCCATTTCCTGATCTGAGTAGGTAGCGCCACCGGCGTTAGCACCTACGATCTTCATGTCGCGAATGCCGACACCGAGGAATTCTACATCAAAATCCATCTGCTCAACCGTGAAAGCAGCATCCAGATTCAGAGTACCGGTATCCGCAATACCGCCAACATCTTTGGTGTCTACGCGGATATCCAGGGCAGCCAGCTGACCCCAAGCTTTCAGGCCTGAGATAAGCGTGGTGTTCTGAGTGGCGGAGCTCGCCTCAACATTGTCGCGCAGCGACATACTGTCAACCTGCATACCCCAATCGATCGGGGCACCCGTGTTGGAGCCTACATGAATGACGGCGTCACCATCGGCTGCAACATCAATGTCGATTTTCAGGTCATTCAGCAGTTCACTCTGAGTAACAAGACCAGGTTGAGGGTCATAACCCCCATCTGGACTTGCAGGGTCGGTAAGGGTCAAACCACTGGCGTCCGCACCACCGATCTCGATGCCAGAAACCGCGAAGGTACCTTCGTCCGTGTAGGTGAACTCACCGATAGAAACGCGAGTTTCCAATTCGATGGTTACACCAGCCTGGCCGGTTACGTTACCCATAGCGGAGTCGTCAAGAGCTTTCAGATCTGCGTTAGCTGCGAACGGGGCAGCGGCAATTGCTGTTACAAGAGCAAGTTTTTTCAGGCCTTTCATTTTTATCTCCTTATCGACTCATTTTGTTGTTGTATGAGCCTTAATTTTGGAAGTGGAGTTCGTGACCCCACAACTCCATTAAAGATTGTTTTACAGTCCGATTCCGTGAAAACACTCACACTTCGTAACAAACAACATCTATTCGGTTACTTTTTTCAATTTGTCGCCGCTTTGTTTTTCAGGCTTCCCCTCATAAAAAAAAGCGAAAGGCTTTTTTTGAGAAATTGGCTCACCAAAGGATGCCTCACCATCTTCCAGGTCCAGGGGGATAAGCTTGAGTCCCGACACGCCCAGGCGATGTTCATGCTCAACCGCAACAATGCGCTGGGTTTCGCCGTCTTTTTTGATAGAACCAGGGTATACGATCAGCGCCGCATCAATTCGATTATGCCGCGCCACAGACCTGAGGCTTGCACGGAACATGTGAACCTTGATATTCGGGGGGGCGCTCTCAGCCTGCCCCGATAGCGATACCTTCTTCAGATCCTGGTTTTTCATCAACATCCATGCCTGGGGACTGAAAAGACCCGTTTCTTCCATCTCTACCTTCACCTCTGCAACCGCCTTTTCCAGCAGAGAGGTCAAATCATCTTTGGCACGCAGAATAACAACCGCCAGTTCCTCGTTCGTGAATTTACCGTCTGAAAGAATATGGTCTTCGTACTCTTTACCTTCTTGAGCGGCTGCCGGTACGCCAATCATTAAACCCAACACACACAGCCATACAGTCAAAACGCGATTAATCATATCTGGTCCTTCCGGGTTAAGTTCTGCGTTAATTCAGTAGGTGGATCCTGTTACTATAGGAACCGATAGCCCAGCAGGTTTCCACGGTTTTCATTACACCAGCAGTTCAAACGAACGAGCAATCCTGAAACTGTGTACCAATTAACATTCTCTCGATTCAGAACGGAGGCTGCGTGAGCACAACTGGCGCAAAAGAGCTCACCGAAGACGAGTATCATTCGCTACTGGCGCACGCTTCTGTGCAAAGTGATTTTTTCCATCTGGGAGGAATCTCCGGTGCAAAGGGGTCTGGAGATTTCGCAGGTTTTGCATGCCTCGCGGAGACCGAGTGCAAGCAAACACTAAAAAGCGAATGCTCGTTCGCCGAAGCCCAACAAAGCATTGAAAGCGTTGAGCAGGCCAGCAACCACTATCAGGTAAAACGTGAACAAACCCACGAGTACCTGGTCGGAGGCTGGGTCGGGACTGTCAGCTTTGAATTTGGTTATCTTCTGGAAGAGCGACTATCGGCGGTCAGGCGCACCCTGCCCGATCCAATCCTATCGGCAAACCTTTACCTCTGGATGGCCAGCTATAACCAGAAAACTGGCAAATACTACCTGTGGCTGCATCCTGAGTGTTCGGCAGAAAAAATAGCCAAACTCGAGTACTGGCTCAAAACCTCTTCGGCACCTGCGAGCTCTAACTGGGAGATAACAGCGCCATTTCGCCCCAGACAAACAGCGACCCGGTACAAAACCAATGTAGATAAGGTCAAACGCTATATTCAGGCAGGCGACTGTTACCAGGTGAATCTTTCGCAGGAATTTGAAGGGCGGTATAAAGGCAATAGCTGGAACGCCTACAAGGCCTTAACGAAAACTCACCCCACGCCTTTTTCAGCCTTTATTCGTCAAGGCGCAGCGGACATTTTATCCGTCTCTCCTGAGCGTTTTCTGAGCATCAGTCAGAATATTATGAGCACGAGCCCTATAAAAGGTACCCGCGCCAGAGGACGAACGACTACCGAAGACCGGGCATTAGCTGAAGAACTGATAAATTCGGAAAAGGACCGTGCAGAAAACCTGATGATTGTGGATTTGCTTCGCAACGATCTTGGCCTGCATGCCGAGCCTGGCACGGTCAAAGTTGAGGGGCTTTTCGAACTGGAGTCCTTCCATAACGTTCATCACCTCGTTAGCCACATAAAAGCCACGTTGCGATCCGATGTCACGCCATTCAGAGCGTTCCTGGCTGCCTTTCCGGGTGGCTCGATTACAGGAGCGCCTAAAATAAGAGCAATGGAAATTATCAGGGAACTGGAACCACACTGGAGAGGCCCCTACTGTGGCTCTGTATTTTATATGGGCTTGAATGGCAGGTTGGACAGCAACATAGCCATAAGAACACTATTTTGCCGGTCCGACGGCACCATACGCTGCTGGGGCGGCGGCGGCATTGTTGCCGACTCGGAACCAGAAAGCGAATATCAGGAAACCCTCACCAAAGTGAAGCCGCTGATGGATTTCCTCGAGAAGCTGAATCAGGGCGACTAGGTTAGCTATCGCCCTGATTCGAAAGTGCCAGCGCCCGGCAATGCAAACCGCCTGAATTTAAGCGGAGTGAACAGCACTCGCCTTCAGGAATTCCTGCTTCAAATCTGAAAACTCCTGCACAGCCGGGTACTGCGGGAACTCATCGATTACATTCTTTGGCGCGTGGAACAGAATGCCTGCTTCTGCCTGCCCCAACATGGTGGTGTCGTTGTACGAATCACCCGTGGCAATAACGCGGTAGTTCAACAGTTGGAACGCACGCACCGACTGGCGCTTGGGGTCTCTCTGGCGCAACAGGTAATCGGTAATCTGGCCATCCTCGGCCACTTCCAGCTTATGGCAAAGTAGCGCCGGGTAACCCAGCTTTTTCATCAGCGGCATGGCAAATTCGTAGAAGGTGTCGGAGAGAATCACTACCTGAAACCGCTCGCGCAACCAATCGAGAAACTCACGGGCGCCTGGTAGTGGGTCCAACTCACCAATTACTTCCTGAATCTGCGGCAAGCCGTATCCGTGCTGGTCCAGAAGCTTAAGCCGCTGCGTCATCAGCACGTCGTAATCCGGCACATCGCGTGTCGTTGCCTTGAGTTCTTCAATACCGGTTTTTTCTGCAAACGCGATCCAGATTTCCGGGATCAATACGCCTTCAAGGTCGAGACATGCCAGTTCCACAGTGATCTCCTGATTCAGTGTTCCAAGTAAGGATTTCAAACGAGAGCAAGGCGCGCTCCCCTTCTATTAGCGCGGTATCATAAGAAAAACCGGAGAAGAATGCACCGGCAACGACAACAAACCTGCGCGCCCTCACTACCAGAACAAACAAAAAGATATATACATATAGACTGTCATTCCTTCATGGAATTAATCATTTAATGCTAACCTTCTTTAAAACCCGCATTAGGTACGGACATTTTATGAGTATTATCCGGGAGCTACAGGATGAACTGGGCCAGGAAAGCCCGAGAGCTATTCTGAAAGCCGCTTTCAAGCGCTATGACAACATCGCTATTTCTTTCAGTGGCGCCGAAGACGTGGTGCTCATCGAAATGGCCCACAAGCTTACGAATAATCTGAAGGTATTCACACTGGATACTGGGCGGTTGCACCCGGAAACCTATGCGTTTATTGAGCGCGTCCGCAAGCATTATGGCATCAATATAGAGGTGCTGTTCCCAGACACCGCCGAAGTGCAGAATCTGGTGAATGAGAAAGGATTATTCAGCTTTTACGAAGAAGGACACAGCGAGTGTTGCGGTATTCGCAAGGTGAACCCTCTCAAGCGCAAACTTGCAGGCGTGGATGCCTGGATTACCGGCCAGCGCAAAGACCAGAGCCCAGGCACGCGCAACGAGGTGCCGGTTATTCAGGAAGATGCCAACTTTTCAGGGCCAGATAAAACTTTGGTTAAGTTCAACCCACTGGCCAACTGGACGTCAAAAGAGGTGTGGGACTATATTCGAATGACAGAGGCGCCCTATAACGAGCTTCACGAAAAGGGATTTGTCAGCATCGGCTGCCAGCCCTGCACTCGCCCGGTTTTGCCAGGGCAACATGAGCGTGAAGGCCGCTGGTGGTGGGAAGAAGCCACACAAAAAGAGTGCGGCCTGCATGCGGGTAACCTGATCGCCCGCCAGTAACACTGGCGGGGCTGGCAGTTACCTGTCAGTGGGTGGGTAACTCTATGTCCTTGAATAAGGCTTCTATATCACCGCGGTTGCTCTGGCGCGCAACGGCTTCATCTATGGCCTCCTTCGTAAGATGCGGTGCGAATCGCTGGATGAAGTCGTACATATAGCCGCGCAGGAATGTCCCCTTTCGGAAACCAATCCGGGTCACGCTTGGGCTGAAAAGCTTTCTGGCATCCAGAGCCACCAGGTCCGTATCGGTTTCAGGGTCAAACGCCATGCTGGCAATAATCCCTACCCCGAGCCCCAGGCGCACATAGGTTTTGATCACGTCGGCATCCGCTGCCGTAAACACCACTTTCGGGGTCAAACCTTTGGTCTGAAATGCTTCATCAAGCTTTGAGCGCCCGGTAAACCCGAAAACATAAGTCACCAGCGGATACTCAGCCAGTTTTTCCAGTGTTAACTCAGACAACTGCGCGAGCGGATGATCCTTGGGCACAACCACTGTGCGGTTCCAGCGGTAACAGGGCATCATAATAAGGTCGTTAAACAACTCCATTGCTTCAGTGGCTATGGCGAAATCAACCGTTCCAGTGGCTGCCATTTCAGAAATCTGCATGGGCGTGCCCTGGTGCATGTGCAAGGACACATCAGGGTAGGCTTCGATAAACCCACTGATCACCGGCGGCAAGGCGTAACGAGCCTGGGTATGGGTGGTGGCAAGGCTCAGTTCGCCCTTGCGCTGATTGCTGAACTCCTGGGCGATCTTCTTGATACCTTCGGCACGGCGCAGAATTTCACCGGCTTCACGCACAATGATTTCGCCCCCCGGGGTGATGCGGGTCAGGTGTTTGCCGCTTCGGGCAAAAATCTCAAGCCCCAGCTCATCTTCAAGAAGACGAATTTGCTTGGAAATGCCCGGCTGAGACGTAAACAGACTCTGGGCAGTTGCCGACACATTGAGATCATGGTGCGCAACTTCCCAAATATAGCGCAACTGTTGTAATTTCATTAGCTCTGTCGCTCCCTGAGTTTTCGGCCCTGGACGGGTTATAAATAAGCATGTACGGATAGCCTGCTCACAAGAATACGCATAACGCGTCTATTTTTCATTCTTTAATAGTATAGAAGAACTGTCTGAGTCAGTTTAGTCCAAAATGGCACTTGCGCAGCTTATTTGACAGCAATGTTTGTTTCTCCAGCCCTTGACTTGCCCGAGACAAAGCACACAATCCGAGATCATCATTTATTCGGCATCTGGAACATCAATGCTTTTAACCACCAAGTTCCTCAGGCCCGCCTCAGATCCGCGAGCGGTTCGTCGCGAGCGCCTCAGCTCGCTGTTGGCACCAAGCCAGCCCAAGCGACTGAACCTTATTGTAGCGCCAGCAGGGTTTGGTAAAACAACGCTGGTAAGCCAATGGTGCGCCCGCACATCTGGCCCAATTGCCTGGTTGTCCCTGGATGAACACGATGATGAACCCGGGCGCTTCTGGCAATACGTGGCCAGTGCCTTTGAACACGCCGGCCTGAGCGGGTTAGAAACTTGCCACAAAAACCTTGCCGGCGGTACTGATGACCATATAACCAGTGCGATTACGGCACTGATCAACAGACTTGCCGCCGATGGTGGTTCGTGGAACCTGGTGCTGGATGATTTCCAGTTTATTACAACCGACCAAGTGCAACGCCAGTTCGGATATTTTGTGGATTATCTTCCGGCCGGTGTCACCATTACGTTAGCCTCCCGTACTGAACCTCCCCTACCACTGGCTCGCTGGCGTGTACGCCGCTGGGTGCAGGAGATTCACCCGGCATTACTGGCGTTTTCTGAAGACGAATGCCGGGAGTTTTTTCATAACACCATGGGGCTTGCCATTTCAGAGCAAGAAGTACAGGCCGTATGCCGCCGGACAGAGGGGTGGGTGGCAGCGATGCAGCTTTCTGCGCTATCAGGGAACAACACGGCAACAAACACTTTACACATAGACGAACGCCACATAAGTGACTATGTGCTTAGTGAGGTTCTGGAGAAGCAATCAGAGTCTATTGTCGCCTTTTTGCTAGACACTGCCTGCTGTCCCCGGCTTTGTGCGTCTCTGTGCGACACGCTCCGCACAAGCGGCAGTATAAACAGTACCGACAGCCAGCAGATGCTCGAAACGCTGCTTTCGCAAAATCTGTTTCTGATTCCCCTGGATAATCACAATGAATGGTTCCGCTATCACGATTTGTTTCGTGATGCGTTATTGCAACGAATTCGCCAGTCAAACCCAGAGCGTGCCCACCTCCTTTGGCACCGCACAGTACAATGGCTTTTAGACCACGGGCAGGTTCAAGAAGCGATTACTCAGATTGTACAAAAAGAAGATTGGCCATGGCTGGCGAGCGTATTATCCACCCACGGCAACAACTTGATTCATGGGGGCTATCATTTGCCGGTTTTAAACTGGCTGGAGCGGCTGCCCCCAGAGCAAATAGAGGAAAGCGCCCAACTACAGATGTTGCGTGTGTGGAGCCGTTTTTTTGCCAATCGTTTTGATCACCTTGAACCATTACTGGCCAACGTTGAGGACCTGCTGCAACGCCGTGTGGCAGATTCTGCCCCGGATGCAGAGGGTGCACTGGGCTTGCAGAGTGAGATATCACTTATACGTTCTTACCTCGCTCGATCACGTAACGATGACAAAAGTGCCAGCAACCTGACCCAACAAGTTCTCGCGGATATAGACCACACCCGAATTCCACTCAAGTCTGTGACCTATTACGGTTTAGGGTTAGACAATTACGGCAAGGGTGACCTAACAGGCGCCGAAGAGGCGCTAAAGTCTGCTGTCCACTACGGCCAGGTAGAACGAAAGCCAAGCACGGTTCTTTCAAGCGGTGGCTTGTTGGCCTGGATACAGTACAACCGGGGTGATATGGATCTTGCCCTGGATACCTGCACAGAGGTACGGCGCTGGGTTGATCAGCATTACTCTGACCCCACCCAGCCTCGTCTGATCTCATGTTGGCTTAATGCGGCGCTCACAGAGATTCATCGAGAGCGTAACCAAACACAGGATGCAGCCGCCCACCTAGCGCCGCTGCTGGAGCATGTAGACCAGGGCACAGAACCTGGTCAACATGTGATTATTCAGCATGTTCACGGGCATCTGGCGTTTAGCGATGGCAAATACCAGAAGGCAATTGAAGCACTGGAAGACGCCGAACAGATTGGTCGCAAGCGCAGGGCGCACATTGTTTTTGAGCCACCGGCTAGTACGGCACTGAAGGCACGGTGCTTTCTGGCTTCAGGCCAGACACCTCAGGCTCGACAAGCTTTGGACTTACTTGCCAGTCAAACGATTACCAACCCCCTGAACCGGGAACAGAACCGCATCAGTTGTGCCCGGTTGCTGATTGCAGAGGGTAAAGCGGAGCAGGCACTGGATATTCTTGAAGTGCTTATGTCCGAAACCGAACAAAACGAGCACAACCGACACCTGGTAGAAGCGCTGCTGGTAAGCGGTGAGGCGTTTGCACTGAAAGGTAGAAGCAACGACTGCCGGGAGCGGCTTGAGCGGGCGGTTAGCATGGCCGCAGAGGCTGGCTTTATGCGCCTTTTTGCTGAAGAAAGCCCCCGCCTAAAGGCGCTGTTGCTTGAATTACCTGCCCTGCAGAGCGAGGGAAGCTGGCAGCACAACATAAGATCCCTGCTGCAACCCCAAAAGAACCCGAGTACCAAGGGCCAGACATCAACCGAACCTACCGCGGTAAATCAGAAGCAAAGCCTTGCCGAGCCTCTGAGCCAGCGGGAGCTGGAAGTACTGGAACTGATCCATGCCGGCGGCGCAAACAAGGACATCGCCCAGCGCATGGGCGTCGCGCCGGCCACGGTGAAGGCCCACATACGTAACCTTTATGGCAAGCTAGGCGTCGGCCGAAGAACCGAGGCCCTGGCCCGAGCGCGGGAACTGGGCCTTCTCAGCCAATAGGCTTTGCCACTTTTTTGTGACACCCGTCACATTCGGAGAGAACTATTCACCGGCGCTACGCCCTTTGGACGATTCGGCTACGCCCTCTACTCCCTTAATATTGATTCCACGGTAGGGCAAGCCCCCACCAGGAATTCTGGAACTTCAGGCCTTCAGATTTCTTCTTTAGCGTTAAATAGACGCACGGGTTTTTTTCGAGGACCCCTTGTATAAGCCAGCCTTCGGGCTGGCTCTTTTTTTACCCCTCATCTTTGCACGTTTACCTTTCAATAATTCGCCGGAACGGCGGTAATGCATCCAGCAATAATTGACCATAACGCCTTGCGATAATACGGCGGTCGAGAATGGTCACCCTTCCGGTATCTTCTTCTGTGCGTAACAAACGGCCCACAGCCTGCACCAGTTTTATAGAAGCGCCAGGCACCGTAATTTCCATAAATGGATTGCCACCGCGCTGGGTGACCCACTCCGCCAAGCTGGCCTCGATAGGGTCGTCCGGTACCGAGAAAGGCAGCCGTGTAATCACAACATGGTGCAGATAGTTGCCAGGCAAATCGATCCCTTCTGCAAAGCTGGCTACGCCGAACAGTACGCTGGCCCTGCCCTCATCTATGCGAGCCCGGTGTTGGCGCAATACCTCGCCCCGGGACATATCATCCTGGGTAATGATCAGATCAGGGTACTCTGGCGCCAGCGCATCCCGCACCTGATGCATTTGCCGCCGGGACGTAAACAGCACAAGCGTGGCAGTCTCACCGGCCCATACGCCCGGCAGGCGTTTGATCAGCTCATCGGCAAAACCATCATCGGTGGGCATACAAGTCATGGAAGGTACTTCTACCGTCGCCTTTTCGTTATAGCGAAACGAACTTGGGACCACCATCATTCGGCTGTCCGCCGGCAAGCCCGCCCTCGATTGCAGGCGATCAAAGCTGCCCAGTGCTGTTAGCGTCGCACTGGTAAGTACAGCGCCGTAAGCCCGGGACCAAAGTCTGGAGTACAAAAGATTGTCTGCCAGTACCGGCGAGCTGAACAGTGTGATGTCTTCCGCATGGTCCCAGCGCTGGCGCACACTCCAGCGTGCCGGAGGCGGGCTTTTGCCTTTATTCGGGCCATCAATTTGCTCTGTCCAGGCTGTCCAGAGCCGTAATTGATCTTCTGAACGACTGTGGAAGGCGCCAATTACCGGGTACCAGGCTTCGGCTGTATCCCGGTCAATATCATGCTGTTTGCGTTCGTCAAAAGCGCCTTGCAGCTCATCTGCCAGCGCGCCCAGGTGGCGCACCAAATTGGCTGTGGCAAGTCGGCTTTCAGCGGCCAACTCTGCCAGCGCCTCTGGCAGCTCGCCGTCGGGGTAACGCCACTGCGCCGAACGGCGCTCATCGTTAAACTCCCAGCCGGTATTGTGTTCGGCTTCTTCATAAACGCGGCTAAGCACTAAATCCACATCCCGAGACGCGCCGCTTATGCGATCAATTGTTTTTGCACCCTGGGTGCCTGCTGCCAAGTAAGGCTGCATTTTGGCAAGCGCTTGAGACAACTGTTTAAGCCATTGCCGGGTCGAATTCAGGGGTACAGACGCCGCAAAGTGATTCAGCGCTTTGTCTGGCAGGTGATGGGCCTCGTCAAATATAAACAGAGCGTTTTCAGGTTCCGGCAAAATGGCGCCACCACCCAAAGCCAGGTCGGCGAGAACCAGATCGTGATTGGCCACCACAATATCTACTTCATCCAGGTCCTTGCGGGCATCAAAAAAAGCGCAACTGTCAAAGTAACTGCAATGTCGGTTGGTGCACTGGCGATGATCGGTTGTTACCTGGCGCCAAACGTCATCTGGTATCTGTTCCGGCCAGTGGTCCCTGTCGCCATCCCACTTGCGCGAGCCATAGCTTGCCAGCATCTCTTCAAAAAACGCCCGGGTACCAGGCTCCTCTGTGCCGGGGCTATCCAACAAAAACAACGGCATGGTGTCGCTATCGCCGTTGCCTTCATCGTGCAACCGTGATTCCAGGCGAGACATGCACAGGTACCGGCCCCGGCCTTTGGCCAGCGTCCAGTTAAAGTTCATCTTGCTGTGGGTTTTCAGATCAGGCAGATCTTTCAGAACAATCTGATCCTGCAACGCCACTGTTGCCGTCGATATCACCAGGGTTTTATTCAGGGCCCGGGCTACAGGAATAGCCGCAAGCAGATACGCCAGAGTCTTGCCCGTACCTGTACCCGCCTCAACCACACAGGCCGCTGGCGCAGAGGTTCTCTGGCCGTCATTTTCCGTTATATCGCCCATGTAGCGGGCAATCTCGGCAATCATTAAGCGCTGGCCATAGCGGGCACGAACCTCTTTACCGGCCAGGACTTCACGGTAACCCTGCTGAATCTGTTGTTTTATGTCGTTTGATAATGCCATCAGTCCGGGCTCACCCAATCGCGAACAACACCCACACGAAAGGTCCGGCCCTGCTTGCTCAGCACCACACCTTCTTCGGTGATTTCTTCCACAGTAATACCCGAAAAGGATTCCCCCTGGCGCATATAGTGGCCATTGATCATCACGCGGCTAGCATATGGATCGGTGGAGTATATGTGGCTGTTAAACATCAAATCCGGAATACTCTTCTGAAATGATAGGGGTAGCTCAACCAGATGCGGCACCCTTGCCCTGTGCTCATCCTGGCGCAGTGCCGGGGACCGCCGTTCCGGACTTACAGAGGGCGTTATAATAAGGGGACGCTCACGTGCAGGTACAGGTGCAGATTCAGGCTCTGACACCGGCTCACTCACTGGCTCTGGATTCACTGACGCTGGTGCCGCTACCTCAGTCTCCGGGGTAGCACCTGGCTTCACTGGCTGTTCCAGGGTTTTAGCAGGTTCAGATGTTTGCGGGGTCTGCACAGCCGTTAATTCCGTTGGGCCATCCGGCCAGAATACAACCGCCAGCACAGCGGCGTTCACCAGCAATGCCAAAGCCATCCAGACCACCGGAGAAGTTTTCCGTTTTTTGGGGCGATGAATCAGCTGCACCTGCTGTCCCAGGTCTGGAACCTTCCCTTGGCGGCGTTCCGTTTCCGATTTCCTGAGGGCGTCAAGAATGTAGGACATGATTTACCCTTCCACCTCAGGCTTTGGCTCTAGCAGTCTTGGCACTTTGGCATTCAGGTCATTATTCACCTGGATAATCGTCATGGCACCGGCAATACCATCTACCGTCAGGCCCTTTAAAGACTGATACCACCGCACTTGCTCCTGCGCGGGCATGTGTTTGATCTCTGAATTTTTTTCGGCTGAGTCGCTGAGGGCATCTGCCAACTCCATCATGCGAACGCCCAGCCATAATTCTTCGCTTGCACCATCACTGGAGCCGGGTTTACTGGTGACATAATCTGGAAGCTGCCACAGCACCCGATACTCGCCAAACCAGAAAGGCTCAAGGCTGGTAAACGTTACTTCGGCCGTGCCAGTAGGCGAAACAATCTCCGCAACATCCCCCTCCAGACGGCGCAGCACAACATAGCCACGTTTTCCGGCGTCATTCTGGAGCATCAGCATAGCTGGCCTGTCCAAAAACGTGAGGCTTCTGCGGCTACCTTGTCGTTCAAGGCAGTCGAGGCCGTTTTGCCGGGCAAATTCACAGGCCACCGGCGATTCCTGAGGATGGTATTGAACACCCCATATATCAAACAGCCCGCGAAACGCGTCTGATAAATTAAGGGCCTGTTCTGAAAAGTTAAATAACAAATCATGGTTGCCTGAACCATCAGAACGTTGCTCCAGACCGGCGGATTGCTGCGCAGATGCAGTGTGTTGCTCTTCCGGCTGGCTGTCACGTTGAATGGTGCCGCCCTGCTCCACGGGTGCTGCATTTACTTCGGCAACCGGGTCTGGCCCGTACCATTGTTGGTAGAGCCAAAACGTACTAACCACAGCCAACAACAATGAGGCGGCAAGCACCAAAACATTAGAAGTATCCAGCTTGTTTTTGCTCGCAGCCGGTTTTGGCCCGGCATTCTGATTGCCACCTACTTCTTTTGCTGCCTGTCGGATGTGCGCCGATGTCACCTCATGTTCACCTTCAGCATATGCACCCAGCAGGGCCCGATCGCTGATCAGGTTTATCAGGCGAGGTATACCATTACTGGAACGGTAAAGCCTGCGCACAGCGGAAGGCGAAAACACATCGCCACGCATGCCGGCAACACCCAGACGGTAGCTAAGATAAGCTGGCAATTCGTTACGGTTTATCGCATCCAGATGGTAACGGGCTGTTACTCGCTGGTTGAGTTGCCGCAGTTTGGGAAGCGCGAGAATCTGCTGCAACTCCGGCTGGCCAAGTAACACAATTTGCAGCAGTTTCTTTTCCGCGGTTTCAAGGTTGGTTAGCAGGCGCAGCTGCTCAAGCACATCGGCGGAAAGGTTCTGGGCTTCATCAATCATCAAAACCTTATGCCGCCCTGCCCCGTGTGCTTTGAGTAGGTCCTGATTGATCAAGTCGACCATTTGTTTGATGGTGGCACCAGCCGGATGAGCTATTTCCAGTTCATCACAGATAGCAGAAAGCAATTCCCGGGCAGACAGCCGGGGGTTCAAAATCAGGGCAATGTCTACGTGGGCCGGAGCATTTTCTATGAAGCACCGACTAACGGTGGTTTTACCCGTGCCTACTTCGCCGGTAATCACAATAAAACCACCCTGGCCCTGCACGCCATACATCAAATGAGCCAGCGCTTCTTTGTGGCGCTCGCTCAAATAAAGGTAGCGGGGGTCTGGCGCGATAGAGAACGGTGGTTCTCTGAAGCCGAAGAAGTCGTAATACATGGGCGTCCAGTCAAATACTCAGGCTGTTCTGGTGTTTCAGGCGCCGCACACAGCGCTCCAGTGTTTTAGAAATACGCGCGTGGGAACGTATCATAGAGATTTTCGGCCAGGTTGCACGCTCGCCTGCCAGAATCATTTCTCGCACAAATTCCGGCTTTGGGTCTGCCAGCATTCGCCGGTAATCCTTGAACGAGTATGTTGGCGCAATAGTAACGTCGCCGGAATAACGCTGAGCCATGATAGTGTGCATCTGACCATAAACCTGACGCAGCAATTCCGGCCGAACCCGCTTGCGCAGGTAATCAAACAAACCCTGGCCGTGAAACTGAACCTCAGATTTCAGCAGGTGCAAAGGCAAGCTGGCTAAGGACAGTTTCTCATCCCGACCCCGGGCGTTTAAAAACGGCACCACATGTGGGTTTGTCTGGCTTACGATAGTGAAATTAACATCGTACAGGTGCATCAGCCGCTCAATGGGCAGATCGCTAACCACCGAGCCATCAACAAACTTAAGCCTCGACATGTAAGGCAACGCCTGCCCGTGAATATCCTTTTTCATCAAGGTAACCGGCGGAAAAATACCAGGCACAGCAGCACTGGCAAGGGCTGCACTCCAAACCATGAGATAAGGCGACGTATAACCCGATAGCAAGCGGGCTTTTTGGTGCGTCTGCACCGGCGATACGCTCATGTTGATGGAGCGCCCGGTGCGCTGGTATGCCTCTTCAAAGGTATATTCACCAATATTGCTTCTAAGGCAGGTGCGAAGCTGCTCCTGGTCCATCAACCCGTTGCCTTGCATAGCGCTTAGCAGGCCGCGCCACTTCCAGGCTTTAAGATTGTGATTTTCAGGGACCAGCATTTCTGGAATTTCGGCGTCTGTATGCACACCCAGCATGCCCGCAATGATGGCGCCTATACTGGAGCCGGTTACAACCTGCGGCAGCAGGCCTTTTTCCCACAACGCTTTGATCACGCCAAAGTGAAACATGCCCAGGCTGGCACCACCGCTTAAAAGCAACGTTGGGCGGCCGTAACTGGTAAGGGTATCGCGAAAAAACTGTAGCTTGTCGGCCACTGAAAAACCCGGCACCGGGTGGTCGCAAAGAAAATCCAGAGCCTCGCACGCCTGCGCAATGTATTCTTCAATGAGGTGCTTGGTTCCCACGCGGGATTGTGTATACAGAGCGGGGTTGCCCATGTTGCCAAGATCGTGATGCAGGCCCTCGCGCAGTGCCCGCTTCAAACGTTCAAAGTCATTTTGCTGGCGATACTGTTTGATGTTGCTCAGGCGGTCATACAGCAGCTCGTAATGGTAATGCTCGGAGGCGAAGCTTTCCTTCCACTCAGCATTGCCTTCAAGAAAATCCAACTCCAGAGCGGCAGCTTTCCACACCTCGTAGTTAGGCGCTGTTGCCAGCATATTGCGGAACTTATTGATCTTTGGATCTGTGAGCACCTTAAAGCTCCCTCAACAGGTGGTCAGGATCAGAAGTCGTCCAGCATCAAATCTTCATCGTCATCACTGGCAAAAGGGTCTCGGGTTACTTTACCGTCGTTGATCAAAAACTCTCTGCGCTGCATGAACGCGTTGCGCACAAAAGTATAAGCATCGCCAGAAATAAACCCTTCAGCAGGAATAAGATCTGCCCGCTTGTCTACGATTTGAAGGCCACGGCCGTAGTAAACTTCCGGGCTGTGAACCCCGTCCCACAGAGATGGGAACGCAAAGCCATCCATGCCCATACCGCCTAAGCGCCTTGGGCTGGACGGCCCAAGAAATGGAAGCATCAAATAGGGGCCTGAACCTGCCCCCCAGTACCCTAGTGTTTGTCCAAAATCTTCCGGCCTTTCGGGCAAATCAAATGCCGTTGCAACGTCAATCAGCCCACCTAAACCAAACACCGTGTTGTAGGTAAAGCGCCCGGCTGCCACAACCGCAGATTCGCCTTTCAGCTGCAAAATGCTGTTGGTGAAGTTTCGGATTTCTGTCAAATTGTTAAAAAAGTTGGTCACGGCGCGGTCGGCAAAATCCGGCATGAAGGTACGATACGTTTTGGCCACCGGCCTTAAAGCCCAACGGTCAACTGTATCGTTGAAGGTATACACCTTGCGGTTCCAGTTTTCATACGGATCCTCAAGATTTACCGGCGCGGCGTCTTCAGGAACTGGCTCCTGTACAGTTTGAGCCCTGGCGAAACCTGCAGACAAAACCATTGCAAATACAGCCACAGGAAGTACGGCAAGTAACCGACTCCGGGGTAAAAATCTTGTCATGCTCAACTCTTGGGTTGTTTATGATCGCCCTAAGGCGGCCCAGAAGCGCCGCCCACATATATCAGCGGCGGCGTACGACAACACTGCCTATAGAGTAACCCGCGCCGAACGAGCAGATAACACCTGTATCGCCGGTTTTCAGGTCGTCTTTGTGCTTATGAAACGCGATAATAGAGCCTGCGGAACTGGTGTTGGCATACTCATCAAGTATCACCGGGGCCTCATCTTCTGACGCGTCGCGGCCAAGCACCCTGCGAGCAATAAGCTGGTTCATGTTCAAGTTGGCTTGATGCAACCACATTCTGCGCAAGTCTCCAGGCGTCAGTGACAAGCTCTGAAGATGGTTCTGAATGGTTTCGGCCACCAGCGGCGACACTTCCTTGAATACTTTACGGCCCTGCTGAATAAACAGTTTATCCGGCTTGGCTATGCCCTGTTCATCGGCTCTGTTCAGGAAACCGAAGTTATTCCGTATATTGTTAGAGAAAGTGGTTCGCAAACGGGTGCCCAGAATCTCGAAACCTTGCCCCGGTTTGGTGTCCTCCTCACGCTCTACCAAAATCGCCGTGCAGGCATCACCAAAAATGAAGTGGCTGTCGCGGTCGCGGAAGTTTAAATGCCCTGAACAAATTTCGGGGCTAACAACCAGCACAGCGCGAGCTGAGCCATTTTCGACCGAATTAACCGCTGCCTGCAAACCAAACGTGGCAGAACTGCAGGCCACATTCATGTCGTAAGCGAAGCCATCAATACCCAAGGCAGACTGAACTTCAATAGATACTGCAGGGTACGCACGCTGCATATTGGAGCACGCCACAATGACCGCATCCACATCGCTGGCATTTTTACCCGCCTGCTCCAATGCTTCATTACACGCCACTACGGCCATATCACACTGAACTGAAGGCTCATCATTGCCGCGCTCAGGGATATACGGGGCCAGGCGCTCAGGATCAACAATGCCCGACTTATTGATAACGTGTCGGCGTTTGATGCCGGACGCCTTCTCTATAAACGCCGAAGACGACAGCGGCAGAGCCTCTGTGTCGCCACGCTCAATCGCTTCTGCATGTTCGTTGTTGTGCATTTCAACAAACTGATTAAAAGCTTCGACCAGTTCATCGTTTTCAATGGTCTCCGGCGGTGTGTACAGGCCGGTTCCGCTAATGACGGCTTTAATCACGCTAACCCCACGTCATGAATAAGGAAACAGAAAGACAGAATATATGTTCTTTCAGAAATACTAACACAGTCCAGAGGTTTTGCCCGCTCCGCAGAAGGGCTTACATCATCAAACCCGGGTAAGTTCCCATTGTTTGTCGAGTCGCTTTGCCGATACGGTCATAGTGGTGCCCAACTGCTGGGCGAAAAACGAAACCCGAAACTCTTCCAGCATCCATCTGTAAAGTACAAGTTCAGGGTCACGAACACCCTGCCTTTGTTGCTCGTCTCGTTTGCTGGCATAACGGGCCCAGAGGGGCTCCATGGTGTGCAAAAATTCACGCTCGCGCCCCATTTCCCTTGGCATTTTTTCCAGCCGAACCAATGCAGCCTCAAAGTAGCGACCAAACTCTGCCAGCCACCTGGATTGAGTAGCCACTAAAAACCCCGGATAAACAAGGTTTTGCATCTGGAACTTCAAGTCTGACATGCTATTTGCCAAGGCAAGATTAATCTTGCCTTTGAGTTTTTTTGCAACCTTCTGATAACCCGTCATGGCCCGGTACAGGCGCTCGTCTGCCTGCTCGAGTGCAGGAATAAAATCCCCTCTATGTCGGTCAAACAGTGCATCAAACGCTTCCTGGGTTGCCGGTGCCTGATCGTGCAAAAAGTGCTCCATAACCGCTGCCAGCAGCAAATCATCCAAAAGCACCTTGGCCTGGCCTATAGGCGCAAACATTAAGGCCGACTGTTTAAAGCGTGGTAGCTTGCGCTCTAAATCTTCCAGAGTATTGCCAAACCGGTTCAGGATAAGCCGTGCAACCCCCTGGCGAGTAGTGTTCTCGGCGGTAAGGCGATCCAGACAACGAACCTGTTTAACCGTTTTGCCCATGTCTTCAATAGCCGGGTAAACGGTAATCTGCATACCGCCCTTCTCGGTCTGCACCTGCCTCGGCAATTTGCCAAAGGCCCATTCAGTGTATTCCTTTGCAAATTCCTCACTTCGGCTCTCGCTAGCAGCCGACGCAAGCGCTGCTTCGGCCTGGCCTTCCAGCTGACCCTGAAGTGTGTCTGCTTCGCGACTTTCCGCGATGATTTTGCCACCATCGCCAAGCACTCTCAGATTCATTCTCAGGTGGCGGGGCAGTTCATCGTCAGGCCAGGTTTGCGGATCGATACGCACCCCGGTCATGCGACGCAACTGCTCTCCTAACTGCAAAGCAAGCGGTTCGTTTGAGGGATGAAGGTTGGCGACAGCCGCATCCACAAAATCCGGCACAGGCACAAAATTACGCCGCAATGACTTTGGCAGGCCTTTAACCAACGCCACGCACTTTTCCCGAAGCAGCCCTGGCACCAACCACTCCAGGCGCCGGGCGGGAATTTGCTTAAGGGCCATTAAAGGGACCTGAAGCGTCACACCGTCGCGCTCGCTGGTAGGCTCAAACTCGTAACTGAGCGGGTAGCGAACACCCTCCCACTCCAGAAAGTCCGGATACAAATCGGCTGCCTGGGCATCAACCGGCCTTTGAAGAACATCGTCCTCCGTAAGCTCCAGGTTTCGTAGTTCGTCAGCGGTCAGGCTCTTCCACCAGCTTTCAAAATGACGGCCACTGACAATGTTGGCCGGCAAACGCTCATCGTAAAAACCCACCAACACTTCATCATCTACCAGCAAATCCCGGCGGCGCGTTTTGTTTTCAAGCGCCTCTACGCTCGCGAGCATCTCTCGGTTGCGGCTGATAAAGGGCGCTTTTGAACGATAATCGCCGTCCACCAGAGCATGACGTATAAACAGGTTACGGCATTCAACAGGGTCTATTTTGCTGAAGGCTATGGCCCGTTTAGGCACCACATCAAGGCCATACAGGGTGATTTTCTCATAGCCCATCACTTGGGCACGCTTTTGCTCCCAATGGGGTTCAAAATAATGATGTTTCACCACATGCCCGGCAAGTGGCTCTATCCATTCGGGCTGAATGGCGGCCACCATGCGGGCAAACACCCGGCTGGTTTCAACAATCTCTGTGGCCACTATCCATTTGGGGCCGGTTTTAGACACTTTTGACCCGGGAAAGATCATTACCTTGCGATTTCGAGTGGCCAGATATTCCTTCTTCTCAACTTTTACGGCTACTTGCCCCAAAAGCCCCGCCAAAATAGCCTTATGTACGGCATCGTAGCTGGCGGTTTCTTTGTTGAACGAGAGTTTTTGGTCACGGCAGATCAATGTAAGCTGGCGATGAATATCGCGCCATTCGCGCATGCGCATCCAGCTCAGAAAGCTCTTCTGACAGACTTTTTTCAGTTGATTCTGGGAAAGCTCCTGGCGCTGTTCCTCATAAAAATTCCAGATATTGAGCAGAGTCATAAAGTCTGACTCTTTGTCATTGAAGGGCGCGTGGGCCTGATCTGAAGCCTGCTGTTTGTCCTGGGGCCGCTCTCTCGGGTCCTGAACACTCAGCCCGGCAATAATCACCAGTGTTTCTGCCAGGCTACTCTGCCCGGCTGCCGTTACCAGCATGCGCGCAAGGCGTGGGTCCAATGGCAACTTGGCCATAGTGCGCCCCAGCTGTGTTACCCGGCGCTGGCTATCAACCGCACTCAGTTCTTCAAGTAGTTTGTAACCATCGTTAATCAGGCGTTTGTCTGGTGCTTCCAGAAACGGGAAATGCCGAATTTCGCCAAGGCCAGAGGTGGTCATCTGCAAAATAACCGAGGCCAGATTGGTGCGCAGGATTTCCGGGTCTGTGTATTCGGATCGGTTTAAAAAGTCTGCTTCGTCGTACAAGCGAAAACAGATACCCGGCGCAACCCGACCACATCGCCCTGCCCGCTGATTGGCACTGGCCTGGGATATAGGCTCTATGGGCAGGCGTTGTATTTTGGAGCGAACACTGTAACGGCTGACCCGGGCAACACCGGCATCGATCACATAGCGAATGCCGGGCACCGTTAATGAGGTTTCCGCTACGTTGGTAGAGAGCACAATTCTGCGGCCACTATGGCCCTGGAACACCCGGTTTTGCTCCTGATTGCTCAGCCGGGAATACAGCGGAAGCACTTCGGTGTGCCTTAACTCGGCATGGCGAAGCACCTTGCTCAAGTTACGTATCTCACGCTCGCCCGGCAGAAATATGAGCACATCGCCCGGTGGCAGTTTTTCGCTTCGCTCGTGCTGTTCGATTTCGTCAATGGCGGCAAGAACGCCATCGCTCCACCCCTGATCGCGATCATCCTCATCGCCAGCAAGTGGACGATAGCGGATATCTACCGGAAAGGTACGACCACTGACCTCAAGAACCGGCGCCTTGTCGAAAAAGTCACTGAACCGATCCACCTCAATGGTGGCAGACGTGATAATGACCTTCAGATCGGGGCGCTTGGGAAGAAGCTGTTTGATGTAGCCAAGCAGAAAATCGATGTTCAGGCTGCGTTCGTGGGCCTCATCAATAATAAGTGTGTCGTAGCGATCAAGAAAGCGGTCGTGCTGGACTTCTGCCAGCAGAATCCCGTCGGTCATAACCTTGACCCGGGATTGTTCCGACGTGTTATCGGTAAAACGCACCTGATAACCAATCTGCTGCCCCACCTGCTCGCCAATCTCCTCGGCAATACGGGCAGAAACACTGCGAGCTGCAAGGCGTCTTGGCTGGGTGTGGCCAATAAGGCCGCGGGTGCCGCGACCGCTGTCCATGCAGATTTTGGGAATCTGGGTGGTTTTACCCGAGCCGGTTTCGCCGGCAATAATCACAACCTGATGGTTTTCGATCGCTTCACGGATATCATCCACACGATCTGAAACCGGCAAGCCTGCAGGGAAGCTGGCCGGCTTATGCAGACTCTGGCGCTGGCGTACCTTTTGTCGGCCACGCTCAAGCCAGTTTGCCATTTTCTCCAGATCTTTCTGGCCAGGCTTTCCCTTGGTTCTTGCCACCAATTTAACGATGCGGGCAGCTTCCTGCTGATTGCAGGCAGGCAGCTGCTCCATTATCGCTTGCAAGGCGGCTTTTACTGAGGCGTTGTCATCAGGTTGCAATGTCACCGTAATTACTTGTTATCCGGTTCGTCGCGCAGCTCACGGCGCAGGATCTTGCCCACGTTGGTTTTGGGCAGCTCATCGCGGAACTCAAAATAACGGGGCACTTTATAGGCTGTCAGGCGCTCACGACAAAACTCTTTGAGCTCGTTTTCCGTGACACCTTCAGCCGAAGCCACAAGGTAGGCTTTAACGGCTTCGCCGCTTTTGGCATCAGGCACACCCACAGCCGCACACTCAACTACCTTGGGGTGACTGGATAAAACATCTTCAATCTCGTTAGGGAAAACGTTAAACCCGGAAACGATGATCATGTCTTTTTTGCGGTCAACAATGCGTATATAGCCATCCTCCTGGATAACAGCCACATCCCCGGTTTGAATATAGCCATCGTCAGTGAACGACTTTTGAGTGTCTTCCGGGCGCTGCCAATAACCGCGCATCACCTGTGGGCCTTTTACACACAACTCGCCCGCTTCACCCAACGGCGTTTCGTTGCCATCGTCATCAATGGTTTTAACCTTGGTAGAAGGCACCGGCAAGCCAATCGTGCCAAGCTGAATGGCACTGCCCGGGTTGAACGTGACGACCGGAGAGGTTTCGGTCATGCCGAACCCTTCAGAGATAGCGCAGCCCGTGACCCGCTCCCACATTTTTGCTGTGTCGCTCGTCAGCGCCATGCCACCAGAAGACGTTAGTTTAAGATGGCTAAGGTCGAGTTTTTGGAAATCTTCGTTATTACACAGTGCGACAAACAAGGTGTTCAGACCGAGAAAAGCCGTAAACTTGTGGTTCTGCAACTCTTTCACAAAGCCCGGTATGTCCCTCGGGTTCGGGATAAGTATGTTATGGCTGCCAGCTTCGAGCATAATGCCGCAGTTCAGCGTGAAGGAATAAATGTGATAAAGCGGCAAAGGCGCAATCACCACTTCCTGGCCTTCAATTACTGAATCTTCCATCATTGGCCGAACCTGCAACAGATTCGCTACGAGGTTGCCATGAGTGAGCATGGCACCCTTGGCAACGCCGGTTGTGCCGCCCGTATACTGCAACACGGCTATATCGTCGGTCTTGCACTGAACCGGCGTGAACTTTTCGCGAGCGCCGGCGCTGAGCACGGCGGGCAATTTATGAGCCTGCGGAATGCTGAATGGCGGCACCATTTTTTTCACATGCTTCACGACCGCGTTCATCAGCATGCGCTTGATGGGCGAATGCATGTCGGCGATTTCTGTCACAATGACGTGTTCAATGCTGGTATGGGGCAGAACTTTCTCGGCGTTTTCCGCCATGTTTGCCAGTATAACCAACGCCTTGGCACCAGAATCATTAAATTGGTGCTCCATCTCGCGGGTGGTATACAGCGGGTTGGTGTTTACCACAATCAAACCGGCACGCATGGCCCCAAATACTACAACCGGGTACTGGTTCAAGTTGGGCATTTGCACGGCAATACGGTCGCCGGGCTTAAGATCCGTTTTGTTTTGCAGCCAGGCCGCAAAGTTACGGGTTTGAGTGTCCAGATCACGATAAGTGAGCGTTACACCAACAGAGCTGAAGGCGGGACGGTCTGGGTACTTTTTTACCGCCTGCTCAAATACATCCACCATGCTGCTGTATTTATCCAAATCCACTTCACGGGGAACACTGGCGGGGTATTTGTCTTGATAGAACGTCTCAAAATCCATCACCATCTCCTGTCTGGCGCTTTTCATTATAATGATTCACGTATGCCAGGTTGACCAAAAATCAACACGACATAGGTATCAGGCTCAAAAAAGTCGGGAGAGAATAGCAGTTTTGTTAACGATGAGGTAGTTTCAAAGCATAACCACAAATGCTTGCACCCAAACGCCTTAAGCATGGAGCACACAATGAGCGACACCCTTGATACTCTTGAAAACCTCACCTACAACGAGCTTCACGAGGGTGACACTGCCACGTTTACGCGAACGCTTACCGAAAAAGAACTGATACTTTTTGCCGCTGTTTCGGGCGATTTTAACCCGGTCCATTTAGACTCGGAATTTGCCGCCAACTCTATGTTTAAAGAGCGCATTGCCCACGGAATGTGGAGCGGATCATTGATTTCTGCCGCCCTGGCTACGGTTATGCCCGGCCCAGGCACCGTATACCTGGATCAAAGCCTTTCATTCAAACGCCCGGTAAAACTGGATGACACATTAACAGTCAATCTAACTGTATTGCGTAAAGACCCAAAAAACCGTGTGATATTTCAGTGCAACGTGACCAACCAACACAATCAGAAGGTTGTCATCGGAGAAGCCAAGGTTATAGCTCCTACCGAAAAGGTTTCTCTGTACAAGCCGCCACTTCCCAAAATCACCATTGAAGGCCACGACTGATAACCACCAGGGCCACCTTAGCCCGGAAGAAAATCTATCGGAAACCTCACCTTCCGGGCTTCAACATTATCGGCACCAAAATTAAAAAGGCGAACCCGTAAGGCTATTTTTTGCGCCAATGCCGGGCTCCCAAGCTCGGAATTAACCACCTTACAGGCGGACACCGACCCATCTGGCTCGATAACCAACTCCAGTAACACCTTACCCGCCAAAGTGGGGTCCTTGCGAAGCTCTCGCTGATAAAGTGAATAAAGCGCTGTTTTACCCGAATCAAACACCTGCCTTATATTGCTCATTGGTCGCTCACCCACCGCAGGCTTTTGCTTCGGTGCGGGGGCACTGGCCACAGCGGGCTTCGCTGGTTCCGGGGCAGCCACTTGTCTTACTTTATGCCCTGCAACGTCGGTTTTCGCTTGGGTGCTTGCTTGCACATCCCTCACTCCACCACTGCCCTGCAAAGCACCACCATCGGGTTGAGTTTTCGTGTCACTAGTCGTGCTGCCCACATCACCGGTATTCGCCTGAATGACCGGCACAGCTTTGGGCTTAGGTTTGCGCATCGAAGCCAAACGATCTTTCATGGTTAAAAGCCCGGTGCGAGAGGCTGTTTCCCGGGCTTTTTCTACGGTTTGCCGAGTCGGCCTGGGGGTGGATTTCTCCAGGACCGGCTTGGGTGCTGGCCTTGCCTCCGGCTGGGCAGGCTTCGGTTCAAGCGGCGCCTTGTTCTCAACCGGTTTGGGGTCTGGCTTAGCAATAGGCTTGGGCTTTTCAACAGGTTTAGAGGGGGCAACCACTTTTGTGTTTTCGATCGCCTTCGGCTCTACAATCAACTTGGCCAGCTGGGGCGGCAATGCTTCAGCCGTTTCTCGTTCCGGCGCTGGAACATCAAGCGTTGGGATATACAGCGCAAGCGGAATAAAAACCAGAAGGGCTACTACTGTAATCACAGCCAAACGCAGGCGTTCGCCTTCTTCTTTGCTCCAGGACAAAGAAGCCAGCGCAGCCCGCCCTAAGGGATTTGTGAACCCAAATTCTGCGCTAGCAGGCATCGCGTTCATACTTGTCATTGCCGCCCTCCGGAGCGCAAAGCGCCAGTATTCGCTTTAACTCCAAGGCTTTGGCGAAACTCACGGTGTTGCTCAAGCACCAACGGGTCCAGGGGTTGTACAAGCTCCGGTGCTGAACGTTCCAACTCTGCCCGCGGCCGGCGCGGCAGCGTGGGCGCTCGCCAGGGTAAAATAGTGAGCACCCGCGGCTCATCTTCACCAATACTGGCCGAAATACCGTCAATGCTTAAACGCACCAACCTGTCTTTCTCAGCACTAACCTCGTCAACCACTTCATCAGGGCCTGCGGCTGCACAAACCACGGGTACCAGAAGCCAGGCCACAACCCATAAAAAGCGCATGTTTGCCAACTGCTGAATGCAAACCTTGATTAATCTATGCATTCGGGAGGCCCTTTTTTTCATTTAATCCAGCCTCCTTTGTAAATCCGCAATCCAACCCTCTACCTTTTTATCTTCACTTGCAGATAAGCTCTGATAGCGCTTGTAATGGCTGAGAGCCTTTTTCAAATCAAGCAGGTACAACTCGGAAATAACCGCAAGGTTGTAGTGCAGTTCAGCAACTTTTGGTGAGCTCTCAAGCCCGGTTTCCAATAACTCGGCAGCCTCGTCAAAACGGTTTGCCTGCTTTAACAAAAGCGCCAGGTTATTGCGGGTTACCACGTCACGTGGGTTTAACGCGACAGCTAACTGCCACGCATCAATAGCGGCTGACATATCGCCTTGCTTATACGCTTTTGCGCCTTCTTGCGCATGCACAAGAGCTTGTTGCGGGTTTGCTGGCTGCTGAGGCTGACTCACTGACTGCATAGTCTGCCCCGCGCAACCAAATAGAAAAAGAACGGCCGCCAGCATCCCCCAACGCATGTTGAACCTTGGACTAAGCACCATCATGGCCCTCCACTGTGGCGCTCATCCACCGCAATGAACGGTCGTAACGGCCGGGGTGCAGATCAGCCAGCACACTCAGGCTTTTTTCTATCCACTGATTAAACTCTCCGGCGGCAATACGCTGATGGTTTTTCGAATGCAGAGCAATAGCACGCTCTTCAAACGGGTAAGCCTCTTCTTCAAGCAACATCCTGTATTGCATTTTTTCTAACTCGTTCAGCTCTTCTGGCGCAGTAGATGCCATAAGATCTCTGGCCATCGCCCTGTGCAACTCAGCACGACGATAAAGGGTTTCCGACAAAACCGTATCGCCACCCAGCGACTCTGCATTGCGAAAGTGCGCCTGCGCTTCTTCCATGGCTCGTTGTTTTTGAACTAATGAAGACTCAAGGGGAATGCCTAGTTTAACAGCCACAAATGCGTCGGCCATTTCGGCGCCCATTGTTAACGCAGACCTTGCCGCCCAACGTAAGGTTTGTTCCGAGTGCCAGTTACTCTCCAGCTCTGCTGTCACCATATCTGCCTGCCATTGCGGCGGCTGATTGCCCGCTTCTATCAAGCGGTGACGCATGGTTTGTAGCTGAACATGCTCAGCTGCTTCCATAGCCACCGGGCCGGTGGCAAGGTAGCTACTATAAATAGCGTTGCGCTCCTGTACCGCTTCGGCTGTATGAAACAACTCAGCAGCCCTCAGCTGATAACGCCTTGCATCTTCCGGTGCCAGCTGTACGCCTGCTTCAACGCTATTGGCCATGGCCATCAATTGCCTGGCTGCCCGTAACGGTTGGCTTGATGCTGTGTAGGCCAGCACCAGTTTTTCACTCACGCCGGCACTAAGAACATGTTGCGGGTAATCTGTGCGAAAGCGTTTAAGTTCGTTAATTGCCGGCTGCCAATCCTTTGCTTTTAGCAACGTGTTTGCCGCATCAAAACGCCCTTTAATAGCAATGTCGGACCCAGGAAACACCGTTTCAATCCGCTGAAAATGCGCAACGGCAATCGAGGTTTTTCCCGCCTCTGCAGCTTGCTCGCCTTGGCGGTAAATAGCCGTAGCCAGCTGCTCTCGCAGCTCGGAAGCTTCGCCTTGCATGGCTTCGTTTGCAGACTCGCTAGTGGCAAGCGCCAGAGCTTCGCGCCAGGCTTTTTCAGCAAGTCTGTATTCTTCGGTGTGTTGTCGCACCTGAGCCGTCACCCACCAACCGGCGTACCGCGTTTCTGTTGCGGCCTGCTGATTCGCAACAGTTTGTGTGGCGTAGTGCAAAGCCCGCTTGTGATTCCTAGCCTCTAGCCAGCGGGCTGCCAAATCAGCCAGCAAATCCGGAGCCCGACTGTCGGCACCAAAACGCTCTGTAAACCGGTCAGTTTCAGCGGCCAGGTCTGCAAGACCGGGTGCAAACGCGGGGGAAGTTTTCTCCCCTTTTACGCCCGCACGCACCAGAACAATGGCTGCCCAGCCAGCGTCAGCACTGTGTTGGTATCCTGATGCGTCGTAAGCTGCGGTGTGGAAATCTTTAAGCGCTGCCGGGTACTCCCTTGCCTGGAACCGGGCATCGCCCGCCAAACGAAAAAGCTCTCCTGTGGTTTCGCTACGGCGCGCCAACCCTTCGTAATAATGAGCGGCGGTGCCGTAATCGGTCGCTCCATCGCCCGCAGCAGAGCTGCCTTCAGCATAGTGATAGTCTGCAAGAAATCGGCTGAACTCCCGCCACTTATTACGGTATTCGGGCTCCAGAGCGGCATAAGCATCTTGACCCACAAACAGAGCGATATAGTCGGCCATAGCCTCCCTGTATTGTGCCGGCTTGTTGGCACGGCTCCACACGCTTACCACCTGTGCCATAAAGGCAGCGCGTTGGGGGTGGTCTGGAAAGCGCGTCGCAAACGCCTGGTTGGTTGCCACACTTGCCTCGATATTACCTTGTACGGCGTATAAATCTGCTAACCGATCAAATACCAGGGGCGTCCAAACGCGCATCGCCTCAGGCTGCAACCAATTCATCAGCGTATCTGCGCCGTTCTTACGGCTCGCCATCAGTGCAAGAATACGAAGCGTGTCATCAATACTATCCACGCTGGATTCCGACACTCTGTTAAGACTCTCAACACTCGGCAAAGACTCATCCAGCACAGCCACAAACCGGCGCCCAGCCCTATCCCAGGCGTGCGGTCCTTGCTTATAAAGCGCCCACCCGAGCATATAGCGAGCCTTGGTTTTAAGCCCGTCGACGTTTTGGCCGCCATCGACAAGCTCCCGGTATCCCGCTTCGGCCTCAACGTAGTTGCCGGCGGCGAATGCAGATTCGGCCAGGCGAAATCTGGCCTCTGGCACTAAAGGTGAACTCGGATAAAGACCTACTAATTGCTGAAGCCGCTTTACAGAGGCCTGATTTTGGCCTGTTAAAGCATGAGCTTTAGCCATTTGATACATAAGTTCGTCTAGCCGCCCGCCAAATGCACCGCGCTGAAGAATAGACTCGTAGCTTTCAATCGCTTTTTTATACGCCTTCGCTTCTTCAGCTGGGGTAAACCCGATATTTTCACCGGAGCGGTCGCGTATATTCGTTAGGCGATTCAAGGCATCCACACGCACAGAAGGCTCATCGGTCGTGGCGAACAACCGCTGATAACGCCTGGCGACTTCCGCCGGGGAAATAGCAGGGAGTGGTCTGGTTTCAAATTTCAGAAAAACGGGGCGCATATCGGCAATGGTTTCACCATCTTTACCCAGTTCTACCCGAAAAGATTGCTGCCCCTGGGCAAGGCTGCAAACCAAACAAAGCGGTAACAAAAAAATCCGCAAACCTGTCATTTTGCTGGCCCTCCAGAATCTAGTTCCTTCAACGCCAGATACTCATAAAGATGTGCAATTTGTTGCTCGGTTTTATCCAAAGCAAACACCATTTTTTGGTCTTTTTCTTCAACAAAATCAAGCGCCAAACGATCAAGCCGCTCCTCTGCCCTGGGCCGGAGAACGGCAATAGATTCGAGATAAGCGAGTGATTGTTTGCGCAATCCCTCAGATTCAGCCAGCAGGGTTTTAAGACCGGCGGAGCGGTTCGCTAACCGGCTATTGAGGCTATTCAGTTGCTGCTCAGAGTCGGAAAGCGTTGTTTTTATAATTCTGAGCTGCTGAACCTGATCGGTAGTGAATTTATCGCTCCCGGCACGTTCCATCAGCCGGTTTATGCGCTCTGTTAACCTGGCATTGCTACGTCTCAACGCCTCTTTTTTTGAGCTTTGCCGGGACAGATCTTTTGATTCCAGCTGGTTCGCGATAGCGCCACTAAAAACACTAAGATCCTGGGCGTTACGTTGCAGTTCCGCTGCCATTTTGGCCAGATCTTCCACTTGGTTTACGGCCCGCTGCGAGGCGGGTTGCTCCATAAAGTTGAGCAAATAGGCCATGCGAGGCTGCGTGAGTGTGCGGCTATCTGCGAGAAACCAGTTGGCGGTTTGACTACGAGCGTCCAGCACGAGCGCCTTATACGCGCCCTGCTCTTCAATCTGGCTAGCCAGTTTGCGCAGGGTAACCCGCTCACTTTCATAGGCTGCATTGGCCGCAAGGTATGCCTCCCCTGCCTGCCCCAAATAGCCAGCAAGATCATACCCGCGGCCCATGCCTATCCAGGCACCGGCAACCCCGGGGTACGCCAGAGGAAATTTTTTCGCCCGATGCCAGCTCTGCATGGCTGCCCGGTGATTGCCTTGCTCAGCCAGTGCCAAACCATGAAAATAAAGCGCCTGTGGGGTTCGATGACTATCCAATGGTATTTTTTCAAAAAAGCCAATGGCCTTCTCATACTCCGAACTGGTAAAGGCCAGATAGCCCGCGCGCAAAAGAATCCGGCTTCTCAACTGTGTTTTGCGCTCAACGTCCGGGTCTTTCTCTGCCATAGCCAGCGCCACCCTCAGCGCAACCAGTGCCCGCGATGGATTCAAATCGTTGCGGGCATAATTCCCTGAAAGGTTGAGATAACCAACGGCAGACCAGTAGCCCTCTTGCATGCCAGCCAGTGTTTTACCGGCTTTATCAGTGGCACCACTGGCCCGGGCAAGCTCGGCCTGCTCGTATAGCTGTTGCTGCCGGGACGTTTGTTGTTGGAGCTGTGACGCAGACAGCCCGGCATGGGCCGCGGCCATCATCAAGCCGCACAGGCCCGCTAGAACAAACCGAATCAGGGCACAGCTGAGCATGGTCGGCCTCATCACTGGTTACTTCCGCTCAACAAACGAAACACGGGGTTCGTAATCAGGTGCTTTGGCTTCAAGGGCCATCTCTAAGCGAAGGGCGCCAGGGCGTTTTTGAAAACGGTGGGTAGATTCTCTACGCACAAAACGGTCATTAGCCGCTCGTGCCGTAATAACAGCTTTTAGCGTATGCGCACCATTGGCTAAATTGCCGGTAAACAGCTGCTGAATGCCGCCTTGGCGCAACGAACCGCTTTCGCGCGCTGTGTACAAATGCGACGCAACAGGCTGTTCATCAACAAACAGCTCTACTGAATCCAGATCAAGGCCATCTTGGGCAGCAAGTTTCAGAAACACGGCCAAGCGAGTATCAACCGGATGGAGCACCTTTTGTTCCAGCTGAAAAATCTCGGCTGCATGGGCGGAGACCTCGGCTTTCAGGCTGCTGATTTCCTCATCAAGATTCGACGCAATAGCTGACCCACAACCTAACAAAAGGCCGGCCATCAGCCCAAGACTCAATCCGATGAACCCTTTCCATTGTTTGCCCCCGCACTTTTTTGTCTTTTGCAGGCCGACCATAAGCCTTCCACTCCTGCCATCTGTGGGCTCGCCTCTGCCGACTTGACAGGGCTATGTAACAAATCTGCCGAAAGAGTAACACTTGGTTACAGCGAAGAACGGTATACAGATCACCAAATCGAAAACCAAAAATCGGGCTTGATAGACAGGCAAGCACAAGAAAATGTCGACTTATTTGACACGAGAAGGTTTTTAAGCGGAAAGATGCAGATGGAAGAAAGACCAGAAAACAAAATAACTCGCTGTATATCAGCGTGTTTTTACTTGTGGCCTTGTATTTGCTGTAGAACAAGTGCGGGGGCGCACTACACACACCCCCGTTTGATATGCCGAGCTTTGCCGATGTCTCAACCGCATCGGCTTTTTTTATTTACTCAAATATTTCATGGCCGATTCCAGGCCTTCCACGGTAAGTGGATACATGTGATTATTAACAAGCTGCCTGGTCATGCCCAGCGATCCGCCGGTTCCCCAATAGCTTTCGGGTAGCGGGTTAATCCAGACCACCTTGCGGAAATGCTCACTGATACGCTGAAACCAGGTAGCGCCCGCTTCTTCGTTCCAGTGCTCAATGGAGCCGCCTGGGTGAGAAACCTCATAAGGCGCCATGGTGGCATCGCCCACAAAGATAACCTTATAGTCTGACGAGTACTTATGAAGGATATCCCACGTACTGGTGGTTTCATTCATGCGGCGGATATTGTTCGTCCACACGCTTTCATACACAAAGTTATGAAAATAAAAATATTCCATGTGCTTGAACTCCATGCGCGCAGCTGAAAAAAGCTCCTCGCACACCCGCACGTGAGGGTCCATAGACCCGCCCACATCGAAAAAGATAAGCACCTTGGCCGCATTGTGTCGCTCGGGCACCATTTTCAAATCCAGATAGCCCGCGTTGCGGGCTGTAGATCGAATGGTGTCGTCCATATCCAGCTTATCTGCGGCGCCCTGTCGAGCAAATTTACGCAACCGCCGAAGAGCTATTTTAATATTGCGTATGCCCAGAGTAACGCTGTCATCCAGGTCTTTGAATTCACGTTTTTCCCAAACCTTGATGGCCCGCCCGTGACGCCCTTTTTTCTGGCCAATACGGAAACCTTCAGGGTTGTAACCATCGGCACCAAAGGGTGAGGTACCACCCGTACCAATCCACTTGTTACCGCCAGCGTGGCGCTCTTTCTGCTCTTCCATGCGCTTCTTGAAGGTTTCAATCAGCTCCTCCAAGCCACCAAGAGAATCAATCTTGGCCTTCTCTTCATCGCTCAGGTTTTTCTCAAACTCAGCCCTGAGCCACTCATCCGGAATCATGGCTTCAAGCAATTCATCCAGATGCTCAATACCATCAAAATAAACCTTGAACGCCCGATCAAACTTATCGAAGTGGCGCTCATCTTTTACCAGGCACAATCGTGCCAGATAATAGAACTCTTCCATATCTGCAAAGGCAAGCTGCTGCTGCAGTGCTTCCAGCAGATCGAGGAATTCACGCAGGCTGGCAGGCACTCTGGCCCGCCGCACTTCGAGAAAAAAATCAATCAACATAAAACTGCACTCTTGCCGAATTTCAGCCGCGACGACGGGCCATAAACGCCAGCTTTTGCAGCAGGTGTACGTCCTGCTCGTTTTTCACCAATGCGCCATACAAAGGCGGCAGCGCTGAACTGGCGTCTTTCTCTTGCAGCATTTTCGCCGAAAGCTCATCAGCCATTAGAAGCTTCAGCCAGTCTATCAATTCAGACGTGGAAGGTTTCTTCTTCAGGCCTGGCACTTTGCGCACATCGAAAAACACTTCGAGCGCGTCTTTAACCACCTGCTGCTGAATACCGGGGAAGTGAACATCCACGATGTTCTGCATGGTGTTACGGTCCGGGAAGTTGATGTAGTGGAAAAAGCAGCGACGCAGGAAAGCATCGGGCAGCTCTTTCTCATTGTTACTGGTGATCACAACAATGGGCCGCTTGTTGGCCTTTACGTATTGCTGAGTCTCGTATACGAAAAATTCCATGCGATCCAGCTCAAGCAGCAGGTCGTTGGGGAATTCTATGTCGGCTTTGTCGATCTCATCAATCAGCAGCACCACTTGCTCGTCTGCCTCAAAAGCTTCCCAGAGCTTACCCTTAACAATGTAGTTGCTGATGTCTTTAACCTTCTCATCACCTAGCTGGGAATCGCGCAAACGGGAAACCGCATCATACTCATACAGGCCCTGCTGGGCCTTGGTGGTCGATTTGATGTGCCAGGGAATCAACCGCATGCCCAGTGAGCTGGCCATCTCTTCTGCCAACAAGGTTTTGCCAGTGCCGGGCTCCCCTTTGATCAGCAGTGGGCGTTGCAGCGCAATGGCTGCGTTTACGGCCATTTGCAGGTCATCGGTGGCTACATAATTCTCGGTACCGGTAAACTTCATGTGCATAGTTCCTATTGGTTACTTTTTCTGTTCATCGTCTGAATTGCCGCCCTTCTCTGGCTCGTCAGACGAATCAAAATCGGGTAAATCGTCAAATTCAGACAAGTCAAAATCGTCCAGGCCAAATTCTTCTTCCTCGCCATTTTCGCCGTCCTCACCGTCCTCGCTGTCTTCTGCCGGCTCGGTCAGCTCAGGAATAGTTTCGTCCGGCTCTTCAGGCTCGACAACAGTGCTGGCAATGGGTATGTCTTCTTCTGCTGGCTCTTCTTCCGGTTCTGGCATGAGCACCGGCGTTTCAGCTTCAACATCTGCCATGTCCTGTTGCAGTTCCTCCAGGTTATCGTCGGGTGTGTCGGGTGCGTCGGGTGCATCTTCAGCGTTACGACGCCGGCGCATGAGCACAATAATGATTAGCGCAAGAATGACAAGCCCGCCCACTGCAGCCCCTATCACCCAGAGTGGTACCGGCAGCGCCGAAGCATTTTCGGGTTCGTTTTTCGCCGAAAGCTCCTCGTTTTTTGGGGGATCTTCACTTGCTGAGGGCTTTTCACTGGCGGGCGACTCTTTCTCTATGGGGGCGACATCTATCGGTTCAGCGGGCAAAACTTCACTTTTTACCACTGATTCGGGCTCCGAAGGTTCAGAAGACGCTGGCACCTGCTCAGCCATGCTGATATCTATGGGCGCACCCATGCTTGATTCCTTCATACCTACCGGCACGATGAATTCGGTTGTTGCACTAAACTTGCGGGCAAAGGTTTTGCCATCTGCCACAACATCTATCCGGTACAAGCCTTCAGCCGGCAGTTTGCTTATGGTATCTGTGTACTCGCCATCTGCGGGTGGTTGATCAGCCGAGAGTCTTTTGCTGCCTTTGCGACCATCTTCAGAGGTAAGACTAAGCTCCACACTTATTACATCGAGAAATTCCGGGTTGGTCATTTTTTTTGATTTTTCAAAAAACGCAACACGAACGTCTACGGGCGATTCGGCAGTGAAAGTGGCTGGTAAAGGGCTTACCACCATTCTTAGATCACTCACAACGGTCACCCGACTGCCCTCACCCAGTTCGCCTTTTACGCGCCACTCGCCCGCTTTTGGCTCCGTAATGGTCACCAAATCATAAGCGGCTTCACGCGCCCAGCGAACATTGTCTGGCCTGGCTGATTGAAGAAGGGCTTTGCCATCTGGACGAATCAATTCCAGATCAGCTGGTTCTGCCGCTTCACCGGCTTTCGGTTGGGCACGAAAGATCAGTGCCGTGAACTCCTTTACACCGTCATCCACGGTAAAGGCATTGCCTTCAAACGGAATTTGTTCTTGAGGTGCGGCATTATTCAGAGCATCAAGAAAAGCCAGATTGAGGGATTCCGCGGTGTCGGCCATGCGGTAACTACCCTGGGACTCTTCAGCGAGGGTTTTCAGGAAGTTGGCGTCTGCCAGGTTTGAAAGTGCAACCGGGTGGAATGTTGCGCCTCGGGCAGCCAAATCCTCTAAAACCTGATTGAGAATTCTTTGCTCTTCCGCCTGATTAACCTCCGCACTGTCAGAGATATCCACCTTGCCGTCTGTTAGCAGAATAAAGTGGGTGTTTTCTAGGGAGCCACCGGTCACGTAGTCGTCACTGGCCACCTCAATGGCTTTGCCCAGATTAGTGCGCAGCGCCACAGAGTTGATTTTTTTAGAGCGTTCAATCGCCGTTTCGCGCCAGGATTCCGCCACCTCGCCGTGGGGCACAAGCATGTTTACGTACTGGCCGAAGGTCCACACGCCGGCGGTACTACCCTCGGGCAGCACCCGGGCCAGTAACCGCACAGCGGGCTGGCGCAGATTGCTCGGATCGGTCTGTTTCATAGACCCGGAAATATCCACTATTATTCGCACATCTGCACGCGCTGGCAGCGTCAACTTGGTGGTTTCCTGAGCCCAAAGCGTTTCAGGCAGTAATAAAACAGTAAACAAAACCAGCGTGAGAAATTTTGGCATTATTGCTCTCAAAAAAGTGTGTGGAGATCTCAACGTTTGGTTAAGCGGTAACGCACCATGTCCAGAATCCAGACAAGCAGCATAACAACGCCGCCAATACCCAGATTGAGCCAAGCCCGGCCAGCGTCATCCGCATCACCCAGGATCATCTCGTAGCCACCGAAAAGCCAGGCAGGAATCCACCAGCCCGCCAGCTCAGGCGACTCTACCGGCGTCAGCAAAACAGCCACCAGCGCCGCAAGCAACAAAGTGCGTACGCCGTATAGCGGTAGAAAACGGAATAGCTTTTTCATCATGTAAAAAAACACGACAAATGCGATGACGTAGGCAGCCCAAAAGAGGCCGTATGCAAGTTGTGCGTCAGTATCGATCATTACAGAACCCAGTGAATGATATGTTCTTCCCAGTCTTCTTCTGCCACCAGGTCCTCATGGATCACATTGTGGCGTATTGAAACCCCCGCCTCGTGCACTGACTCCGGGCTTCCGCTGCGCAGTGGATGCCAATCGGCAAGCGGCCTGCCTTCCGCCAGCGTGCGGTAGGCACAAGAATGAGGCAGCCAATGGTAATCGTTCACCGTGTCTGGTGTCAGCACGGTGCAACCAGGCACCTTTTGCAGGCGTTCCGGATACACGGTGCATTGGCAGGTGTCATTATCCATGTAACGGCACACCAGATCTGTGTGATAAACCTCGCCTGTGTCTTCGTCTTCAAGCTTGTTCAGGCAACACTTACCACAGCCGTCGCACAGGGACTCCCATTCCTGCGGAGTCATCTCGCTCAGGCGCTTACGCTGCCAAAACGGGATTTGCGCAATCATGAATCCCGTAGCCCCGGCTTCGTGCGAAAATCGACAACGTAAGCATCGTGCTCTTGCGGCATCTGCAAAAAGAACTCTTTTTCTTCAATGGCCATCAGCACCTGCTCTCCAGTGGTTCTGGCCAGCTTGCGATCGGGCGTCATAATCAGGTCCATCGAATGAATGGGGCTGCCAAAAATAGCCTTAAGGCTTTCAGGTAGCTCTTCCCATTTCTGCCCGCGACGCACAAATATATAGGTGTCGCTTTTTTTGCTGCTTCGAAAAACAGACACAAACTCACGGCCTTTCATGATTTCAGGTAGTCCTCAATATCGCTCATTACCGGGGCTAAGACCTTAGCGCGCCAGCCATGGAAAAACGGGCTGTGCGCCAAGGTTTTGTTCTGCATAACTTTTTCAAGGCGCTTTCGTGGTGCAAACAGTTCTACTGGTATATCAATAGCTTCCGCGGCTTTCCTGAAATGTTTCTTTAATTCTTTAAAACCCATTTGCTGATCCCGCGTCAAGGGAGGCGCAATGAGCTTGAGCCCGGAACAGTCGGCGTTTTGCCCAGCCTCAACAAGCTTTATCAATGCCTGGCCATACCGGCGAACCACGCCCGCCGGAACACCTTGAATATTGGCAAGTTCGTTTACAGATCCGGGTAATTGATCGGCAATGGCAAGAAGCAATGGATCGGCCAGCACCCGGCCACGCGGCCGGTCTCGTTCTTTGCTTTCCAGCTCCCGCCAAGCCACTAGCTTCTTTAGCACCAGCTGCTTCTGAGCCGTTAAATCCCAACCGCCACGCAGGCGAAGGTAGTGAGCGTCTGGGTTATCCTGATCGGCAAGCTCATCGGCAAACCGGGTGGATTCCTCCACTAACGCCGCTTCAAGCCCCCGTTCCTTCAAGTGTGCAACTTCCCACTCATACATAGGCGCAAGAAAACGTATATCGTCAACGGCATAGCGCTGCTGCGCCTCACTCAAGGGGCGCGAGATCCAATCCGAACGAGTGACAGATTTGTCCAGGGACTCACCAAAAAGGGTTTCAACAAACCGTGCGTAGCCAAGAGAAAATCCAGCACCAGCCATTGCCGCGCCAATCTGCAGATCAACAACGCCCTTGGGCCGTATGCCAAGCCAATCCCGAAATAGCTCGAGATCTTCACTCATGGCATAGAGCAATTTAGTAACCTCAGGATCGGCGAGAACCTCTCTGAAGCGTGTTGATTGTTCAGCCACCTCAGGATCTACAAGGCAAAACCGATCGCCAAGCCCTAGCTGAACCAACCCCGGAATGGGATAAAAAGTGTTAACCCGCTCAAATTCTGTATCGAGAACCAAGGGCTGCCCCGGGGCGCTATCCAGCCAACTGTCCAATTCGGCTGGCTTTACAACCCAGTGGATAGTATCCGGAGCCGGTGGAACATCAATAGGAGGCGAAGTGGGTGTCATAGAAAAAACCAGTTAAAGGCGCCACAAAGGCGCTAATGCGGCATCAATCCAGCAGAGGCTTTCTGCCGCGAAACGCATGAGTGAGGGTAAAACCGTCGACGTATCCAAGCTCCCCTCCCACGGGAATACCGTGAGCAAGGCGAGTAATGAGAATATCCAAGTCGTCGAGCCGATCAGAAATATAATGGGCGGTTGCTTCGCCTTCCACCGTTGGATTAGTTGCCAAAATGAGCTCGGTAACACCCTCCGTGCGAATTCTGCGCAAAAGCCGTTCAATGCCGATTTCTTCCGGGCCAACTCCATCAATGGGAGACAAGTGCCCCATCAACACAAAGTAACTGCCTTTGTAGTCCCCGGCCTGTTCAATGGCTAACAGATCGGACGGGCTTTCCACTACGCAGAGTGTGCCGTTGCTGCGGGCTGGGTTCTCACAAATACCGCACATATCGGTATCGGAAAAGTTCTGGCAGCTTTCGCAGCGACGCACACCGTCCATGGCACCACTTAACGCACCAGAAAGCCTGACCCCGCCCGCGCGCTCACGCTCAAGCAAGTGAAAAGCCATACGCTGGGCGGTTTTCTGGCCAACACCCGGCAAGCACCGGAGGGATTCTACAAGTTCATCAACCAGCGGGCTGAACGCCATGAAACTTCCTCAGACTGCAGTGCAAAAAAACCTTAAAACGGCATCTTGAAGCCAGGAGGCATGCCCATCCCAGACATCAAACCGGACATTTTATCCTTCTGGTTTGCCTCCACACGACGCACAGCATCGTTAATGGCCGCCGCCAGCAGGTCTTCAAGAATCTCCTTTTCTTCGGTCATCAAAGAAGGATCTATATCTACTTTGCGCACATCATGACGACCGTTCATGGTGACTTTTACCAAGCCCGCGCCAGACTCACCGATCATTTCGGCTTTTGCGGCTTCTTCCTGGGCTTTTTGCATATCTTCCTGCATTTTTTGGGCTTTTTTCATCATGTCGCCCATATTATTCATCATGCGCTTATCTCCTGTTTGTCTCTCCAGACTGATCACTTACGGGCCTGATACTGTCTTCGACTACCCTTGCCTCAAACCGTTCAACAATGGACTTAACCAGCGGGTCATTGCGGATAGAGTCTTCTGCCGCAGTTTGGCGTGCTTTGCGTTGGCGCTCTTCAAAAGCAGCCGGAGTATGTGATCCGGCATCGCCCCGCTCTATCTTTAATTGAATGGCGTCGCCGAAGTGATTTCTCAAGGCAGTCAGAATTTTTTCTTCATGCCGTGCGTTCAGTAGCCGGGCGTGACCCTCATCAATTAACAACGTAATGGTATCGTCAGCACGGGACATGGTGCTGTGGCTGGCCAGATTACCTGGCATACCCACAATACCTAAGCTACGGAAATCTCGTTCCCAAACAAACTCACCCTCTGGAAGAGGCGCATAGGCGGGCTCAACGGCGGCTTCTGCCGGTTCCTCGATTGAATCCGCCGGCGGTGGCTCGGGTGGGGTGTCAATTGCTGGCGCACTCTCCGGCAACGGCTCGGGTTCGAGGCCTGCATATTCGGGCGCATATTCCTGCTCTGGCACTTGTTCCTGCGCTGGTTCAAATTCAGGCTCTGGGTCCCAGGGCGGTGCTGAGTGCGGCTCCACAACTGGCTCTGGCTCGCCAGTTGCAGCAACAGGTGGTGCAACCGAAGGCTCAGGCGCGGGTGCGGGCTCAGGTTCATCCCGTGATTCGCCACCCCTTTCTGCCCCGATATTACTCGCTGGCGGCGCACGTCTGTCAGACCCAGGGCGGAACGCCAGCATACGAAGCAGTGTCATCTCAAAGCCCATGCGGGCATCAGGAGTTATTGCCAAATCTTTCCGACCCACAAGAGCAGCCTGGTAGAATAGCTGTGCGTCTTCAGCACTTAGTTTACGCGCCAGCGACTGCGCCTGTGCTGCATCGCCAAGAGCGTTATCAGCACTGCCAGGAACCACCTGCTCCATGGTCACCCGGTGGAACAAAGACAAGAGATCAGAAAGGATAACGCCGTAATCTGGTGCAAAATCCGAAATACGGCTGATCTCCGCCAGCAGGCCTGGGCCATCCTGCTCTACCAATGCGTTTACAATCCGCTCAATATCCCGCTGATCAATGGTGCCCAGCATGCTGCTGACATCACTGGCGGCAAGTTTTTGGTTTCCAAAGGCAATCGCTTGATCGGTAAGGCTTAACGCATCACGCATACTGCCATCGGCGGCGCGGGCCAAAAGCCAGAGTGCGGGCTCCTCAAAAGGAATCTGTTCAGCTGTAAGAACACCCGTTAAGTGCCCTACAATATGCTCTGGCGTCATACGCTTGAGGTTGAACTGCAAGCATCGCGACAACACAGTAACGGGCAGCTTTTGGGGGTCTGTAGTCGCCAGCAGGAACTTCACATGCTCCGGTGGCTCTTCCAGAGTTTTGAGAAACGCGTTAAACGATGGCGTAGAAAGCATGTGTACTTCGTCAATGAGGTACACCTTGTAGCGGCCACGGCTAGGCGCATACTGAACGTTATCGGTCAGTTCCCGCATAGCGTCTACGCCCGTGCGAGAAGCGGCGTCAATCTCAATCAGGTCAACAAACCGGCCTTCCTGAATTTCCTGGCAGCTGGTACAGGTGCCGCAGGGACGAGAAGTAACACCCGTTTCACAATTAAGGCAACGCGCCAGCAAGCGCCCAATGGTGGTTTTACCCACACCACGGGTACCGGTAAACAGATAGGCATGGTGCAAACGCTGGTTGTCCAATGCGTGAATTAACGCCTGGAGCACGTGTTCCTGGCCCACCATATCTTCAAAGGTGCGGGGGCGCCATTTACGGGCAAGTACCTGGTAGCTCATGATCCGCCAAATGCTGAGAAAAACGCCTGCAACCATAGCATGGGCGCGGTTTTATAAGAAGCCATAAGGCGCTTTTCGGGCACACAGAGCTGAGCTTGGAAGGATACAAAAAGAGAGAGAACAGAAAAATCTGGGGGTGACCCCACCAGCGACACTCCGGCACACAATTCCATCACTGCGGCTGCTCCCTTCCGGGCCTGACCGGGTTCGCGATTTCATGTTGCGGAGGCACCAATGGGGCCACCATAACGGCGTTTCAGGAGAATATCCCTGAAAGCGGCGCGAATGTTAACAAAAGGATTTGCGGACTACAACGCCAATTCCACCAACTCACGCAATGAGTACTATATAGTTAAGCAGGCACTCGCAAAACCGGAACCGATTACTATGTCTGAAAGCAGCAACAAACCCTCTTTATCACTCTCCCCGGGGCAGTGGTCTTTTACTCGCTGGAAGACGATTGGCAAGCTGGAGGCGCTAGAGATTCATCACCCGCTGTTTCAGGCCACGCTGTTCCTGCAGGGTGCACACCTAACCCGGTTTGTTCCAAAGCACGAATCCGACTGGCTCTGGTTAAGTCCTACGGCACGGTTCGAGCCAGGCCGCGCCATTCGCGGCGGCATTCCTATTTGCTGGCCCTGGTTTGGCGACCCTACCCGCAACGCACCCGAAATACGCAAACGTATAAAAACCCTCAGTCCCCATGGGTTCGCTCGCACCGCTGTATGGAAACTGGAAGATGTAAGCGAAAGCGCTCATGAAGTTGAAATCTGCCTATCGCTGGACGCCAATGAAGACTTTTTGGATGTGTGGAGCGGTCACGCGCTCGCCCTACTTACCTTCAGTTTTTCTGTACGTGGCTGCCAGCTTGCACTCACCACTACCAACCTCGGCAGCGAGCCCATGGCCTACAGTCAGGCCCTGCACACCTACCTTCCAACCACCGACATTTTGCGCTCAAGAGTGCTAGGTTTGGGCTACAGTCACTACATAGACACCCTCAATGATTGGAAATACTGCGCTCAAGACGGCCCTGTGTATTTTGAGGGAGAAACTGACCGAATATACGAAAGTGGCGAGCAATTAACCGTGGTTACCCCAGACACAAAACGCAAACTGACCGGGGTGGGCAGCGACTCCACCATTGTATGGAACCCGGGCCCGCACAAAGCGGCAACACTAAGTGATTTTCCCAAGCCTGCCTGGCAGACAATGCTGTGTGTCGAAACTGCCAATGCAGCCAGTGATTATCACGTGCTTAATGCAGGCCAGGGTCACACATTGGGCGTTCTTATCGGGCGTGGCTGACCGTCGCTTTATAAGGGAGTGCGCATGAGGCTAGCATCATTCTTGAAGTCCCGGCTGGTGCCGAGGGAGCTGGACGAACACATCAATCGCATCCGCAAACCGATAGGTACGCTGGGATACGACCCTTGGGGCTATAATAATGAGACTATAAAATACGGGCTTTCACTGGCAAAGCTGCTCTACGAAAAATACTTTCGAGTAGAAGCACGCGGCGTAGACCATATTCCCGCTGAAGGCCCGGTTCTGATTGTAGGAAACCACAGCGGCCAAATTCCGATTGACGGCGTACTCATTGGTTACGCGCTGGCGTCGCGCCAAAAAAGCCCACGCATCCCCCGGGCAATGATCGAACGCTTTTTCCCCACGGTTCCCTGGCTCGGCAATTTTTTAAACGAAGTAGGCGCTGTACTGGGCGACCCGGTAAATTGCGCCAGAATGCTTGCCAATAACGAAGCTATAATCGTTTTCCCTGAGGGAGTGCGAGGCTCAGGCAAGCTTTACCGGGACCGCTACAAACTTCAGCGATTTGGCTCCGGCTTCATGCACCTGGCCATGAAACACAATGCCACCATCGTGCCCGTGGGTGTTGTGGGGTGTGAAGAAACCATTCCTGCCATCGCCAATATCAAGCCTTTAGCAAAAACCTTAGGTCTACCCTACGCTCCTTTAGCTATGCCTGTGGTATTACCCGCCAAGGTTCACCTGAATTTCGGCCCGCCTATGTATTTTGATGGCTACGATATTTCCGAAGTACAAATAAGTGAGCGTGTGGAGCAGGTAAAAAGTGAAATAGATCGCCTGATCGATAAAGGGCTAAAAGAACGAGAAAGGCTGTTTTGATGACTGCTCAAACACACACACAATAAGCCCCGCGTTTTAGTAACAGGGGCCGCTGGCGCTCTGGCACAACAGGTAATCGAACGGCTCAGAGAACCCTGCAATCTGGTGGCAGTAGACGCCCGCGAACAGGTTTATCTCGGCGACGATATTCCCAGCTACTGCCTTGATTTAAACCACCGCAGTTTTGAGGAGCTGTTTCGCCGTTACCAATTTGACGGCGTTATTCATCTGGGTCGCATCAGCTCCAGCCAGCTCACTCGAATGCGGCGCTACAATGCCAACGTTCTGGGCACACAAAAGCTACTCGACCTAAGCCACAAGTACGGTATTCACCGGGTTATTGTGCTATCTACATTTCACGTATACGGAGCAATGGCCTACAACCCTGCACTTATCGACGAGTCGGCCCCCATGAAAAGCGCCGGCTTGAGTGCAGATTTGGTAGATTCTGTAGAGTTGGAAAACCTGGCCAACATCTATCTTTGGCGCTATCCGGAACTGAACATTGCAATCCTGCGCCCCTGCAATATTGTGGGCCCAAGTGTTCGGAATACCATGAGCAAATTACTGACCAGCCAGCGCGCTCCAGTGCTTGCAGGCTTCTCGCCCATGATGCAATTTATTCATATCGACGATATGGCGGATGCCATCGTGTTAGCGTATAAAAAATCGGCACGGGGCGTATTCAACGTGGCCCCAGACGACTGGGTGGCTTACCAGAAGGCACTTGAGCTCTGCGGGTGCGCGCGCATACCGGTACCCTCTATTCCACCTGTAGTACCAAGACTAATACTGCGCACCCTGCGCCAGCAAAGCTTCCCTGAGCACCTGGTAGACTTCTTCAAATATCCGGTAGTAATTGATGGACGAGCATTTGCAAACGAATTCGGATTTCAACCGAAGCGGCCGTTGAAGGAAATTTTCCGGTTTTACCGCGATAACAAAACACCCCTGTAATACCTTGGCCAGAACGGAAAAAGCCACCGGGTTGCGGTGGCTTTTTCGCACTACTGTAGGCTTTAACCGATCATGTCAGGCTTTCTTACGGCGCACTGCCAAACCTGCCAAACCTAACCCCAGCAGAGCAAGTGTGCCTGGCTCTGGCACAGAAACCGGGGGCTTCGGCGCAAACACCAGCAAGTCCTGAGAATCTTCTGCATCAAGGACATACATATTAAAGCCCTCTGATTTGCCCGACAGCCCGGCCAACCAAGTATCTGCCAAATCACGAGAACCATTAAAGTCGGTTGTCGCCGTGAAGTTACCATCGGTCATGCCGTAAGCGCCGTTTTCATAAATAACTTCCCAAAGCGCCAGCTGAAAGGCAGTGGAGGTTTCGGTGTTATTCACGCTACCCTCGTACCCTGTGTACAGCTTGGTAACCGCAGACACCAAGTTAGTATTGTTGAAATAGTTGTCGGCCGTTTTCAATGCGTACGTTGCCTCGCCCTCATCCAGAAACACATCAAGATCAATACAGAAGGCTTCAACCGTTGAGCCCCAGGTAATTGGCGAGGCAGTACCAGCCGTACCGGTGACATCAAAATCAAACAGGCCTGCATTAAAATTGCTGTATGACTCGCTCGTAGCGGTGTCATTCATGCTTCCAGACTCGAAGCCATGCTTAGGGCCCTGGTAATCCAGGTTAATAGTTGGCACAGCTGCCACGTTTCCCGCGAACAAAGCGCCCGAAAGCGAAATGGCAGCAAGGTATGTCATTCTTATTTTCATGGGTGTTCCTCTTTCAGTTTCGGTGCAGGCTCCATTGCGTGCAAAACACAGGAAAGCAATTGCCAAACCAACTAAAGAAAGAGACTTGTATATCAACAACATAAAAATAAACGGCATATCTTCAGATCAAAATCCAGACTGATACTGTAATAAATGCCGACACAAACCCTGCTATAGTAAAGCCGCTGCCTAAATTTAAATCCACGTGCAGTTGCACGGAACGGCTACCCGCAGCACACTACACCTGTCCACGGAATAGGTAGGTTACATGCTTCCAGATTTAAGCGTGATTAGCCACGGCGCCGCGGCCGCGGTATTCGCTATACTTTCAGTGCTTGTTGGCACACGCTATTTAAGGCGTGACATAGACAGGGCGCTCTTTTTAGCCGCACTGGTCACCACCTTGTGGGCATCCAGCCTTGTTACTCAAAATCTTTGGGGGCTGCCCAGCTTTTTTATTCGTTACCTGCTGGAGCTGCTTCGAGACACCGCGTGGATTCTTCTGCTGTTCGCCATGCTGCGCGATACAGTCCGCCAAGGTCGCCTAAAAGGGCAACTTAAAAAACTTCTCGGTATCGCAACAACTACCCTGCTCCTCATACTTGTTACTCTCGGGTGCCTGGAGTTTGTGTTCGATGTGACACTGGTAAACGGTAAAACCAAGCTCATCGGACAGATTGCCCTGGCCTTACTTGGCCTCTCTCTGGTTGAACAAATCTGGCGCAACGCACCCGCCTCTGGCCGTTCCAGCATGAAGTACCTGTGCATCGGCACCGCCACAATTTTTATTTTTGATTTTTTAATGTACGCCGACGCGCTGTTATTCGGCGGCATTGCAGATTCATTCTGGAACGCCCGCGGGTTCGTAAACGCCGCTCTGGTGCCTCTGTTTGCCATAAACGTAGTCAACACCCGCAAGCAGCCTATCGATTTTCAGCTTTCCCGCTCCGCCGTTTTTCATGCCAGCACACTGATATTTGCCGGTGTCTACCTGCTGTTGCTTTCAGTAAGCGGCTATTACATACGTATACTCGGTGGCAACTGGGGAGAAGCCCTGCAGGTACTAATATCCGCTGTAGCACTGGTTTTCTTGACCACCCTGGTGCTTTCAAGGCGCGTACGCTCAAAGCTCATGGTGTTAATCAGCCAAAATTTCTTTGACTACAAATACGACTACCGTGAAGAGTGGCTCAAACTCACAAAAGAGCTTTCAGATATCAGCGATGAGCCGCCACTCCCCCAGCGCGCCATCCGAATACTTGCAGGTCTGGTCGAAAGTAACGCTGGCGCCATCTGGCTCAAAAGCGAACAGGGTCCTTATAACCTGAAAGAATCGGTCAACCTCGCCATCCCCAAGTACACTGTTATTGATGAAGACGCCGAACTGGTGCGCTTATTTAACGAAAAGGAATGGATCGTAAATCTGGATGAGTACAAAGCCGACCCAGTGAGCTACAACCTGGTGGAAATTCCCGACGCCATCGCCAAAACGCCAGACGGCTGGCTTGTGATTCCACTGTACCTGGGCATCGAACTCTACGGCATTGCGATGATAGGCCGCCCGTATGCCCGGGTAGACCTCAACTGGGAAAACTTTGATCTAATTAAAGTGGTTGCCCGCCAAACCTGCAACTTACTGGCGCAAGCAGATGCACAAAACCGACTATCGCGAGCAATGCAGTTTGAAGCGGTAAGCAAGGCCTCTGCTTTCATGGTGCACGACCTGAAAACCGTCATTGCGCAACTTTCCCTGCTGGTGAATAACGCGCAAAAACACAAGAACAACCCCGCTTTTATTGACGACATGATCAACACCACAGACCATGCCGTTGGTAAAATGACCCATCTGGTAGACCACATTCGCGAACCCTCTACGAGCCCCGAGAGTGAAATTAAAACACTAGACCTGACTGAATTGGTATCTCATCTTCTGGAACACTACAACCGAGCGTTCCCTGTACCCAGACTGGAAGGGCAAACACCGAAAATAATGATCGAGGCAGATCCTGAACGGTTAAGAAGCGTGCTCGGCCATTTAATCCAAAACGCACAAGATGCTACGCCGCCTGATGGGGAGATCGCCCTCTCTCTCAAGATTGCCAGAGGCAACGTAATGTTATTCATTCAGGATACCGGTTGTGGCATGACAGAAGACTTCATCAGCGGCAAACTATTCAAGCCGTTTGAAAGCACAAAGGGTCTTACCGGCATGGGGATTGGTGCCTACCAAGCCCGGGAGTATATCCACAAATTGGGAGGCGCACTCGATGCGACCAGCGAACCCGGCGTAGGCTCCTGCTTCTCCATTCGTATTCCACTAATTGATAACCAGGGATACAGCCGCATTGATACCGGGGAACATATAGTTTTTGACGCCTCTGAACGGGAAAACATCGCCAATTAAATGGCACCTACTCACAACAAACAAATCGATCATTGCAAAGCGTCAATGTTCAGTTAAGAATCAGACGTACTGGAATAACAAAACAAAGGACTTGTTACCGCTGTGACTAAACGACTGCTAATCGTAGAGGATGATCCGGGCTTGCAAAGCCAAATGCGTTGGTGCTTTAGCGAGGATCTGGAAGTGACTGTTGCCTCCGACAAAGAGGCGGCCCTTGCCGCCCTCCGACGTGAAGAGCCAGACGTAGTGACGTTAGACCTTGGCCTGCCGCCAGACCCAGGCGGCGCAACACAAGGCTTTGCACTGCTGGAAGAAATTCTTCGGCTGGCGCCTGCAACAAAAGTTATTGTGGTGACCGGTCGCGAAGACAAAGAAAACGCCGTTAAAGCAGTAGGAATGGGTGCGTCCGATTTCTACCAAAAGCCACTAGACGCTGATATTCTTTTGTTTGTGGTCAACCGCGCCTTTCGGCTTGCCGAACTGGAGCGTGAAAACCAAGAGCTAATGCAGCAGGGCAACGGTACAAATATCAAAGGCATTATTGCCGCAAGCCCACAAATGATGACGCTCTGCCGCACTTTAGAGAAAGTGGCTCCCACAGATGTCACCACACTCATCACTGGCGAAACCGGAACCGGCAAAGAAGTCCTCGCCCGCGCATTGCACGAACTGAGCCCACGGGCTGACCGTGCATTTGCAGCCATTAACTGCGCAGCCATCCCTGAGAACCTGCTTGAAAGCGAGCTGTTCGGCTTTGAGAAAGGCTCCTTTACCGGTGCGACACAAGCCAAAAAAGGTAAAATTGAAAGTGCCAACGGTGGCACCCTCTTTCTTGATGAAATTGGCGACATGCCAATGTCACTCCAAGCCAAGCTATTACGGTTCCTGCAGGAGCGTGTGGTAGACAGAGTTGGCTCCGTAAAACCCGTGCCCGTGGATGTGCGCGTGGTGTGCGCCACACACCGCAACGTGACCGAACTGATCACAAACGGTGAGTTTCGCGAAGACCTTTACTACCGCATAAGCGAAATAACCCTTAATGTGCCCGCCGTAAGAGAGCGAGACGGCGATGCCCTGGTTATTGCCCAATCGTTGCTGAAATCCCTTGGCAAGCAAATGGACAGACAAAACCTCACGTTTACCGACGACGCCGTAAATGCCATCAACAACTATTCATGGCCGGGTAACGTTCGAGAAATGATCAACAAAGTGAAACGCGCGACCATAATGACCGATGGCAAGCGAATCAGCAGCGAAGACCTGGATCTACCCAGCTGCGAACAACCCGGTCTAAACCACGTAAATCTTCGCCAGGTGCGCGAGCAAGCCGAAAGCAAGGCTATCGTACAAGCGCTTCAGGCCAGCAGCTACAATATGACACAGGCCTCCAGGTTACTGGGTGTTACCCGCCCTACCCTCTATAATCTCACTGACAAATATAAAATCGACACATCGGCAGTCGCTCCGGAAGGCTGAGCAACTTCCAAGTATGCGCTGATCGCAAATAGCTCAAGGAGCATGGTTTACATGATAACAAAGCAAACAATAACCAAATCACTACCTGGGCTGATGTTTGCAGGCAGCCTATTGTTTACAACACCGATGCTCACAGGCTGCAACGGTGGCCCCGAATCATCAGAAGCGCTGTCTCACATATCCCGGGCTGAGACCTACTCTGAGCAGGGTCAATTTCGCTCAGCCCTGCTTGAGGTCAAAAATGCCATTCAGAAAGACCCAAACAATGTAGAGCACATTGTGCGGCTAGCTGAGCTATATTTGCAGATCGGCGTCGCACAAGAAGCAGCAGACCTGCTCAAACCCTGGCTGCAGGAACATCCCGACACCGTAGCCCTGCTCCTTGCACGGGCCTACGTAGAGCAAGGCAAACACCTCTCGGCAACTGAAACACTTGCATTGCAGACACCAAGCTCGCCCGAAGAAGAGCTTGAAGCCGCGCTAATTCGCGCTGAGTCTGTGCGCAGATCCGGCAATGCCGTTGAGGCACTTTCGCTGTACAACAAACTCGCTTCCGACAACCCTGCAAATACCGAGGTCATCACGGGAACCCTGCAAACCCAGATAGCTCTTGGCCAGAACACACAAGCCGTAAAGACTGCCAGCGACTGGCTTGATAAGAATGAACAAACACCAAACGTTCTATACTGGCAAGGCTTGGCGCAGTACCGACTGAATCGGTTGGAAGAATCATCCGCAACACTCACAGACGCTGTTGGCGTACTCCCGACATCGGACATGCTCCTGCCCATACGCCGTAGAGTATTGACCATACTCTCCCAAGTATTAACAGAACAAGGCAAGATGTCCGAAGCTCAAATTTATAACCGGGTGCTGTCAGAAAACACAAACACCGACGCACGGGACCAAGCCGCAGCGGCTGTTACCGCCTTGAAAGACAGCAATTTTGAAGAAGCAAAAACCATTCTTCGAGATACCCTGAAACTAGACCCGGGTAACGAAAGAGTTGCCCTGATGTTGGGGGCAATTACTGCGGGCACCGGCGAGTTGGAAGAAGGCGCACAATTACTCACAGAAAACCTCGACCCGGAAACTACACCTACCCAGTTTATCCGGGCCGCAACCATGGCGCAGATAGACACCGGAGAGCGAGAAGCCGCTCTAAAAACCCTGACCCGTGCCATAGAAGCTCGCCCCAACGACGACGAGCTCCTGGCCATGCACGGCGTTTTGGCGCTCAGTTTACCTGGCCATGAAGACAGCGGCATCGCCAGTCTCAGTAAAGCTATCAGCCAAGCGCCCGAACGCGTGCGGTTCCGGCTTGCCTTGGCAAAGTACTATCTGCAAGACAACAAACCAGAACAAGCGCTTGGGCAATTGAGAATGGCCTTCACAGCCAACCCCGCGGACTGGTCTACAACAAGTACCTACCTAAACGTGTTGCTTCAGCAGGGGGAAAAACAGGAAGCGGCAGAGATTCGCGACTCGCTAATCAACGGTTACGGCGAGTACCCCCGTGCCATTATGCTGGCAAGTCTCACAGATACCAGGCTTGGCAACCTGGATAAAGCCACAACACGGCTTGAGAAGCTTGTGAATAAAAAACCAGAGCTACAAGCCCCAAAAGTTGCACTGGCCAGCCTTTATGCCCAATCAGACAAAAGCGAAAAAGCCATTGAATTGCTAATAGAAGCTGCAACTATCACCCCGGATTCGATACGCCCGCTTCAGCAGGCTGGTCGAATTTATATGCAAAACCACACGGCAACCGAAGCCAGAACCTGGCTGGCGGAGGTTGCCGAGACAAACCCAGAACTTGAACGCAATACCGACACGCTCACCGCGCTGATAGACATCAGTGAAGGCAATCTGGAACAAGCACGGACGACTCTTGCCAAGTGGGAAGATGCCGAATCTGCAACCGTTATGCGTGCTTATGGCCAACTGCTACTGGCCGAAGCTCAATTAGCGGTAGACAATAAACAGTGGGGGCAGGCCCGCACCAAAGCAGCCGAAGCAATTGCTCTTGCACCCGATAACCTCAAATTGTCATTACTGACAGTAAGAATCGCTCAAATGGAGGGTAAGCTAGACGACGCTTTCGCGGCATTGGACGCAGTAGAGGATACCCACGGTGAAGTGAGTGCGACCATTCTTGCGCGAGCCAAGTTACTCAGCCAACAAAAAGGGCCTGAAGCGGCTTACGAATACCTTCTAGAAAAATGGCAAGAAACCGAAAATACACAACTTATGCCCACCCTTATGGGGCTTGCTAAAACTCAAAACCCGAGCTCGCTCGATACCCTAACGGAAGACTGGCTTAACCAGGCACCACAAAACCTTGCGGCGCACCTGGCGCGAGCAGACTGGTTGATGACCAACAACCACGATACCGAGGCAGCAAACCATTATGAGCAGGTCCTCGCAAAACAACCAAACAACATTGCAGCACTGAACAATTTGGCCTGGATACTTCGTAAAGAGAATTCCGAGCGGGCGACGCAACTTGCCTCACAGGCAAGCGAACTGGCCCCCAATAACGCTGCCACTCTGGATACCCATGGCTGGATTCTCCACCTGGCTGGAAAGCATGCAGAAGCTAAAACGATCATCGAGAAAGCCCTAACCCTTGCGCCAGAAAATGAAGAAATAGGGGCGCACTTGGAAACAGTAAAAAAGGCGATGTAAAAAGCATCGGCAAAAGCAAAAAACAACGTGAAAGTAAAAGGCCTGAAGGGTAAAACCCTCAGGCCTTTTTTTATTTCAAAAGAAAGCCAGCTTACGCTGGCTTTTTTTACATTGAAACGGCCCAAATTGACGCATTAACTGATCGACACCTATCCCAGTTAACATTATTTAACAAATCACACGCGTACCACCTTTCTATAATATCGCTACAACCATCTGTTTAATTTGACGTTTTTCATATCGATTCGCAAATAAAGGGATAATGAAACGACATGTTATGTCAACCACATCTCTACTATACTTTTGCGCAATTAATGAACAATCTGGCAGGAATCGTTAATCTTGCACGCCGTTAAAGCCACCGATCAATCGTGGAAGCATCAGTGAACAGTACCCCTATAGAATCTGCTATCGTGGAATGGACCACCGTTCTGGGCGAATCGAGAGTTGTTGCGGCTGGGGAAACATATGTTGGCACCTCCACCATCGGTGCCAAGCGATATATCCCAGCGGTGCTCCGCCCAGAAACCAAAGAACAGGTTTCGGATGTTCTTCAAATCGGGCAACGATGGAGCGTTGCGATCTACCCGGTCAGCACTGGCAACAACTGGGGCTATGGCAGTGCCAACCCGGTTAAAGAAGGTTGCGCCATTCTCGACCTTAGCGCACTGAACCGTATCTCTGACTTTGATTCAGAGATGGGCGTAATCACCATTCAACCCGGAGTAACCCAAGGGGCACTGAGAGAATTTCTCGATTGCCACGATGGCAACTACCTTGTCCCGGTAACGGGCGCCGGCCCCAACTGCAGCCTTCTTGGCAATGCGCTTGAGAGAGGGTACGGCATTACACCGATTACCGATCATTTTGCAGCGGTTACAAAAGTAGAAGCGGTTTTACCCAATGGCTCCCTCTACCAAACACCGCTCAGCGAGCTTGGCGGCGCTGAAGTAGATGGTCTATTCAAATGGGGCGTAGGCCCCTATCTCGACGGGCTTTTCAGCCAAGGGAATTTCGGCGTGGTGACAAGTATCACCATCGCCCTTGCACCGGCCCCCGACACCGTGACGGCATTTTTCTTCTCCACAAAGGACGACGCCAAACTGGAAGCACTGGTGCCTGCCGTTAGAGCCGTGCTGCTAGCCCTTAGCGGGTCGGTTGTGGCCATTAACCTGCTCAACAGCCAGCGCATGCTTTCGATGATGGCGCCCTTCCCGGAAGATAAGGCTGTTGACGGCGTTCTTCCTGCGCACGAAATTGAACGGCTTGCCAGTAGCCATGGCGTTCCTGCCTGGAGCGGGGTGGGTGCAATATACGCATCAAAGGAAGTAGCGCAGGCGGCCAAACGCACACTCCGCAGGCTTCTTGGACCAGTCACCGACCGCCTTATTTTTATCAACAGGCGCAGGGTCGATTGGGCCCAGAATATTGCCCGTGTCCTTCCTGGCAAGCTGGGAACTCGAGTGAGAGGTATGGCAGACACCCTCTCGGGCGCGCTGGAAATCATGCACGGCACCCCCAACGATGTCGCGCTGGCACTGGCCTATTGGCGCTCAGGTACCCCGCCCAAGCGAGGGCAGCCCAAAAATCCTGCACGGGATGGCTGTGGACTTATATGGTTTGCGCCACTGGTTCCAATACGGGGAAAAGACGCTCGCCGCTATATCGACATGATTGAGAGGATTTGCCCGCAGTACGGCATCAACCCGCTCATTACTCTAACCACCATAAACGATCGCTGTTTCGATTCTACGGTTCCCCTACTGTTTGATCGCAAAAACCCAGATGCAACCACACGAGCCAACGATTGCTATCGCGCACTGTATGCCGCAGGGCAAAAAGAAGGCTTCTTGCCGTACCGCCTTAATATCGATGCGATGGAGCTTATTAATACTGGTGACTCTGCTTTCTTCAACTTTGCCAGCCAATTAAAAGCCGCTGTCGACCCTAACTTCATTCTGGCACCCGGACGTTACGTGCCCAGAATCAAACATTCCGAAGCTTAATGAACGGAAAATGAGGACCTAAAGTGCAAACCGTCCAACACACTCACGAAAACGTCAGCACCATTTTCAACTCGGTATTCAATGTTCAACTGGCCGAGTCACCAGAAACAATTAACGAGGTCTTCGAAGTTCGGTATCAGGTCTATTGCATAGACCGACCGTTTGAAGACCCTAGTTGTTTCACCGATAAACGCGAGCATGATACCTACGACCCGCATTCTGTTCACGGATTGATCCGACACACTATAACCGGAGACAGCGTGGCCGCGGTTCGGCTTGTTTTGGCAGGAGACGGCTCAGAACAGACCGACTTTCCCATGGAAGGCCCCTGTATTAGTCGGATGGATCAACCCGCACAGGGGGCATTCGCAAGCGTATGCCGCCAACAAATAGCGGAAATATCGCGGATGGCCGTCAGCAGAGAGTTTCGTCGGCGACTCAATGAGGAAAAGTCGGTCTCAGGCATCAGCGAGTCTGCCTATTACAGCGACTCTGAGAATGGCAAACGCGCCATGCCCTATATCAGCCTGGGGCTTTTCGCCGCTATTCTCCAGATGTCAGTCAAGCATCGTATAACACATTGGATGGCGGTCATGGAGCCGGCGCAGCTGCGCCTGTTAAAGCGGTTTGGCGTAGAATTTGATCACGTGGGTCCAGTGCTGGACTATCACGGCCGTCGTCGCCCTGCGTTCACTGAGGCTGCATCACTGCTAGAGCGTATACGAGTACGCCGGCCCGATGTGTGGTCACTTATTACCGAAGATGGGAAGTATTTGCCGGAAAAATGCCGCCAAAATGATCGAGAAAATAACAGGCAAGTTGCGTAACTCTCCTCACCACGAAAAAGCCCCCGATCTTGCAAGAGCGGGGGCTTTAAAACAGCTTAATTATCTACACGTTATGGTTATTAACCCAATATTATGACTTAGCTGCGCTTTTCCTGCGGCTCAGTCCAAGACCAGCAAGCCCCATGCCTAGCAGTGCCAGCGTGCCTGGCTCAGGTACCGCCGCAGCGGCGATCCGGAACTGGGTCGCGAAAGTGTTGACTTGCTCCTCTTGGGTCAGAAGGCCAACACAACCTGTGCCAGCGCCTGCTGCACTACAAGCGTCATCATCCAGGAAGCTCAGCCCTGCTAACTGAAGATATACAGTGTAGTTGTAGCCATCGCCGAGAGTGAACGACTGGTCGAACTGTAAAACATCATTGCCTTCATCATCCTCAACAACACTCGCTCCAGCATTGCTTATGTTGCCAAGAGTGAATATATCATCACACGGAATACCAGAAGACGCCGCGACGCAGTTTCCGTTCGTGTTCACCGTTTCAGTGAAGAAGCCGTTGAAGGTTATAGGGTCCAGGCCGTAATCAGAACCTACCGCGGGAGCTGTCGGCGTCAGTGTTAGAGTCGATTGTAGATCGAAGCTGCTTAACGCATCATCTGCAGCCATGATGATATTGTTGGTATGAGTGAAATCGCCACCCGAAACAAACCCCTCGTTAGTTTCAAGGTCAGTTCCGGATGCATCATCTATATTAATAGACGACTGATCACCAGTTGTTCCCCATGATAGGGTGTGGTTAGCGTTAGATGAAGTAACGGAACCATCTCCGCCAGTGGAGCTGAAATCGGTGAACGAGCTAGCTACGGAATAATCCCAGTTTGTAACAGGCCCTGCGTTAGCGGACTGAACGCCTAACGCAAATGGCACAACCAGTGAAGCTAGAAGCGTTTTCTTGTGGATGCTCTTCATTGTCGTCTCTCCTTGATATAAGGCGCTGTCAGCAAAATTTCAATTTAACGTATCAGCGCTACGAACGTATCAAAGCATCTTCCATGCCACCTATTTAAAACCGCTATTTTTCAGTCTATTAAGAAAAACTTTAAGTAAATCTGAATAGAATAGAATGCAAAGATGTAAGTAACTTCGACGGTTTTAGCATATAAAACTATCGCTATAC
>JAKDUK010000027.1 GCA_030457765.1 Marinobacter sp. | reverse complement strand
CCATGGCTCCGCACAGTTTTGACAGGCCTTCTTCCCTTGCTTTGCCAGAATTTGCAGCAAGCCTTGAACCTATTGAGTGATCGTTAATGCACCACATTTTGCGTTTAGGGGCGGCCGTGACAGTCGCTTTGCTATCGCTGACCGCTCAGGCTGGTATTCAGCAGCAGCTGGATGAACTGGAGCCTGGCGCGACCTTTGAGCTTCCTTCTGAAACCGTTTCGCCGTTTGCTATCCGGGTGCAGGGAGCCACTGTTGCCTGCTCTCCGGAAACGTTGATTGATGGCGGCGGTGAAGGTAACGCCGTTGAGATTCAGGCGGAGGGTGTAACGCTTCGTGGCTGCCGTATCCGGAACTGGGGTACGGATTTGAATGAGATGAATGCCGGGGTGTTTATTGCCCGGGAGGCTCGCGGGTCAACGATTGAGAATAGCGACCTGCAAGGGGCGGCGTTTGGTATCTGGCTGGATGCCACGCCAGATGTGACGGTTAGGAAAAATACCATTCGCGGCGATGCGACCGTGCGCCCGAACGATCGGGGTAATGGTATTCATCTGTTCAATACAACTGGCGCGTTGATTGAAGGCAATGATATCCGCGAGACGCGGGATGCGATTTATATTGAGACGTCCAACGGCAATGAGATTCGCGATAACACTATGTCGGATCTGCGCTATGGCATTCATTATATGTATTCCATGGATAATCTTCTGGAAGGCAACGTGACCCGTGGCACCCGTACCGGTTATGCCCTGATGCAGAGCAAGCGGCTTACGGTGATTAACAACCGATCTGAGAATGACCAGAACTATGGCATTTTGATGAACTTCATTACCCAGTCGGTGCTGCGGGACAACGTGGTTTCGGGGGTATCCCAGGGCCAGACTGGCGGCGTGTCTGTTTCAGGTGCGGAAGGCAAGGCCGTATTTATCTACAACTCTTTGTATAACACCTTTGAAGGTAATGTGTTCCGGGACAGTGGCGTGGGCATTCATCTGACTGCAGGCTCGGAAGACAATGAGGTTTTCAGTAATGCGTTTATAAACAATCAGCGCCAGGTGAAGTATGTGGCGCTGCGTACGCAGGAATGGTCGAAGGATGGTGAGGGCAACTTCTGGAGTGATTATCTGGGCTGGGATCGCAATCAGGATGGTATTGGCGATGTGTCTTATGAGCCAAACGACAATGTTGACCGACTGTTATGGACCTACCCTGAAGCCAAAATTCTGATGTTCAGCCCGGCGGTGGACACCCTGCGCTGGGTTCAGGAAGCTTTCCCCGTGGTCAAATCTGCGGGTGTCAGTGATTCACATCCGTTGATGAGCCCACAAAAAATAGTACAACCGGAGTCCTGATGAGCTGTTTTCGTCTTGAGAATGTGAGCTATCGGTACGAAAAGGCGCTGGTACTGAACGGCGTTGATTTGCGTCTGGAGCCCGGAGAAATTCTGGGGCTGTTTGGGCATAACGGCGCCGGTAAGACCACCAGTATCAAACTGATTCTGGGGTTGATGACGCCGTCCAAGGGCAAAGTATCTGTGCTGGATGGCGAAGCGGGGGACCCTCGCATCAGTCAGCACATTGGTTATTTGCCTGAGAATGTAATGTTTTATCCTCAGCTTACCGGCCGCGAGATTCTTGCGCACTTTGCTCGGCTAAAGGGCGCTAATCTGCGGCAGGTGCCGGAGTTGCTAGGCCAGGTTGGGCTGGAAGATGCTATGGATACCCGGGTGAAAACCTACTCCAAGGGTATGCGCCAACGCCTGGGGCTGGCTCAGGCTTTACTCGGAAATCCCCGGTTGTTGATGCTGGACGAGCCCACCGTGGGGCTGGACCCGGTCGCCACGGCCGATCTTTACCGATTGTTGCGCAAGCTGCGTGATGAAGGCACGGGTATTGTGCTTTGTTCCCATGTACTTCCCGGTGTTGAGCCTTACATTGATCGGGCAGCGATACTAACCGACGGCAGTGTGAAAGCGGTGGGGGACCTTGCGGCACTGCGCCGACAGGCAAACATGCCGGTCACGCTTTCTCTTGAGCCTGAAAGCACCGTGGCGGCACTTGAAGCCGCCGTTAATAATGATAAGGCCTCGGCTGGCCTGATGATGCGGCACGACAACGGCCGGCTGCACGTGGATGTCCGACCAGCAGAAAAAATGGCGCTGGTTAAGGCTTTGATGGCCTCGGGAGAGGTGCGTGACCTGGGTATCTACCAGCCAACGCTGGAGGACGTGTACGTGCATTTTATTGGCTCCGGCGGCCTTTCTCATCGTGGAGGTGCCCAGTGAACAGCATTTGGACTATCGCCCGTAAGGAACTCAGCGACAGTTTCCGGAACCGCTGGCTGGTCGCCATTGCCCTGGTGTTCGCCACACTTGCGCTGGGCATTGCCTGGTTTGGTGCCGCTGCGTCTGGCCAGGTGGGTTATGCCTCCACCCCGGCGACGATAGCCAGTCTTGCCAGCCTGGGTATTTTCCTGATTCCGTTGATTGCGTTGCTGTTGGCTTATGATGCCATTGTCGGTGAGGAAGAGGGCGGCACGCTGTTACTGCTAATGACATACCCCCTGAGTCGCGGGCAACTGCTGTTTGGCAAGTTCCTCGGTCACGGGCTTACGCTGGCACTGGCCACCCTGATTGGCTTTGGCGTTGCCGGTGTTGCCATTGCCTTGCTGGTGGAGGATGTGGCGGTGGCGGCACTTGCTGCGGCTATGCTGCGCTTTATTGTGTCTACCACACTGCTTGGCTGGGGCTTTATTGCGCTGGCCTATGTGGTCAGTGTGCGGGTCAGTGAGAAGCCGGTCGCTGCAGGCCTGGCCTTGGCGATCTGGTTCTTTTTTGTGCTGATTTTTGACTTGATGCTGCTGGGCACATTGGTAGCCAGCCAGGGGGAGTTTAATCCGGATTTGCTGCCCTGGCTCCTGCTGCTGAATCCAACCGACATATACCGTTTGCTGAATATCGTTACATTCAGCGATGGAGCACAGCTCAGTGGGGTTCTCAGCCTGGGCGCTGATCTGCCCATCGGCCCGTCCGGACTTTGGGTGGCGTTGATACTCTGGTTTGTTATTCCTCTAACTGGCGCCTGGGCACTTTTCCGGCGCCGTCGCATTTAATTTGGAGATACTGATGAAGCCGTTTAGTTTCAAATCCCTGCCTGCTTTACTGATGCTTGCGGTACTCCTTTCGGGGTGCTCCGGCGAAGCTGAAAAAGTGGCCGAAAAACCGGCTCCGGTGCATTTTGAATCCGGCGATGAGTGCCACGTATGCGGTATGTCTGTCACCCGCTTCCCCGGGCCGAAAGGCGAAGTGATTACGGAGAAAGAGCAAACCGTTCACAAGTTTTGTTCCACCCGGGACATGTTTGCCTGGGCGTTGCAGCCGGAGAACATAAGGCGCAAGCACACTCTGTATGTGCACGACATGAGCCAGACTGAATGGGCCAGCCCGGACGATGCTGCCTTGATCGATGCCCGCGATGCCTTTTTCGTCGTGGGTTCTGAGCGCGAGGGCGCTATGGGACAAACACTGGCATCGTTCTCCGAAGAATCCGCGGCCCATGACTTTATGGTGGAGCATGGTGGTGAGGTTTTGCGGTATGAAGCCATCACCCTGGAGCACCTGAATACAGAGATGCCCGCGGGTGATATGCATGGGGATATGAGCAGCTAAGGTCTGACTTTTCGCCAAAGTGCGCGGCCCACAACCCGAACCTTGTCCCTGGTCGCCATACGGCCAAGATTTGTTTTTACAACGCCTTTGGTAAAGCGTGTCGATTTGGAATAATCAATGCGAACATCCACCAGAACCGGTCGCCCGGCGGCCGATTTTCTCAGAGCAATTTCCATGCTTTCAGAAATATCCTGATTACCTGCCAGCGAAACAAACTCTACGCCACAAGCCTTGGCAAGTGCCTCATAGTCCAGTGTGCCAAGCACTGTGCAGGTTTTCCGGTTATAGGGAATCTCCTGAGCCTGGGCAATCTGCGACAGTTCGCCATCGTTGAAAACAAAAATGATTACCCCGGCCTGCAGGCGTGCGGCCGTTACCAATTCCATGCCCGTCATGAGCAGTGCGCCGTCGCCCACAATGCCTACAACCTGCCGTTTGGGGTTGGACAACTTGGCGCCAATGGCACCGGGCACACAGTAACCCATGGCGTTAAAATCGCTGGGTGACATGTAATTGCGGGCCCCGTGTATGGGCATCAGCTCTGCGAGTAAAAATGTATGGTTACCGTCGTCGGCGACCACAATGGCGTCGTTGGCCAGACGCTCTCGCAGGTGGCTGAAAAACAGTTCCGGGTTTACCCGGTCGCCGCTATCGTGGTCACGCCACTCTTGCTTGTAGGCAGCTTTGTCTTGGGCAATCTGCTCCTGGATGCCGGTATTGGCTGGCGTTGATTTGAGTGTCTTTACAGCTTTCAGAAGCGCCGGCACGGTTATTCTGGCATCGCCTTCGATAGCGTGACTGGCTGGGTAATTGGCGCTGAAAACCTCTGGGTTGATGTCCAGGTGGATCAAGCTCTCTGGTGGGTTGATGCCATAGCTGCCGGTGGGAATTTCCGAAAACCGTGTGCCGATTGCCAACAGGCAATCCACTTTGGCAAACGCATTTGTAGCCGCCGGCACGGCGTAACTGCCCATGCCCATACCTGTGTGCAGGGGGTGGTTGCCCGGAAAGGCACTGAGCCCCTGAAGTGTGGTTGAAACCGGCGCATCCAGCAGCTCTGCCAGTTCAATCAGCTCCGCTTGCGCATCAACCGCACCCCAGCCGGCAAAAATGCCTGGCTGAGCGGCTTGCACCAGGGCTTTGGCTGCAGCTTCAATCAGCGCCTGATCAGGCTGCTTTGGCTTGGGTGGCGCCTGGTAACGGGGCATGTCGTCAACATCGCCCAGAAAATTACTGATGTTGACCGGGATTTCGATAAAAACGGGCCCCGGTTCGCCATGCAATGCAAGGTCATAGGCCTCGTAAAGAGTGGGGATAATTTGCCGGTGATGGGTAATACGCCAGGTTTTCTTGGTGATCGGCTTTAGCAGAGCGTGTTGATCCATCTCGTGGAGTTGATAGCGATGTCCGGATTCTGAATGGATTCCGCCAGAAATAATCAGCATGGGAATGCCATCAATACCGGCTTCACCAATGCCGCTTGCCGCATGGGTAACGCCCGCAGCTGGTACGATCAACAGTGTGCCCAGCTCGGCCCCACTGCGACTTACAGCATCGGCCATGAAGGCTCCGCCGCCTTCATGCGTAACAAGGGTCGGCTCGATGCTTACAGAGCGGTTCAGCTCGTCGTATATTTCTGTTGTATGCACACCAGGAATACCAAAGGTGCGGCGTATGCCGAGTTGTTCCAGTGCGTGGCGAACGAGAGTGGCGCCGGTTTTTTTCATGGAGTTGCCCTGACCGTAATTATTTTAAAAAGATAGTGTGACTAAACAGTGATCAGAGCCATGGGGCTATTCACTGTGCTGAAACCTTATAGCTGACCAGCGATACCTTGCGCGGCCCGCCGGCCATTGAGAATACAGTTCGATAAAAATGTGCCCTCAAGGGATCGTATGCCCGAGATCCCGCCGCCACCAAACCCGGTGGCTTCACCCGCGGCGTATAGCCCGGGAATGGCTTCGCCGGCCTGATTGAGAACCCGTGACCGGGTGTCTGTTTGCATGCCTCCCATGCTTTTTCGGCTTATCAGTTGCTCGCGAATGGCGATTAATGGGCCGGCACTTGAGTCGATTATCGGCTGTAGGTTGCAGGTGCGGAAACGATCTGGCAGCCAGTTCCGGAGCTGAAGCAGCCGGCGTATCTGGTCATCGTTATGCAGTTTTTTGCCACGGGCTATGTTGTTGTCATAAGCGCAGATGTCGCGAATCATGTCTTCGGCCTGGACATCACTGTTACCGGCCGCCTGGTTCATCTTTGCCGCTAATTCTTCCGGTGTGTTGGCGCTGACCACATCGGGGCATTGCCCTATAAGCCAGTCCATCAGTACCGGATCGCCCCCGCGTAGCGTATTCCAGACCACACGAAGCAGCTTGCCATCACGAAAGTCGGGGTTAGTGTCTGTGCCAGACACGGCCAACTCCCGCACGGCAATTCGGTAGTTCATAACTTGCCAAGAGGTTTGCCCGGGCAGGTTGCCTATCTGCTTGCACAGATCGTGGGTATCAAAACCGGTAATCAGCGGCATGGGGCCAACACGGCGCCCATGGCGATTCATCCAGAGCGCCGAGCGCGGCGGTATCAGGCTGAGACCATGACCTGCAAAAGCAGGTTCCGGGTGGCGTATTCCGGCGGCGTAATTCCACATTTGGTTGAGGTTGATCACCCTGCCACCGGCATTGACAACCTCGTCGTGCATGGCACCGTCTGCATCGGGGCTGGAGCCACTAAGCAGGTTTTCCGGTGCAGGGCCATAGCAGGGATCCCAGTGCTGGCGAACTTTCTCCAGGTTGCCGTTAATGCCGCCCGTACAAACAACAGTGTGGGCAGCAGACACGCTAAAAGCTATGCCCTCGGCCCCTCGGCTGGCACTGACATGGTTCTGATTTTTGTGCAATTTGTTGCTGATAGAGCCCTGGCAACCGGTGATCTTCCCATCACTCAGGTTCAAGGTGTTAACCCGATGGCCGTTTAGAAGGGTAAGTCGGCTGCGGTTTGGGTGCGCCTCCAGCCGTTGTAACAATGTTTGCACCACGCCCCGGCCGCAACCCCAGGCAATGTGATAGCGGGGAACGCTATTGCCGTTACCGTAAAGCCCGCGCTCAACCCACTGTACCGAAGGGAAAAACCGGATGCCCCGTTGCGTTAGCCAATCGTAAATCATTGGCCGGTTCTGTTCTGCGTATAGTTCGGCCCAGCGCTTTGGCCAATGATCTTCATCACTGAAACAGGCCGCGTTGTGCCAGTCAGCAAGCAGGAGTTCGGGGGAGTCTTTAATCTTGTTGCGGGTTTGTTCGCGGGTGTCGCTCAGTAGCATGCCACCGAAGGCTTCATTGGCCTGGCCTCCGGGTTTACCTCCTGGTGAACCGTCCAGCAGTATTACGGGTACATTCAGGTCTAGCAGTTCCAGCGCCGTGGCAATTCCGGCAAGACCCGCCCCAATTACAACGACTTCAGTCCTATGGGTATGCATCGCTCGTTATCGGCTCATTCTTATTGTTAATTGATATAAGAGCTTAATGCTTAACGATTAATCAAGCCAGCACAATGATGAAGGTCAAAGGTTGAGAGTTGCCGTAGTGTGACCTAGTCCGGAGTGTGGCTAGCCCCCGGTCATGTTCATGAAACGCAGAATCTGGACGTCGCCCTCGGTAGAGAAGTGATGGCGCTCTGGCTTTAAATCCATGGAGTCGATAATGGCTTGCCGGAGTTTATCGTTGGTTACCGGGTGGCCCCGTAAAACCCGGCGCAAATCTACAGAGTGCTCGTTGCCCAGACAGAGTAATAGCCTGCCCTCAACGGTTACCCGTACCCTGTTACAGGTGGAGCAGAAGTTATGGGAGTGTGGCGAAATAAAGCCCACTTTAATGCTGCTGTCTGGCATGCGGTAGTAACGGGCCGGACCGCCGGAATCCTCGGGTGTGGGAACCAGGTCGTGGTGCTGGCGAACAATATCGCGTACTTCGTCACTGGTGCACAGAGCCTCACCGCGATCGTGTTCAGAGATTTCCCCCAGGGGCATTTCTTCAATAAAGGTAATGTCGACGTTTTTCTTGCGGGCAAACTCAATCAGGTCTGGAACTTCGTGATCGTTGCCGCCTTTCATTACCACTGTGTTTAGCTTGACGCCCTGGAACCCGGCTTCACGGGCGGCGTCTATACCTTCCAGCACCCGCGACAGCTTCCCTGTACGGGTAATGCTTGCAAACTTTTCCGGGTCCAGTGAATCCAGGCTGATGTTCAGCCGTTTCAGCCCGGCTTTGCGCAGTGGTTCAGCCATGGTCGGTAGTTGGCTGCCATTGGTTGTCATGGCAAAGTCGCGCAGGCCGTAGGTGCCTATCTCTTTAACCAGTTCAAGAATGTCTTTACGAACCAGAGGTTCGCCGCCTGTGAGACGAATTTTTTCTGTGCCCAAGGAAACGAATGTTCTGGCGACGCGGGCGATTTCTTCAAGCGTTAAAACCTGCTGGCGGGGTAGGAAGGTCATCTCTTCTGCCATGCAATATACGCAACGGAAATCGCAGCGGTCGGTAACGGACAGGCGTACGTAGTTGACGGTTCTGCCAAAACGGTCTGTCAGCTTGCTCTGAGACATCGGGTTCTTTCCTGTAACGGCTAAATGCGCGTTTACCGGTTGATGGTAGGCCAAGTATCGCAGAATCCGTCCGCGAATCCGATACCCCTCGCGGGGTAAGTCAGGCCAGTTCTTTTGATGGCATTCACTTTACCAAATCACAACAATATTTATTAGAAACAGGTTGATTTTGGCCTTGAACATGCCTATAAAATACATGTTCTTGAGGGTACCCAAACCCAAAAACGTTTTGCTGGAGAAAAAGATGGAAAAGTTTTTATTTCGAGCCAACAGCGCCATCGTTTGGTCCGTGCTCGGTTTAATTGCCACAATTTTGATGGCGTATCCCTTAGCCAGTCGTTTTCCTTTGATTATTCAAGTGCTTGCACACATTGGAACCCTGCTGTTCGCAGTCGGTATCAAGATTTCTTATGTCGCGCGTCTGGTATTTTTAAAACGGCTTGGAAGACCTGTTCATTAATAACCGGTATAATGGATGAAAGAATGAACAGTGCAGAGGTGCCCGCTATGGCTGCGCAACCCGGTAAAACCGGATTTAGAATTCTTGCGTACATATCCATAGCACTCGCTGCTATCGGCGTGGTGTTACCCTTATTGCCGACCACGCCGTTCGTTTTGCTGGCGGCTTTTTTTGCCAGTAAGGGCTCACCGGCGTTTGCCAGCTGGCTTGAGGGTCATCCCTCGTTTGGGCCCGCCATCAGAGATTGGCGCCGGAACAGGGTCATTCCGTTGACGGCAAAGGTGCTGGCTTGCAGCATGATGATGCTGAGCTGGGGCCTGATGTTTTTTATGGGCGCTGCGGGGATAGTGCTGGCTATCTCCGGTGTTTTTCTGGCGGGCGTGGCAAGCTACTTGCTCACTCGGCCATCGTATTAACCGCTGTGATTGAACAACCGGAGTATTGAATGCATATTACTCGCTACACTGACTACTCGCTACGCGTGCTAATGTATCTGGCAGTGCAGAGTGATCGCCTGGCGACAATTCAGGAAATTGCCGATAGTTACGAGATCTCCAAAAATCACCTGATGAAGGTCGTGCACCAGCTTAATAAAAAAGGCTATATCGAAACCGTTCGCGGTAAGAAAGGTGGAATGAAGCTGCACATGGCGCCGGAAGAAATAAATGTAGGTATTCTGGTGCGTGAAACCGAGCATGATCTCAGTATTGTAGAGTGCCATTCTTCTAACAATACCTGCAAAATTAGTCCTGTGTGCGGCCTTCAGCCGGTTTTCAAGGAAGCACTGCAAGCATTTCTTGCAGTGCTGGATAATTACACCCTGAAAGACGTTATGAAAGATCAGCACCAGCCGCAATTATTGAGGCTGCTGCAAATAGCCTAACTGCCTTCCCATTCAGTCCGGCGATCAAGCCGGCTGGCTCGTTAGCTTCACGCGCATCCGGTCTGGCAGTGAATAAGCCAGAATCCTCTTTAGCACGGTGCCATACTGATGGCTGAAAGAGCCGGTATTATAGCGTATGCCGTGCTTCTTGCAGACCGCCTGAACTTTCTGAGAAATTTCAGGGTAGCGGTGCGCAGGTAGGTCGGGGAAAACATGGTGTTCAACCTGATAGCTCAAATGCCCACTCAACAGGTGCACCCATTTTTTGCCGGTGAAGTTGGATGAGCCGGTAAGCTGGCGTAGGTACCAGTGGCCCTTGCTTTCATTTACACAGTCTTTTTCGTTGAACGTTTCTGCATCTTCAGTGAAATGGCCGCAGAAAATAACAGTAGATGACCACAGGTTGCGTATCAGATTGGCGCCTAAGTTTCCGGCCAACACGATGGGTGCAACAGGGAAAGTGATGAGCGGGAAGAATACATAATCCTTGAACGCCTGGCGACCACCTTTACGAGCAAGGTCGCGCAGGAATGGAAGCTTGTCCCGCAAGCGGATTTCACCACTGCGCACCCGTTCGAATTCCAGTTCGTGTAGCCCCACACCCCACTGAAAGAACACGCTAAGCACAATGTAGTTTAAAAACTGCAGGCTATGTGCTGGCTGCCATTTTTCATCGTTACTCAGCCGAAGCAGGGCATAGCCGTAATCGCGGTCTTTGCCAATGATGTTGGTGTATGTGTGATGCTCATAATTGTGCGTGCGACGCCAGGAATCGGATGCGCATGCGGTATCCCATTCATAGGTTTGCGAGTGCAATGAAGAGTCGTTCATCCAGTCATACTGGCCGTGCATCACATTATGGCCAATTTCCATATTCTCGATGATTTTTGATAAGCCTAATGACAGAGTTGCTGCGGCAAAAACCGGAGGGATAAACCCGAAAGGCATCATCACCCGACCGCCCACTTCCAGTGCGCGGTGAAGTCGAACCACCCGACGTATATAGCGGGCGTCTCTTTCTCCCAAATCCGAAACTACCTCATCGCGGATGGTGTTCAGGTCTTGCTCCAGTTCCTGGAGCTGGTTTGCGGTCATTTGTTTCATGGTCGCACTCCTTAAACGTCGATAGATACAGGGCCATGTGGGATGGATATACACAGTTGCACGTTTTCTTCCCCTGGCTCCGAAGCCTGGCCTGTGAGCCGATTTATGACTGTTCCGCTGGTCTTACGACAGCTGCATTGATGGCAAATGCCCATGCGACAACCATGGCGAGGCGCAAGACCAGACGCCTCAGCAATCTCCAGTAAGCTGGCATCACCTTCAGAGCTGGCTTCGAGGCTGCTTTTCGCAAACCTTACCTCGCCGCCTAGCGTTTGATTCGCCAGATCAGGATTAACCGGTGGTGTTGCGGCTGAAAAAAAAGTGCTTTGGATGTCTGCTTTTCGAACACCGTGCTGGGGCAGCAATTCATTTGCCAGGTCCATCAGCCCCATTGGGCCGCATAGAAAAACCTGTCTTGCTTTAAGGCCGGGTACGCTTTCCAGATCTTGGTTATTCAAATAGCGAGGTTCGTTGTTTTGGTGAGTGGCAATGATGTTTACGGTTAGAGCGCTGTAACAGTTCTCAAGAGTCTTCAATCGCTTTGCTGCGATAATGTCTTGGTATGTACGCACGAAATAAAGCAGGCTAACCGGTGCACGAAAATCCCGAGCTGCCATGGTTTCCAGGTGACTCAAAACGGGAGTGATGCCACTGCCACCTGCAATAAAAAGGACCGGCTGGGGTGGTTCGGGTAATAAAAAGTCGCCAAAGGCATCGCCCAGGCCAATTACCGCACCGCAACTCAGGTTATCGTGCAGCCAGTTTGTCACCAGGCCGCCCGGCAAACGTTTAATGGTGAGGGTAACCACGCCCTGTTGAGTCCACAGCTCGGGTGAGCTTGAGAGGCTGAACGTACGGCTGCGCTGGATGCCGTCGGTTCCGACGCAGATGTTAACGTGCTGACCGGCCTGAAATCCCGACCACCGCTTGGCCGGTTTCAGTACGAATGTACGCGTATCACTGGTTTCTTGAATTATTTGCTCGACCCGTGCGGGCGTATGACCTTGCACTAGCATTGGGTCGAGCTTTTCTAGCAATGGATCAAAGAAAGCAGCCGGATCATTCCGGTTGAAAAGCTGCTTTCCAAGCCAATGCAGAGCTTTTGTTTGAGTATTTTTTGCCAGCATGATGTTCTCTCCTTATGCGGCCTGATATGTGTACACTTGTGCACATTGTGTGTACGACTGTACACATTGTTTTTTGACGGTACAACGGGGAGCATTTCATTGGCGTTAAATGACAAGTGTTCAGTATTTATTTCGTTTGGATGTGTACACTTGTTGCAAAGATTAAATGATAACTGCGGTATGGGCAGGCGATGTCGGAACGAACAAAACGCAAACCGGGTGAAACTCGTGACAAACTGATGAATGCAGCGCTCACACTGGTTGGCAAGGGGCGGCACTTTACCAGTCTTGGTATTCGCGAGGTGACCCGTCAGGCGGGTGTGGTGCCTACTTCTTTTTATCGACATTTTCGCAACATGGACGACATAGGGCTGCAACTAGTCGACGAGCTTGGGTTGGTGTTGCGAAGAATGATGCGAGAGGCGCGTGCGAATGTGCTGCAAGCTGACAAATTGATGGAAGAATCGGTAGGTATTTTCATCAGTCACGCCCAAGCTAATCGCAGCTTTTTCCTATTTATGGCGCAGGGTTTGGCCGGTGAAAGTCGAGCTATTCAGGAGGGTATCCGCAGTGAAATGCGGTATTTTGCCAGTGAATTGGCAAACGATTTGCGGCGGCTCAAGTTGGTTGACCATCTTTCTGATGGCGATCTGGAAATGACCTGTGATCTGGTGGTTCGTAGTGTGGCGTTTAGCCTGACAGATCTATTGGGTGTGTCGGCTGAAGATGAGTATCAGGTAGAGCAGATCCGGAAGCGGACAACCCGCTTCCTTCAGCTGATTTTTGTTGGCGCAGCAAACTGGAATAATAAACGCTCCTGAAAACAGGAGCGCCTGCCTCAGGTCTTTCCGCTTTTATTTCCCCTTGCTTTTTTGGGCCTGGATTTGGGTGGCAGTACCAGTTTTTCCAATTCATCCAGTGCTTCCCCGGTGTATACCGCCAACTTCTGCATGCTTGGCAGGGTATCCCGACAGCCGGTAAACCCAAAGTTCAGTGCCCCTGCATAGCTTAAGCACGTGATGTTCAAAGCGCCACCGTGGGCGATCAATGACACCGGATACATGGCTTCGAGCTTGGCGCCTTCGTAATACAGGGTTTTTTGAGGACCAGGGACGTTAGAAATAGTCACGTTGAATACGGGGCGCATGCGTCCACCAAGGCCAGACATCAGCTGTAATATGTAGGGTGACATCAGCAGCATAGTGTACTGGTTGAGTGCGCTTTTCGGTAGCTTCTGCAGATGCTCTTTAGCCCGGCGGGTAGAAGACTTTATGCTCTGTAACCGAGCAAGGGGATCGGCTTCGTCTGTGGCCAGGGAGGCAATCATAAAGCTGATCTGCGTGCCTGTACCCTGATCATTTATCGGACGAATGTTGACCGGAATACCTGACGTAAGCGGTATGTCAGGAAGGTCGTCCTGCTCCAGTAAAAACCTGCGCAGTGCGGTACCACAGAGGTAAAGCACAATATCGTTTAGCGATGCGCCAGATGCGCGGGTAAGCGCTTTCAAACGCTCGAGCTCGTAATGCTGTGTGGCAAAGCGGCGTTGCCCGGTTACTCGGTGATTAATCTTGGAGACAGGCCCTGTAAATGGCGCGGTCAGGCCGTCTTCTGGATGGCGCACCGAATGCACAAGCCGATTACCCGCCCGCCACAGCGTAGGTGCCATGTCGGCCTGCAATTTAAGCGCGTCCATGGCTTGGGAGAATGCAGCAGGAATGCTCGCTTCTGAATCGCCTTTGGCTCCTCGCCGGCGCTCTGGTCGAACAGACCAGGGAGGTAGCATGCCCCGTTCGTTCGGATCTGTGCTTAAAACCCGCTGCATTAAACGCACGCCGCTAATGCCGTCGATCATCGAGTGATGCATTTTGGTGTAAAGGGCAAAGCGATTGTTCTCCAGCCCTTCAATAACGTGGCATTCCCATAGTGGTCGGGCAAAATCCAGGGGGTTGGAGTGAAGCCGTGAAACCAGAATACCAAGCTCACGTTCACCGCCTGGGCTGGGCAGAGCAGAGTGGCGTACGTGGTAGTCCAGATCGATATCCTTGTCGATCTTCCAATATGGCGCCAGAAGCCTGCCGAGTAGGCCCGACCACACCAGTTTAGAGCACCAGGGCATGGCCACATCGCCGGCTTCCTTCATGCTGCTAACCATATCGCGCAGAAAGGTGTCGGGAGCGCCCTCGGGCAATGAAAAAATCTGCATGGTGCCAACATGCATGGGTGTATCTTCAGATTCTACAGCTAGCCACGACGCATCCAGTGTTCCCAGGCGTTTCATTCCTTGCGCACCTCTGCCCGGTTTGGGCGTTTGTTTGTATCTTTTAATTGTTACGTACAAGTATACGGGTTACTTCCATTGCAGACGATCACTGGTTTGAAAAAATGGCGCACGGGCCTGCCTTGTCAGTTAACGATTCTTGACGCTATTAGCCTCACCAAAATAAAAAGCTTGTGATAGCTTCACTGTATTGAATAAATAAAAAAACGAAATTCGGAGGTATTGTGGAATCCAGCCCGCTTATTTCGGCAGGACTGCCGATCGCACTGTTTATTATCATGATAGGCATAGGCATGACTTTGACCATTCGTGATTTTCGCCAAGTGGCCGTTTATCCCAAAGGTATGATTGTCGGCACTGTGGCTCAGATTCTGCTCATGCCTTTGGTGGCTTTTGCTCTGGCCTCTTTACTGGCGGTGCCTCCGGGCTAACTCAAAGAGAGTCCTTGGCTGTTGCGGTGGAGCTGGGGGTCAAGAATGGCACTATTGCCCTGATGGTGACACTCACACTGCTGGAGTCCAGCTCCATGTCGATACCGGCGGCTGTATATGGCGTACTGATGTTTCCGATCGGGTTTATGCTTGCCATGTATGGCCGGCGCATCATTCCCAAAGCCAGCCCTGGTCTTGCAAAATAAAAGCGCTGAAATTGCTGGCAAGGGAGCCCGGCTTTTGCCAGAACTCCCTTGCAAGAGTTGTCTTCAGATTATGATCTGTGGTCTTTGTCCACTCTTGTAGGTTCCATGCTGCCGGTGCGGAATTCGACTTCCAGTTCCTGCCCGTCGGCATTGTCACCCTCTACTTCGATATCGCCGTTGGCGTCGGCTTGGATTTCCTCAATCCGGCTCATGCCTTGGTTCACGCTTGCATCAATGTAATCCAGCGTGTCCGCAGAGGATAGGCCCCAGGGGCCGTCTGTGCGTTTACGGCGCTCTTCTTTGCGAATAGAGCCGTCATTGTTAACGTCGATCTCGACGTACCACTCACTATCAAGCCAACCTTCTATTTCCATGCTGCCATCATCGTTGCGGTCGTCTTCCAGCTCAATGCTGTGGAAGTGTGTAATGCCGTAGTCTGATCCTATTTGGATGGCGCGTTTGGCATCATCAACGGTGCCAGATGCCTGGGCCAGGGGGGCGGCAGCAAGGCCGGCGGCGAGTGCGGTTGCGATGATCATTTTCATGGTTTTTTCTCCCGAATTTTCGTTCTTTGTGTGTGAATCATTGGCTATTCGAATACCGCCCATGAAGGGTCTTTACGGATGACCCTTCCCAGACGTTGAATGCATCATAGGAAAGGCCGGCTTGCAGGAGGGTGAGTGTTTCGTTCATGGTTCATTCATGTTGGCTCTGACAGAATGAACTCATGAAAAACCTGCCCTATTATCTCGTAAAATTGGTTATCCCCACCTCTGTATTCATTGGAGCGATGTTTGTGATCGCCCTGTGCTTGGTCGGGACGACGCCGGCCTTTGCTGATGAAGATTGGCGCAAGCTCCACGAAGAAGTGCAGGCAGGCCGAATAAAGCCCCTGGGTGACATTTTGGATAGCCTGCTGCGCGATTGGGACGGACAGGTGATTGATGTGGAATTCGAGCAGGAGGATGGCCGGCGACTCTATGAGATTGAGTTACTTGGCTCCGAAGGCCAGGTGGTTGAATTTGAAATAGATGCAGCAACAGGGGAGCTTATTGGCATTGAGGGCAACGACATCAACGGAATGAAGCGCCAATGAAAATTTTACTGGTAGAGGACGATAAGCCACTAGCTCAGGGTCTCGCATCGTCGCTGGAAGAGGCCGGTCTGCTGGTGGAGATTGCAGGTGATGGCCGCACGGCGGACTTTCTGGTTAGCACCGAGCGTTATGATGCGGTTATCCTCGATTTGGGCCTGCCTGATGGCAACGGCACCCAATGGTTATCCGGGTGGCGCGAGCAGGGGATCGAGTTGCCAGTTTTGATCCTGACTGCGCGGGAGCGGTGGTCAGACAAGGCAGCAGGCTTCTCTGCCGGGGCCGATGATTACGTGACCAAACCCTTCGAAACCGCTGAAATCCTGTTCCGGCTGAGAGCGCTGGTGCGCCGGGCCCATGGCCATGCTCACCCGGTTATCAGGGTGGGCAATATTTCGTTGGATACGCACAGTGCCCAAGTAACCCGCGCCGGTATGCCCGTGTCTCTGACGGCCCAAGAGCTCCGGCTGCTTTCCCATCTTGTTCATGCTGCACCTCGTGTTGTAAGCCGTTCAGAGCTAACCGAACATGTGTATGACGGAGATGCCGAGCCAGACTCCAATGTAATAGATGTGCAGGTTAGTCGTCTGCGGCGAAAGCTGGGTAGCCGCAGCATTGAAACGTTGCGCGGCCAGGGCTACCGGATGGTTGCGGATAGCGAGGATTCATGACGCAGTCACAGCGTTTGCGACGACTCCCGATTGCTATGCGCATGCTGGTATCCGCGCTGATTCTGGTTGTGTTGGTACTGCCGGTTGCCGGTGCTCTGCTATCGTGGAATTTCAGGGAGGCTGTGAATACGGCCTTTAACGAGCGATTGGAATCCCTTCTCAATGTGGTGATTGCCGGGGTTAGTTACGATGTCCGGCAGGATGCTCTTGTGTCTAATCGACAACTGGGCGATTCGCGCTTCGATCGGGTATTTTCGGGTTGGTACTGGCAGGTTCGTGATGATGGCGAGCGGGTGCTCACTTCTCGTTCATTGTGGGATCAGCGGCTGGCTATTTCCCAGGAGCCCGGCATGACCTTCCGCACCGTGACCGGCCCCCGGGATAAGCAGTTGCGGTTGCTGGAGCGGGATATTCGGCTTCCCAATCTTGATGATGTTCTGCATGTACAGATAGCCGCGGATCTGGGCGAAATAGAGGCTCAGATTGCCCGGTTCCAAACGTTGTTGTGGCTTTCTCTGGCGACACTCGGCGGCCTGCTGATTGGGCTGATTGGGCTGCAAATTCGCTGGGGGTTGGCACCCTTGCGCCGCATAGAGCAAAGCCTGAAAGCAGTAGAGCAAGGCCAGAAACCGTCTGTCGAAACCGACCTGCCCAGAGAGCTGGCAAGGCTGGCCGAAGCGATTAATACCGTATTGGAGCGGGATCAGCGTCTGATTGAACGGGGCAGAACCGCCACCGGCAATCTTGCCCATGCGCTGAAAACGCCGGTCGCCGTGCTGAACACTCTGGCGGAGCGCTTACCAGAAGATCAGCAAGCGGCCGTTCGGGCCGAGCTCAAACGGTTGAACGAAGCAGTGCGACACCATTTGGCCCGCGCTTCGGCGGCAGGGCCTGTGGCACTGGGAGCCGAACAGAAAGTGGCCGCTGTGCTAGACCCAGTCATTGAAGGCATTCGGCGTTTGGCAGGCCGGCGCAATATAGCTTTTCAGAGCGTTCTTCAGCAGGAACTCCGGGTGCGGATTGATGCCCAGGATTTACAGGAAATGGTGGGTAATCTGCTGGAAAATGCGATCAATTGGACCAAAAGCTCCATCAGTTTGACGGGGAGCGTTGAAGGAGGCTGGCTGGTGCTTAGCGTATCTGACGATGGGCCTGGCATGTCGCGGGAAATGCGCCAGGAGGCGCTAAGCCGGGGCGGTAGGTTGGATGAGGTAAGATCGGGTTCCGGGCTAGGGCTGGCAATTGTTAAGGAGCTGACGGCGTTGCACGGCGGCGAGCTTAAGTTGGATGACAACTCTGAAGGTGGCCTGCGCGCAGAACTCGTTTTGCCCCTGACAAATCTGCGCTCAGGGGCCTGAAGGCGCCGGGTGCGGACAGTGGTACTCCTCCATCACATCGCCTTCGTCTAAGCTTTCCAGGTGCACATCAAAACCCCAGAGCCTGTGTGCATGGCGTAGAACCTCCTCCGTATCCTCGCCCAGTGGCACCCTGTCCACCGGCACATGCCGCAGCATCAGGGAACGATCACCGCGCACATCCACGTTCCATACCTGAATGTTAGGCTCTCGGTAACTGAGGTTGTACTGGCGGGCCAATTTCTCCCGCAGGGCGCGGTAGCCAGGTTCGTCGTGTATGGCGGTTACGTGATAACTGTCTTCCTGATCGTCATCTTCGATGGCAAACAGCTTCAGGTCCCGCATGACCTTTGGTGACAGGAACTGCTGAATAAAACTCTCATCCTTGAAATTGGACATGGCAAAATGCAGGGATGTCACCCAGTCGGTGCCAGCTAAATCCGGAAACCACTCGTAATCTTCTTCCGTGGGCGCCTCACAAATCCGGCGCAGGTCGGAAAACATGGAGAACCCCAGCGTGTAAGGGTTGATGCCGGAATACCAAGGGCTGCTGAACGGGGGTTGATACACCACCGCCGTGTGGCTTTGCAGAAACTCCAGCATGAAGCCGTCTGTTACCAAGCCTTTATCGTACATCCGGTGCAACAGGGTGTAATGCCAGAAGGTGGCCCAGCCTTCATTCATTACCTGGGTTTGGCGTTGTGGATAAAAATACTGTGCCAGTTTGCGCACAATTCGGATAATTTCCCGCTGCCAGGTTTCGAGCAAAGGCGCGTTTTTCTCAATGAAATAGAGGAGGTTTTCCTGGGGCTCTTCCGGGTAGCGTTGTTTGCGTTTTACCGGGTCTTCATCCTCGTCCATTTTTGGAATGGTGCGCCACAAATCATTCACCCGGCGTTGCAGATAATCCTCCCGCTCTTCCTGGCGCTGCGCCTCTTTTACCGCAGAAATAGGCGCTGGTCGCTTGTAGCGATCAACGCCGTAATTCATCAGTGCGTGGCAGGAGTCCAGAATTTCCTCAACCGCATCCACGCCGTAGCGCTCCTCGCACTCGGACACATAATTTCGGGCGAACACCAGGTAATCAACAATGGCACTGGCATCTGTCCAGGTTCGAAACAGATAGTTGCCTTTGAAGAAGGAGTTATGGCCATAACACGCGTGAGCGATAACCAATGCCTGCATAGGCAGGGTGTTTTCTTCCATCAGGTAGGCAATGCAGGGGTTGGAGTTGATAACTATTTCATAAGCCAGCCCCATCTGCCCGCGCTGGTAGCTTTTGGATGTGCTGAGAAATTGTTTGCCGAACGACCAGTGATTGTAACCTACCGGCATGCCAACAGAGCTGTAGGCATCCATCATTTGCTCGGCGCTAATAACCTCAATCTGTGTAGGGTAGGTGTCCAGACCGAATTCCGCCGCGCATTTCGCGATTTCTTCATTGTACTTTTCGATCAGTGCGAATGTCCATTCCGATCCGGTGGATATCGGTTCGCGAGTTGCCGGGCTCTCGCTGCCCGGTTCGTTGGGGCGATCGAGGGCGTCACTCATGCGGCTTTCCTCTCAAAGAGCTGGCGGAACACCGGGTAAATTTCACCAGGATGCGCAATCTGCTGCTGGGCAAAGCTTTCGGGAAAACGTGCCTGTACCTGCTCATATTGGTACCAAAGCATCTGGTGATCCTGGGGTGTAATCTCCACATAGGCGAAATACTGCACCAGCGGCAAAATGCTCTCGGTTAGTAGCTTACCGCATATTGGCGAGTCATCGTTCCAGTTGTCGCCATCGGATGCCTGGGCGGCGTAAATATTCCACTCCGCAGGGGAGTAGCGGGAGGCAATAATTTTGTGCATCAATTTCAGGGCGCTCGACACAATGGTGCCGCCGGTTTCCCGTGAATAGAAAAACTCTTCTTCATCTACCTCTTTGGCGCTGGTGTGGTGGCGAATGAAAACCACGTCGATCTTCTTGTAGTTCTTTTTCAGGAATAGATACAGCAGGATAAAAAAGCGCTTGGCAGTGTCCTTATGCATCTGGGTCATGGAACCAGACACATCCATCAAGCAGAACATTACGGCACTGGTGGCTGGCTTGTGTTGCTTCAGATGCTGGCGGTAGCGCAGATCAATTTCATCAAGGAATGGAATGCGTTTCACATTGGCTTTCAGCCGGGCAATTTCATCCTCCAGCACCTTGATCTGGTCTTCATGGCTGAATGCTGGGTCCAGATCATCGGGTGCTGTTTTCAGGGCGCTAAGCTGAGCTTCCAGTTCGCGGATTTTCTTCTTACGGGCACCGCCTAAACCCAAGCGGCGAGCATGGGCGCCCCGGAGTGAACGCACGACATCCAGCTTTGCGGGCACGCCTTGGGTGCTGAACCCTGAGCGCACATAATTGAAAGATTCTGTGTCCTTGAGCCGTTTGCGAACCAGGTTTGGCAATTCGAGGTCATCAAACAGAAAATTCAGAAATTCTTCCTGAGTAATCTGAAAGGCAAAGTCATCCATGCCTTCGCCATCGGGGCTGGCCTGGCCTTGCCCCTGGCCCTGTCCGTCTCCACCCTCGGGTTTGGGTAGCCTGTCGCCGGTTACAAACTCCCGGTTGCCCGGGTGCACCATTTCCCGGTGGCCGCCCTGGCCATGATGGAACACCGGCTCATCAATATCCCGCGAGGGAATGCTGACATTTTCCCCGCGCTCTATGTCGGTAATTGAACGCCGGTGCACAGCATCTGACACAGCCTTTTTGATGTGATGCCGGTAGCGACGCAAAAACCGCTCCCGGTTCACCGCGCTCTTGTTTTTACCGTTTAGCCGTCGATCTACAATGCGGGTCATACCCATAGTTCATACTCCTGCGGATCCGGGATCTGCTAGTGCGACTTGCGAACTCGCAGGTACCACTCTGCCAGCAGGCGCACCTGTTTCTCTGTGTAACCCCGGTCGACCATGCGTTCGACGAACTGCTTGTGCTTGCTCTGATCTTCCTGGCTGGCTTTCGGGTTGAATGAAATAACCGGTAGCAGATCTTCGGTATTAGAGAACATTTTCTTCTCGATTACGCTGCGGAGTTTTTCGTAGCTAAGCCACGATGGATTTTCACCCTGGTTGTTCGCCTTGGCCCGGAGCACAAAGTTGACCACCTCGTTGCGGAAATCCTTCGGATTGCTGATGCCCGCAGGCTTCTCTATTTTCTCCAGTTCTTCGTTAATAGAAGAGCGATCGAGAATTTCGCCGGTTTCCGGGTCGCGGAATTCCTGATCCTGAATCCATAGGTCAGCATAGGTTACATAACGATCAAACAGGTTCTGGCCGTATTCGCTGTAGCTTTCGAGGTAAGCGGTTTGAATCTCTTTACCAATAAACTGCACATAGTGTGGAGCCAGAAATTCCTTGATCGAGCGCAGGTAGCGCTCCTGGATTTCAGGCGCGAATTGTTCCTGCTCAATCTGCTTTTCAATGACATACAGCAGATGCACCGGGTTGGCAGCTACTTCTGTGGTGTCAAAGTTAAAGACCTTGGAGAGGATTTTGAACGCAAACCGGGTAGAGAGCCCGTCCATGCCTTCATTCACCCCGGCCGCATCCCGGTATTCCTGAATGGATTTGGCTTTGGGGTCTGTGTCCTTGATGTTTTGGCCGTCGTAAACGCGCATTTTGGAGAAAATGCTGGAGTTTTCCGGCTCTTTAATTCGTGAAAGCACCGAGAACTGGGCCAGCATGTCCAGGGTGTCCGGCGCGCAGGGCGAGCCGGCCAGAGAGCTGTTTTTCAGAAGCTTGCGGTATATCTCGATTTCTTCCGTTACACGCACGCAGTAGGGTACTTTCACAATATAAACCCGATCTAAGAAGGCCTCGTTGTGCTTGTTGTTGCGGAAGGTTTGCCATTCCGATTCGTTGGAGTGGGCAAGTACCACGCCATCAAAAGGCACTGATCCCATGCCCTCGGTTGTGTTGTAGTTGCCTTCCTGGGTGGCGGTCAGCAAGGGGTGCAGCACCTTGATGGGTGCCTTGAACATCTCGACAAATTCCATAAGCCCCTGGTTCGCTTTACACAGACCACCACTAAAGCTGTAAGCATCCGGATCATCCTGGGAATAATCTTCCAGCATGCGGATGTTCACCTTGCCTACCAACGCGGAAATATCCTGGTTGTTGTCGTCTCCCGGCTCGGTTTTGGATACCGCTACCTGATCCAGAACGGACGGATATTTTTTCACAACGCGGAATTTGCTGATGTCGCCGCCATATTCGTGTAAGCGCTTTACAGCCCAGGGCGACATAATGGACTTGAGATAGCGAGGAGGAATACCAAATTCCTCTTCCAGAATGGTGGCGTCTTCAGCTGGGTCAAAAAGGCCGAGGGGCGATTCGTTAACTGGCGAGTCCTTGATCGCATAAAAAGGCACTTTCTGCATGAGGCTTTTAAGCTTTTCTGCCAGAGAAGACTTACCACCGCCAACCGGCCCCAGCAGATAAAGAATCTGCTTCTTTTCCTCCAGGCCCTGAGCCGCGTGGCGAAAGAACGACACGATATTTTCCACAGCGTCTTCCATGCCATAAAACTCGGCAAACTCCGGATATCGCTTAATCATTTTATTGGAAAAAATGCGTGACAGACGAATGTCACGGGAGGTATCGACAAACTCGGGTTCGCCGATGGCAATTAACAGGCGCTCTGCTGCCGTGGCATAGGCCGTAGGATCCTTCTTACAGATCTCGAGGTATTCCTCAAGGCTGTACTCTTCTTCCTGGGTGCTCTCATACCGGTTTTTAAATTGCTGCAGTATGTTCATGGGTAGCCCCTCGCTCGCTGCTCTTCAATTTTTAGTGCACAACGTATCCCCGTTTCGGTTACGGTCGCCATGTCGGCGATTCGTTTTGGTTATGGGTGGAAAGGATTAACTCTTTCGGCCGGTCGCGATCTGTGCCGGGTTTCGGCCTGTTTAATTGCAGCTTAGTTCACGGTCACGAGGTTGGACAGGCCGTTAGCAGTTAAGGTTCATTAAATTGTGTTACCGCTACGGCCTCGGCGCTATTTTTTGATGAGCCGAAATACGCTCTCGGTTGCGTCAATCAGGCCTTTACGCTTGGTGAACGGATGGTCATTTGGCAAGGTGTTGGTAAGGATGTGCTCAATGTCATAATCGGCAGAATAGAGGTCTCGCACCTCATTATCGCTTACGTTAAACGGCGGTGCAGTAATTTTGGTGTTGTAGTCCAGCGTAATTAGCAGGATTCGGGTGCCTTCGGGAATAATTGCCGTTAGATGGTCCACGTATCTTCGACGCATAGATGGCGGAAGGGCAATAAGGGCGGCGCGGTCGTACACTAAGTGTATGTGTTCCAGGTCAGCAGGTGCCAGCTGGAAAAAATCGCCACACCAAAGCTGAAGGTTTTCATGTTGGAACCGTGTGAACGGCTCACCCGGGTGTACCCGTGCTTTTTCGCCTGCCTCTGCGAAGAAATCCTTACAGGCGATTTCACTTAGCTCTACGCCAATAATGGCGTGTCCCCTATCGTGCAACCACCACATGTCATGGGCTTTGCCGCATAGCGGCACAAAAACGTCGGCTGTGCTGTCGCCAGACAGCTCTGGCCAGTGGTCGTAAAGGAATTTGTTAACGGAGCCTTCATGGAAGCCTATTTCTTTTTTGCTCCAACGTTCATGCCAGAATTCGTGTTCCATGATCTTTGCTCCCATATTTGGACGTTTAATTCAGTCTACATTAAACCCGTTGCCCATTGATGCAGAGCGTGCATGCTTTGTAGCCACGGTAAATCTTGCTTCAGATTCGTGAGTGGGCGTCTGTACAGCCGGATTGGTCACTATTTGCCCAGTCAATGGGTTGTTATTGCCATTTCTGTAGTGATTTGTGTAGGGCAATGTAAAAGGTTGCAAGAATCATGGGGCTCTATCTACCAAACTGTGTGCAGACAAACTACGTTACCCAGCTGTAACTATTCGGTAATATAAAAAGGGTGCTGACTACCAAGGCAAGGTGCGGCGGACCCGGCTAGCAGCTTTAGGGAGTAACTGTGTGAAAGCAATTAAACATGTGGTGCTAACGCTAGGTGTTGTCGCCTTCGTGTCCGGGTGTTCCTCATTTCAGCATCGCAACCAGATGGCCTCATTCAACTCAGCCTATTCGTCCGGTGATTATGGCTCTGCGCTGGAGTCAGTGATTTTTGATGTAGGCGAAGGGGATGAAGTCGATTCCGAGAGTCATTTGCTTGAGCTGTTGCACCAGGGCGAAATGTACCGTTTGACAGGTCGGTATGAAGAGGCTGCGAAGGCCTATGACCTGGCAGAAGAAGGCATGAAATATCTGGATCAATCCGGATTGCTGGAGAATGCAGCTGAAGGCTTTATGGCGGTGATGGTCAACGATGCCGAGCGCGATTATGAAGCCCTGATGTCCGAGGCGGTGTTGGTCAACACCTATAAAGGGCTGGCGTTTCTGGCAGCGGGTAACACGGAATACGCTCGAATTGAATTTAACCGGGCCAACGATCGCACCCGGCGCGCAGTGGATTATTTCCAGGAAGAAATTGCAGAGCAGCAGGCAGAACTGAAAAAAGAGGCACAGGATGAAGAAAGCAACGCCTCCATGGTGAGCAACAGCCTGAAGAATGAAGAGTTCCAGGCGGCGATTGCAGATCACTATGGTGCGGCCTCAAGCTGGTCTGTTTTTTCCGAGTTTATCGTTCCGTCAAGCACCTACCTTCATGGCATGTACTTTCTTGCAAACGCCTCGGGCGGTGCAGATTATGAGCGAGCAGCCACGTCGCTCAAGCGGGTAGCAAAGATGAGCCCGGACAGCGCCGTACTGCAGGCTGATGCCCGGCTGGCTACCGACCTTGCTTCCGGCAAGCAGGGCAGGTCGGGTTTGCCGCCCCAGGTCTGGGTTGTTTATGAGAATGGCCTGGGCCCGGTTTTGGAAGAGACCCGTTTTGACGTGCCCCTGTTGCTTTTCCGGGAGGATCAGCAATCCCTTGGGTATTTTGGTATCGCACTCCCCAGATACGCAGAGCGGGCGGCAGTGCCCGGGCATATAGGCATGATGGGGGATACCGGCGAGATTGTTCATACAGAGCGCATCTCCGACATGGGCACGGTTATTCGTACTGAGATGAAAGAGCGTTTTGCAGGCATACTGACCCGCGCTGTGACCTCAGCGGTTATCAAGGCAGTGATTCAGAATGAGGCGGCCGGGCGGTTCGGCCCTTTAGGCCAGTTGGGCGCCGCGGCATTAACCGCCGCCACAACTCAGGCGGATCTGCGCGGCTGGCAGGCAATGCCTAACCATTGGCAGGCGGCGCGGATTGACCGGCCCGAGAGTGGCAAACTGACACTGCTGGACAATCTGGGGGATACCCTGGGGAATATCGACATTCCCCAGCAACCTTACACTCTGGTCTACATCAAGCGGCCGTCAATTCTGGCCCCTGCAACGGTTATCACCATGGACCTTCAAGGGGGCGCCGCCGCCACTTTTGCGCGACTGCCAGAGCAAACTGCAGAGCCCGCCCAAGTCTCGAGTATTCAGTAATTGATACAACACACCAAAACCACAGGATGTACGTTATGAAAAGGATTGTGTTTGCCAGCATGCTGATGCTGGGCATGGTGGGCTGTGCTACACCACCTGAAACCAGTCACTCACTGATTGAAAGGCAGGAGCTTAAGGTAGACCCGGAGGTCATCTATACCATGGAGGTGACCGAGCTTTTTCAGGAACGGCTGTCACAGCCTGGTGGCGGAAGCCTCCTGCAGGTGCAATTTGCAGTTGACGCAAGGTCGGATGCCGAGCTTGCCTGGAAAGTGACCTGGTTTGATGACAGCGGCATGAAAGTAAAAGGTGTCGGGGAAGGCTACCGCAGGGCAACTCTGCTGGCCGGGCAGTCACGGTTTTTTAAGGCCACGGCTCCCAACCCCCGTGTTACCAGTTACCAACTACATCTTCGTGAACCTAAATAAAAGGAAAGTTATATGTTGATTCGTGCCGTTGCGATTTCTGTCGGTATTGCTGTTCTTGCGGGTTGTGCTGCGCCTACCCGCTACATTGATCCGGCTGCAGATGATGGCCCGGTGGCCATGACTATGGATTACAGGGATTTTGAAAAAGCTGCCACCGACGCGGTGGAAGACATGCTTGCAAGTGGTGCCGTAAACAATCCCAATGGCGGCCGTTACATCATGGTTGTTAGCCGCATTACCAATGACACCATGCAGCGCATCGATACAGACCAGCTCACCAAAAAAATACGTGTGGCATTGCTACGCTCAGGAAAAGTGGTAACCACCACCGCAGTGGGTATCAATGGCGCGGAAGACGAAATGTCGATGAAGGCCCGTGAACTGCGCAACTCCGAAGAGTTTGATCAGTCTGGCGTGCAGCGCAAAGGTACGCTCCAGGCGCCTGACTTGAGCCTTTCGGGAAAGATTCTTCAGCGTAATCACAAGGTAGGTAAAGAGCAGCAGGTTGAGTACTACATCCAGCTGTCACTAACAGATCTGGCATCGGGTCTGGCCTTCTGGGAAGGCGAAACCCCCATTATCAAACGCGGCTCGGATAAGTCCGTTTCCTGGTAAACAAAGAAGGCACGATTATTATGGCATTCCGTAAAACCCTGTTATCGCTCCTGATTGCCGGAACCGTCTCTCTTGCACCTGCGCTTTCAACATCTGCTTTCGCCAATGAAGATGTTTCAGAGCAGGCTCAGGCAGCTGAGAAAGATGCGCGCAAAACGCCCCCTTCGCCATTCATGGCAGTGGCCGAGGTAGATTCCGGAAACGAAAAAGTTGAAGAATTCCTTGAGGCACGGGGCTGGGTGCGTGGCGAGTCGGCGCAAAACCCCGGTGGCGGCACCTTAGTGGTGGCGAGCCAGGCAATCAGCGCAGACCCCACCAGCATATCCTTCAGTGAGGCACGAATTCTTGCTACCGAGGAAGCCTTCCTGCAGGCGATGGGTGAGTTAGTCTCTCAAGACGCAGTAACGGTTGGTGTATCCATGGCAGACCGTTTCCTGAAGGACGACTTGCCAGAGGATGTTCGGGATACCACCAGCCTTGATGCTCTTGGTAAAGCGGTTGCCGGCCGGGCTGCTGAGCTAACGATACAGGGAATGAATGCGCTTCTGGAAGAACTGGGAGCGGATGCTTCAGGCTTGCCTGAGATGAACGTAGCCGAACGCAAAAACATGATTTACGACGAGTTTGTTACCGAAACAACCTGGCAGGCAATGGGGCAGCTGTCTGGCGTTGGCGTGTTTGGCGTGATTGAAGAAGTCGGCGGCGACGGCCCGGTGAACAATGGCCGCATGAGCATCGTTGTGGTCAAAGCCAACCGCTTTAGCGAGTTTGGCCGTCAACTGCGCACAGGCGATGTCGCCCCGGGTCAGGCGATTCCGGTAGATGATATTCGGGCCAGGCTAAAGCCGCAGTTGAAAGAAGGCGTGCCAATGCTCGGTTACTTTGGTGCTCAGCCTGTTGTGGATGCTGAAGGCCGTTATGGTTTGTTGTCGTTCGGCATGGCCGGACCGCAACTCACCCGGGGCACCCTGGATGAGTTTGAAATTACCGCAGAGCTTGAGGCTTCAAAGGAAATCGCAAAACTGATGGCAGATGGGTGGCTGGCGCAGTTTGCATCCATGACGGTTCAGGGTCAGAAGGAATCTACCAAGCGAAAGCTGAACCAGAAAGTAAAAGAAACCCGTGGCAACGGCCGCACTGAAATTAAAACCAGCCAGGGCATTGGCAAAATGGTCAACAATGTTTTGGAATCTGAGGCTAATGCCCGCTTGAAGGGTGTTCAGACCATTGCTGAATGGAACGCAGTGGACCCCGCAACCGGTCACCCGTACCTCGGTTTTGTGAAGTACTGGTCGCCACAAACGTCCGCCAAAGCTCAGGGGCTGAAAAAGAAGCCTGCAGCCAAGCCAGCGGCGTCCGGGTCTGCCAGCAAGCAAAGTGAAACCAAGCGGACGACTCGAAGCACTGGTTCCTTCGGAGAGTGGTAATGAGAGGCCTTTTATTGGTTTTCTTAAGCCTGTTTTCTGTAGCGGCGTTTGCCGCTACAGAAATTCGAACTGTGTCGGCCGAAGCAACCGGAATAGACCGCGAACAGGCTGTCTATAACGCGTTGGGCGAAGCTGTTCGCCAGGTGCGCGGAGCGCAAATCAGTGCCAGCCGTCAGGTGCGAAGTGCACTGGCTCGGGTATCTCAGCGCACGGGCGATGGCCGGGAGTCCAGTACCACAATATCCTCCGGCCAGAAGAGCGAGACACGGGTGGCCTCCAACGGCCTGATATCTGGCTACCGCATCCTCTCAGTTACCGATTCCGGCGATGGCGGAGGCAAGCTTGCCAGGCTTGAGGTGGACGTGCCTGTGTATAAGGCCCCTGGCTCGTCTGCCCAAGATAACCGCTGGAGAATGGCCGTTTACCTGGTAGAAACCGCTCGTAGCCGCTACACGGTTGACCGTCACTCTTTGTCGGCGGAAGAGGTTTCCCGGCGTTTTACCCACTCGATCTCTGATGCGCTGGCCCAATCGCGGCGGTTCGCCTTATTGGCCAGAGACAGTGAGAGCGCGATCTTCGATGAGCGCCACCGCATGGCCGGCGAGGACGTACCCGTCTCGGAAAAAGCCATGCTGGGCAACACGCTGGGTGCTGAGTATTTGGTAGTGACCCGTGTGTCAGATCTGTCGTTGGGTTCGAAACAACAAATCAGCAGCCTTACAGGTGAGAAAAGCACGATCGCAACCGGCGCTGCTGTTCTGGAGGTTCGTGTTGTTGTGCCGGCAACGGGCGGCATTGTCTGGAGCCAGACTCTGAACACCACGTCTTCAGAACTGGGGCTAGCGCTCGATGGCACAAGCCATTCGGTTCAGAAGGTTTTTGACCGGATAGGCCGGGAAGTGGCTTTAAGAGTTATTGATGCAGTTTGGCCGCCGTTGGTGGAAAAGCAGCAGGGCGAGGAGTTGGTCATCAATATGGGTGGCGATCTGCTGGCACCAGGCGATACCTGGGAAGTGTTTGCTCTCGGCGACGCGGTTCGCAACAGTCACACCGGTGGTGGGCTTGGCCGCACAGAGACACGCATTGCTACTGTCAGGATCATTCGCAGTAGCCCAAAACTGGCGTATGCCGAAGTCATTGATGGAAAGGTTGAAGGGGCTGGGCATGTGTTGCGGCGTCGTGCTCATTCATCCTCAAAGGAACGCGCCGCAGAGACGATACGTGGAACCAGGAAACGTACCTGTCTGCCTATCGACCCATGTTAATTAAAAAAGGAAGTGATAAGTGAAATCTGTTTTTACATTCGACTCAATGCTGACCCCCAAAATCATCACGTTCGTTTATTGGCTTATGCTGTTCGGCGCCATTGTGGGGGGCATAACGGTTATGTTCAGTGGTTATGGCGGCCTTACGGCGGCAACCTTCTTTGCCGGTATTGCAACCATGGTTGGTAGTGCTATCGGCGCCAGAATATGGTGTGAGTTGCTCATTGTTCTGTTCAAGATTCACGAAAATCTCCGTCTCCTCGCTGACAAGTCCTGATTCAAAGCAGGCGGGAAAATATTCCCGCCTGCTTTCCACCTTCCTGAAATTTAAGCCATACTGGACGAAACTGAACCCGAGCTTTGGATAACGCCATAGCTCCCGTACAACAGGATGTTAAGTGGCTTCTTTTCAAGTTAAAGAACGGCTTCAGGCGGTTGAAACCTGGATACTGGCCAACCCTAACCCGCCCAAAAACTGGCCTTGGACTTGGTTATACAAGGTAGCGCGCTCCGTTTATGCGCTGATACGTGATGTCATCAGCGGGCAGCTAACCCTGCATGCTATGAGTCTTGTGTATACCACGCTACTTAGTATTGTGCCGTTGCTGGCCCTGAGTTTCTCGGTGCTCAAGGCATTGGGCGTTCATGAGCGCATGGAGCCCTTTTTGTTCCAGTTTTTCCAGCCCATGGGGCCTCAGGGCGTTGAAATGGCTGAGCGCATACTGGGCTTTGTGGACAACATGAAAGTGGGGGTTCTTGGCTCCGTTGGTTTGGCGTTGCTGGTTTATACCGTGGTGTCTCTGGTGCAGAAAGTTGAGCGCTCTTTCAACATGATCTGGCGGGTGCCAGAGATGCGTTCTGTGGCCCAAAGGTTCAGTAACTATCTGAGCGTTATCATGGTCGGGCCACTACTAATGGTATCGGCTGTGGGTGTCAGTGCCGCTATCTTTTCCTCATCGGTTGTGCAAGCGCTGATTGAGATCGAGCCGTTTGGTTCATTGATCGTTATTGTCAGTCGCCTGATGCCGTTCTTCCTTGTGGTGGGCGCTTTCACGTTTGTTTACGTGTTTATGCCCAATACCCGGGTAAAACTGCGTTACGGGTTTATTGCCGGTGTGGTAGCCGGGATTACCTGGCAGGCCGCGGGTATACTGTTCGCCTCCTTTGTAGCGGGCTCAGCCAAATATGCCGCTATATACTCCAGTTTTGCGATCGGCATTATCATGTTGATTTGGATCTACCTGAACTGGATGATTCTGCTGTTAGGGGCAAGCTTGGCGTTCTACCTACAAAACCCAGGCTCTGTCGCCAAGCGAACTCATGTTCAGCTTTCTCCGGAGCTGCAGGAAAGGATCGCGCTGGCTATGATGTGGTTGGTGGCCCGCCCATTCAGTGAAGGTAATAAAGCACCACAGCAGGAGGCCCTGGAGCGACAATTGCGGGTGCCGGGCGAAGTTACCCGAGGTGTTAGTGACAAGTTGATTCGCGCAGGTGTGCTGTCACTGGCCGGCCAGCAGGGTGATCAGTTGGTGCCAGGGCGGGCTCTGGATTTGATTACCGTGGGGGATGTTCTGAAGATTGTGCGCTACGATGAGGATCGTGTGGTAGACCGGTTGCCGCCCGTATTTCCTGGAGAGCTATTAAGCGGTGAGCGAGAGAATGAATCTACAACGTTTGCGACTCTGCTGAAAAAGCAGACCGGCTCAGAGGTTAGCTCTTAGCGCCTTCGTTAAGCACAGCTTTCAAGGCTGCTCGCACGCGGTCTGTCTGTTCTTTGTTAAGTCGCACGATTGTCTCCAGATCTTCCTCTGGAAGATTTCGTTGGTTGGCATGGCGCAATACTTCGCGGCTGCCGATGACCATGCCGTCTATCAACGCCGTCTGTTCCTGATCTGGCGCTGGCCGCTCTGCCGCCATGAGATATGCGTGATATTTGGGCGGTAGGCTCCACTCCTTGGCAATCAGCTGGCAGGCTATCCATTGGTAGGGCGCCAGTGCGTTGCGAATCAACATAATATCAGGCTCTGCGTTACCGCGCTGGGCCCGGCATATTTGCTGAAGCTCGCGGCGAATGGTGATGTAGGCAAGTGCCGGTAGCAACCCAACGGTGAAGTGAGCGCTGGTGTCTTCATTTTGCAGCTTTGCGATAAACTCTGCCGCACGGGCGCATGTGAGCCCCCAGCGCCATGCCCTTTGGGCAAAGAGTACTTCGCGGCTGTTACGGGCCGCCATCATTGGGCGCATAACCGCCGCAGCAATTACGTTTCGGATGCCATCCATACCCAGAACAAACACAGCTTGGTCAACCGACTCTATGGTGTGATCTCCGGTACGGAAATAGGGGCTGTTGGCAACCTGCAGGATCTGATCGGTTAAAGCTGGGTCGCCTAAAATAATCTGGCTCAATTTTTGGCGGTCGCCGGATTCATCTGAAAGTGCCCTCATCAGCATGGGAAGCGTCATTGGACGCCGGGGTAGCTCCTCCATTTTATTGTTCGTAAGGCGGTAATCGAGCTCCTGAAGCGCTTTGTCGGTAGAGGATTGTTCAGCGCGCAGGTTGGAGGGGCCGGTATCAAGGAGCCAGCAAAAAAGGTTTTCTTCAAGCTGCATCGTTAGGCTTTCGGCGTCTTCTGTGGTGTTGCCTGGCGCTATGTTGTTCGCAGGATTGAACAGCCGTGCCTCAGAGGCCGGGGGAGTTGATGGTTTTTCTGTGGTAAAAAAGCCTGCAATCCAGGAAAAGAAGCCTGGCATCCGCTGCCTCCGGGTAAACCAGTCGTTAAAAAGTACGCACCTGCACCTCGCAGTATAAAGATCCCCTACAAGCTTGCACAGGTTAAATCTGTTGCGTTCAGCAAACTCTTTACAGCGCCCCGCCAAATACAAAGACGAGTTGGCAAATACCCGCTATCAGGCCGAGGGTTGCACCAACCAGGATCAGCTTGATTTCATCTTCCTGAAAGCATGGGCGAAGCAGGTCCTGGAACTCTTCCGAAGAGAGAGCGATCATTCTCTCCACCATAATAGATTCAACAGCGCGGGCCCGGTCGGCCTCAAATACTGGGTTGGTGAACGAGGTTTTTGAGATTTCGATAGCCTTCTCACCCACCTGGTTTTTCAGGGTGGCGAAGCCCGTCGGGCCGAATGCGACCTGAGTGAGAGCTTTGGCCATGCCTGCGGTTTCATCCACAATCGGCTTAATGTGTTTCTTTACCATATTGCGGGCGCGATCGCCCTTGGGGCCATCCATTATGGCGTTGATGATGTTGCCGACCGTAAGAATTTCGTGGGTCACTATGCGGCAGAACGAGGCGGCAACCTCGGGTTGCCGTTTCAGGAACAAACCTTGAATTGAGAGCGGGCCAATTTTCCTGGCATGCAGGGGTCGAAATATAACATTCAGTGCAATCCAGTTGGTTGCCCAGCCAACTAATAGCCCGAAAAAAGGCAGCACCCACCAGCTCTGGTAATTATACCAAACAGCCATTTGTACCAAGCCAAATAGAAAACCGAAATACAGACCAGAGTTAACGATAAACTTAAACTCGGCATTGCCGCATTCCAAAAAGATGCGGTTCAGCAGCTGTTTGTCAGTAGCCAGTCTTTCAATAACCATACCCTTGATGTCTAACAGGTCTTCTATGTTGTCAGAAATGTCGTCTACCAGGTTATCAACCAGCTGTGGTGTGGACTTTCGAACTCTATCGTAAACCATCTTCCGGGCAGAAGAGGGGAGGTTCTCCCAGAATGTTGGGTATTCTCTAAGCATCATCTCGTCTACATACTCTTCGATGCGTGGGTCTACAGAGTGGACAATGTGGGCAGCGAGTACTTTCGGATCAATCTGTTGAAAAATTTCCGGTACAGTGCCGATTTTGGAGATGGTGGCGTCTACGCTGATAGCGGCCATTTTGCGGGCTTTTGAAGGAATAATGCCCTGCCAGCCGAGCAGTGGAGGTTTGCCCACGAACTCCAGTGGGAAGAAGGTCATTTTAATGGCTAGCCAGTTGGTGACCCAGCCAATGAGCGCTGCAATAACGGGAATACTGAGGTATTGCCAGAACTCTGGGGTGGTAAGCAAACTTGTCATCCGGGGCTCGCACTCACTTTTTGTTTATATTTGCGGGTTGGATAATGTTTGGGTGACCAGTGCCTGTCAATGACCCGCGAGACCTCGAAAGGTGACAATATGGATCAGTCGCCTATATCCCCCCATAACCACTGGCAAAGAGACATGGCCGCGACCGGGGCGGTTTCTGTTCTCAAAACCCTTGGGCCCAGGGCAACGGGCAGGAAGCCTTCCTGTTCTGCTTGAGCAATCTCATCCGCCGTTAGGCCGCCTTCCGGGCCAATCATCAAGGCTACCTGGTTAGGTTTTGTCATAGATTCCAATGACTGCTCAGTGCGATGGTGCAGTACCAAGCGCAAACCGGCACCGCGGCTATGTTCTAACCACTGTGCCACGGTCATTATTGGCAGGATATCGGGTACCCGGGCACGGCCACATTGTTCTGCGGCGCTTACAGCAACCGACTGCCAGTGGCGCAGGCGCTTGTCTTCCCGATCACCTTTCAGCTTTACTTCACAGCGCTCGGTGGTTAGCGGCACAATGCAGGTTGCGCCCATTTCCACGGCCTTTTGAACGGCATAATCCATACGATCACCCTTGGACAGTGTCTGACCAAGGGTGATTTGCAATGGCGATTCGGTGTGGTTGGTCTCAGGTGCTCCAACCAACACCTCTACGCGTTTCTTTCCCGCTTCGGTAATCGTAGCCGGGTAGTCTTGGCCGTCACCGTTGAATAGCCTGAGTTCCTGGCCTGGCTGCATGCGCAATACACGACCCACATGCTGGGCTGCGTTTTCGTCCAGCTCCGTATGAGTGCCTTCGCTCAGTGGCGAGTGGGTGTAAATTCTGGGGATGCGCATGGCTGTATACCTTGGTCAGTCTCGAACGGCGATGTCGATGCCTTCGGTCGCGACTTGGGCCAGATGGCGAATCTGATCTTCGTTGATGACGTAAGGCGGCATGAAGTAAACCACATTACCCAGGGGGCGAAGCAAGGCCTGGCGGGTGAGAGAGTGCTGATAAACATGCAAACCACGACGCTCCTGCCAGGGAAAGGGCGTTTTCGAGGCTTTGTCTTTCACCATTTCTATCGCGAGCGTCATGCCGTGTTGGCGAACATCGCCCACGTTCGGGTGGTCGGCCAGGTGTGCAACCGAATCTGCCATGCATGCAGAGAGCCGGCGGTTGTTTTCAATAACATTGTCGTCCCGAAAGATATCCAGGGTTGCCAATGCAACGGCGCAGCCAATGGGGTTTCCGGTATAGCTGTGGCTGTGTAAGAAAGCCTTCA
>JAKDUK010000093.1 GCA_030457765.1 Marinobacter sp. | reverse complement strand
CCGGCTCGTTCCCAGCGTGGAGGCCTGTCCTTGAAGTGGATTTTATCTTTGGCCACGGTCGGTGGGTTTATCGGATTTATTGTATACCTGAACTCTGTACCACCCAGCGCCGGGCCACAACCAAAACCGGCGGCCGAAAAATCGGCGCCACAACCGGCAGAAAAAACAGCAAAGCAGCAAGAGAAAAAACCCGGCTTTCGTTTTTACGACATGCTACCGGAATCGGAAGTTGTGCCGCCGAAGGTAGATGAGTACACCCCCGGCCCATCAAAGCAGAACTACGATTATATCGTGCAGTCTGGTTCTTTTCGCAGTAAAGAGGATGCGGAGCGCCAAAGGGCTCAGATTGCTTTCCAGGGCCTGCGGGCCTCTGTACAGCACATCGAACTCGATAGTGGCACTGTTTGGTACCGCGTAAATGTAGGGCCGTTTACTTCACGGAGCAAAATGAGCTCGGCCGTGGACAAGCTTGTGTCTATTAACATTCAGCCGCTTGCCCGGAAAATTCCAAAGAAAGAATAGCTACCCCGCGCACAACCGGAGTCTGCCGGGTGGGGCTTTCCAAAACACGCTGTAAATACATCCCTGTACGCTCGGCTCCGCCATCCATGGCTCCGCACGGTTTTGGAAAGCCCCACCCGGCAGCCTCCTCTCCGTAGGCACTTGAATTCTTTTATCCTGCCTCCATAAATGGCCAATACCGATTTTTATCAGGCAATTGGAGCCCTAATGACTACCATACTTTCCGTCAGACGCGATGACGAAGTTGCCATGGGAGGCGACGGCCAGGTTTCTCTGGGCAATACTGTTATGAAGGGCAATGCCCGCAAGGTTCGCCGCCTTTACAATGGCAAAGTGGTTGCCGGCTTTGCCGGCGGCACCGCTGATGCTTTTACATTATTTGAACGGTTTGAGGCACAGCTCGAAAAGTACGAGGGCAACCTTACGAGAGCGGCCGTTGAACTTGCCAAAGACTGGCGAACGGATAGAGCCTTGCGACGGCTGGAAGCGCTTCTTGCGGTGGCGGATGAAACCGCGTCTTTAATTATTACCGGTAATGGCGACGTAATCGAACCCGAAGAGGGCTTGATTGCCATTGGCTCTGGTGGTCCGTTCGCCCAGTCATCTGCCCGGGCGCTGCTTGAGAACACAGAACTTTCGGCCCATGAAATTGTGGAAAAAGGCCTGGATATAGCGGCCGACATCTGCATTTACACGAACCACAATCGCACCCTTGAAACGCTTTCCATCGGTGCAAGCGCCAACGAGCCATCCTCCAAAAACGATTGATCCGGAGCACACATGTCTGCAATGACTCCCCGAGAGATTGTCCACGAACTCGACAAACACATCGTGGGCCAGCAAGAGGCCAAGCGTGCAGTAGCAATCGCGTTAAGAAACCGCTGGCGCCGCATGCAACTGGACAGCACGCTTCGTGATGAGATTACGCCGAAGAACATTCTGATGATCGGCCCCACCGGTGTGGGTAAAACAGAAATTGCCCGTCGCCTGGCCAAACTGGCCGATGCGCCTTTTCTCAAGGTAGAAGCCACCAAGTTCACCGAGGTGGGCTATGTAGGCCGCGATGTGGAATCCATTATTCGCGATCTTGCAGATATGGCCGTCAAAATGCTGCGCGTTCAGGAAATGAAACACCATGAAGAAAGCGCCATGGATGCCGCCGAAGAGCGCATTCTGGATGCCTTGATTCCGCCAGCACGAAGCTTTAACGAAGACAGCCAGAAGCCTGTTGAGGACTCGTCCACGCGACAGATGTTCCGGAAGAAGCTGCGTGAAGGTGAGCTGGATGATAAAGAAATCGAGATTGATCTGAGCAATTCCGGTGCCGGCGTTGAGATCATGGCGCCGCCAGGCATGGAGGAAATGACCAACCAGCTGCAAAGCATGTTCTCGAACATGGCCTCGGAAAAATCCAAACCCCGCAAGATGAAGGTTTCTGATGCCCTCAAGCGGGCAAAGGAAGAGGAAGCGGCCAAGCTGGTGAACGAGGAATCGATCAAGCAAAAGGCGATTCTTGCCGTGGAACAGAATGGCATTGTGTTTCTCGATGAAATTGACAAGGTAGCCAAGCGTTCGGAAAACACCTCATCGGACGTATCCCGGGAAGGGGTCCAGCGAGATCTTCTGCCGCTCATTGAAGGCAGCACGGTGAGCACAAAATACGGCTCGGTGCGCACGGATCACATTCTGTTTATTGCCTCCGGGGCGTTCCACCTGTCGAAGCCATCGGATCTTATTCCCGAGCTTCAGGGCCGTTTGCCCATCCGTGTAGAGCTACAGGCGCTCACACCAGATGATTTCAAGCGTATTCTGACCGAGCCAGACGCTTCGTTAGTTCAACAATATGAGGCGCTGATGGCTACCGAGGGCGTTAAGCTAACGTTTAACGACGAAGCCATCACCCGCATTGCTGAAATCTCCTGGAAGGTGAACTCCACCACCGAAAACATCGGTGCCCGGCGCCTGCATACGGTTCTGGAACGCTTGCTGGAAAGCTTGACGTTTGATGCCGGAGATAACGTAACGGAAGCGTTTGAAGTAACGGCCGATTACGTGAATGAGAAGCTTGGCGAATTGTCGGAAGACGAAGACCTGAGCCGCTACATTCTCTGATCTTCAGAGAGGTAATGAAAACCCAACGGCCAGGCGTTGACTATGCGCCTGGCCTTTTGTTTACTCTGCTTTTGAAAACAGCTGGGTGACGTTTCCCAGCCCCGTGGCAAGCTTGCCCTTCCCTGTTTTTTTCTGCCGGCTCTTGGCCACATACAGTGGCAGCATTTCGCCATACAAGCTGGTGCTGATGGTGCGCTGCTCATCCTCCAGGCGATCCCGGCGTAGCTTTATTCCGTACTTCAACAGTTTGGGCTCTAACTCATCAGCCCGACTCAGCAGGTCCCGGCGGGTCATTTGGTAAGCGTGCTCACACACCATTCTGCGCGACTGGAAGCTGAATACGTTGGAGAAAAACAGCATGGCGTCGTCTCTTGTGGGTTCAAACAAGAGAAGGTCCTTATCAGGGTAATCTGTCGCGTAATGGGCGACCCCCGACTGCATGCGTGAATACACCATTGTGCGGAACATCTGTGACAGCAGGTTGGGCATACCCGAGCGAGTTAACTCGCCCGGGGCCATGGTGCCAGCCCTAACGGCGGCGCTGGCATCAATTGGCACCTGGGGGTTTACCGCAAAAACCAGATCGGCGCCGTCTTCAAATGCCACCGAAGCGTGCAGGCCTTTGCGCAGTGTTCCGTCTACATAATAGCGGCCGTCGATATCAACCGGCACGTACAGACCAGGCGATGCCGTACTTGCCTGTATGGCCTTGGATATAGGCACGTGATCAAAGCCAGGCGCGCCAAAACACACAGCTTCGGTGCTTTCGACGTCTGCAGCCACAATGTAAAGGCTGCGTTTCAACTGTCGGAAATCGTTTGAGCGCCCAAGCATGGAAAATGCACGTTTCAGGTACTCATGCAGCCCTTCGTTATCAAAAAGCCCCGCCGGCGCGGCCTGCGCCAATATGGTCATAGCCTCCAGCAGGCTCTGATCGTAAGGGTTGCTCACAAAGCGGCGAACGGCGGTAGAAAGTAGCCCGGGTACGGCTAGCAGCCGACTACCCATTTCTTTCAACGCTGGGCGAAAAAATACATCTGGGTGAAAAGGATGGACCTCGGCTTCATTGCGAACAAAAATCCGACACAGTTGTGCTGTCGTCATCTGGTTGGCAAGATTGGCCGCCACAAATGAGCCGGTATTAACGCCCACATACACATCAAGACTGTTGAAATCCAGGCCATCCAGGGCTTCATCCAGCGCCCGAAGTGCGCCAATCTCATAGATGCCACCCAAAGGGCCGCCCCCACCGAGCGCGAGCCCAATGCGTGGAGTAGGTTTCAGATCGGTTGGCGTTGTCATAGCCTTTCCTTTTCCGGATAAATAGCCAGAGCTAACACTCTGAACTGTCTGGCTAACAAGGTAACAACCCGGTTTAGAGTACGCACCCTAGATTTGCAAGCCTGCCTGACATGACATTCTCAGGAAGCAGCCTTTCCCACAAGTGCTGTTGTGGTGGTTTTGCTGGGCCGCAGGTAACGCCCAAAGCCTGCGTTACGTAGCGCGAGGTCCACACAGCTTTTGATCACGTGGGGCGAATCCAACAGCAGTACATCTTTCAGAAGCTGTACGGCCCACTCTTTACTGACACTGCGAATAACAGATTTAACTTTTGGCAGGCTGGCTGCGTTCATGGATAAAGAATCGTAGCCCATAGCCATCAGCAATAGCGCGCCGCCCGGGTCCCCGGCTAATTCACCGCATATACCCAAGGGTTTACCCACGGCATGGGCGTCTTGAGCAATACGCACCAAAGCCTGCAGCACGGCTGGGTGGTATGAGTGGTAAAGCTGAGCAACACGGGGATTATTACGATCTACCGCCAGCAAATACTGGGTTAAATCGTTTGAGCCAACGGAAAGGAAATCCACGCGATCCGCCAGCTCACGAATCTGGTACACCGCGGCGGGTATCTCAATCATCACGCCTACCTTGGGCATGTGGATATCAAAACCTTCTTCCCTCACCTCGTGGTACACCCGGTATACCAGGTGCAGGGATTCTTCCACTTCGGAGATATTGCTGATCATGGGCAGCATGATTTGCAGGTTGTTCAAACCTTCGCTGGCTTTCAACATGGCCCGTACTTGTACCAGAAAAATTTCAGGGTGATCCAACGTAACCCGAATACCGCGCCAACCCAAAAACGGGTTTTCTTCTTCAATGGGGAAGTAGGCCAGAGATTTGTCACCGCCGATATCCAGGGTGCGCATGGTGACCGGGTTGGGCGCAAACGCCTCCAATTGCTCTCGGTAATACTGGCGCTGCTCTTGCTCCGACGGAAAGCGATCTTTGATCATGAATGGCACTTCGGTGCGGTACAGACCTATGCCTTCGGCCCCGTGGGTCAATGAGCGTACTACATCCGTCATCAGCCCGGTATTTACCAGCAGCGGTACCCGGTGACCATCGGTTGTTTCGCAAGGCAAGTCCCGAAGCGCTTCCAGGCTACGGTCGATCTCTTCTTCTTCATCAAAAATAGCCTGGAAAAATGTCCGCAAATCTGCGGAAGGCGAGGCAAAAATCTGTCCTTCAAACCCATCTACAATCAGTTCTTTGCCATCAAGCTGGTTCACCGGAATGTCTACCAGCCCCATTACCGTGGGCACACCCATGGCACGGGCAAGAATGGCAACGTGGGAGTTGCTGGAGCCTTTTACAGACACCAGACCAACCAGCTTGCCCCGGGGCACTTCACCGAGCATGGCCGGAGTTAACTCCTCACTAACCAGAACCGTACGTGCCGGGTAAACCACATCTTCCTGCTCGCCTTCTTGCATATAGGAAAGCAGCCGGCGGCCAAGGTCGCGAATATCTACCGCTCTTTCTTGCAGATAGTGGTCATCCATCATTTCAAACTGGCGAACATACTGCAGAACCACCTGCTTCAATGCACCCTGGGCCCAAATCCCTTCGCGGATTCTGTTGTTTACCTCGCCCGGCAAGGCCGTCTCGCCCAGCATCCGCAAGTACACGTCAAACAGGGCCAGTTCTTCAGGGCGCAAGCGGGAGGTCAGCCGCTTTGCAACGGCTTCAATGTCTTCACACACCGCTTGCACGGCAGACCGGAACAGCTCCAATTCAAGGTTGATGTTTTCTGCCGGCCGATCTGGCACAGCGTCCAGGTCGGCCGGTGGGTAAACCACCACGCCGTGGCCAATAGCCACCCCTGGCGAACCGGGCACGCCGTCGAAGGCCACATCATGGGTTTCTTCGCCGGTGAGCGATAAACCGCTGATGGCCCCGGTTGCCTCGCTGTGAGCAATAACGCCGGCAAGCTGGGCAGACACAGTGACTAAAAAGGCCTCTTCACCTTCATCGAAGCACCGGGAATTCTCCCGCTGCTGAACCACAAGCACGCCAAGTACTCGGCGATGGTGAATAATAGGAACCCCGAGAAAAGAACGGAAGCGTTCCTCGCCGGTTTCAGGAAAGTAACGATAGCGGGGGTGAGAGGGCGCGTCTTCCAGATTAATGGGCTCTTCTCTGGAGCCCACAAGCCCTACAAGCCCCTCAGAATGCGCCAGGCTCACAACACCAACAGCTTGTAAGTACAGACCTTCGGTGGCCATCAGGATATAGCGGTTGGAGACTGGGTCGAGCAGATAAACGGAACACACTTCGGTCCCCATAGCTTTCTGCACACGAGATACAATGATGTCCAGCGCCTCCTGAAGATCCTGGGCGCTGTTTACCTCTTGTACTAGACTTCGCAGAATGCTTAGCATGGGTGTGTCAGTCCGTCATTTTGCCTGTTCCTTTAAACGCCGGTTATGCTCGCTGCGTTGCCACTGCTCCATGTTGTAGAACAGCCTTGGCGCGAGCTCTCTCAGCGCACGTCGGTATACTTCGCGCTTGAAGGAAACCACTTGCCCCAACGGGTACCAGTAGCTCACCCACTGCCAGCCGTCGAATTCCGGTGAATCTGTGCCGTCAACGCATACTTGCGCATCGGGCGATAACATCCTCAGCAGGAACCATTTCTGTTTTTGGCCCACGCAAACGGGGTGCGAGTTGTGCCGTACCATTCTTCGTGGGAGGCGATACCTGAGCCAGCCACGGGTACAACTGATGATTTCAACATCGTTGGCGCACAGGCCAATTTCCTCTCCAAGCTCCCGGTACAGTGCTTCTTCTGGCGATTCCTGGTGATCGATACCGCCTTGGGGAAACTGCCAGGAGTCTTGCCCTATTCGCCTTGCCCAGAGGACTTCTCCCTGGTGATTGGCCAAAATGATTCCGACATTGGGTCTGAAACCGTCTGAATCTATCACGGCACAGTCCTCTTTTTGTAGTCGGTAGGCCGGTGAGTTTTTACCGGTCAGATTTTTCCAAGTTGCGTTCATTCTTACAGAATCCCAAGGCTTGGGCAAACGCAGCTGTAGCCAAGCCGCCGTGGTAAGATACCGGGCTTTCACACGCTATGGTTCTTGGAGGTAATCGTTTGACGCTCGCAATTTTTGATCTCGACAACACCCTGCTTGCTGGTGACAGCGACCATGCCTGGGGTGAGTTTTTGGTAGAAGAAGGCCTTGTTGATGCCGAAACCTACCGCAAGGCCAATGATCGCTTCTATCAGGAGTACTTGAATGGTGAGCTGGACATACTGAATTACCTGGGGTTTGTGCTTCAGCCCCTCTCTACTCACAGCATGGATGAGCTACTGGAGTGGCGAACGTCGTTCATGGAGAAAAAAGTACGCCCTATGCTGCTAAAAAAAGCCGACAAGCTTCTTAACAGGCACCGGGAACTTGGCCATACCCTGATGATTATCACGGCAACCAACCGGTTTGTAACCGGGCCTATTGCCGATGTGTTAGGCGTTGACCACTTGATCGCCACCGAGCCAGAGATGGTAAATGGCCGCTATACCGGAGGCGTTGCGGGCACTCCCAGCTTTCAGGAAGGCAAAGTCACCCGGCTGGATGACTGGCTAACGGCTTCCGGTGAAAGCCTGGACGGCGCCTGGTTTTACAGCGATTCGCACAATGACTTGCCGTTGTTAGAAAAAGTAGACAACCCGGTTGCAGTTGATCCGGACCCAAAGCTGGAAGAGTACGCCAGAAGCAAGGGCTGGGATGTTATGACCCTTCGCGATTGATATTCGCCAAAGAAGAGCTGGCCCTGCTCTCGCCTTTTCGAGAACAGGGCCGGCTCTAACGTCACATAAACCCGGTAAGAGAGCGCACAAAGCAGGATTTGATGTAGTCGGTTTCGGGAATCCCCGGAATAATCGGGTGATCCGGAGCCTGATGTCCCTGCTCCAACAGCTGCACGAAACGGTCAATCTTGCGGCCACTGCCGCGAATGATATCCACCAGCTTCTCCTGGGAGAGGTGCATGGAACAGGAGGCAGACACCAGCAGCCCATCCCGCTCCAGCAGCCGTAACCCCAGCTGGTTCAACCGCGCATAGGCTTGCTCACCGGCCTTCTGGTCACGGCGACGGGGAATAAAGGCTGGTGGGTCCAGCACCACAATATCGAACTTTTCCTTCTCGTCCGCCAGCGCTTTCAGTGCTTCGAATGCATCGCCCTCAAGGGTCTCAACATTTTCCAGACCATTAAGGTTGGCATTGTGGTGAACGGAATCAATAGCGGCAGAAGAGCTGTCTACACAGGTAACTTGAGTGGCACCGGCACACGCCGCCTGAATGCCCCAGCTGCCCACGTAGCTGAATACATCCAGCACACGCTTGCCTGGCGCGTAGGCCTGCAAACGCTGGCGATTCATTCGGTGATCGTAAAACCAGCCGGTTTTCTGACCGCCTTCAAGGGGCACCTCAAAACGAACACCGTTTTCTTCCACTTCAAGCAGAGTTGCTTCTGGGCCATGAGCTTGTTCAACATAGGTATCCAGTCCTTCCACTGAGCGCATTTTGCCGTCGTTCTTGAGAATAATGGACTTGGGGTGCGCCAGTCGCTGAATCGCCCGCACAATCGACTCTTTCATGTGCTCCATTCCGGCGGTGGAAATCTGCACCACTACGGTATCGCCAAATCGATCGACCACCAGCCCGGAAAGCCCGTCACTATCGCCAAACACCCAGCGATAAAAGGGCTTATCAAACACCCGTTCCCGCAGTGCCAGTGCGGTTTCCATGCGCTGGGTCAGCCGATTGGGTGTCATGCCCTGCGCCGCATCACGGCTGATCAGGCGGCCGCAAATGAGTGCGTGAGGGTTCACGAACACTACGCCCAGGGGTTTGTCGTTTGCCGCACGTAACTCAGCCTGAGTACCGGCTTCAAACTGCGCCAACGGTGACCGCTGGATATCCACTTCGTTGCTGTAAACCCACAGATGGCCAGCCCGAAGCCTGCGCTCCGCGCCTTTGCGTAGATATAAAACCGGGAAATTCATTGCAACCACCTGATCGGAAAACGGGGCGTGGATTATACATTAACTAACGACGACAGCACCCAAGCTAGAGGGAACCGCCGGGCAAGGCTTTCCAAAACTGTGCGGAGCCAGGGATGGCGGAGCCCAAGCGCCACATGGATGTGC
>JAKDUK010000092.1 GCA_030457765.1 Marinobacter sp. | reverse complement strand
TAAGTCAGCAAGGTAAAAGACCAGCCACCCATGATCGCATGATGATGACAATATGAGGGTTGGCAGACAAACGTGAAAAATTCCCCAGAAACGCTCCCAAGCTATTGAAATATAAATTTTTAGACCACGTTTTTTTATCGTGATTTATCTTCGGGGCTCGTCTGGCCCCTGGGCTTTCCTTGAGGGGCAAGTTTCAAGTCAAACAATTGCTGCCCTACCCGGGGCCTGGCAAGCCTCAGATCCAGCGTGTAATCTTGGAAACGATTGTGATTCGGCCCAGCGCGCGGTTAATGCCGAGGAGGCACAGCAGGAGGTAGCATGGATAATTTAAACAACGGTTTGCGCTCGCATTACCGCAAGCTGATCCTACTCACCGTAGGACTTGTTCTGCTTCATGCTTTGCAGCTAACGCGTTGCGGTTGTTATTTGAATCCTGAATTCAGGCTTTAAGCTCGATCTCCGGATCCATAAAACAACATGAGGCCCAACAAAACTAAGCCATATCAGAAGATTGATTTTCCCAGCGCAGAGTGAACCGGCGGTTTGTCTTGCTCTTCTTTTGTATTTTCGCACAAACAATGGAACCAATCTCTTTCGTGTTGCTCACATGGGTTCCACCGCATGGCTGAACATCCGTTCCTTCAACCTCAATCATCCGAATCACCCCTTGTAGCACCGGAGGCTGGACAGAAGCTGTACGAACCAGATTCGAAAAATCCTTAGTATTTTCAGGCTGTACGTTAAAATTCCGGACCGGAATCCCTCTTTGAATAAGATGATTGAGTTGTTCTGTCACCTTAAGTTTGTCCATTGGTTCCTGTAGATCAAAGTCTAGACGTCCTTTGTCCTCGGCTATACCGCATCCTGTGACGGGGGCGTCAATCAGTGAACATAGCAAATGCAGACAGGTATGCATTTGCATATGGCGATAGCGGCGATTCCAATCAATATGCCCGGTTACTTCGGTTCCCACGGCCAACTCAGAGCCGAATGCCTCCATTTGATGCCAAATGAGCTCTGCATTTTTGTCGTCCCTGAATGTATTGACGACCGCAAATTTTTCACCACTACTCGCGACCAAGCTTCCCGTGTCTCCAGGTTGCCCCCCGCCTGTGGGGTAAAAATGCGTTCTGTCAAGTAACACGAGAAGGCCTTGTACGTCGACAATACGGGCATCGAGAGCCTTTGTGTATGGGGAGTCATTGAAATAAGGGTTGGTTGATTCAGTGACTAAACTCATGGCTCTTCACCTCTTCAGCCTGTGCGCAGTTAGAATTACAGATTAAATGCTGGACCAACTCTGTTAAACCAGGTGGTGCCAGCAAGGTGAGTGTGTGACCACGACCTGAAAGTTGTAGGTGGAAGACGCCCGGCACTGATGAGCGCAGCTTTATCGGCGCTCGTTCTAGTCGAAGCTCATAGTGGTTACTCTCCACTTTCTCAGGCATCCCATTGATTTCAGCAATTGTTTCGTAATTGCAGTCTAGAATGTACGCGTTGAAATGGTGGAGTTCTTCTCCAATCACGATCAACCGACTGTTTTTGACGAAAGCGCCATTCACCTTTGGGCAAATCGAGGGGGTCTGCGATGACCCGGAGACTGTTTTTTCCAGCTGTACTTGATTCACAATTGTTACACGAGTATCGCTCGGTACATCGGTAGTAATCACACTGCTGGGGCTAACGAACACGTTATCGCCAATCGTTACAGGACCCAGCACCCGCGCAAATGATCCAATTTGGACATTATTACCCAAAGTCGGATGCCGTTTTCCAGCTGGGTTGTTGGCGATGCCGTAGGACCCCAAAGTAACACCACCAAGAATATACGCGTCCTTGCCAATCTGGCACGTTTCTCCAATCACGGTGCCAAAGGCATGGTCCAGAACAAATCGAGCCCCGATCGTCGCTCCAGGATGAACATCCACGCCAGAGTGCAACTTGCCGTGCCCGGACACCTTCAATGCGGTACATTTTCCAGTGTAACCGTGCCCTTCTCCTTCACGCCATAACAAGTTCGCCAAACGATAAGTCAACACAGCGATAAAGGATGAAGAATTATAGAGAACAAGATCTGGCCGGCCATGAACTGCAGGATCTCTGTATGAGAAAGCCAACAAATCTTCGACTGATTGACAAGTCACCGACTGCAGAAGGTGATCGATTGGCAGTACCGTTCTCAGTTGAACCCGCTCATCGTGAGAGAGCGCTGTGTGAAGTACCGATTCTAAATATGATCGGATCTGGTGTTCGGGGCATGCCTCTACCATAAAACCTCCTTGTTGTCTTACTTTTGGAGATCACTCGAAATAATTCAGATAGGACTCAATTCCGTCATAAACCATCGTAAAAACGGTTGCTCCTGGCGATAAATCTCCTTTCGCAAGCTTTGAAATAGCGACGAAATTGGCGGCGGACGAGATACCCATGCTGATAGCTTCTGTGTGTAATAGCTCTCGCGACATGTCAACGCACTCGCTCTCCGAAACTGCCACCATCCCATCAATTAGATCACAATTAAGAACAGCAGGAATAAGGCCAACGGATAATCCCTGAATACCATGAGAAATATGCTGATCATTCAATAAGTCGCACCCCTCGGGCTCTACACCATAAACAGAAAGCTTTGGCCAGCGTGTTTTGAGCACTTCGCCAACTCCGGTTAGATGTCCCCCTGTTCCGATACCGCTCACGAAGACATCAATGGATAGAGATTCAAAGTCAGATAGAATTTCGAGGGCGGTGGTGTCCCGATGCGTCTGTGGGTTCGCCGGATTTCGCTGCTGATTTAGCATAATGAACCCCGGGTTTTCCATCTGAATCTCTAGTGCTTTTTCGCCGTGCGAGTTATTGCCTTTCGTGCTGTCAGACAGCACGACTGTAGCCCCATACAACCGAAGCAGCTTTTGCTTCTCCACGCTGTAGTTATCGGGAATTACAAGCCAAAGTCGGTAGCCCAGTAAATTGGCGGCTATCGCCAAGCCGATTCCAGTGTTGCCTCCACTCGGCTCGACAATCGTTTGGCCACTCCCGCGCCTAAGAAGACCTCTCTGCTCAGCATCAAGTAGCATTCCGAGAGCAATCCGCGCCTTGTGGCTTCCTCCCGGATTGAGCGATTCGAGCTTTGCATAAACCTCAACTCCGACTGCTTTCGAGTAGCGTTTCAGGTGCACTACCGGAGTCCGGCCAATTGCTTCTAACAATGACGTGTAAATCATTGAACCTCCTATGGCAAAGTTTCAATACATTGGCATAGAAGGCTCAATTTCTTTCGCCCAGCGTCGTAACCCGCCTTCCACCACGTAAACTTTTTTAAATCCCTTATTTTGGAGGAACTGGACTGCTTGCGCAGCACGGGAGCCACCCAAACACACAACGTAATGAGATGAATCGATAGATAACTCAGGGTAACGTTCTTCCAAGTCTCCCAGTGGGATATGGATACTTTCGGGCAAAGCACATATCTCGATTTCACCAGGTTCTCGCACATCAATAACCTGGGCTTCTTTGCGATCTTTGCACTCCAAAAGTTCTTTGAACTCTTTCGGAGATATGTAGACGCTGGGATCAAAGGAAGGGGCCGAGTGACCGGAAGTTGAACAAACTGCATTTTCTGCCAGAAGCTCTGTGATCGCCGGCGTTTCTGAACACACTGCGCAATCCTTTCGTTTGCTGAACCGCACCTCGCTAAACTTCATCTTCAATGCATCATAGCGCAGCATACGGCCAGACAAGCTATCACCCATACCTAAAATTAGCTTTACGGCCTCGGTAGCCTGAACCATCCCGATTAAACCGGGAAGCACTCCAATAACTCCTCCTGCACTGCAATTAGGGGCCAGTTCGGGGGGAGGGCTCTTTGGAAAAAGACACCGGTAGCAGGGGCCGGAGTTGTGATTAAATACACTGGCCTGTCCCTCAAACTGATGAATCGCTCCATACACCAGTGGTTTTCCGAGCATCACGCAGGCGTCATTCACCAGGTAGCGAGTCATGAAGTTATCCGATCCGTCGATCACGACATCATAATCGCAGATAAGCGCCAACGCGTTCTCAGTCGTAAGCGCATAATTGTGGGTTTCTACATTTAGGGCCGGATTGATATCTTTGAGGCGGGCTTTCGCGGACTCCACCTTGCTTAGTCCTAGCGTGCTAATGCCATGAGCAATCTGACGCTGCAAATTGCTGGATTCTACGATATCAAAATCTACTAAGCCCAACGTGCCAACACCGGCGGCCGCTAAATACAAGGAAACCGGGGACCCCAATCCACCTGTACCGATGATTAAAGTCCGGCTGGCTTTTAAGCGATGCTGTCCTTTTCGTCCTACGCCTGGCAGTGTTATATGCCTTGAGTATCGTTCGATATCGTTTTTGGATAATTGTTCTGAGCAGTCAGCGACACCGCCCGAGGTTGCCAACATGATGTCCACTTTGCTGGCTGGATCCAGGGAGTGATCCAACTGAGCGAGCTCACCATCCACCGTAAGAAGAAAATGATCCTTAAATATCCCATTGTCATGATAAAGATGCTTTTCGAGACCCTTTTGTTCTTTGCAAAGGTGTTCTAAAGCCGCGGATAGAGTCTCACCTGAAACTTCGAACTCGCGCTTTGGTAATTTAGCGACACGCACCAGAATGTCTGGCAAAAATATGTGACTCATGATCTCTCCTTAGACCGTTCAAGGGTTAATGTTTAAAGAAGGCGCTTTCCGCTTTCGTCATATGCATCAATGCAGAGAAATTCATCGTCCCTGAACGCGAAAAGCTTGGCTCCGTGGGGCGTCCCATCTCTGATATCGAGAACCAGATAGTCGACCGGGAAAATCAGCTCTGTTTCGAACAAGGCTTTTGCCTTATCTTCTTCGCTAAAATAGGCTCCAACATCGGGATGGGAGTGATAAATGACCGAGACCGGATTATCCGTATTGAAACTTTGATTAAGCTTTTTGACATCCTCTATCGAAAAAGAATAGCCTTTCGAGGCATCCCTTTCATAGATCGTAGGGTTGGATTTGTGCAAAGCGTTTAAAATATTTGTCGCTTTGTGAATATGGCCCTTCTCAAATATTAATCCGCAGCACTCTTCAGGATATAATTGAACTCCATGTTCATATAATTCGACCATCTGTAAAGAGTTTAACATTTTGACTATCCATCCCCTTGTTTGCGTCAATTAATATAATTTGCGATACAATCAGTTTTTTTGGGAGGAAGGCGCATTCGTGCGATTCCATAGTTTTTCAATTGGAAGCTTTGTAATCGCAAAACCCAACAACATCAGCGCAGAATACAGCGCAAAGTCTGGCGATATCGAATACCCCTCATACCAAGCATCAATGGCGATGGCGACTGCAGGAAACAGAATAAAAACGAATGAGAGGAGGATCGGACTCAGTCGTTTTAGCAGATAGAAATAGACTATAAATCCACCCACGGACGCTATCAAACCAAGATAAATAAGGGCATACCAAGACCTAGCGGATGTTTCATAAAGATTCGGGTCTTCAATCATCAACCCGGTAGCAAAAAGAGAAAGGCCTGCAACACCAATCGGCAAAGCGTTGAAAGTGATTACACTAATCGCAGCCCCATGTTTTCGAGTTATTATATAGCAAAGAGCATGCATGATCGCGGCACCTAGAATCGCCAGAACTCCGGCAAGGCTTTCATAGTGCATATTTAACCCTTGTGATCGGAGGATCATCAAAAGACTACCAAATCCAATCGCGATCCCTAGGATTTGGCTGGGCCACACTTTCTCTTTGAGAATGGCAGCTGAGAATATTAATATAAAAACCGGCATTGAGCTAAACAACAAAGAGGTTAAACCGGAGGATACAAACTGTTCTCCGTAATTAATTAAATAATACGGAACAGAAAAATAGAAGACAGTTATAACCGCGCAAAAAACAATGGATCCAGCAGGAAAGAGTATAGGCTCCCTTTTGATGCGGGCAAACAACAAAAAAAGCGGAAAAGCTATGAGAAATCGCAATCCTGCTGACGTCAAGGGCGGGACGCTTTCCACGGCTACCTTAATGCCTATCCACGTCGTGCCCCATGTAAAGCAGACAGTCGTAAAAAGTAAGCCCAGCACCAATTTGTCGAGCCAGACCGGCCAACTTTTGGCCATTAACCTTTTTTGAGTAGCAAGCTGATTCATGTCAATCCGTGATAGAGTAAGATAATGACACTACTAAGGGGTGTCAATTTGATGTTTATCCAATAACCTGAGGATAGGATTGATAAAAATGGCAGTCAATAAAAACATTGACATGGTGTCAATTATATGTGACGCACTTGGCACCGAAAAAGGGCCCAAATATCAAAAGATCGCAACACGATTGCAGCGGCAAATTCATATCGGGAAACTTTCTCATGGCAGGAAACTGCCAGCCCATAGAGAGTTGGCCTACCAATTGGGCGTTACACCGGGCACTATCAGTCGCGCGTACAGTGAGCTGGAAAAAATTGGGGTCGTTTTCTCTAGGGTGGGGGACGGAACCTACGTGAAGGGGTTCGAACAGCGTGCCCTTGAGGGCGAAGGATTTAAGAATGCCATCCAGGCAAACGATTCGTTAATTGACTTGAGCCGGAATAAACATATTCCTCTCCAGGACGATCGATTGCTTAGCCAGACCCTTACTCAGTTGGCCCTCGAGCCGACGGTACTGAACGAGATTTTTGACTATACACCTGAAGCAGGCCAACCGAGACACCAGCAAGCGGGTGCGCACTGGATTAAGCTAAGCGGCATAGAAGTAGAATCCAATGAGGTCATTTGTACGAACGGAGCACAGCACGCTCTCACGGTTTGCCTTCCTTCTGTATTAAGACGCGGTGAAATCCTGGCTACAGAACATTTGAGCTATCCGGGACTTATATCTGCTGCGAGATTGCTGGGCATCCGCCTGTTTGCGCTGTCCATGGATGAAGAAGGAATCGTACCTGAATCGCTAGAAGAAGCCTGTTTAACACACCGAATATCAGCGCTTTACTGCACACCCACGATGCAGAACCCAACGGCGTCCACGATGTCTGCCAAGAGGCGCCAAGACATTGCGCTTGTCTGTCGCAAATATAATTTGATAGTGATCGAGGATGAAGCGCATGGAGTCTTGGCGAGTCGAAGGCCTCCGGCGCTGCAAGCTTATATCCCGGAACGCACACTACTTATTACAAGTCTGAGCAAGGCTGTTTCTGGGGGATTGCGAGTAGGGTTTATCCATTCGCCGGAGGCCTTGTGGTGCCGTATCGCTGGTGCGGTAAGGGCCTCGTGCTGGATGGCCACCCCACTTTCGCTTGAAATTGCTACACGGTGGATCTTTGATGGAACAGCATCTTCACTAAAAGACCAGCAAATCGCTGAAATTCGGCGCCGAAAAAGCTTGGTCTCTAGTTTACTGGAAGGATTTAACTTTCAAACACTTGAAAATTGCTCCCACTATTGGATTGAGATCCCGGAACCTTGGCGAGCCTCGGAAATTGAGAAAGCGTTGGAAGACAAAAACATATTGGTGAAATCCTCTGAGTCATTCGCCGTCGGCCGCCGAGAGGTGCCGCAGTTCATCCGCGCCTGCGTTAGTAGTGCTAAAGATGATGAGCAGTTAACCAAGGGCTTCCGGGCTTTTTCGACGATCCTTCGTGATCTACCGCAACAGGATCTGTTGCCTCACCAGCATGCATTTTGCACGCAGGTACTATAGGGTAGTTGAACTAATGATCAGGCGCATACCAGTGTTGCGAATCAGCAATCCCATTATGCCCGTAGCTTGGCTATGCCCTTTCTGGCTTATGGACCCCTTTATACCTTGTTTGAATTGACTGGCCCGGTGTCGGCAACAAGTCCTGATACAGCTCGTTGGCGTCATCGAAGCGCTAGCGATTTGCAAGCGCGGTGCTCTATCCCAGATTTTGTAATCTGAGGCGGCTTGGCGGTGGGTGTTGGGATCGGTCGATAGGCTAAGATTGAAGCAGACGGAGTTCTCGGAAAGCGGATCAGCGTCGTGGTCGCCGACTCGCGCGACCTTATCGGCACGAACGGGAAGATTATATATGACTTGGCGAGTAAGGTCGCCGGAATTATTGCGCCAGAGGGTAATGGCACGGTTTGGCGCGACACAGAGGACTCACAGCAGTTGCCGGTCCCGACGTCGTCCGCAATTGCGCCCAATCAGTTTTTAGCGGGCTTCAACTTTGCCCCGTACAACCGCCGCGGCGTGTGATAGATAGCCCTCATTTCTCGGGTGCAACTGGTAGTAGGCGGGTCAGCATCTCGTTCTTTATCTTAAGTTCTGTTGCCAGTCGCTCGATCTGAGCCTTCGATTCATTGATAACCCGTTTCTGCTCCTCAGAGGCGACCTGACCGTCTCGCAGCGCCGTCACGTCCTGCTTCAAACGGGCCCTTTGGTTCGCCGTGCGCCGGTGTGCCAAGGTCTCCTCACGGAACTGTTGCTTTAGGTGGTCGAGGAGTTTTCGGCTCTCAGTCAATTCGGTGAAAATGCGGGTTGTTTCCCGAGTGGCCTGGGTCTGTTCGTCGCGCTTAACGGATAAAGCTTGTTGCAATTGGCGCTGCTCCGCCTGGACTTGCTGAACTTGCTGTTCATGACGCCGCTGATCCTGCTCCCGCTGCTCTTTCACAGAGCCGCGATAGTGCTCTAGCGCCTCACGGGCATGTCCGTGTTTTTCTTCCAGCGAGTCCACCTGACGCTGCTTGTCCTGAACCTGTTCGGTGAGATCCTCAATGCGTTGTGCTTGTGCGCGACCGTGGCCCTGCAGGTTCGATAGGGCTTCACGCAGCGCAGTGACTTCAGCCTGTAAGTCATTCCGCTCTTGCGCCAAAGCGTCATTTCGCTTCCGCTGTTGTTCGCTCTCAGTGGTCTGTGCTGCCAATGCTTCCCGCAGACTGGACGCCTCGGCCTGGTGGCGTTGCTGGGCCTGCTCAATCGTTTCTTGCGCGTCCTGGCGTAATTGCTGGGCCAACTGACCGACCAATTCTGTCACGTGCCCACTCAAAAGTGCCTCGTCGTCCAGGCGGGTGCTTTCGCGTGCCTCAATCGCTTTCAGGTGGCCGCTGATGGTGGTCTTCGAACCCGTATTGCCCAGCTCAGCCCGTATGGCGTCGATGGAGGGGTGAATACTGCGGGCCAGGAGGCGATTGCGGGCGTCCTCGACCAAGGGTTGGGTGATGCCGCCTCGGGCCATAATTGGTCTCCTTTTGTATATTTCGTACTGTATTACGTAATATGTAATTACGTACTATATACGGTGTGAAACTTATTTGAAAGCACAGCCAAAC
>JAKDUK010000026.1 GCA_030457765.1 Marinobacter sp. | reverse complement strand
GAGCTGCTGTCGCACAGCAAGATTACGTGCCGTCCGACCGGCTGGCGAAAAATCAGGCTGTAAAAGGTAGCAACACCTTCCACTGCACCCGCACCTACCCCCAGGGTTTCGGCGATGGCGACAATCGCGCCATCCGGCACCCAGCCGTGGCGCTTTTGTACAATCTTCAGTGCTTCGATGCAGGCGGCCTGGGGCTGCTCGTAATGCTCACGTTCGGTCAGCATGGCCCGGCGATCGTCCTCGTGCAGCTGAAAACCATCGCTTGCGATGAGATCTGTGGGCGTGCTGTGAGAGACAGGTATTTGCGACATAATCAGCGATCCACATCGGCCATAACAAAATCGATACTGCCCAGGTGCGCGATCAAATCCGGCACAAAACCGCCGCGCATCAGCACCGGAATCTGTTGCAGGTGCGGAAAGCTCGGCGTGCGAATGCGCGTGCGATAGCTCATGGTGCCGCCGTCACTGGTCAGGTAATAACCGTTGATGCCTTTCGTTGCTTCAACCATCTGCAGCGACTCATTACCGGGCAGCACCGGCCCCCAGGACACCTGTAAAAAGTGAGTGATCAGGGTTTCGATATGCTCCAGCATGCGCTCCCGGGGGGGCGGTGTGGTTAGCGGGTGATCTGCTTTGTAATCGCCTGCGGGCATATTGTTGATGCACTGCTGGAGAATTTTCACGCTCTGGCGCATCTCTTCGATACGCAACTGGCCGCGATCGAACGCATCGCCGTTTTGCGCCAGCGGGATTTCGAAATCAAAGTTTTCATAGCCGGAATAGGGGCGCTGCTTGCGCAGATCAAAGTCGCAGCCGGTGGCGCGCAAGTTGGGGCCAGTAACTCCCCAGGCCAGGGCATTGGTGGCATCAAAGGCAGCAATGTGTTTGGTGCGATCGCGAACCAGAGAGTTCTCCATCATTACCTTTTCGTATTCCCGGAGTCGGGCAGGCATCCAGTCGACAAAGCCCTGCATGAGCCGATCCCAGCCTTTGGGCAGGTCTTGCATTACGCCGCCGATACGAAACCACGCCGGATGCATGCGAAAGCCGGTGATCGCTTCGATCACGTCATAGCCCTTCTGGCGGTCGGTAAAGGTATAGAACACCGGCGACATGGCGCCGAGGTCTTGCAGGTAGGTGCCCAGAAAAAGCAGGTGGCTGGTAATGCGAAACAGCTCTGACATCATCACTCGAATGGTGTTGATGCGATCGTTCACCTGTATGCCAGCGAGTTTCTCAACCGCCAGCACGTAGGGCAGGTTGTTCATGACGCCGCCCACGTAATCAATACGGTCGGTGTAGGGAATAAAACTGTGCCAGGACTGGCGCTCAGCCATTTTTTCCGCACCGCGATGGTGGTAGCCGATATCTGGCACGCAATCGACGATCTCTTCGCCATCGAGTTGCAACACCACACGAAAGGCACCGTGGGCAGAGGGATGGTTGGGGCCGAGATTGAGAAACATGAACTCGGTATGATCACTTTGCCGCTTCATGCCCCAGTCTTCGGGTTCGAACTTCAGCGCCTGCTGCTCTTTTTCCTGACCCTCTACCGTGAGGGTATAGGGGTCGAATTCTGTGGCTCTGGCGTGATGGTCCTTGCGCAGCGGGTGACCCTGCCAGGTGGGCGGCATCAGGATGCGGTACAGATTGGGGTGCCCGTCAAAGTGAATGCCGAACATGTCCCAGACTTCGCGCTCGTACCAGTTGGCGTTGGGATAGACAGAAATCACGCTGGGCAGCGACAAACCGTGTTCAGAGAGCGCCACCTTGAGCATGATGTCGCGATTTCCCGACACCGACAGCAGCTGGTAGAACACGGTGTAGTCGGCGTCTGGTAAGCCGTGTCTGTGGCTGCGCAGGCGCTCGTCAATGGCCGATAAATCAAACAGCATTTCGAACGGTTCGGGTAACTGGCGCAGCTCTGTCAGCACATTAATCAGCGCACCCCGACTCACCCACAACACCGGCATGCCCGTTAATGTGGTTTGCTCGCACAACACCTTATCACCAAACTTTTCTCGCAGCGGCGCTACAAGAGAGCTTGTTCGGTGATCGGTAGCGGCTGTGGCGCCGGTGTCGGTTTTAACAGTGCTCATCTTGGCAGTGGCCCCCCTCGCTCCAACCTGCGGTAAGAATGCCGGACTGAAACCTGCTTACGGTCTTAACGAAGCCGCAGGCCGGTAAATGCTTGGCTTATACGCTGTCTGGTGTGCGCAACTCCGTTACCTGAATGCGTCGGTCGCGGTGCTTCTCTCGTTGCGATGGCATTTCGGCACGGTAAACGCCCTGATCGCCAACCACCCAGGACAACGGCCGACGCTCCTCCTGAATAGAATCCTGAAGCAGCTGCAAGCCCTGTAAAAAGGCCTCCGGGCGCGGCGGGCAGCCGGGCACATAAACATCGACAGGTAAGAATTTGTCGACACCCTGCACGACCGAATAAATGTCATACATGCCACCAGAGTTGGCGCAGGAGCCCATGGAAATCACCCATTTTGGCTCTAGCATCTGGTCGTAAAGCTGCTGGATAACCGGTGCCATCTTCACGAAACAGGTGCCGGCAATGACCATGAAATCGGCCTGGCGCGGAGACGCGCGGATAACCTCGGCACCGAAACGGGCAATATCGTGGGGGGAGGTAAAGGCTGTGGTCATCTCTACGTAGCAGCAGGACAGCCCGAAGTTGTAGGGCCACAGAGAGTTTTTGCGCCCCCAGTTAACGGTTGAGTTGAGCACATCTGCAAGCTTGCCGGTGTACACGCTGCGGTGTACTTGTTGCTCCATCGGGTCTTGGACTTGCTGTTTTTTGTTTAAAGGATAGCGGGCATTGTCTGCCGCTTGCGCATCTTCGGCCCGAGTGAGGGTGTATGCCATAACGTGCCTCCCAGATGAAAACCAATCAGTGGTTATTTTCCCCGATGCAGCCGGTCACTGCCCTGGGGAGCCCAGCTCAACGCACCAGATCGCTGATCGTAAACAAGCCCCGCAAGAAGAATGGCGATAAACACTGCCGCACCCCAAAAGCCGCTCCAGCCAACTTCACGCACTGATACCGACCAGGCAAACAGGAACACCGCTTCGATATCAAAGATCACGAAAAGCATTGCGACCAGATAAAACTGAATGGAAAAACGCTGGCGGGCACTTCCTGTGCCGATGATGCCGCTTTCGAAGGGTAGTGCTTTGCTGGGTCCCTGGCTGCGACCGCCGAGAAGAGCGGACACACCGATCATGAAAGCACACAGCCCCACAACGGCCATGATAAAAAGCCCGATGGCCCAGTACTCGGCAATCAACGCAGTCGCACTTTGTTGCATTAGGCACCCTGATAATGACTTAGATCATGCCCCTGTATGGCACTTACCTATGCTGGCAGCGCTCTCGCTTGATACTCGCCAGTCACCGGCTATGTTTAAACGTAGAAGGCGCTTGAGATCTTGTCAAAGCCTCTCCCACTTCACACCCAGATCTTGGTGCCGTTGAAGCCCGGCCTATGTATGTGCCCGGCTAAAGCGATCGCGAACACGCAACTCAGGCGTTGAGCCAGGGTGTTACATGCGGTCGATTGGTTGGCTCAATCAAGGAGACGCGATATGACATCCAACAGTTTTAAAACCCGTGACCAGCTTACAGTTGATGACCACACCTATATTATTTATCGCCTTGACCGTATCGACGGTGTGCAGCGCCTGCCGTACAGCCTTAAGGTTATGTTGGAAAACCTGCTGCGCAACGAGGATGGCGAGCGTGTAACCGCCGAACAGATCAGCGCCCTGGCCGGGTGGCAGGCAGATAACGTGCAGGCACAGGAAATTCAGTACACGCCGGCCCGAGTATTAATGCAGGATTTCACCGGTGTGCCGGGTGTGGTTGATCTGGTAGCGATGCGGGACGCGATAACCGATCTCGGCGGCCAGGCCCAACTTATCAACCCGCAGATTCCCACCGAACTGGTGATTGATCACTCGGTAATTGTCGACGCATTTGGCCGCCCCGACGCCTTCCTGACCAACGCCAGCAAGGAATTCGAACGTAACGCTGAGCGCTATCAGCTGTTGCGTTGGGGCCAACAGGCGTTTAACGACTTTAAGGTGGTGCCGCCGGATACTGGTATCTGTCATCAGGTGAATCTGGAATATCTGGCACGCACCGTCTTCACCCGTGACACGGATGAAGGCGTGCTGGCTTATCCGGACACGTTGGTGGGCACAGACTCGCACACACCGATGGTCAATGGGCTGGGCGTGCTTGGTTGGGGCGTGGGCGGCATCGAGGCCGAGGCGGCGATGCTGGGCCAGCCGATCAGCCTGCTGATGCCCGAGGTGGTGGGCTTCAAGCTCACTGGCGAGTTGCCCCCGGGTACCACCGCCACCGACCTGGTGCTCACCGTCGCCGAATTGCTGCGCCAGACCGGCGTGGTAGGCAAGTTTGTGGAGTTCTACGGCCCCGGGCTGGCCAACGTGCCACTGGCTAACCGTGCAACCATCGGCAATATGAGCCCGGAATACGGGTCCACCTGCGCCATATTCCCGATCGATGACGAAACTCTGTCCTATCTGCGCCTGACCGGGCGGGATGCACACCAAATCCGTTTGGTCGAAGCCTATGCCAAGGAACAGGGGTTGTGGCATGACCCAGAGCACGAACCTGATTATTCGCATACGGTTGAACTAGATCTGAGTACGGTCGAGCCGTCTTTAGCCGGGCCCAAACGCCCGCAGGACCGGGTGCCATTACGAGTCGCGCCCCAAGCCGTTGGCGCCCTGCTCGCCGGCCGCTCACAGGCCGATGCATTGCAAGTGGGCCTTGATGCTGCGTCTGCGGGCTCATTCCCGGCAAGTGATCCTATCGCGATCGAACACAGTGATCCATCCGACGCACCGCGCCCCATTGTTGACGAAGGTGGGCAATGCGACTGGCCTCGCAATCCGGTCAGGTTCACGCGCGAGGACGGTAGCGAATGCGAAATCGACAACGGCTCAGTGGTGATTGCGGCAATCACATCCTGTACCAATACCTCCAACCCGTCGGTGATGATCGGTGCCGCCCTGTTGGCCAAAAACGCCGTCGACAAAGGTCTGGTGAGCAAACCCTGGGTTAAGACTTCGCTGGCTCCGGGCTCGCGGGTTGTGACCGACTATCTCGACCGTGCCGGGCTGACGCCTTATCTGGAAGCCTTGGGTTTTCACTTGGTCGGCTATGGCTGTACCACCTGCATCGGTAACTCGGGCCCGCTGATCCCGGAAGTCAGTCAGGCCGTGACGGATAACGACCTTACGGTCTGTTCGGTGCTATCGGGCAACCGCAACTTCGAAGGCCGTATCCACCCCGAATGCAAGATGAACTTCCTGGCGTCGCCGCCGCTGGTGGTGGCCTATGCACTGGCCGGCAGCCTGCACGTAAATCTGACCCGGGAGCCATTGGGCACTGGCTCTGACGGCCAGCCGGTCTATTTGCGTGATATCTGGCCCGAGCCGGTCGAAATCGAGCACACCATCGCCGAGAACTTACACGCCGACATGTTTACCAAAGGCTATTCCGACGTTTATGCCGGCGATGAGCGCTGGCACGCCATGACCATCGCCGAGGGTGATACGTTCGAGTGGCAGCCGGAATCCACCTACGTGCGCAAGCCGCCGTTTTTCGATGCCATGAGTCGAGAGCCTGAGCCACTGGCTGACATTACGGGTGCGCGGGCCCTGCTCAAGCTTGGCGACTCGGTAACCACGGATCACATCAGCCCGGCGGGCGCGATCTCACCGGACTCGCCGGCCGGCCAATACCTGCAAGAGCATGGCGTGGAGCGCAAGGACTTCAATTCCTATGGCTCACGCCGTGGTAACCATGAGGTCATGATCCGTGGCACCTTTGCTAATATCCGGCTACGCAATCAGCTTGCGCCGGGGACGGAAGGTGGCGTTACTCGCGACTTCATTCAGCCCCGGGGGCCCGTTACCAGCATCTACGAGGCTTCGGTCAACTATGCGGCCCAGAAGACCCCGCTGGTGATCCTTGCCGGCAAGGAGTATGGCTCTGGCTCATCCCGGGACTGGGCTGCCAAGGGCACGGCGCTGCTGGGCGTTCGTGCGGTGATTGCCGTTTCCTATGAACGCATCCACCGCTCCAATCTGATAGGCATGGGTGTGCTACCGCTGCAGTTCACTAAGGGTCAGGACGCCGAGTCGCTCGGGTTGAGCGGGGAGGAGACGTTCGCCATCACCGGAATCGAGAATAATGATGCATTCCCACAAACCACCCTTAGCGTTAAAGCGTCTGACCCGCAGGGACAGTCGCAGGAGTTTGAGGTTACCGTACGTATTGATACGCCCGCGGAGGCCGCTTACTTCCGCCATGGGGGCATTCTTCCGTATATGCTGCGCGAGTTGCTGAACGATGCTTAAGTGGGATTGGTTAAGTCCTATTGCCTCAAGGTCTGCACCGACACAGGTATGGCCTTAGTCATAGCTGGAGGCAGACCGGAGAACCTGGCGCACAGGTTGCCAGATAGCCGGCGCTGAAATCAGGATGTCGCGGCCCCAGAGATCGGCTGGGTAGCCGTCGGGAACTTCACTGAAGTGGCCAGCTGTGGCGCCGGCTTCCAGAGCGATCAGGCGGGCGGCGGCAAAATCCCAGGGGCTGACGTTTTCGTAGTAGATGTCCAGCCGCCCGCAGGCTACCCAGCAGATATCCAGCGCGGCAGAGCCGATGCGCCGAAGGTCGCGGCACTGGTGAATCATCGCGTCCAAGCGGCTCATCAGCGGGGCCAGATTGTTTTTCGTGTAAGGGAAGCCAGTAGCAAAGAGCGCATCCCGTGGAACCGTTGCACCGCTGTGGCTAATGGCGCTGCCATTAAGCGTGGCGCCTTCGCCTCGAGTGGCACGGAAGGTTTCACCGGGGAAGGGCGCATGTACCACGCCGGCCTGCACCCGGCCGTTTTCTGCGTAGGCAATGGACACCGCAACCTGCGGGTGACCATAGGCGTAATTTACCGTGCCATCGATGGGGTCGATGATCCACAGAGGTGTGTCCAGGTTCTCGGCCTGGCTGAGGTCGGGCATGGTTTCTTCGGACAAGATGCGGTGGTCGGGGAAGCGCTTGTGGATGGCGCCGGTGATGAATTCATCGGCCATCACATCGGCGTGGGTGACCAGCTCGGTTTGCTGCTTGTAGTCGGTGCGTAGGGTGTTGTTACGCTCCCGGCGAATCAGTTCACCAGCCTCCAGGGCCAGATCTTCAGCAAAATCGGTGATATCCCGCAAGGAAACAGAATCAGACATAGCGCCCCCGTTAAGACTCTAAAGAATGAGGGCGCCAGTCTATCATGGGGCCGGATCAGAGGCTTTTTAGCCAGGCTTCCATCTTGTCCATGGCCTTCACCAAGCGGGGGCCTGCTTGCGCCACAAAGTCATCAGCCAGTTCCTGGTCGGCATAGTCCCCGCCGGCCAGTTCCAGGGCAGCGGTGCCGTCGAAATCCACAAATGCCAGGCGTGCGGCCAGGTGGTCGGGCACAAAACCAAAGTCGCTGGCGGGCAAAATGGCAACACCGGTGTTTTCCAGTAACGCCTGGCAAAACGCCTGGCTGGTTTTGATGTCTTTTCTGAGGAGTTGCTCGCGGAAGCTTGAAAAATCCGGAAACAGATAAAACGCGCCTTCCGGTTTTTGCACTACTGCACCCATGTCGTTCAGGCGGCGGTGCATGTATTCGCCAATCACTTTAAGCACCCGGCGGGACTGTTTGAGGTACTCGTCTATGTCTTCGCCGCCGTTAAAAGCTGTAATGCCTGCATGCTGTATGGGCGCGCTGGTGGCCGTGTAGGTTTCGCTGGCGATGATTGCCATGGCGTCTTGCAGGGTGCGCAGTTCCTTCGGAAAAATAAACGTGCCCAAGCGCCAGCCGCCGGCACCGGCCCACTTGCTCAAACCGGTGCTGATAATCGTACCTTCCGGATAATAACGAGCGATGGATTTGTGCTTACCTTCAAAGTGCACTTCGCCGTAGATCTCATCCGAAAGCAGGATCAGCTTGTACTTGCGGGCCACGTTTGCAATGGCCAGCAGTTGGTCGTCTGTGTAGGTGCAGCCAGTGGGGTTGGACGGGTAGTTGAGAACGAGAATGCGCGGGCGTGAAATGTCGTCCCGGCATACGATGTCCAGTTCTTCTGCCGTTAGCTGCCAGTTGTTGTCGGCGTGGGTGGGCAACCAGTGTACTGAGCGGCCAATAATACGAGCCTGGGGGGCGTAGGAAACCCAGCTTGGGCGGGGGATGAGCAGGTCGCCGTAGTAGGCTAATTGCAGAATAAACAGCAGCTCCTTGGAGCCAGGGCCAATCAACACATCTTCCCAGCTGCTGTGCATACGCTCACTGCGGTTGATATAGCCCGAAATGGATTCACGCAGGCTTTTGAGGCCCTTAACTGGCAGGTAGTCCTTCTCGTGGGCGTGCTCTTTGAGCGCATCTACTACGCGCTCGGGTACAGGGAAGGGCGATTGCCCCAGCCCGAGCTTGATGATGTCTTTGCCTTCAGCTTTGAGCTGGTTGCTTAGCTCGTTAATGCGCAGGGTGGCGGAGGGCTGAATGCCCCGAACGTTCAGGTTGATCGCAAAGCGCTGGTCGTTTTGGATGTGCATTTTACCGGTCTGTTGGTTGGGAGTGGCACCAACAGTATAGGAAACCAAACATATGTTTGTGTGTTATGCGGATAGGTGATTGCCGAGGTGCGATGGGGTAACGCTGCTGGAACTCTACCTTAGAGATCCGAAGAGAACCTGTGCGGTTCCAGCTCCATATGCAGTATTCGCTGCCCCAGCATAATAACCCGGCCGCTGTAACGCTCTTCACCAGTGGAGGTAAAATCAAACATAAAACGCCGCCACACGCGGAGTTGGCCCTTGTCATCCCGTTTGAACCAGAGACCCCGCAGATAGATGGCGTCATCAAGCAGCATTACATCCATGGTTTTGCAGTAGCGGTGGGCTGACTGGAGTACAGAGTCTTTAATGGCTTTAGCGCGCCACCAGTACCAAACGGCAAAAGCTGCAACAAATAGCCAGAACAGGGTTCCAAGAGTCATGATAACAGCACGATAGCGGTGATTTTCCAATATAAACAGCGGGCCAGAGCTTCAGATTACCCGGATGCCGACATGAAAGCCAAAAAAACCCGACCCACCAAAAAGGCAAGCCGGGTTTTTGGTTTACCGGTTGGCCGTCAAGGGTTTGTTGGCACCGGTGTTTTGGCTTCGTCTTGGTTTTCTTTGTGTTCGTGGTGATCACGGGCCAGCAAAATGTAGAACGCTGGCAGTACGAAGATCGTGAACAATGTACCAATACCAAGCCCGGCTGTGATGGTCAGGCCAATGGCAAAGCGGCTCTCGGCGCCTGGGCCGGCGGCGATCAGCAGCGGCACCATGGCGAAGATCAACGCCAGCGATGTCATGATGATCGGCCGTAAACGAATAGCAGCCGCTTCAATAACAGCCTCTACTTTGTTCAGCCCTTTGTCTTTCTGCAGCAGGTTGGCAAATTCCACAATCAGTATGCCATTTTTAGAGACAACCCCGATCAAGGTAATCAAACCTACCTGCGTGTAGATATTCATGGTCGCAAAGCCAAGCACAATAAACGCCATGGCACCTGCCACAGACATAGGCACCGAAACCAGGATGATGATTGGATCTCTCCAGCTTTCAAACTGTGCCGCAAGCACCAGGTAGATGACCAGCAGTGACAGGAAGAATGTCACCACCAAAGCGCTACCCTGATTTGCCAACTGTCTGCTTTGGCCAGTGTAGTCATGGGTGAAGCCTTGTGGGAATATCTCCTCCGCCGTTTCCTCAACATAATCCATAGCTGCGCCAGCCGAGACACCTGGCATGATAACGCCTTCAAGGGTTAGAGAGTTCTGTTGGTTGAACTGAGTACGATCTGATGGCTCTACAACGTTCTCAAAGCTCACAACACTGCCTAACGGCACTAAAGTCCCTTTGCTTGTGCGAATGTGGTAATCATTCAGCGCCTGCTGGTCTAGCCGAAACTCCTGGTCCACCTGTGGGATAACCTGATAAGACCGACCTTCCATGCTGAAGCGGTTGATGTAACCACCACCAAGCATGCTGGAAAGCGACTGCCCTACGTCTTGCATAGAAAGCCCCAGGTCGGCAACCCGGTCGCGATCTACGTTGATGCGGGTAACCGGGCGGTTAAAGTTGATGGATTTCTGCAGGAACATGAAGTTACCACTACCCATGGCTTTGCCAAGCAACTCATCAGCAACCTGATCAAGTTGCTCGTAGCTGTTGCCAGTGGTGATCACGAACTGGAACGGCAAACCACCCCCGGAGCCAGGCAGAGCTGGCTGCGCAAATGCAGCAGTTTGCAGACCAGTTACGTGCTTGAGTTCCGCATCCAGTTGGGGTTGTACTTCAAACTGGGTTACGTCGCGCTTGCTCCAGGGCTCCATTTTAAAGCCGCCAAACACGGCGTTTGGCGCCGTGATGCCGATGATCATGAAGTCTTCCTGGTAACCCGGCACCGTTGCTATACGATTCTGAACTTCACTACCGTGTTCGGTCAGGTAATCCATCGTGGCGGTTTGCGGGCCAAGGCCTTGATAGAAAAGAATGCCCTGGTCTTCAGTAGGGGCCAATTCGTTCTGGCTCATCATCACCATGAAGTAAATTGAACCCAGAACAATCAGTGCGAAGAACACGACCACGGATTTGGTTTGCATCAGCGAGCCGAGTACGGCTTTGTAGCCCGACGAAATACCGTCGAAGGTTCTCTCAACTAAAGATTCAAACTTACCAGGGTTACCGTGTGGCTTCAGTACCGCGCCGGATAGCATGGGTGATAGCGTCAGTGCGATGATGCCCGAGATAACAACCGTGCCCGCCAAAGTGAAGGCAAATTCGGTGAACAGCGAGCCGACCAGGCCGCCCATAAAACCGATGGGCGCATACACTGCAACCAGGGTAGTGGTCATGGCGATAATCGGCACCGCCATTTCCCGTGCACCGTGTATGGCTGCATCAAGTCGTGATTCGCCTTCTGCGATGTGCCTGTGGATGTTTTCCACCATGATAATGGCATCGTCCACCACCAAGCCGATGGCGAGAACCATAGACAGTAGCGTGAGCAGGTTCAGGGAAAACCCGAACAGCAGCATGATAAAAGCACCGCCTATTAGCGATAGCGGAACTGCAACCGAGGGCACAACGGATGCCCGGATCGAGCCCAGGCAAAGGAATACCACCACCAGTACAATTGCCATGGCTTCCAGCAGGGTGCGAATAACCTCGTTGATAGAATCTTCAATGAAGTCAGATGAATCGTATGCGAGCCGCACATGCATGCCCGCAGGCAACTGGCTTCGGATATCTGGCAGATCGTCTTTCACCAGCCCGGCCACTGTTAGGGGGTTGGCGCCAGGTGCAAGGTCAATCGCCACGAAGGTGGCTTGTTGGCCTTTATACAGTGCCAACTTGTCGTAGGTTTGCGATCCCAGCTCAACCTTTGCAATATCCTGCAGGCGAATCTGGGTTTCGTTGGTTTCTTTAACTACCAGGTTCCGGAATTCGTCCGGATCAGACACGTCTGTGTCACTGGTCATGCTGATTTCAGTATAGGCACCTTTGGTGTTGCCAACCGCTGCTTGATAGTTGTTAGCACGCAGTTTTGCGACGACTTCCTGAGGCGTCATGTCAACAGCCGCCAGGCGCTCTGGGTCAAGCCAGACTCGCAACGCAAACGGGCTGCCATAAATGTTGGCCTTACCCACACCCGCCAGGGCCTGAATTCGAGGCTGTACAACCCGCGTCAGGTAATCGGTAATCTGCGGCACCTTGAGATCATCGCTATAAAAGGCGATATACATCAGCGCCGTGGAGTCACCCGTTGTAGAGGTGATAACCGGATCCTGGGCCTCGGCAGGCAAAACGTTGCGCTGACTGGCCACCTTTGCCTGAATCTCTGCCAGGGCGTCGTTGGCATCGTAGTTCAGCTTCATCTTGGCAGCGATGGTCGACGTACCCTGGGAGCTGGTAGAGGTCAGGTAGTCTATGCCACTGGCTTCGGCAATCGCCTGCTGCAAGGGCGTGGTAATAAAGCCCTTGATCAAGTCGGAGCTGGCGCCAGGGTAGGCCGTCGTGACAGTAACCGTTGTGCTTTCAAGCTCAGGATACTGCCGGATTTCCATTTCCATGGCAGCCCGGACACCGAGCAACAGAATAAGAAGGCTAACCACCGTCGACAGTACGGGCCGGTGGACGAAAATATCGGTGAATCGCATTACTCAGATGCCTCCTGCGGCTGCTCTTCATCGTCCTTGTCGTTATCCTGAATCTCGACCGTTTGGCCGGCACGGAGCCTCAGCAATCCTTTGGAAACCACTTGTTCGCCTGCTTCCAGGCCAGAGGTGATAGCAACCCGAGGGTCTCTTGTCTCGCCTGTCTCCACGGACCTGCGATTGACCACCAGATCGCCCTCGTCGTTTTCTTCTACAGTAAAGACGTAATCGCCATAGGTATTATAGGAAATCGCGGTGCGAGGGACGGTAACCACTTCATCGTCTTCAGGTTGCCTGGTGCGGATGGTTGCAAACATGCCAGGCCGCAGCAGGTTGTCCGGGTTGTCCAGAGTGGCGCGAACCCGCACGGTGCGGGTCTCCGGGTTAATAGAGGTGTTGATGGCGCTAACCTTGCCTTCAAACTGCTGGTCTGGAACGGCAGCAACGGTTGCGATTACGGAATAGCCGCTGGAAACGTTCGTCAGGTTTTTTTCCGACAGGGTGTAGTCCACATAGATCGGATCGAGCATGTTCACTTCAACAATAGGTGTGCCCGTAGCGATGTACGCGCCTTGATCCACCATGCGGATGCCCAGAGTACCGTCAAAAGGTGCCCGGATGACTTTCTTGCTTAATTGCGCCTCTGCCTCATTTACCCGGGCCTTGGCGGCATCGTAATTCGCCTTGGATTCGTCATATTGGGACTGGGATACCGCACGTTTTGGCAGCAGGTCAGATATACGCTTGAACTCCTGCTCCGCCAAGTGTGCTTCTGCCTTGCGAGTGCGCACGGCAGCTTCGTCAATTGCGGTGTTCAGGCGAATGAGTATGTCGCCTTTTTTGACGGTGTCGCCAGATTCGAAGTTAATGCTCGCAATAACACCAGGAACCTCGTTGGCTACCTCGATGCCGTTGATGGCCTTTATGCTGCCCACCGCCTTAATAGAAGGTGTCCAGCTTTCCGTGCGGGCCTTGGTGGCTGAAATTTCCGCAGGCGGCTGAGGTTTGGACAGCTGCTCTTCCATCTGGCCAAACTGGTAAAACTTGTAGCCGAAGATGCCGCCAAGCACCACGCCAAGGAAAATAATTGCGATCAGGAAGCGGGAAGCAGTGCGCATAGTTCAGGTCCTGGAGATCTATATTTGGATGCGAGAGTGATGAGTTCACGACAAAACATAGCATCCTACAAAATTTGGGGTGCAGTTGTCACCGTGTTGTAGGTATTTATGGCTAGCATTGTTGTTACATTGAGTGCCAGACTTACGATCTTTTAGCAGTAAGGGATCAATCATGCATTGGATATTAGGAATCGTGCTGGCGGCAATCGTCTTTGTGATTCTAAAACAATGGGGCAGATTGTCGGCGGAAAATAAAAAAGCTGCAACCTGGAAGCTCGTTCTTATTACCGGTGGTGTACTGTTATTAGTGATGGTTTTAACCGGCAGAGTGCATGTGCTGACGGCTGCTATCGCTGCATTTATTCCTCTGTTGCGCAAACTGCCGGAGCTTGCCCGTTTTTTCCCGGCGCTGAATCGCCTTTTTTCTGGCAAAGACAATGTAGGATCGGGCAGCGGCGAGGGGCCGAATTCCGGGCATGGTGGAGCTGATCCTGCTCAAGGCAAGGGCATGACAGAACGTGAGGCCTGCGAAATACTGGGGCTGACGTCTGTTTGTTCAAAAGAAGACATTGTGATGGCTCACCGGCGCCTGATACAGAAATTACACCCAGATAGGGGCGGGAGTGATTACCTGGCAGCCAAAATCAACGAAGCCAAGAGCGTGCTTATTTGTACCAGAGCATAAAGCTCAGTGCACAATCTCGACTTTGACCTCGAAGCTCCGGTTATCCGACTGGCTGCTCTTAACGCTGTAAGCAATGCCTGACTGTTTACGGGTTGATTGAGTTGACGTGCTGCCCAGAGACACCCATTGACCGGGTTCGACTCTGCGACTTGTAACCAGCGCTTGAGTCTCGTACCCGTCGAGTTCTGCGGGGTCTGCCTCAAAAGACGTGATGTTCAGCTCAATGGCACGATCTGAAATAACCTGTGGGCTGACAACAAACCCACTGCGGGTTTCTACCTGCTCAAAAATGGCCGCTGGATTCCTGCCACCACGTACCGCAAAGGGCAGTGTTCGCACCTGGCCCGAGGTGATGTGGGCAGACTGCCCATCCATCACCATGAGGCTTCGCTCTTTGGAGCCAGCGGTGCTCGTTACACGGCGCTCCACAGTTACGCCTACGTTGTTACGTGTGGTGGTGGCGCCTGCGCCAGAGCGCTTGCCGCCGATATCTTCCATAGATCTTACGGTGATCCGAAGCTGGGCCTGGGCTACGTCCAAGGTTTTAATCAAGGTGCCGATTTCGTCGAGCAGTTGCGGGTTACTGCGAACCACTAGCTGCTGCCCTCGGGCGGTTATTGAAACAGACTCGCCTTCGTACAGTTCTTTTATTTGGCCAGCTACATCGGCGCCTGACCGGTTGTTAAGTTGATAAGCTCGGGATTCAGCGTGGGCAGAACCGGTACCTGAGGTGAGTGCCATTACGAGCACAAAAAAGAAGAACGAAACGGTGTTTTTCCGTAGGTTCAGTGTCATTTCTGGCTTCCTTTTTATTTGAAAATCCAGGCTGTTTGGTAAAAAGTCCGGTTTACGGGTTGCCAAGTTGAAAACCCGGGGTATATATTAATAAGCATGAAGACGACACAAGCGATCTGTCAATTGAATGTTCTGCAAGCTTTCGGCCAGAAGCCGACGGCGGCAATCGCTGTTGTGTTTGGTTGGTGGTTTGGTTATGGCTTTTATTTTAGCCAGCGCCAGGGCCGCCCATAACATCTTCACTAAATGAACAACGAGGATGGCAGCCCGGCGAAAAACCAGGCTGCCGTCGGACTCAGAAAGCCCCGACTGGTAGCCCAGCCGGGGCTTTTTTGATTCTGACGCAGGGAAACGGGAACACAGATATGAACATGCCTTTAACAGCAGCCGGAGAACACCAGATGATTAGCTCTGCGGTCACGCACCGGCAGGAAACCGCACTGCCAACGCCGGCTGAATTGCGGGCACGCTTGCCTGTCGATGAGGTGCTCATCAGGCAAATAGATAAGCATCGAGAAGCGGTTCGAAGCATTCTGCACGGTGCAGATAACCGCACACTCCTAGTGGTTGGGCCTTGCTCTATTCATGACGAGGTTGCAGCATTGGAGTACGGCGAAAAGCTTAAGACACTGGCAGGCGCGGTTAGCGACCGGTTTCTTATTGTGATGCGCGCTTACCTGGAAAAGCCAAGAACGACCGTTGGCTGGAAGGGTTTGCTGTACGATCCTGAACGCACAGGAAGCGGCGACCTTAATGAAGGTCTGCTGCGCTCGCGCCGGTTACTGTTGAATTTGGCTGAAATGGGGCTGCCTTTGGCGACCGAAGCTTTGAGCCCCTTCGCCATGGATTACCTTGGTGATCTGGTGAGCTGGACAGCCATTGGCGCCCGCACCACGGAATCTCAGATCCATCGGGAAATGGCCAGTGGCCTGCCTATGCCCACCGGGTTCAAAAACGGCACAGACGGCGGAATTGGTGTTGCTATCAACGCCATGAAATCGAGTGCCCATCCGCATCATCACTTGGGTGTCTCCAGCCATGGCACGCCGGTTATGATCAGTACTCAGGGCAATCCGGACACGCATTTGGTACTGCGTGGTGGTCGGGGCATAACCAACTACGATGAAGTGAGTATTCAGCACGCCGCGCAGGGCCTGTCTGGCGCAGCGCTCTGCGCCGGGATCATGGTGGACTGCAGCCACGACAATGCCTGCAAGCAGGCTGAGCGACAAATCGATGTAGCCCGCGAGGTAATGCGCCAGAAGCGTGCAGGTAGCGCTGGCATTCGCGGGCTGATGCTTGAGAGCTTTCTTGAGGCAGGTCGACAAGACGACGGCGCCGATCTGCGCTACGGTTGTTCTATTACCGACCCGTGTTTGGGCTGGGAACAGACAGAGCGTCTGCTTCGCTCGCTTTAAAGAACCGGGGTTGGTTTTTACGTATCACCCAAATTCCCGTTTGCGGGAACACCGCTCTGGAGACTGTTTTATGGATAAGCGCGAGGTTGACGTAGCCATTATCGGTGCAGGAACGGCAGGTATGGTGGCCTATCAGCGAGCACGAAAGGTCACCGATAACGTTGTGCTGGTTGAAGGTGATCAGTTCGGCACCACCTGTGCCAGAGTGGGCTGTATGCCCAGCAAGTTATTAATTGCGGCTGCAGATAATGCGTACCAGATGGCCCAGGGGGAATTATTCGGGGTATCTGCCGGTGGCATATCCGTGGATGGAAAGCGGGTAATGGAACGGGTGCGCGCTGAGCGTGATCGGTTTGTGGGCTCGGTGATCCGCTCCGTGGAGAAGTTTCCGGAAGAGCATCGTATGATGGGGCATGCTCGTTTTACCGGCCCTAACTGTCTGGTTATTGACAGCAAAACTGAAATTCATGCCCAGCGGATTATTATCGCCACTGGTTCCCGCCCGAATATCCCCGGATTTTTAAAAGACGCCAAAGACCGATTAGTTGTTAACGACGATATGTTTGATTGGCAGGACCTCCCTGAATCGGTTGTGGTCTTTGGGCCTGGGGTCATTGGTTTAGAGTTGGGGCAGGCACTTAGTCGACTTGGTGTGCGGGTGCGGATGTTTGGTGTAGGCGGTGCTGTGGGCCCAATTCGCGACGATAGTATTCGTGAGTACGCGCTCAAGCGTTTTAATGAAGAGTTTCCGCTTGACCCTGACGGCGATGTGAAGCGGGTGGAGCGGGTTGACGGCGGAGTTGCCATTACGTTTATCGATGGTGACGCTGGCGACGAGAAAACCGAAGTGTTTGAGTATTTGCTGGCGGCTACGGGGCGCCGGCCCAATGTCGACGGCCTGGATATACAGAATGCGGACATTGAGTTGGACGAAAAAAGTATGCCAGTGTTTAACCCGCACACGTTGCGCTGCGGGCAGAGCCATATCTTCATTGCCGGCGATGCCAACAACGATGTACCACTTTTGCACGAGGCCGCAGACGAGGGCCGAATCGCTGGCAACAATGCTGCGTCTTACCCGGAAGTTATGGCGGGCAAAAGGAGTGCTCCCCTGGCAGTCGTTTTTACCGACCCTCAAATAGCGAGTGTCGGGCTTACGATTGATGAGGTGGATAAGCATTGCGCCGGGTGCTTTGCCGTGGGTGAGGTGTCGTTTGAAGACCAGGGGCGCAGCCGGGTACTGGGTAAAAATAGCGGGTTGTTGAGGGTTTACGGTGAGCAGGGCAGCGGGTTGTTCATGGGTGCCGAGATGTTTGGCCCGGCGGCTGAACACATCGCCCACCTATTAGCTTGGTCTGTACAGCGACGGCTAACCGTCAGTGAGATGTTGGAAATGCCGTTTTATCACCCGGTTATTGAAGAAGGTTTGAGAACCGCTTTGAAGGATCTTAACCGGAATCTCAATATCGGGCCGGCTCCAGAGGAAGGCTGCACAGATTGCGGGCCGGGTGTATAGTCAGTTTAGGGTGTTTTCCTTAAGATCGATTAATTCGCGCTATGACCAGGATTGGATAACTAAACTTCACGGATATACAGAGTCTGGACTAAAGTAATGTCAGTATTGATTTAACAGCCACGAAGGAGTCATGTAATGGGTAAGAATTTTATTGGTCTGGATACCGAAAAAACAGTGAAACTGGCCGACTCTCTTAACGATCTTCTATCCAACTACCAGATTTTTTATATGAACGTGCGCGGATATCACTGGAACATCAAGGGCGACAACTTCTTTGAGCTTCATGTGAAATTTGAAGAGTTGTATGACGATCTGCTGCTCAAGATTGATGACGTGGCTGAGCGTGTTCTGACACTGGGGCACCGTCCAGCCCACGCATACAGTTCCTATATCGAGCGTTCGGAAGTGCCAGAGCAGAAAGATGTTTCTGATGGAAAGCAGGCCATGGAAAATATTCTTGATAGCTTTGCCAAACTCATTGGCAAGCAGCGGGAATTGTTGAGCCTTGCGGGCGATGCTGAGGACGAAGGCACGGTAGCTTTGATGAGCGACTACATATCCCAGCAGGAAAAAACTGTTTGGATGTATCGCAGTTACCTGGGTCAATAAGTCCGGTAAAGAAACGTATATGGCGGCCAGTTGGCCGCTATTTTTTTATCTGTACGGCATTATCAGTATACCTTGTCCTTCGCTACGAGTTTGCTGCCAAGGGGGCCACATCCTGGTGCAAAAACCATTTTTCAGTCACCACTTTGCGGGTAAACCAGTGTGAGCGCATTAATGTGCTCGCCAGAGGCATTTTGATCCAGCCTGGTACTTGAAAACCCTCTTCTGTTATGGAGTCGCGGTGGCCAAAACGAGCGGCAATGGCATCGCCGTATGTCTGCAAATATTTAGCAGAAAAGTCTGGCGCCCGCCGAATGACATCGGCCGCCAATAATGCCGATTCAATGGCCGGGCGAATGCCCTCCCCGCTTTGGCTGTAAGCAAGCCCCGCGGCGTCGCCAATCAATACAAGTCCATCGTCTACCAGTGGCCGCTCTGCGTGATCGTAGAGCAAATAGGCATGCCCTTTGAAACGGCTGGGCAGGTCTGCAGGGAGGCGTCCGGAGGTTTTCATGGTTTCCACAAAATCCTGCAGATGCGCGGTCAGCTTATGGTTATCCTCTCTCCCCAGGCCCACGTTCAGGTATTTACCCTTGCGAAAGACCCAGGCGTAGCCTTTTAGGTCCCGGCAGAACCAGAGTTCTGGTGTATCTCCTTGTGCTTGGCAGTTGTTTGCCTGTTCGTCGCTCATTTCGAACTCTACTTCCTTGGCCACCACTGTGGTTTCGTGACTTCCCGGGCCCTCGCCAATTAGCTTGGCAACCGGGCAGAAGTGTCCGCCTGCGCCTACCAGCAGCGGTGCGGACCAAGTATTGTTGATCTGCCAGCTGCCATCTTGTCGGGTAATGCTTTTGATGGGAGTACCAAGTTGTTTCGGCGTGTCTGTAAGGTTCAGCAGGTAATCATCAAACTCACAGCGTCGGATGCCGTAACTCACCACGCGGCCGTGGTCATTCTCTACCGCCGGTTGCCCCATCATGCCGATCCGGAAGCGGCGAATAGGTTGAAGTGTGCGGCCCTTGCCGTACTTTGAAAGATCAATGTTCAGGGTCTCCATTACCGCGGGCGTCACCCATCCTGCGCAGGTTTTATCGCGAGGAAAGTCTTGTTTGTCAATTAGCAGCACGCGCTTGCCGCTGCCTTCAAGAGCTTTGGCAAGGGTAGACCCTGCCGGACCAGCTCCTGCGATAATCAGATCGTAAGTTTCCATGTTTGATCACCTCAGGTGTGCTCGGGTGCCGCGGGAAAGGTGTAAAGATCCTGTCGGGTTGCTGGCAGTTGGTTGTTGTTGCCATGGGTGAATACAACCTGAAACAGCTGCAGCGATCCGGCCCGGAAGGCCGCAATCGAGCCAGCTAAGTACATGCGCCAGGCTCGGGTAAAATGCTCGTCGTACATTTCGCAGACCGCATCCTCTGCCATGTTAAAGCGCTCCATCCAGGCGCTTAGGGTGCGTGCGTAGTGGAGCCGGAGATTTTCAACATCCAAAACAGAAAAGTCGCCATGCTCACACAGGGTCATGAACTCGCCGATGCTGGGAGGATAAGCCCCGGGGAAAATGCGTTTTTCGATCCACGCGTTCATCAACATGGGTTTGTTGCGACCAATGCTGTGAAGAAGTGCTATGCCATTTGGCTTGAGTGAACGCTTAATCAGGTCTGCAAGGGCGAGGTAGTTCTCCTTGCCTACATGCTCCAGCATGCCGATCGAAACAAAGGCGTCGTACTGGCCTTCAATGTTGCGGTAATCGTCTTCAACATAATGAATCAGATTTTCAAGACCCTGTGTACGGGCTTGCTCTCGCGCGTATGTCAGTTGTTCCCGGGAAATGTTGTAAGCGTGAACGGTTACTCCGTAATGTCGTGCCATGTAGCGGGCCAGCCCACCCCAACCACAGCCCGCCTCTACGACGGTCATGCCGGGTTTAAGCTTAAGTTTTCGACACACGTGTTCCAGTTTTGCCAGTTGTGCTTGCTCCAGAGTTAATTCCGGTCGCTCGTAGTAGGCACAGGTGTACTGCATTTCTGCCTGGTCTAGCCAAAGCCGGTAAAAGTCATTGCCCAGATCATAATGATGATGAATGTTCTCCCTTGCCTCAGACAAGCCTGTTGCGCGAGGTGCGTGGTTGCGCCACAGGGCCTCCAGCCAGCGGGGCCATTCTTGACGGGCCTGGTGAATCGAGCGATAAAGGGTTTCCATCAGGTTGGGCAGGTCACCTTCTACCTCTAAACGTCCGGCGCTGTACAGATCGCCGAATGCCAAATTCGGGTTGGCAACCAGGGTATAAAGCGCCTTTGGGTCGGCGAGGTACACTGTAAACTGTGCAGGTTGTGGTTGGGGCTCAATTACCTCGCCGTTCCACAGTCGGAAGCGAATCGGCGGCGACCCTGCCATGCGAACCAGCTTTGCCACTAGCCAGCGTTCATAAGTGTGTGGCGCACGGTCTATATGTGAGCCCTGCAAAGGCAGGTTCAGAATATGGGATTTGTCGGTCTGTTCGTTGAGCCCGACCTTCTGAGTGCTTTTTTGAATGCTATTGTGGTTCACGGAGTCTGTCCCCCTTTTACCTTAACATTGCTGTCCAGGTTGGCGGCTGAGCGCTAGGGCTTGTCCCGAATACCTATCTGAGAATTGCCGGTTGTCTAACCAGTATAGAAAACCTTCTGTTTTTGTCAGGTTCTTCGTAAACCAGCGCAGAGGAAGGGCGAGGGTGTGTAGCTCAGTGGGGAAACTGTACGACCGGGCCATGCGCTCCGGTCGTGGGCAGATGCGTGGGTTAGTAAGAGGAACTCATGCCGAACCACTCCGGGAATATCACGATCATCGCCAGCACCAATACCTGCAGGACAATAAACGGCAATACGCCCTTGTATATGTCGATCGTTCGCACTTGCGGCGGTGCGACGCCTTTGAGGTAGAACAACGAAAACCCGAAAGGCGGCGTGAGGAAGCTGGTTTGCAGGTTCATGGCAATCAGAATGGCAAACCAAAGCATGTTGATGCCCATCGCTTCGGCCACCGGCGCCAGAATAGGCACGATGATGAAGGAGATTTCAACAAAGTCGATGAAAAAGCCCAACACCATAATCACCAGCATAGCGAGAATAATAAAACCCCATTTCTCACCTGGCAGAGCCAGCATCCAGTCTTCCAGCAGGTAGTCACCACCTGTGTAGCTGAAGACCATCGAAAACGCCGTTGCACCGATCAGGATGGCAAACACCATGGCCGTTACTTTTACCGTATCTTTCGACGCATCCCAAACCATCTGGAATGAAAACTGACGGTAGATGATGGCCAGAACAATTGCGCCAACACCGCCTAATGCCGACGATTCCGTGGGCGTTGCGATGCCGGTAAAGATAGAGCCCAGCACAATAACGATCAGCGCCAACGGAGGGATGATCGCCAATAGTGCATTCGCCACCTCCTTTTTACGGGAGATGGTGTTGTCCTCCGGCATGGCCGGGGCCGTTTCAGGTCTGAAGCGGGTCATGATCAGGATATAGGCAATGTAAAGCCCGATCAGAACCACACCCGGACCGATAGCAGCTTTAAACAAATCACCTACAGGAAGGCCCAGCACATCACCCAGAATAATCAGGATAATAGATGGAGGAACAATTTGGCCCAGCGTACCCGCGGCACAGATGGTGCCTGTTGCCAGACGCTTATCGTAGTTGTGGGCAAGCATGACAGGTAGGGAAATCAAGCCCATGGCAACTACGCTTGCACCGACAACGCCGGTGGAAGCAGCGAGGAGTGCGCCCACTAAGATGGTAGAAATTGCCAAGCCACCCGGTAGGCCGCCAAACAGTCGCCCCATGGAGGTCAGTAATTGCTCGGCCAAACGGGTACGCTGCAGAATAACGCCCATGAAAATAAACAGCGGTACGGCCATCAAGACGGTATTCGTCATTACGCTCATGATGCGGTAGGGCATGAAGGCAAACAGGTCCATGCCTTCTGCAAATACACCAAAGAATAAGGCAACGCCGCCAAAGGTGAAGGCTACGGGGAAGCCCAGCATCAACATGAAAAGGGCGGCGAGGAACATAATCATACCGATCATGCGAGTCCCTCCCCGCCGTTTTCACCTTCGTATTGCTTTTCACCAGACAACACGCGCAATGCGAACGTTGCCATGTTGAGGCCAGCAATGGCGATAAAAAATGCCGTGATGGGAATAACAGACTTGATGACCCAGCGTTGAGGCAGGCCACCCGGATCGCCACTGCCTTCACCCATATTGTAAGAATCCAGTGCGAAGTCGTAGCCATAAAAGCCGATAAGCCAAGCAAATGGCACCACAAAAACCAGTGCGCCTATCAGGTTTACACAGGCTTTGGCTTTGTTGCTCCAGCGGGTATAAAACACATCAACTCGAACATGGCCGTCTGTGCGCAACGCATAGGGAATACCGAGCAGAAATACTATCGAATAGAGGTGCCATTCCATCTCTTGCATGCCTATGGATACTTCATTAAATGCGTAGCGGGCAACAACGTCGTAAAAAACGTTGCCAGCCATTAACAGCATTGCGACACAGGCAACCCAGCCGCAGAACATGGACACGCGGGCAAGGCCCTCATCCAGCTTTATAATCCACTGCATTCACAATCCTCCGCCAGAGAGCTGGCGATTTTATCATTGCTATAAACAACAAAACCGGGATCACCTCAGTGCGATCCCGGCTCCATTACAGCTACTATATTACTCTACTGTGCCCATGGTGTTTAGATAGGCGCGCTCAGAAATATCGGTATAAGCGCGGCTCTGTTTCAGATAGTCCTCTTGGGATTTTACAATTCGGGCTGCTTGTTCATTGCTTTCAGACGCTTCTTCGAGAAGCCTTTTGTTGGCGTCGTGCATGGCCTGGAAGATTTCCTGAGGGAACTGTTTAATCTGCACATTCGGATATTCTTCCTTGATATTGGCCCAGGCTTCGGCGTTGGCATGCTGAGACTGTACCAGCATGTCGTACGACGCAGTACGCATGGCCACTCGCATAATCTCTTGCAGGTCAGCCGGCAGTTTGTTCCAGACTTTCTTGTTTACCAGAAACTGAAGCTCTGTGGCTGGTTCGTGCCATCCTGTGTAGTAGTAATCAGCAATTTGTTGAAAACCAAGACGTAGGTCGAGGGCGGGGCCTACCCACTCAACGGCATCAATCGTATTGCGTTCAAGTGCCGTGTATAGCTCGCCGGGGGCGATGTTGGTCGGGTTTACGCCAACGGCTGCGAACACTTCACCGGCAAAGCCCGGAATGCGCATTTTCAGGCCGTCAAGGTCGTCCAGAGATTTGATCTCTTCGCGAAACCAGCCGCCCATTTGCACGCCGGTGTTGCCACCCGGGAAGGACAGCATGTTGTGGGGCTCATACACCTCCTGCATCAGCTCCATGCCACCGCCATGGTAGAACCAGGCGTATTGTTCGATAGCGTTCATGCCGAACGGCATGCTGGTGAAAAACAGGGTTTCGGGCACCTTGCCTTTCCAGTAGTAGGAAGCGGAGTGGCCCATGTCGTACTGGCCAGCCTTCACCATATCAAACACACCCAGCGGCGCTTTGTGTTTGTTGGCGGAATCTATGCGCACTTTCAGGCGGCCGTCAGACATTTTCTCGACGGTTTCTGCAAAACGTTTGGTGGTGTCACCAAAAATGGGGAAGTTTGGCCCCCAGGTTTCTGCCAGTTTGAGAGTGAAAGTGTCTTGGGCAAATGTCTGTGTTGAGGCAAAGGTTGCGGCCACAGTTAGTACGGCCGCTGAGAGAACGGAACGGATTTTCATTGCTCTTGTGTCCTTTTATCTTTGTTTTGGGTAGAGCTATTGTCCCTGACGGACCACCATCAGTTGGTTCACATTATCAAGTATTGATAACTAGCGAAACGAAAAATCCGCCCCCATACGACATAGGTCGTATAGCTGGCTAGATGTCGTTCATTCGACCAATCTGGCTAGCCAATTGCTTGGCTTCATGCTGCTCAAGTGCCAGCAGATCTTCAAGCAATGATTTGGCGTCCTCAATTTCTGCCTTACCAACCAGGGTTTCATATAGGCTGAGAATCTGGTCGTGGAAACCAAAGATGTCTCGAACAATATCATCGAACCCCATAGAGGCGTATCGGCCGTCGCAAATCTGGCTGGATATGAGCGGCTTATGATCGAGATAATCGTATATACGAGTATTCAGAGCGTTTGGTCTGGCTTGCTTTTCGAACTCACCCACGGTGGTTGCTAATGTGGATTCGTGTTCGGCCACGTAGTCCAGTAAGGCGCCGGTTCGTTCATTGCTGTTTTGCGTAGCAGACTCCCGCAGGCACTTTGCAAGATGCAGGTGCATTTCACGGGTCCAGTCAATCAGGTTGCCAAACGTTTTGATTTCCATAATAAAACTCCGTTAGTCAGGTGTTTTGTTAATTGAATGGTCAAACCTGAGTCTAGTCGATAACCCTGGCAGGTGCTGCTACTGTCTGAGCGGTTTCTGTGCGGCTGCGCCAGGCGCGGAACCGCCCCAAAGCCGGTTTCTCGACGAAGTAATGAATCAGAGCAGCCAGAAGAAGTGCGGTGGCAATTGCGAGGCAGACGCCCAGCCAACCTGGCAGGCCTGCCTTGTAGCTTAAGGCGATAACACCGTAGCCAATGTTTTGGTGTACCAGATACAGACTGTAGGAAAGGCTGCCCAACCATAGCATGGGTTTATTGGCCAACCAGTTGAGGTGGCCTGTAACCGCCAAGGCAAACACCGTAAAGCAGCCCAGCACAAACAGGCTGTATGGGAATTTGTATGCAAGCAGGCCGTGGCAAACAGCCAGTGCCAGCAATGCCGCATCGCTGCTTGAAGGCCGGCCGTATCGGTGAATACGGAAAATCAGCATGCCGCCAATAAACAAGGGGGCGTATTTAACAAAGATCAGATCTTTGATCAGAAAGTCGAGGCTGTCTGGTATTTGTTTCCACCAGATAACGCCAACATAGCTCACCAGCATCCACGCCCAGAAGGCCAGCCGCAACCGTGACCACCCGCGCAAGGTGTAGAACAACAACGCCATCCAGCTGTAAAAAGTGACCTCTATTACAAGGCTCCAATAGGCGCCATCAACGTGTTCTGCCCCCAGATATTCATGCAACAAGGTAGTGTTGAGCAGGGCGGTTTCAAAGCTTACTGCGCGGCTTTCGGGGCCCAAAAGGTGTACGGATACGAAGGTAAGGGCTATACCGACCCAAAGAGCCGGCATGAGTCGAACGCCTCTTGCCAATCCAAACCAGGCGGCATTGCGAGTGCGCTCAAGAGTCATGAAAATAACAAAGCCACTGAGAATAAAAAACAGGTGCACTCCGTAGCGACCAAACAGCAACGTATCTGTTAACAGCTGAGGCAATTGGAATGAATGGCCGAAAAGCTTGTCGTAGTAAGGCAGGTAATGAAAAAGCACGACCCCAAAAGCGGCGAGGCCTCGCAATGCATCAAGACTGCCCAGCCGTGCCTGGGAAGGGCTCATAACGGTTTCCGTCGAAATTTCACCTATAGTAGCCTGCCTGGGCCGCTGGCAATACAGGGGAGATATACCATTGTCTTACCACAGGTATACCATGTGGTAATACATTGAGTCGTCGCAGGGAGAAAGCCATGAGCACAACGCTGGGGATTATTGAAGGATTCTACGGGCCGGTATGGAGCTGGCAGGAGCGACAACAATTGGTGCGCACGCTAGCGCCGCACGGTTACGGTTTTTACCTGTATGCGCCCAAAGCGGATGCTTTCTTGCGTCGGCGCTGGCAAGAACCGCACCCGCCAGCAATGGTTGCAGAGCTGGCCGAGTTTGGCCGGTTTTGTCGCAAGCTGGGGCTGCGATTTGGCATTGGATTGAGTCCTTTTGAAATCTTTAATCGTTTTGACGATGCGGCACGCAACGCACTTGCTGCGAAGCTTGAACTGCTTGATCGTATAGGTATTGATGAACTGGCCATCTTGTTCGACGACATGCGCGCCGATACGCCAGCGCTGGCTGAAACCCAGGCAGATATCATGCACTGGGTCCGTGCACGCACACAGGCCAAATATCTGTCTGTTTGCCCCAGTTATTACTCCGACGACCCGGTACTGGACAGGGTATTCGGGGAGCGCCCGCCTGGATACCTGGAAGCCCTTGGGCGTCGGCTGGATCATGATGTTCAGGTGTTCTGGACGGGAGAGGAAGTCTGCTCTCGAGAGGTTTCTCCCGGGCATTTGAAACGTGTGGCCGAGCAGCTAGGGCGCAAACCGGTGCTTTGGGACAATTACCCGGTAAATGACGGAGATCGTATGTCCCGGCACTTGCACTTGCGTGGGTTTACTGGCCGCCCGGCAGCCAATGGTACCTACATATCGGGGCATGGCATTAACCCGTCTTTACAGCCGGTTTTGACCTCCATTCCCGCAATAACGCTGGCTGAATCTTACCGCCAGGGTACGGAATATCAGTACGGGCAGGCGTTTCGTCAAGCGGCAAAGGAGGTGGTTGGCAGGGAACTGGCCGGCCAGCTTCATGCTGACCTTCTGGTCTTGCAGGATGCCGGCCTGGGGCGCATTAGTGAGGAAAAGCGGCAAAGCCTGATGCGAACCTACGATGCCTATGATCACCCAGCAGCCAGCGAAATTCTGCGCTGGCTGGTAGGGGAGTATCAGGTAACCGACGAAATGGTTAGAACTCAGTAATGTGCCGGTATCTCATTGCGTGAATGTACTACCGTAAATAGTATTGAAAGGTTGATACCACCCGCACGGTTTTTGCCGGCTGCTGCTGTTCGGAGATTCCCGGGGCCTGGTCACGGGCAAGTATCTGGAAGACACCCTGGTTGGCGCGGCGCAGGTCGCCTAGCCCGGTGTTGGCGTCCTTGGCAAATTGGCTGGCGGATTCACGGGCAGATGCCGTGGCTTCGGCAATCATTTCTGGCTTGATTTCATTCAAGCCGTTAAACAGATAGGTGGGGCCACCTGGGCCATAGTCCGATGACAGCACCACGCCGGAATCAACCAACTCGCCGACTGCCTGAGCTGCCTGGCGGATTTTTTCTATGTCGTCGCTGCGCACCATCAGGGACTGGCTGATAATAAACTTCTGTTTACTGTTGTCGTCCTGGTACGGATTGGCGCGCGTATCTGTCACGTCTAACCGCTGTAGCTCCACCGCATCGTGGCTGATGGCCTGTAGTTTCAGGAACGCCATAATGGCATTGCGGCTGCTGTTTGCCTTTTCCTGTGCTTCACTAAGAGTGTCTCCGGTGCCCACAAAACGAATCGGCCACAAGGCAAGATCAGCCGTTACTTCCCGCTCCGCCACACCCTTCACCGTTACGTAGCGGTCGCCGGTGCGCAGATCGGTTAAACCACCGCTGATAAACGAGGCCGAAATAATAGCGCTGATACCCAGAATAAGGGCAGCAATGACTTTCATGGGGAATCTCCTTGGCAGGTCTCTTTAGTGGGTTGCCGGAATCTGGCAGATATCGCCTTTTGTTTGCGTACTTCGTCGCGGAACTCGTCTGGTAGAGGCTGAATGAAGTAGAGATAGTCGCCCTTATCTCGGCTGCTCTGCAAGGGCGCCTCGTTCACGTCAGCCGGCCAGACCACCGGTGAGATAACCGCAACCGACACATCCGGAGCCCGTTGCTTCAGTAAGGCAACTGTCCCCAGGCGTTCTTCGCTGTGGAATGTGCCGGTGGTGTGAATAATTTGATGGCCGGGGTGAGCGCCACGGGCAGCCAGTATACGGCTGGCCATAGTGTTGTCACGCAGTAACTGGGCTTTATATGTGTTGTCTAGGCGTTTGCGCATGGCGTTATCTGTGGCGCTGTGGCTGTTTGTGATAGCCGCAGTGAATTTTTTACGGTAAGCCGGGGTGTCCATAAAGGGTTTGCCTGGCAGCGATTTTCGCCCGGTTTTGGGCAGTTTGTTCAGGTAGCCTGAGCCGTTTCGACCAACGCAACGTACCACGGCTGCAGGCGCGTTGGCTGCAATAACCGGTAGGTCATGCTGGCGTGCGAATTCTATCAATGGCCGGTAGGAACCACGGTAACTTTCCCAGGCGTCGCTGTCTTCCATCATTTCTGTCTCGCCGGTTTCATCATTTAGATAGGCATCGACTGCTGCCTGGTTGTCTATGTTGAACTGCTCCATGGAAAGCACTTGCTGGGGGGTCTGGCGGTAAAGTGCAGCCTGAATTTGTGATTGCAGAAGGTGAGAGGCCTGATGGCCATGGTATTCGCCTATGACAATAACATCGGTTTGCGCAAGCCGTTGACTGAGCGCGTCTATGCTCAGCTCAGTGCCGTCTTCCGGGTCGATCAGGTGCGCGCCGTAAAGGGTTTGTGGCCTTGTCTCAGCGCCGCTTTTGCTGGGCTGACTTACGGTTGCGCACCCGGCCAGGCTGCTAATCAGTGTAATGAGTACAACGTTGAAACACTTTTTCATGGCAAAATTATATATAATGGTGGGCCTCGCTACCTGTATGTATTCCTAGACACGAGGACAGTATGCCCCATCGCGCTCACTTATTTTCACTTCGGTTTGCCCATGCTTTCCGGGAAGCTTGTATTGACCAGCCATATAACGGTCGTCGCTTTCTACGGGATCTTATGGCTGGCGTTACCGTGGGTATTATCGCGATACCCCTGGCCATGGCGCTGGCTATCGCCAGTGGCGTTGCGCCTCAATATGGTCTTTATACCGCATTTATTGCCGGTTTCATTATTGCGTTAACAGGTGGCAGCCGCTTCAGTGTTTCCGGCCCTACTGCGGCTTTTGTGGTTATCCTTTACCCCATTGCCCAGACCTATGGCCTGGGCGGCCTGCTGCTGGCCACCCTGATGTCCGGTGTTTTGCTGGTAATCATGGCGCTTATGCGATTGGGGCGCTTTATTGAATACATACCCGATTCCGTCACTCTTGGATTCACCGGTGGTATTGCGGTGGTTATTGCTACGCTGCAAGTGAAAGACTTTTTTGGCTTGTCTGTGGAAAGCATGCCCGAGCATTACTGGGATAAGCTGGCAGTGCTGGCGCAGGCTTTCCCGGCGCTGGATAGCATGAGTGCTCTGGTTGCGGTGGTTACGCTGGCTGTCATGTTGGTCTGGCCGCGACTGAAAACACCGGTACCACCGCATTTGCCGGCGGTGATTATAGGTAGCCTTCTGGCAATTTGGCTTAATGCCAATGGTGCCACAGTAGATACCATTGGGTCGCGTTTCAGCTATTTGTTACCAGGGGGTGGCACTGGTGCGGGCATTCCACCGTTTCTGCCGGAGTTTGCCTGGCCCTGGCAGCAAGCGGATGCCAGTGGCAGCCCTCTCGGATTTTCCTGGAGTATGGTGCGCGAGTTGTTACCAGCAGCCTTTGCAATTGCCATGCTCGGCGCCATCGAATCTCTGCTCTGTGCCGTGGTGCTCGACGGTATGACCGGCAAGCGCCACAGTGCCAACAGCGAGCTGATGGGGCAGGGCCTGGGTAATATTATCGTTCCGTTTTTCGGTGGTATTACGGCTACGGCAGCCATTGCCCGCTCTGCCGCAAACTACCGTGCAGGGGCCGAATCGCCTGTTGCAGCCATGATTCATGCCATCGTGGTGTTGTTGGCACTGGTTTCACTGGCGGGTGTGCTGGCCTATTTGCCAATGCCCGCAATGGCTGCTTTGCTGATTATGGTGGCCTGGAACATGAGCGAGGCGCCTAAAGCGGTGCGCTTGCTGAAAACTGCGCCGCGCAGTGATGTCCTCGTGTTTCTCACCTGTTTTTCCCTGACCGTGGCGCTGGATATGGTCATAGCAATTACCACGGGTGTTCTGCTGGCCGCTGTGCTGTTCATGCGCGAAATGGCGGAGATGACCAAGGTAACCGATATCACCACGGGCAAGAGGCTTCACCAGGAAAAGCTGCCAGCAGGCTGGCGTGTATTCAAAATCAACGGCCCACTGTTTTTTGCGGCGGCTGACCGGATCTTTGGCGAGCTTGCAGAGCTTTCGCGGGATGTTGACGGGTTTATCCTATACATGGATGGCGTGACGGTTCTCGATGCGGGTGGTCTGTCTGCCCTCAATAAACTGATCGCCACCTGCCAGAATGACGGCTCCCGTATTGTGATCGCCGACCTGCAATCCCAGCCCCAGCGCACGATTGCCCGCGGTGGCGTTGGGCCGGTAAATGGGGTTTTACAGTTCACATCGTCGCTACGGGAAGCCCTTGCGCTGCCTTTGTCATCTATGGCTCAGCAACGTTCACCATCCTCAACGCCAAACGGACACAATGGATGAAAAAAGCCGCCATGCTGCCGTTCCGCGTCATCGACCGCGTAAAGTTTGTTGTTGAGCGACAACTGGTAAAAGGCGCCGGCTTTCAGCTACTGGTGGTGGCTGCTTTTATCGGGATTATTTCTCTGATTGGTGGCTTGCTGGTGGTACCCCAAGGCGGCGAGTTTGATGACCCAGGGTCTGCCATTTGGTGGGCCTTTTTGCGTCTCACCGACCCGGGCTATCTGGGTGATGACGTGGGCACTTGGCAGCGCTTTGTTTCAACGTTACTGACCATCAGTGGTTATGTGGTATTTATGGGCACTTTGGTGGCCATTCTTACTCGCTGGCTGATTGCCAAAATGGCAGACCTTGAGCGCGGGCTCACCCCGGTCGCGTTGAAAAATCATGTGGTCGTGTTGGGGTGGACCAGCCAAACCTTGCCACTACTCTCTGAACTGTTGGGGTCATCCGGCCGCATGCGCCGGTTCCTCAAAATGCACGATGCCCAGAAGCTGAATCTGGTGGTGCTGTCCCAGGAAGCTTCTGCAAAGCAGGTGCATGAGCTGCGCAGTGAGCCAGGCATTGGTCGGCGCGCCCGCCAGGTTATTTTACGTTCCGGTTCTGCCATTCAGCCGGACGCGCTGCAGCGAGTTGCGTGTCTTGATGCCGCTGCCGTGATTGTGCCAAGTGCAGCCTATGAAGTGGGCAGCCTGATTACCTCGGATGTGGAAACCGTTAAAGCGCTGCTGTCGATTGCCGCGCAGGCAAGGCAGTACCATACGACTCTGCCCTTTGTGGTGGCGGAGATACAAGATATACGCAAGCTGCCAGTGGTTGAGCGGGCATACCCTGGCGCAGTTGAAGTCGTTGCCGGTAACGCCACTATCAGTCGCTTGATGGTGCAAAACGTACTGCACCCGGGGCTATCTGAAGTGTACAACGAACTGCTCACCGCCGGTGAAGGCAATGAAATTTACCTACGGGGCGGTGAATCCGTAGCCGGCAAGACCCTTGGGGAACTGGCTGCTGAGCGCCCGAATGCAGTAGTTTTGGGCTTGCTTCAATATGGTGAGAAGGGTTGGGACATCCGGTTGGCAGCACCAACGGCGACGCCCGTTGGTATTCAAGACCGGGTTGTAATGATGGCACGGGATTACGCGGAAACAGAGGCAGACCCTAAGGTGCAGGTTTTGCCGCAAATAAAGCGGGGTGAAGCCAAGCGCGCTACGCGCCACAAAGGGCTGGAAGAACACCGCATTTTGTTGCTTGGCTGGAACCGCAGGGTGCCCAGTTTGATGGCTGAGTTCGCAAGTTATGGCCCAGGGCAGCCGAAGATGGATATTGTCTCCGTGGTGCCGATATCTGAGCGAGAGCATGCGCTCAGCCGATATGTGGTGGGAAGTCCACTGGAAAACTGCCGCCACATTGAAGCCGATTACATGGTTGAAGATGAATTGCGCCGGATCAACCCAGCAGATTACGACACCATTATACTACTCAGCAGCGACAGGTTAGCCTCGGGCGAAGAAGCGGATGCGCGAACGATGGTCGGCTATCTCCAGCTTGAAGACGTACTGGCGGAATCGCCCGGACGACCACAGTTGATTATGGAGTTGAGCGATCCAGATAACAGCCACTTGCTCTATGGCCATCAGAGCGAAATGCTCATTAGCCCAATGATTCTCAGCCATATCTTGGCTCAGGTCGCGTTGCGCCGTGAGCTCAGAATGGTTCTGGATGAGTTGTTTACCGTGGGTGGAGCCGAGATTCGATTCCAGAATCCGGAGCACTATCTGTTGCCAGCGAGCGCAGATTTTCATGTACTGGAAAAGGTTTTGGCCGCAGAAGGCGAAGTGGCTCTGGGTGTACTCCGTGCCACCGCAAATGCCCGTGGTCGGCGCCTTATGTTGAACCCACCCCGCAGGCAGTATCTGGATTTACAGCCCGGCGACCGCCTGGTTGTGCTTTGTCAGACTTGATTTCCGCTGTTAGCAGAGTTGCCAGCAGGTTTCATTCATTACAAAAATGCTGAAAATAGATTATATAAATTTCAATTATAAGTCCTGAGCCATTACAGTGTTCACAACTTAGTAAAATCATCAACCTAAGGATAGAAACCATGCCTTATTCAAACGACGTCGATGCCATTGCATCCGTACTGAAGCAAAACCCGACCTGGAACGCGATTAACCCTAAGCACGCTGCTCGTATGCGCGCTCAGAACAAGTTCAGAACCGGTCTCGATATTGCCAAGTACACCGCCAAGATCATGCGCGAAGACATGGCGAACTACGACAACGATAAGTCTCAGTACACCCAGTCTCTGGGTTGCTGGCACGGTTTCATTGGTCAACAGAAGATGATTTCGATCAAGAAGCACTTCAACAGCACCAAGCGTCGTTATTTGTACCTGTCTGGCTGGATGGTTGCTGCACTGCGTTCCGAGTTCGGCCCGCTGCCTGACCAGTCCATGCACGAGAAGACAGCCGTTTCTGGCCTGATCGAAGAGTTGTACACCTTCCTGCGTCAGGCAGATTCCTGGGAACTCAACCACCTGTTCCGCGATCTTGACGCTGCTGAAAAGGCTGGCGACAACGCCAAGGTAGCCGAGCTGACCGAGCAGATCGACAATCACGAAACCCACGTTGTACCGATCATTGCAGACATCGACGCTGGTTTCGGTAACGACGAAGCCACCTATCTGCTGGCCAAGCAGATGATTGAAGCGGGTGCTTGTGCCATCCAGATCGAAAACCAGGTTTCTGACGAGAAGCAGTGCGGCCACCAGGACGGTAAAGTAACCGTTCCGCACGCCGACTTCCTGTCCAAGATCAACGCTGTTCGTTTGGCGTTCCTGGAGCTGGGTGTTGAAGACGGTGTGATCGTTGCCCGTACCGACTCCCTGGGTGCTGGCCTAACCAAGCAAATCGCTGTAACCGACGAGCCAGGTGATCTGGGCGACCAGTACAACAGCTTTATCGATGGCGATGTGATCGAAAACGCTGAAGACATCAACAACGGCGACATCGTAATCAAGCAAGACGGCAAGCTGGTTAAGCCCAAGCGTTTGGCATCTGGCCTGTTCCAGTTCAAAGAAGGCTCCGGCGAAGACCGGGTTGTTCTGGACTGCATCACCAGCTTGCAGAACGGCGCTGACATGCTGTGGATCGAAACCGAGAAGCCCCACGTTGGCCAGATCGCTGGCATGGTAAACCGCATCAAGGCAGAGGTTCCCGATGCCAAGCTGGTTTACAACAACAGCCCATCGTTCAACTGGACTCTGAACTTCCGTCAGCAGGTGTTCGACGCCTGGACTGAAGAAGGCAAGGATGTATCTGCCTACGACCGCGCCAATCTGATGAGCGAAGAGTACGACAACACCGAGCTTGGTAAGCTGGCCGATGAGTGGACAGCTAACTTCCAGCGTGATGCGGCTCGTGAAGCGGGTGTGTTCCACCACCTGATTACTCTGCCGACTTATCACACTGCGGCACTGTCTACCGACAACCTGGCCAAAGGCTATTTCGGCGACCAGGGCATGCTGGCTTACGTTAAAGGCGTACAGCGTGAAGAAATCCGTCAGGGTATCGCCACAGTCAAGCACCAGGATATGGCCGGTTCTAACATCGGCGACGACCACAAGGAATTCTTCGCAGGTGATGCTGCGCTGAAAGCCGGTGGTGGAGACAACACTATGAACCAGTTCTAAGCGAACGGTTTACTGTGTTTTAGCTCCCGGACGCGTTCCGGGAGCAAGAAAACCCCGCAGCTGGAAACGGTTGCGGGGTTTTTTGTGCGCGGACAGAAAATATAAGTCGCTTTCCTATCTAAATCTTACACCTGACTTTGAAGGCTATGTATATGAAAAGCCGACATAAAGCGCTTTAATCCTCAGGTTTCATTATTTGCGGTGTTTCAGTTCTGACACAGGTTGCCGAATAAGATGCTTCTCTCCTTTCTTCTTTTTTTTATGAATTATTATAAAAATCAGTCATTTGAATTTTTGTTATGAGACTGGCACGAGAATCGCTGTATTACTCGTGTGGATCTGAGCCCTGAATTATCCGGAAGCCAGCGAGTTGGGTCGTGATCCCTAACAAGCCAACAGCCTCAAAGGAATTGATGTTATGAAGACTAATAAAAGCATGCTAGCGATTGCTATAGCCTTGAGTATGGGTGTCTCAGGAGCGGCCTTGGCCAAAAACGACCAGGGAGGCGACGGAAATCCGAACACCAATGCGAACGATAGCTCCACGGCGAGTACCGGCTATTCGGG
>JAKDUK010000091.1 GCA_030457765.1 Marinobacter sp. | reverse complement strand
TATTAAATACTATTGTGTCGCTATTTTGTGCATAAGCATTGATGGCCCGCGAGTGATTTAGCAAAACTCCGTCTGTTTAATTTTTATATTGTTGCTTCGCGATACATGTCGCTTTGATGATTGTGTTTGGAGTAAGACGATAGACCAGAATCAGGCATATTTCTGTTGTATACTAAGAACATAGCTGTTGCGATTGGTACGAAAGGCTTGGGAGTAAATATGAATGTTAACAAAGAAGGTACGAATAGACGTTCCACTGATGGCGATCGACGGGATCGTAAATTCGCCGTTTCAGCCAACCGTGGAAAAGCAAGCCATCGTATTCGTTACGTGGAAACAGGTGGGTCAGGTGTGGATATTGATGAGTGTACTTTCTGCGAGGCTATGCCAGATCTTTCAGATGCGAGGCAGAAGGACACTGAGGAAGAGTAGGGCGCTGAGATTTTTACCGTTTTAAATCACGGCCCGGCAGCACCTTAACCGGTGCCACCGAGCTTTTTTATTCACAGATTGCGGCCGGGATAGACAGCGCTTTTTTGTTCGTCTGCAAAAGTTTGGCGAGCAGACAGGGTTTCCGGTTGATTATCTGGAGACTGCCAACCCTGAAGGTTTTCTTCTATAAGTTGCACCAGAGCGTCAATATGGCCGGGTGTAGCATTTAGTGCGGTGATGTAGCTAAACCGTTCACCGCCAGCTTCCATAAAGTACCCGCGATTCTCTTCATCAATCTCTTCAATGGTCTCCAGGCAATCAGATGAAAAGCCCGGGCAAAACACGTCAATGGATTTTACCCCTTGCCCAGGAAGCGCTTTGAGCGTTTCGTCGGTATAGGGTTTGAGCCACTCTTCTTTGCCAAAACGTGATTGAAAGCTGGTGATGTAGTCTTCTTTTGTAAGCCCAAGTCGCTCGGCTAAAAGCCGCGAAGTCTTATGGCACTCGCAGTGGTACGGATCGCCCTTGGTCAGATATTTCAGAGGCACCCCGTGGTAGGACAAAACCAACTTTTGGTTGCGACCATTCTCGGACCAGTGGCTTTCAATATGCTGAGCCATCGCTTCGATATAGGGCGGGTAATCCGGGTAATGTGAAATAAAGCGTAAATCAGGTAACCAGCGACGTGTCGCGAAGTTTTTGGCGATCGCATCGAAGGTAGATGCGGATGTAGACGCGGAATACTGAGGGTATAACGGCAGCACCACCAGTTTTCTCACGCTTTGTTCCTGCATTTCATCGAGAACCCGCGGAATAGATGGATTGCCATAACGCATGGCAAAACCGACCACCACATCATTGCCATATGTCTTTTTAAGAGCTTCCTGAATACCCTCGGCCTGTTTTGCGGTATGGATAAGCAATGGCGAGCCTTCTGGCTGCCACACGCCGGCATAAGCCGCTGCGCTGCGTTTGGGCCGAATACGGAGAATGATGCCGTGCAGTATCAGCCACCATAATGCGCGGGGTAGCTCGACGACCCTCGGATCGGAGAGAAATTCCCCCAGATAACGCCGTAAAGCCGAAGTTGTTGGGGCATCTGGCGTACCAAGGTTGGTTACCAGTACACCAATCCGTTCGGGCTGGTTGTGCCGGAAGTTCTCTGTACCTTTATATTGCATGGGAGGGTAGATCCTGAGGGTTAATCATTTAAAACTGAACGAGCCTTACTGCTTTTCAGATTGCTGCGCCATACGCGGAGCAAGTCCACTGATGTCGTAACCGGCATTGCTGGCTTTGTCGAAAATATCACGGGCTGGCGTGGTGCGAGCTTCATTTAGCGCCCATAGCACGGTACAGCGGGTGCCTGAACGGCAGAAAGCTAATACGGGCTTGTCCGATTCCTGGATCATTGCTCCAAAACGAGCAACGTCTGCATCGGATACATTGCCAGATTCGACGGGCATATATACCCAGGTCATGCCGTTTTCAATGGCAGCGGCTTCAATATCTGCCATCGCTGGCTGGCCAAACTCTTCCCGATCTGGGCGATTGGCAACCAACGTTTTGAAGCCAAGCCTGGCCGCCTCTGCCACATCTGTGTAAGTGATCTGGGGCGCGACGGAAATTGTGTCGTCGATCTTGCGGATATCCATGGGTTTTCGTCTCCGGAATCGGTAAGTATACGATGCCCCCATCATCTCATAGCTAATAGCATCTGTCAGAATGATACAGCGCCAAATTGGCTCAATCTTGGGACGTTTGGCTCAAGGCAGGGTTCAGTTTGCCAGAGGCGACAAATACTACAGATTTGGTCTTCGCCGGCCCCATACAAAAAAGCCCGGCAGGGATGCCGGGCAGAGGCGTGCGAGTAGTTTCCATACAGACTTCCAGACAAACCGGCGTCAGCAGGGACTCCGGTATAAGGAAGTATTGACTATATTTTGAACACTTCAAGCTTGTGGCGTGTTTGCCTAGTAACGTTTTTTCATATGCAAAGCGCCCTTATACTGAGGCCTGTGGCTATGCGCATTTCAGACTGACTGAATTTAGCTGCAAGCTGTAATATAATGGCGATTCAAGTGAACTTTTACCTTTCCAGAGGTTGTTACATGTCAGATGAAAACGACAAGAACCCCGAAAACGATCCGCAGTTGGCTGGAAAAATAAAGGATTCTGCCCGTCAAATCTGGCTTGCAGGCCTGGGTGCCTACACCAAGGCAGAAGAAGACACCGGCCGTTTCTTCGATCGCCTGGTTCAGGAGGGCGAGCAGCTAGAAAACAAAACCCGCGGCGCTGTGGAAAAGCAAATCCGTTCAGTAGAGGATCGTGTTGAGGGCGTTCGTGAGCGGGCAACCGGCACTTGGGACAGGCTGGAGCACCTGTTTGATGAGCGTGTTTCAGGAGCATTGCGCCGGTTGGGTATCCACCGCAAAGAAGATATCGAAGCGCTTGAGAGTAGAATACAAGCGCTAGAAGCTGAGCTATCTGTGTTGCGAGACGCTAGCGGTAGTGATGAGGAAGAGTAACGTTTCTTACAGATAATCCTGGCTGATTAATTTTGCGCGCTCCTGTTGCTCGGGCGCGAAGTAGGGCAGCATCAGTTGCATCATCTGATATACGCCCCGGCCGGGGTCGACGGACTCTCGATCGTCAAGGTGAGAGAGTGTATCGAAGGCACTCCAATAGCACGCTGTTAAGGTGAGCTGCTCACATAGCGAATGCATCTCTGTTGGCTCAATACCCATCATGTTCTGGCGTCGAAAGCTTTCGCAAATGCTCCTGAAAGCCGCCGTCTTCTTCTTTAGAACTCGCCTGAAGCGTGCCTGTAAGCGTTCATAACGGGATAGCACGTTAACCAAGTCTTGATATAAGAACCGATACCGGGCCACGGCTTCAAACAGCAAGTGTAGAAAAAAGCTTTGCTGATCCAGGGTAATATCTACGTCCTCAGGAACCGCAAGTAGATCCAACATTTCTGTTTCAAATGCTGTGAACAACTCTTCTACAATGTCACCCTTGCTCTTGAAGTGGTAATACAGATTGCCGGGGCTTATGTCCAGCTCGTCTGAGATCAACAGTGTTGTTACGTTGGGCTCGCCCTGGCTATTGAATAGAGCCAAACTGGTAATAAGTATGCGATCCCGGGTTTTTACTTTGCTCATGTTGCGCCCGATCCACCCTTAAAGATCAAAGCTCGCCCAAACCGGGCAGTGATCAGAGGGTCGTTCCATTGCCCGAAAACCTATGGACACGCCCGCATCGCGCAGTTTGGGCAATAAACTGATGTTAGCCATAATAAGGTCGATTCGCAGGCCACGTTTAGGGTCCTTATCAAAGCCTTTACTGCGGTAATCAAACCAACTGAATGTTTGTGCGTCTTCCGGGTGGAGATGCCGAAAGGTATCCGTATAGCCTCGGTTTTCGATCTGTTCAAACCATTCCCGCTCTTCCGGAAGAAAGGCGCATTTCCCGGTTCGTAGCCAACGTTTGGCATTATCAGCACCTATGCCCACATCTTTATCGGTAGGTGCAATGTTCATATCGCCCATAACAAGCACGTGCCCACCCTGTGCTTTGAGCTCATCCAGGTAAGCCATTAAATCGGCGTAGAACTTCTGTTTGGCTGGAAACTTTATCGGGTGGTCTCGGCCTTCACCTTGCGGAAAATAGCCGTTGATGACCGTAAGCTTCTCACCATTAACGGTAAACTGCCCGCTAATAAGGCGCCGCTGAGCGTCTTCGGTATCGCCAGAGTAGCCTTTAAAAACCTGATCTGGCTCTTTGCGGGTAAGTAGTGCAACCCCGTAGTGGGTTTTTTGGCCGTGAAAGTGTGCGTGATAACCCAGCTCACGAATGGCCGCAACCGGGAATTCTTCGTCTCTTACCTTGGTTTCCTGAATGCCGATAACATCAGGGTTGTGGCTTTCAATAAGGGCTTCAAGCTGGTGCAGGCGGGTACGAATACTGTTGGCGTTAAAAGACACAAACATCATGGCTGAAAGCTCTCCTGAAAACTCTCCGGCGTTAGGTGCGGCAGGAGTTTAACACATAGAAACCTGTGTGCTGCCTTCCCGAAGAGGACAGGTTTAGGGAGTCAGTTCACATTCCGGGTAGCTGATTACGGTATAGAGAATGGTTGCAGTGTAGTTTTGATCTGTATTCTCGCGCACATTGGTGAGGCCTGAATAGACTGTAAGTGCGCCTTTACGGTTATAGCCAAGGATAATCGGATCAACCAGCAACTTAAGAAAAGCACTGTCCGGGCGAATTTGTACTACGTAGTCCGCATCCAGCGTCTGACTTTGAGCGGGCTCGACGATAAACGCGTAATCCGTTCCCCGGGTTGGCGCCAGAAAACGAAATTTTAAGGATTCGCCGTTAACAATCTTGTCCCAATTCTGGCGCACCAGGTTGTCAAAACCCGCATCCACCACAAGACTGTCTGAAATGCTTACATTGGCGCGTTTTATATCGCCTGTTGGCTGTTGCCATACAACGTTTACAGCTCCGGAATCGGCATAGGATATTTTAAGCGATTCCTGAAAGCGCGGTTGCTGGTAGCTTACTGTGGGGCGAAGGTCAGACTGGCTGTAATCCAGCGCCTTTTCAGCAAATGTTTCTTCACCTCCTTTGGTTTCACTGACATACGTTACTCTATGCTTGAGCGGTTGAAATACGCCATTATCACAAGCCCCTTCGACCCTGTGGTGTTCTTCATAGAGAGCTTTTCCAGCCGGGGTTTCTGCAGATCCTGTAAACCGGACCAAGCAAATCCGGGTATATCATGCAAGCGAACCACCCAGCCTGAAACAATATGAAATTCAGTATATTGCGGGCGGTTTCTGAAGTAATCATACGCTTAATATGTTCTGCCGTTTGTTGCCATGTTTGGCAAAAACCAGCTGCGATACACCTATGGCACGCTCGCGAAATCCTGCTTCGCAGTAAGCAAAGTAGAAGTGCCAGAGCTTGTGGAATGCCTGGTCATAGCCCATGGATTCCAGCGTTTGATGACTCGCCATGAAGCGATCACACCAGTCTCTGAGTGTTCTGGCATAATGAAACCCTGCATCCTCAAAGTGAGTTAGAATCAGGTTTGATTCGTTACGTACGGATTCGAGTATGGCGCCAAACGAAGGGATAAAACTACCGGGGAAAATAAACCGCTGAATAAAGTCGACGTTCTTCAAGGCGCGCTGGTAACGTTGTTCCGGCATGTTGATTGCCTGAACGAGGGCGAGGCCGTCTGGCTTTAGCAAGGCGTTAATTTGGCTGAAATAGCTGTCCAGGAACTGGGGGCCAACGGCTTCGATCATTTCGATGGATACCAGCTTGTCGAACTGGCCCTCTAAATCGCGATAATCATCGAACAGCAGGGTGATTTTATCTTCAAGGCCTTCACTGCAAACTCGCTCTTGAGCCAACTCAAGCTGTTCTTTCGAGATTGTGGTGGTGGTTACGTGACAGCCAAAGTGTTTTGCCGCGTGTATAGCAAAGCCGCCCCAGCCGGTTCCGATTTCGATTACCCGGTCGTGTGGCTGCAAGTCGAGTTTGCGGCAAATCGTGTCCAGCTTGTGAACGGCGGCTTCTTCCAGGCTCGATTCCTTGCTGGGGTAAATAGCAGAAGAATACATCATGGTAGGATCTAGAAATGTCTCGAACAGATCGTTGCCAAGGTCGTAATGGGCGCTGATATTTTTTCTGGAACCATCTTTGGTGTTTCGGTTCAGCCAGTGCAGGCCTTTTAGTACAGGCTTGGTTACCCAGGCGAATCGATCCTCAAATTCGTTCATGCGGTCGATATTGCGGGTAAAAAAGCGGAGTAGCGCCACCAGATCGGGTGAGGACCAGTCACCGGCCACGTAGGCTTCGGCGGCGCCAACGCTGCCTCCGGTTAGTAGGTCCCGCCAGGTACTTTGGTGATGAATGATCAATTCTGCTGGCTGGTGCTTGCTGTTGTCGTCGCCAAACACCAAATCGTCTGTTCCCGGCTGGCGTATGGTTAGCCGGCCTTCGTGCAACTGTCGCAGTTGCTGTATAACGAGTTTTTTAGCTGCTCGGTTGGCGAGGGAAGTGCTCTGTTGGGAATTGGTAATGCCAGTGGCCGGTGTGTTCAGGTTCTCCATGAGCTTACCTTTCCTCGAGTTTTGTTTGAGTTATCTGTTCTGGTTACGTCTATGCCTTGGTCGCCAATTCCAAGTCGGTGGGCTTGTTCGCTTGCTTCAAGCTTATCCGGATGCGTGTAGAACGGGGCGCCTTTGAGTTTCAGTTTCAGGGCATGCCAGTAGATGCCGGCAGCTACCTTAATCGCTTCCACAGGGAACTGGCGCAGGCTCGCATGCAAAGTTGTACGTGTGAGTGGCGTTCGTTGGACTACCAGGGTGGCATCGAAATGCTTTTTGCCTTCTTCCAGCACATTCATGTGAATTCTCAGTTCTGGCCCGCGAAAACTGAATGTCCACTCATAGTGTTGTGCCATGGCGTTGAACGGCGACACATGGAAGCGTTTGCTGAAACCGAACTTTTCGGTTCGCCAGCCAGCCGCATTAGCCGGGCCGCCTATGGTTTCGAGGCAGTAGACATGACGTTCGTTCCAGGGTGTGTTGGTAATCTGCGCCAAAATAACAGCAGGAACGTCGCCATTTGCACCGTTTTCACCTTTGCGATAGCAGAAGTAAAAGCTAACCGGGTTGAACACATAACCTGCGTAGCGGGGATGAGTGATTAACTCTACTGCGCCATCAGGGCGCCAGCCAGTGGCTGCTTCAACCTGTGAGCGCACAGCCTCTGATAAACTGCCAGCTTCGGGTTGGAAGTAATCTTTGCGCTTCAGGGATACCCAGTTGAAGCGTTCAAGGGAAAAGAATGGGCTTACATTTGCAACCTGGTGCCACTCGTCGGTATCCAGCGCGAGCATGCCTGTTTGGTATTTAAACTCATGTTTAACCGGATACCGGCGCCGGTGCCGGATTGAACCTTGCAACCATTCGCTTCCCATCGTTAAAACTCCACACCAAAATCTTTGGTAACTCGCAATGCGCTGCGTACGCCATCTTCATGAAAGCCATTAAACCAGTATGCACCGCAGTAGTGGGTGCGGTTTTTATTGCCAATTTCCTGGTAGCGCTGCTGAGCCTGAACCGCATCGAGCGTAAACACCGGGTGAGCGTAGTTGAAACGCTTAATCACTTTATCGGGCGCAATGTCGTGGCTGCGATTCAAGGTAACGCAAAGCGTCTCTGGCGCATCGCCAAAATTCTGCTGCGTGTTCATATTGTAAGTAACAGACACGGGCTCGGTGCTGTGGTTTGGGACAAAATAGTTCCACGCGGCCCAGGCTCTGCGGTTCTCCGGCAGTACTTTGGTGTCTGTGTGCAACACCACATCGTTGTCCTGATAAGGTATGGCGCCCAAAATCTCACGCTCTTGTTCGCTGGGGTCGGTGAGCATGTGTAGGGCTTGATCGCTGTGGCAACCAAAGATAACTTGATCGAATTCGTGGGCTTGGCCCTCGGTTTTCACCGTAACGCCACTCCCGCTCCGACTCACGGCCTGCACCGGCGTGTTCAAGTGAATGCAATCACCCAGGCGCTCCATCATGGCCTTTACGTATTGGGCAGAGCCGTCAGAAATAACTCGCCAGGTAGGGCGATCGTCTACGGATAACATGCCGTGATTGTTGAAGAACTGTAGAAAAAACCGTATTGGGAATTGCTCCAGCACGATTTCCGGCGCCGACCATATCGCGGCGCCCATAGGCACAATGTAGTTGTTGCGGAAGTAGCGAGAATAGCCGTTGCGATTCAAATACTCACCCAGCGTTTCGGTGCTCTGAACCCTGTCGGCTGCCATATCTGCGCGGGTTTCTTTATTAAACCTTAAAATCTCCCGAATCATATTCAAAAAAGGCAGGTTTAGCAGGTTTTTGCGCTGGGCGAACAAGGTATCCAGGCTGGTGCCGTTGTATTGCAAACCGGTTGAGCGGGAGTCCACACTAAAACTCATTTCACTGACTTCTGATTGCACACCCAAACGATCCATCAGGCGTATGAAGTTTGGGTAGGTCCAGTCATTAAATACGATGAACCCGGTGTTTACCGGCCAGGTTCGCCCCTCTAGTTTCACATATTCGGTATTGGTATGGCCGCCGGCGTAATCGCCAGCTTCGAAAAGTTCTACATCGTGCTTTTCAGCCAGAAGCCATGCTGCTGTAAGGCCAGACACACCGGCGCCGATAACCGCAATACGTTGGCGTTCATTGCTCATTCCCTGGATTCCTGTTCGTTAGAGCTTTTGCGGGCCATGGAGGCGGCCATACGATCTATGAATAATTGAGGCAGCGCGTTTAAACATTTCAGAATCCATGTGAAGCGCTTAGGAAAGGCGATGTTGTTGTGCCCTTTGGCCAGACCACTGATGATACGCTCGGCTGCCTCTTCGGCGGTCACCAAAAACGGCATAGGGAAGTCATTGCGCTCGGTGAGTGGTGTTTTCACAAACCCGGGCGACACCAAAACCACATCAATACCTTCGCTGGCAAGATCTGCCCGTAAACTGTGGGCAAAGTAGGCGAGAGCCGCTTTAGAGGCTCCATAGCCTTCCGCGCGGGCAAAGGGGAACCACCAGGCCGAGGAGCCTACGATTACCAGCGTGGCGGGTAGCCCTTTGGCACGAGTGCGCCGCAAGGCAGGCAGGGCGATTTCTACGCAACGAGCTGTACCCATTACGTTAGTCTCTATGTTCTTTTCGATCACATTACTGTTGTAGTCGGCGATATCGAGATACTCGCACGTACCCGCATTGAGAATGGCAATGCTCAGATCGCCGTGGGATTCGAGCGTCGGCGCAATCGATTGCAAATCCTCTTTGCTGGTTGTGTCCGCCGCGGCGAGTTATGGTGATTTCTGGTGTATGGAAGCAGGCTGAAGAGGTGGCGTATCCT
>JAKDUK010000090.1 GCA_030457765.1 Marinobacter sp. | reverse complement strand
TGTGCAGCATCTTGCGTAATTGCGGTGAACATAGCGTTGCTGACGATATGTTGCTTCGAGCTCTTGAGAGCTTGCGAGCGACAGAGCGCTGCCACGTCCGCATGAGCGAATATTGCAGTAGCAACGAATGCATCGACATCTTGCTGGATGCGTCACTCCAGCCAGATTTTTTTGCCCAATATCTGAACTGGCCGACGTGTCCAGTCACCTATCCGTCTAAGCAATCGGCAATGATGGTCCACTGAAGTATCATTGGAACTACGGAAATGCCTTTTAGCGGATTGAGGCAGACAGCCTGATCCGCTCCCCGTATTTAACCGCCCAGCATTATCGTATGAGTGGGGGCCCAGATAGTCTCGTTCCTATGGGTAACCAGAATAACGGTGCCCGGCAGTCTTCTTATGATTTTGGCGATTTCTTTCTCGGTATTCTGATCCAAGGCTGAGGTGGCCTCATCAAGAACCAAAATGGGAGCGTCCTTAATCAATGCTCTGGCCAGTGCTAGACGTTGGCGCTCCCCACCGGAAAGAGCCGAGCCTTGATGGCCGACCGGCTGTTCTATACCAAGTGGCGAACGATCTATTACGCTTCCTAACGTGACGTACCTTGCAACCTTTTCTAGGTCTGCGTCTGATGCGTGCGGCTTTCCTATCCGAATGTTATCGGCGAGTGTGCCGGTAAAAATGACGGGGTCCTGCCCGACGTATGCAATGTGTGCCATTAGATCCTCATAGCGAATCTTCGCCAGCGGAACCTTACCGAGGGTAATTTCCCCACGCTCCGGATCGTCGAAACGCATCAGCAGTTCAATCAATGTACTTTTGCCACTCCCAGTAGGGCCAACGATTAGTAGTCTGGCACCCTCTGGGGCGTCCACAGAAATATCGTGTAGCATCGGTGAGTGGCTGACTTGCGTCGCAGCAAGGCCATATCCTTCTGGCTGTTTGACTTCATCTGGCCCGGCTTCTGGCAATGCTGGTGCATCAATGATTTGGTGATAGTCCTTCAGCGCAGCTCGCAGGTCGTTGATGACAAGCCCTGATAGGGCGAGTTCTTCCATAGGCGCTGCAGCGCGAGTGATAAGCACCAATAGCGCCAACAATTGGCCGGGGTTGTTGAAACCTGTAAAGATCAGATAACTTGCCAGCCCCACCAATGGCAAGGCTCCCGCCAGTGCCGAGATGAAAACTGCAATGGCTGCGCCCCGGTTGATTCTCGCCATCGCCTGTTCCTGATGCTCCCATTGGCACTCGATACGCTTTAGCGCCAGTACCGGCCCTGCAGCGTTTCTTAGCAGTTCCAGGTGGTCTATGAGCTCTTGCGTGGACTGGGCTGTGTTCAGGTCTCTGGTATGCCGTTCGATATCAATTCTCTTGAGGGCGCGCTGTGCAAAAAACTGCATTCCCAGCGACATGGCAAGTAAACAACCCGCCACAAGCATTATCTCTAGTCCACCGACTAATCCCAGACCAATCAGAAGTAACAGGGGTATGAGTGGAGCGTGCAGTAGTGACTGTAACTGGTGGGCTGGAATGCTCATAAATCCCGGAATTCCGCGTCCGGCCAGTACCATAACCTCTGCCTGATGCTCGCCGGAAAACCACGACAACTTGGCCCGTGCTAATGCATTGCCGAGCGCTGCGTACAGATCTCCAGACAACCGGGCGCCTGAAAGAAAGCCTGCGCGTGTCACTAACACGGTCATCAACATGGCTATCGCAGCGCTTGTTACCACTGTGACAGGGGGGTGATGGTGAACAATTGCCAGCGCTAGTGTTGTGTATGCAGTTGCTTCGAGCGCCGCGACAACAATCCAGCCTAGACTGATTGCCAATACCCGGTTGCGAGAGTCTCGTGAGAAAGGGGATTTACGAGTACTCTTTTCATTCAGCGTTGAGGCGTTCATTCCGGAACCCTTAGTGTATTTCCCTGCATTTGTAGATGAACATCTGCTTCGGCGGCGCACACCGGATCATGAGAAACAATGACAATGGTTTTGCCTTGACTGTGCGCGAGTAGCTGCAGGGATTTGATGATGTGTTTGGTCGTATCCGGATCCAGTGCACTGGTTGGTTCGTCCAGTAGAAGTACCGGTGCGGACGTAAGAAACATGCGCGCCAGCCCCAGACGCTGCATTTCACCTCCGGATAGATTGCCGGCATGGGCGTCGAGATCAACTTCCAGCCGCGCTTGACGCAGCGCCGCTTCGAGCTTTTCATCAGCCTGCTCTGGATCAGCCAGAGTAAGGTTCTCTCGAACGCTTGTTAACAGAGCAGAGCTGCCCTGCGGTAATAGCCGGATTGCCTGATGGAGAGCCTCTTCATTAAGCATGACTAAATCGACGCCTGACAGGCGCACGGAGCCGCTGAGTGTTTGCTCCAGCCCCGCCAGAGCTCTGAGCAATGTAGTCTTCCCCGCGCCGCTGGGTCCGGATATAACCGTCATCGTCCCGGGAGAAAAACGGTAATCCGTCCTCTCAACAACGAACTGTTCGCCTGCCGTTAAGGTGACTGCCTTTGCTTCCAGCAGTACACGGCTTTCAGGCACCCTTGCATTGGCGCTGGGAAGCGGGGGTTCGCGAAAAAAATCTGTCAGGTGGCGTGCCGCATTTCGTCCGGCGGAAACGTAGTCCAGACCATGCCCAAGCCTGAGCGAAGGGGTTACGATAGCCAAACCGAAAAACAGGCCAGCGGCTATTGCTGCGGTACCTTGCTGGTAGGTGATTGCGTAGGCAATGGCAAACGTTGCGACGGCCTGCAGAAGCGACACAGCAACCGCCGCGGCCGTTGCCACCTTTCTGACCCAGGTAATCATCCCGTGGGTAAATCTGTCTGTGGCACTGTGGTAGGAAGCCAGAGCCCCGGATTGTGCACCATAAATACGGCTAGCCCGAATGCCCCTCACATACTCGTCCACTGCGGTTACGATTTCCGACATGACTTTCGCACGCTGCTCACCATGACGTGCCGAAATTTTAGGCATAAACCATAGATAGTAGAGCGCTGCCACTGCACCGGGGGTTAGCACCAGCAGTGCCTGTAAACCAGAGATGGCCACGAGAAATGCAATAGACACCAGAGGGACGATGGCAAACGTAACGATTTCGGCAGGGAGGTGGGCTACCAAATGATGTAGCGAGAGGACATCGTTTGATAACAGGCTGCGCAGTTTCTTGTCATCCCACCGGGTAAGCGTGCTTGCTGGCAGCCGGATCAGGTGCTTAGCCACCTGTCGGCGCAGCCGGGCAGCAAACCCGGCTTCCGCTTTGTGAGTGGACCATGATGCTGCGGATGATAATATTGCGCTGGCTAGCAACAGCGCGCCTACTCCGATGATCCATGTTACGGATTGATCATCGATCACCTGCACCAGGCACCACAGTGCGCCCAGTTTTGTCAGGCCGGACAAGGCAGCCGCCAGGGTGCCAATTGCAAGCATAGGCAGCGCTGGTTTTAGCGCTGCCGTCAGGGGCTCGTTAATCAAGCCGGAATACCATTTAATACTACTCATACAGACACCGGTAATGAAGCAATTGAAGCGGATCGGTTGTCAAAAGTGTTCCACTGCTTAGAACCCCATCGTGGCCGAAAGCATGACCGTACGTGGAGCGCCCACGCCAAGTGAGGTGTAGTGTGGGGTCGCCCAGTACGTTTTATTGGTCAAGTTTTTAATGTTAAGCCTCCAGATCAGGGACTGACCTGAGACGCTGGTGTCGTAACGTGCACCCATGTCGTACAGGGTGCGGCCTGACAGCGATATGAAGTTGTCGGAGTTGATGTACTGTTCCGATACAGAGGTAGTGTTCCCGGTCAACGTCAGACCCTGCAGTGCTGGAACATCCCATTCCACGCCTAGTTTTCCGGTCAGCTCGGGTATCCCTGGGGCCTGATTGCCCTGATTCACGCCGCCTGCCGTTTTTGTGAGCTCGGCATCGAGATACGCGATGCCGCCCATCAGGCGCAAGCGGTGCAGCGGGGAACCGAAGAAGCTCCACTCCGCCCCTCGGTTACGCTGTTCTCCGCCAGAGGAGAAAACATTAGTAACCGGGTCGGTATAACTGTTTGGTCGCTTGATTTGGTAGAGACTTAGGGTATGGGCAAAGTCCCCCAGATCGAACTTTAGACCGATTTCGTTCTGCTTGGTCTTGTAGGGTTCGAAAACTTCACCTGCATTCTCCGCCGTGGTTGGTGCCGTTGCTCCCTGGCTCAGGCCCTCTATGTAGTTGGCATAAACCGACAGGGCGTCCGTGGCTTTGAATATCACCGCAACTGCGGGTGTCACCGCGCTTTCGTCATAGCTGCTCAGCGGCATACCCGTGCTGGCCAGAGCGCTGTCCTGAACCACTTCCTGATGTCGAAGGCCCAGAGTCAGTTGCACTCGGTCTTCTGCAACGGACAGCGTGTCCGCTATGCCATAACTGGTCAGGCGCAGATCGGTTTGGGTAATGGGCTGGACGTTGAAGGGGGTATCACGTGGATCCCAGACCGGATTGTAGATATTTGTGATCCAGTCTTGATTAAGGACGCCCCGGCGGGCGTTTAGTTGGTAGTCTTCTTTATATCGCTGGGCATTGATCGCTACCTCATGGCCAATGTAGCCGGTTTGGAAGTGGCTCTGAAGGCCCGTCTCTACAGAAGTCCGCTTAGCCTCGTCGCCCACGTCACCCATGTTATTTCGATAGTCGCCGGCGTCGTTGATTACCTGGGCTACAGATGAGTTCGTCGCCCGAAATGTCGTCTCACTGGTGCCGATTGCGGCGTACACCATGACCTGATCGCTTACATCGATCTCGCCGCGTAGCATAGCGCCCTTATCTTTCGAGTGGTTGAATCCCCAGTCGGGGTTCAACAAGGTATCGGGCTCAGGTGGCCTGGGTAGTTTCACTCCCGGTGCAAGGGTGAGACCCCGGGTAGCACCATTGATCCGGTCTTCGCTCATATACAAATCGGCGGAAATCCGGGCTTGATCTCCGCGCCAGTCCAAGGCCAGCGAGGCCAATTGGACTTCCTTCTCTTGCTGGTTAACGGCGGTTTCGCCATCCCGATAGACGCCATTGAAGCGCACACCGAACTGATTCCTCTTGCCGAAACGTCGTCCCACATCGATATGACCGCCAAACTGTGAGTCAGACATATAAGTTGCTGTAAACTCGGTCATTGGTTCGTTTCCAGCTCGTTTGGGGACCAAGTTCACGGAGCCGCCTACGGACCCGTTTGGCGGCATGCCATTCAGTAGCGCTGAAGGCCCTTTCAAAACTTCAATGCGTTCAAACATCTCCGGCGAGCTCCGATAGTAGGGGGCAACGCCGAACATGCCGTCGAACGTAACGTCGCCGATGTCGGAACGGAAACCTCGAATGGAGTAGCTTTCGAGGTTCTCACCGGTCACGCCACTACTGAATACCGACGGATCGGTTGCCGCAATTACATCAGTTACCGCTTGAGCCTGACTGTCCGCAATAAACTTCTCCGTGTAGCTGATACTATTGAAAGGGGTCTCCATGAAGTCCTTTTCACCCAGCATTCCGGCACGGCTTCCGTTCGCTACCTGACCACCAGAGTAGGCTTCATTTGCGGAGATCGTGTTGCCCAAGACGTCAAGTTGGGGAAGTGATTCAATGTTTGAAGGCTCGGGAGTAGTGCTTTGAGCAGACGCCAGCGGTACATAGAAGGTCACTCCCCCCAGTGCCAGCCCAACAGCAAGAGCTATGGGTGTGGCTTTGTGGTTCCTCCCGACAACAGAGGTAAGGTGGCGTGCCTCACTCGCCGGAGCAGATAAACAGCGGCCATTCAATGTGCTTTTCATGGGAAATTCCTGTCAGTAAGTTGTAATAAATTAGCCCTGATACCCTGCGATAACCTCATCGATCAGAATCTTCAGCGAGGTCACGCTGGCAGCAGTGATGTACCAAGCGTCGGCATCAACAAAAACCACCCGCCCGTTCTTCCATGCTTTGGTTTGACGTAATAATGGGTTACCCATTTGCTCGGCAGTCATGACTGGGCGGCGCTCCATAACCGCCGTACGGTCGATGACATAGAGAATGTCCGGGTCGGCTTGATGGATAAATTCGCTGGAGACGGGTTGGCCGTGTAGGCTGGATGCATCTATGTTGCTGGCGGGTTTCACGCCAAGCGCATCGAAAATAAACCCGTAACGTGATCGAACGCCGAAGGAGCTGAAAGTGCCGTTGTTGTGCATCACGATCAGAGCGGTTTCTGGTCGACCGTTTGTGACCTGCCGTGCTTGCGCTACTTTTGCGTCAATTTCATCTATTTTTTGACCGGCGAGATCGCTCTTGTCGAAGATGCGGCCAAGAGACCGGAGATGTTCTTTAACGGCTGTGATGTGACCGTTTCTGCTGTCTCGGAAGTCGACATCGAAATGTACGGTGGGTGCGAGCCCGGATAGTTCTTCATAGTGATTGGCCTGTATAGGCGTTATCAGTATCAGGTCGGGGTTGAGGGCATACACTTTTTCCATGTTTGGCTGAGTAATAGCTCCAAGATCTTGCACGCCAGGAGTCGATTTGTAGCGGGCAAGAAAATGCGGAACATAGTCTTTTACCATCCCGGCAATCGGTACGCCGAGCTGATCGAGAAAGTCCGCCTCGTTCATATCAAGCACCGCCACCTGACGGGGGCGCTGAGTAATCACTGTGCGTCCGAGGCTGTGTTCAACGATGACCGGTTCATCAAGAGGCAGAGAGGCCTGCTGGTTAGTCGATTTTTCCCCGCACCCTTGCAACCAAATAGCCGTCAGAATTGTCAGAGAAACCATTGCCTGATGTGCCTTTTTCCATTTCATTTTCATACTCCGGAACGGGGGGTGAAGTAGTCGCAAACGCAGCCGCGTTCGCTGCTCAGGATTTCAAAGTCCAAGTCATACAAGTCGTGCAAAAGTGCTTCGGTGATGGTCTCGCCGGATGGTCCATTGAACCGGATTTGCCCGCCTTTTAAGGCCAGAATGTGGTCTGAATAGTTGGCAGCGAAATTAATATCGTGGATCACAAGAACCACGGTGCGTCCCTGCTCGTCACACAGGCGTCGCAGCGCATGCATAATCTGCACAGCGTGTTTCATATCAAGGTTGTTTAACGGTTCGTCTAGCAATAACACGGGCGTCTGTTGTGCGATGGTCATCGCGAGGAAGGCCATCTGCCGTTGACCGCCGCTGATTTCGTCTATGTAAGCGTTACGAAGTGGTTCAAGCGAGAGGAACTCGATGGATTCGTCAATCACTCTACGGTCATTGTCATTGATGACGCCGCGGCTATAGGGGAAGCGGCCGAAGGCAACAAGCTCCCCCACAGTCAGGCGCATATTGAAATCAGAGGACTGCCTCAGGGTGGCAACACGCTTGGCGTACTCGGATGTAGGTATGCCTTTGACGGGTTTGCCGTCAAAAAAGATGTCCCCACTGCTAGGCTCAGACAGGCGCGCCATGAGCATCAGCAAAGTCGACTTACCGGCACCATTTGGTCCGATAACGGAGGTTACGCACCCGGGTGGAAAGCCGGCACTGACTGCAGACAGGACTGTCTTGGTGCCGTATGCCTTAGAGAGATTCTGGACAGTGATCAAAGGGTGCCTCGAACTCGGACCGTCAACAGAAGGAAGTAGGCGCCACACACCAGATTGACTAGGATGCTGACGGTGGTTTTGTAGTTAAAAACATGCTCGACCAGAAACTGGGCAACGAGAAAGATGGCGATGGCGATGGCGCAGCCGGTTGGCAAAGTCAGGCGGTGCCTTCGGCTAGCTGTCAGCGCGTACGCAATATTGGCGACAAATATTCCCAGAAATGCCGTGGGGCCGATCAGGCTGGTCGAAACGGCGACTAGAATAGCGATTAGCGCAAGGTACAGGCCCACGAGTTTGGAGTGATTAACGCCCAAAGACATCGCCTGATCACGTCCTAGCGCGAGGACGTCAAGCTCTGGTAGATATTTGCGGCCAACCACACACACGCCAGTAAGCGCGACCAAAGAGTAGAGGAGGGTAGCGGGCTGGGCCCGGTTGAAAGAGGCGTAACTTAAGCCCTGAAACACCGCGAATTCACCAGGGCTGATCCGAAGCTGAACAAACTGTGTGAGAGTGCTAATGACCATTGTCAGAACCAGCCCGACTAGCAACAGACGGTAAACGTCATTGTTGCCGTTACCCAACAGCCATCGGTGGATGACCCATGAGTAGAGCAGCACTAGAATTGATGAGATAAAGAAGTTCCCACCCGAACCGATGGTCACCAGCCCTTGCGTACCCAGAACAAGTAGCAGCATTGACTGCCACATCAGGTATACGGCTTCATAGCCCATGATCGCCGGAGTGAGAATTCGATTGTTAACGAGGGTCTGGAAGATAATTGACGAAAGCGCTACACAGATTCCGCCGACAATAATGGCTGCTAGCCGTATCAGACGCTTGGGAATAATGTACTCGAAATTAAGCCCTGAGCCTGCGAATACGAACACCAGCGCCAATGCAATGACCGCGAAGAAAATGGTCCACAGCGCGCCTTTGCCCTTCATTGTTTTTCTCCCCGTAGAATCAACACGAGGAATATTGCACCGCCTATGAATCCGGCGGTTAAACCAATGGGAACCTCAAAGGGAAAGATCAGCAGGCGGCCAACGATGTCGCAGGCTAATAGAAGCGCTGCGCCACCCACTGCAACAAGCGGAAGCGTATGCTTAAGGTTATCACCGTAGTGCAGAACCACCAGATTGGGCACCACCAGCCCAACAAAGTAGATTGCCCCCACGGTGATCACCGTAACGGAGACAGTGATCGCTACCAGCAGCAGCCCCAACGTCGCGGTCGCTGCATAGCCCAACCCTAGACTGGTCGCCATGTCCTCACCCATCCCCAGAACGGTAAACCGATGGGCATAGAGGTATGCCAGAACAGCAATAGGTAGAATGAGATAGATGACTTCGTATTGGCCCTGAACCACTCTGGAGAAGTCCCCCATCAGCCAACCTTGCATGCTCTGCAAGATGTTCTGCTGGTATGCATAAAACTCGGCGACCGCGCTGAGAACGCTGCCGTACATGAGGCCAATTACTGGAACAAGCGCGGTATTTCTGAACTGGATACGCCTTATCACTGCGACATAAAGAAGGCTTGTAACAAAACAGAACCCCAGCGCGAACAGCATCTGACTGAACTTCCCCATCGCTGGCATCAGCGTTAACGAGACCAGAACCCCAAGTTTTGCGGCATCCAGCCCCCCAGAGGTGCCCGGCTCGACAAACCTGTTGCGAACAATGTGTTGAAGAATAACGCCACATACCGCCAAACCGACCCCGGTTAGGATGAGCGCTGCCATACGTGGCAGGCGACTGGCTGTCAGCGTTAGCCAAGTATCCCCTGATAGGAGCACCACCTGAGACCACTCCATTTGCCGCGCACCAACCAGCAGAGACCCAACGCAAAGCGCGACAAACAGACAAGCCATTCGCATACGAGTGGCGCCTGATATCTGGCTGCCACCTGCAGCTTTGATGGGCTGTTTTTCACTCTGAGAAGGAGTGTTCATGAAAAACCTTGAGGGATGGTAATGATAATTAGTCGCAACACAATAAATAAAAATTTATATAGTTGCAACCGTATAAACTAATTTGACGTGGGCTTTGTAACGCGGTTTCATGGATGCCCCAGTCGACCAAGGA
>JAKDUK010000089.1 GCA_030457765.1 Marinobacter sp. | reverse complement strand
GCTCTGGCTCTGGCTCTGGCTCTGGCTCTGGCTCTGGCTCTGGCTCTGGCTCTGGTTTCGGTTTGGGTTTTGCTTTGGGCTTTGGCTTGGCTTTTTTCACAGGTTCGGGCTTTGTTTCTTCTGTTGGCGCTGCTTTGCCCGCAAGCGAGATTTTGATAGCCGGCGCCGTATTAACCGCCGCATTACCAAGTTGGTTCATCTCTATGGTTTTTTCGGGCATGGCAGCCATAAGAGTGCCCACGCCCAAAACAACGGCAATTGCCAGTAGGCCCAGGCGGATAAGTTTCCCGGTATCCTTCACGTTTCGGGCTCCGTAAGCAGCAGGATCTCTGCGTAACCGCCCTTTTCCAGTGTGCTTAAAAGGCTTTCAAGATCGGCCATGGTAGTGCCGCTGGCTGCAGCAATTTTCAGCGGGTTCTGTGTGTCTGGTTCTGGTAGCTGTTTAAGCAGAGTTTGCGCATCCACTGTTTTGCCGCTTATTCGCCAATTACCTTCAGCGTTAACCAGCAAGTCGGCATGGGGCGATTGTTGCTCTGCGCTTGGCGGTGTAGCAGGCAGGTCTGGCAATGGGTCGTCAGCAAGCTGGCCGGCTACAATGAAGAACATCAGTAGCAGGAAAACCAGGTTAATGAGAGGCAGGAGTGCATCCTCTACCCGCTCCATCAAAGACTTGCCCGAGGTGGCGGGGGGTGGAATCAGTTCTGTCATGGCGCTTCTTCGGTGGCACGTTTCCAGTGGGCTTGGATACCGTTGCGGGACAGTTCGCCCAGGGTGGCTGTGAATAGGCTTAATTGCGCCGCTGGCGCAGTAGTAAGGTTAACCTCGGAGATGCCTGCACTGCGAAGTTCTGGTAGCAACTCATCCACTGGCAGAGTGACATCTTGCCAGGTTACGTCGCCTCCCTGCGTCACCGTCAGCATTGGCAGCGGATCACCCGTTACCGTGCTGCGGCTTTCTGTGCTGTTGGCCAGTTCCAGATGATCCACCGGCATTAGTCGGCTGGTGAGCATAAAAAACACAAGTAGAATAAAGACCACATCAATCAGCGGAGTAATGCGGATAGGAATAGGCCGGTTGGGCCTTGGTTCAACCAGTTGCATGTGCGAAGCGCTGCCTGCCGTGAGTTTCAAATTCCTCCTCGCTTTTGGCCTGCGCAGTCGGTTGGCTGGCTGCTGGCTGTGCCGGAGCCGCCATGGCGGACTCGTCGGCGAGCTCTATTGGGCTCGAAAAAGCTTCTGGCGTTGCGCTCAGCACAGACACCAATGAGCTGTTAACAACCTTGTGAATGCGCCGTAAGCGAAATTCGATCCACGCCGCCAGGGCAGCAAACGGGATGGCAACCACAAGACCGGCTGCGGTGGTCGTCAGTGCCTCGTAAATACCACCACTTAACTGCGATGCATTGGCGCGGCCTTCGGTTGCGGCCATAGCGCTGAAGGCCTCCATCATGCCTAGAACAGTGCCTAGCAACCCAAGCAGAGGTGCAAGAGCCGCGATCACTTCAATGATTTTTAGCGGGGCCTCAAAAGGTTCAAGTCCTTGCTGGGCGTCCCGCGCTGCAGTCTCGCGAACTTGCTGGTTGTTTTGATGGTTTTGCAGCGCCTCAATGGTATTGATAATCACATGTTGCAGAGGGTTTAGTTTTTGCCAGCGGCTGGCCTGTTGGCGGATAGTTTGTGGGTTCACGCCGGCGGGGTCCTGTTGCCAAAGCGTAATAATATTTTTAAGTTTTTTGGACAGTCTGGGGGCAAAGAATGCGCCTACGAGTATCAGGTAGATAAATGTGATGAGGCCCAGAACCGCCAACACAAGTAGTACCATCATTACCGGGCCACCCATGGCCAGCAGCTGATGTAGGGGGCCTTCTGTTAGCGTAGAGCTGAAGGACGCAAAAAAATCACTCATGTGAGTTATCGCTCTTTCTGAATTTTGATACAAATCATAACGATTATCATTGGGTTTGCAAGTGTGTAATTCTTCGTGCTGTAGGCCTCTGGTAGAATTCATGTCGCTGTTAAACGCATTCTTTACAAACGACCGGGTATAAAAACGGAGGAAAAGCCATTTACATGCAATTCCGGCCAAACGGAGCCACTGTGCTGTGCTGATGAGTCGCTGGTTAGGCAGCCTTGTTAACCGGGCAGTGCTTCTTGTGGTGGGTGTTGTTGTTCTCACGGCGCTGCTGGTTGCGCTTATAGGCTCGGCTCTTAGTCGCTCAGAGCTTGAGCAGCAGGCAGAAAATCAGGTAACAACCATTGCCCAACTGGTTGCTTCAGACCTGGATGAAAAGCTGTCCAAGCGCCTGGACGCACTTAACCATGTGGCGCAGGGGTTTACCATGAGCGAGTCGGCTTTTGCGATGCGGGCAAAGGTACTGATGCGCCGACAGGCGGCACTGCAGCACTTGTTTGATGGCCTTTATCTGATTGATGCAAAAGGTAAGATTATTGCTGAGTACCCCGAGGCGTTGAATCTGACCGGGATGGATGCCAGTAGCCGGTCATACTTTCAGCAGGCCTCCGGGCAACTGACTCCGCTTATCAGCGAACCCTTCCGTTCGAACAACGAAGGCAAGCCCGCTTTGATGGTGGCTGCACCTGTGTTTGATCACCAACAGCGCTTTATTGGCATGCTCGGAGGTGCGATTTCGCTTGCAGGCAAGCACCTTATTGAAGAGTTCTCCAATATTCGCATTGGTAAAACTGGGTATTTAGCCATCGTAGCCCGAAACGGCACCATGCTTGCTCATGGTCGTTCAGGAGACGTTATGCGGCCACTAGAGGGTGTCACTCCAATGCTGCGGAACGCCATGGATGGATACGAGGGCACAGCCCAGAGTCGTAACAGCGCGGGCGAGAGTATTATTTTGTCGGTGCAGCAGATGTCTGAGGTGCCTTGGTTTGTGGCAGCGGTGTGGCCTGCCCGTGAAGCCTACGCGCCCGTTACGCGTATGACAGATGCGTTTTTGTGGATTCTGCTGGCAGTGCTTTTGTTGGTTGTGCCTTTGGTTCTTTGGCGCTTCCGCCGCTTGATGGCACCGTTGCAGGAGTTGGGCCACCAGGTGCACGAGCGCCACCTGGGTGTGCGAAGCAACCCTGTGGGGGGCTCTGGCGGCTCGGAAATCCGCCAAGTGGCAGACATATTCAACATGGTGATGGATGAACGCGACGATGTGATGAGCTCCCTGGCGGAGCGGGAAGCATTTTTCCGATCGCTAACCCGTGGTGCGCCGATTGGTATTGTGCAAGCCGATGTTCTTGGCCGTATCGAGTTTGTAAACCCGGTTTTTGAAAGCATTATTGGTTTGAAGCTGGCGGAGCTTGGCGGCAAGCATTTATTTGATGTTGTCTCGGACGAAGATCGTAGCGCTGTTATCGGGCGCTGGCGACAGACTCTTGAGCAGCAGGAAATATTCCGCGATCGCTTCCGGCTGCAGGGGCCGAGCGCCGATCGCCCGGTGTGGTGCCAAGTAATGACGGCGGCACTTGAAACCCCGGAAAAAGTGATGGGTACCATTACGGTGGTGCGGGATATTTCCCACGAGTTGGAAGTTGAAGAGGCGCTAAGGGACGAGCAGCAGCGGGCCGAGAATATCCTTGGGGTTATGCAAGATGGTGTGCTGATGGTAGATACAAGCGGTGTTATCCGTTACGCGAATCATGCTGCCGCCCACTTTTTAGGCGATGAAGAAGAGGCTGTCGATAAAAATGTGTTTGAGCTGGTTGATATCGATCACGAAGATCAGGCGCTTACCCACGAATGGTTTCTGGCCCGGGAAGATCTAGACAGCCTTTATGTTACCCTCAAAAACAGCAGCGGCGATACGCTGGATGTGGATCTCAGCATGATTCATATTCGCCAGGGGCGGCAGAATGAGCGACTGGTCTTTGTGTTTCGGGATGATGCCGAGCGTCGGCGCGAAGAGGAGCGGCTATCATGGGAGGCAACCCACGACACCCTGACGCATTTGTTGAATCGCCGTGCGTTTAACGCCTCGCTGAATAAATGTCTTAATGAACCCTCTCGTCCGGATGCCAGGTCTGTATTGATGTTGATTGATCTCGACCACTTCAAGCCGGTAAATGATCAGGGGGGGCACCTGTTAGGTGATGAAATGCTCCGAGGCCTTGCAGTCTTGTTCAAAGATTCGGTGCGTCAATCTGATACTGTGGCTCGATTAGGGGGCGACGAGTTTGGCATTATTCTCCCTGCGTGCGGTATAGAGCGGGCAAAGACTCTCGCGGAACGTATCCGTTCGGGGGTCGAGTCTCTTCAGCTAGAGCAGGACGGCCAAATGTTTGGGGTGACGGCGAGCATCGGGGTGACTGAACTGACGCCTGCAGACCACGACCCTAAAGATGTGGTCGTCCGGGCGGATGAGGGCACCTACATTGCCAAATCCAAAGGCCGCAACCGGGTTGTGGTAGTCCCGGCCTCTTAGCCATCGACAACGGAGAGGTGCCGGGGCTAGTAAGCTGCTTCGGCTATATTTGCGCACAAAACTCGGTGGCCTTGAGCTTGGCCGTTCGGCACAAAGCCCCGGTTGCCAGTTGCACATCGGCCACGTAATACAGGGATGCCAGCCCCAGCCTGTCACGGCCCAAGTTGTGAAACACCATGCCAAAGGCGATATCGCCTGCCGTAAACCGTTCGTGATTGGCGGCAAAATACTTTGCGGGCTTTGCGAGTGTTTCATCATCAAGAAGCGCCTGAACACGACCGGCACCGCCGTGGTATGACTGAATCAGCATGAGCACGAACAGGGCGTTGCGTTTGTTTTCTGGCAGGTGGCCAAAGCGGGCTTCAAAAACGGGGTGCAAATTGCGAGCATTTTGTTGCATCAGGCGCAGGGCGCAATCGATTTGTGCCAGCCGATGCCAATAGTTTCTTGGCTTGATCCGGCAGTCTTTCAGGGCAGCGGGTGAAAGCTGGAGAATGCCTTTGGCATCTGCCTGTGAGTGAGCTCTTGCCTGGCCGCCGCTTTCAATCAGGATTTGCCCCGCCAAATAGTTGAGCAAAACCGGCGGCAATGTAAAACGGTTTTGCTCGCTGCGGTGTTGAACCGTATACATCAGTGCGTTGTGCAAAGAGCCAGGTTGTTCCCGGGTAGCGAAAGAAAGGTCGTCCCAGTTGCCCCATACGCGGTCTTTGGCTTCAGAGCCCAGATAACGGCCAACGGCAAGGTTCAGGTTCACATGGGGCTGGTCGCAGGCCAGAGCGAATGGATAGCCTTTGGTGTTTGCATCCCCGGCAAGCCACTCGTCAGTGAGCCCCTTTTCGTGCAATGACCGGCGAGTGTCGTTCAAGCGCTTTTGGGTGGTTGCGCTGTCGTCGCCGTTGCTGATCCAGCCCAAAAACTGCCCCCGCATGTCGAATAGAATATGACGGTCAGGGCTTGAGCAATAGCCGGATTCTTTCAGCACCCAGCTGCGGATGGTGAGAATGTTCTGGTAAACACCCTGGCTGACCCAGTATGGCGAAGCTCTGACAATGCTGGTCCAGCCAGTTTCAGCGTTTTCGCTATCTTCCTGGTTTTGTTCAGCAGCTGCAGGCGCTTGCACAAGCAGGACCAGGATGAAAGTCAGGGCAAGCTGACGTAAGCTTGCGAATCTTGAGTTCATAAACGATGTGTCCGTGGTAATCCGGGCACCACAATAACAATTGGACGCCATTATGAAGCAATCTGAGTATCTTCGTTACGACGCCACCGCGCTGGCAGATTTAATCCGCCGTGGCGAAGTGACCTCGCAAGAAGTATGCGAGGCTGCGGTAGAACGGGCAAGCTCTGTGAACGGTTCTCTCAATGCGATCTGCTTCCCTCAGTTTTCCGAAGCTCTGGCGCAGACATTCCCGGAGCAAGGGGCGTTTGCCGGTGTTCCTTTGTTGCTTAAAGATTTGGCGCAAGAGCAGGCGGGCAGGCCTTGCACCTATGGCAGCCGTGGCTTCAAAAACAACATTGCGCCACAGGATTCAGAATTTGTTCGCCGGGCCCGGGAAGGTGGGCTGGTGTTTCTGGGTCGAACCGCTACGCCTGAGTTCGGTTTAAAGGCTGTTACCGAATCTGAGTTGTGGGGAGCGTCCCGCAACCCCTGGAACACCAAACTTACACCCGGTGGTTCAAGTGGTGGTTCAGGCGCGGCAGCGGCAGCGGGCATTGTACCCATGGCGGGCGCAAACGACGGCGGTGGCTCTATTCGCATACCTGCCGCCTATAATGGCTTGTTCGGGCTTAAGCCGTCTCGCGGGCGTATTTCCAGTGGGCCCCTGATGGGCGAATCCTGGACAGGCGCCTCTACAGATCATGTGGTTACCCGCACCGTGCGCGATAGTGCGACCATGCTGGATGTGCTTGGTGGTGCGGCGCCCGGCGACCCATTTGTTATTCCTGCTCCCGATGCGCCATACGCTGATCTGATGCAACAGTCGCCGGGCAACCTGAAAATTGGCTTATTCACCGCGTCTCCTTACGACACAGCCGTAGCCCCCGAGTGTATTGCTGCCGCTGAGGAAACCGCACGAATTTTGGAAAACCTGGGCCATACGGTCGAATACGCTCGGCCGGAATTTGATGGCATGGCGCTGGCACGGTGTTATCTGGGTCTCTATTTTGGCGAAGTGTCTGCCATGATAGCGAAAGCGAAAGATCAGCTTGGGGCGGCTGATAGTGATTTTGAGCTGGATACCCGGTTGATGGGCATGCTGGGAAACACCATGCCACTGTCAGATTACGTTCTTCGTCGCCAGCAGTGGAATGAGTTTGCGCGGGCGCTCGGTGTATTTTTTGGCGGGTACGATCTTTACCTCTGCCCCACCACCGGGCAATTGCCGGCACGCATTGGTGAACTGGAAACCCCGGCGCACCTGAAACTGGCGGCAAAATTAATGCTGGCGCTCAAAGCGGGGAAAGTGGTGCACCGCAGTGGCCAAGTGGATCAGATGGCCTTGGAAAGTCTGGCTCGAACGCCTTTCACCCAGCTTGCCAACCTGACCGGAACCCCTGCTATGTCGGTGCCCATGCACTGGACAGCCGGGGGATTGCCGGTTGGCGTGCAGCTGGGCGCGCCCCATGGCGGTGAAGGGGTATTGTTGCAACTTGCGGCCCAGCTTGAAGAGGCGGCTCCCTGGTTTGGCTATTATGAGCGGCTTGAGGATGCTTTTTTACCTGCGGCCTTGTGATCCGTTGATTGAGGCCCCACGTTTATCTTTCTATGTGTAACAAGCTATGCTGTGTGTCAGGGAGAACACCTTCCTGATTCACCCTGATGGCATCGTGGAGGCGAGCGTATTATGAACCAACCGATGGCAATCGACGAACTGGTATCAGTAGCACAGGCAGAAGCCATGGGAGAGCTCGATGCTCCGATGATGGCGATTGTTCTGGCCAGCGAACAAAGCTATGACTTGCCCATCAACTCACTTGAAACCGATGCCGACAAGGCACGCTGGGGATTAATTCTCCGCGCTGCCCGCGAGCATGTTGAAGCGGATGCCGTGGCGGTTCTTTACCCCGCCTGGACAACCATCCGTCAAAAAAGCACCGAACCGACAGAGGAAAGCAGCGCTAAAGAAGAGGGGGGCGTTGCAAACGAGAGCACCGCTGAAGCCTTGGTCGATGAAAATGTTGAGGAGGAAGCAAACAAACCGATAGACACCCTGTTTGTGCAGCTCCATACGCGGGATCATGTGTACTGGCGCGGTTTTGAGCAGATTCGGGACCCCAAGCACCAGCGTATTGTTGGCTTTCGCCGAATTAAGGCGTTGTCGACTGACTACAAACGGGATGAAGAACCCTCGATTGCATCCTGGCTCAGCACACTGTTTGAGCCCCTGCCGGAGCAGGGTGAAGAAAGTGACGTGGATCTTGAGCTTGCCGATCTTCTGGAAGAGCCTGAAGTGAGTGCCGCTTTGTACCCCCGCCAACTGCGGGCGCTGCATTGATCTGACACTTTGAACCCAAAAAGCCGGGCACTGATAGCCCGGCTTTTTGGGTTTTAGAAGTATTGTTTTTTGGCAGAACCTGACCTTTTCGCACCTGACCTGGCTGTATGAGTGTCCCAGTTGTTTTGTGGGTTCGGGTTTGGCCGCTGAATAGTTTATAATCGCCGGCTTTAAACCTGCACCCACAAGGCGCTGACCGTGATTGTATTTAACCAGGTACAGAAGTCGTATCAGGTGGGCGGCCGGGCGATCCCCGCGCTTCATCCTACTGATATGACCATAGAAACCGGCGAGGTGTTCGGCATTGTCGGGCATTCCGGGGCGGGGAAATCCACCCTGGTACGGCTGATCAACCTGCTGGAGCCTGCCACCGGCGGCGATATTCTGATTGATGACGAGAATATCACCCGGTACAGCGCCGCAGAGCTGCGAGCCTTTCGCCGCAAAGTCGGCATGATCTTTCAGCACTTCAATCTGCTGTCTTCCAAAACCGTAGCGGACAACATTGCCTTCCCCATGAAGCTGGCGGGCATCTATTCCAAAGCGGAAATCCGGGACCGGGTACACGAACTGCTGGCCCGCGTGAGCCTTGTGGATCAAGCCGATAAATACCCGTCGCAGCTATCCGGCGGCCAGAAGCAGCGCGTGGGCATTGCCCGCGCCCTGGCCTGCAGACCCACCATTTTATTATGTGACGAAGCCACAAGTGCCCTGGACCCGCAAACGACCCAATCGGTGTTGCGCCTGCTGGCGGAAATTAACAAAGAGCTGGGTCTTACCATCGTGCTCATCACCCACGAGATGGACGTGGTGCGCCGGGTGTGTGACCGGGTGGCGGTAATGGATGGCGGCCGTGTGGTGGAAATGGGCGATGTGAGCGATGTCTTCCTTCACCCACAACATCCCACAACCCGGGAATTTGTGCTCGAAAGTGAGAGTGTGGACAGCCGCGACAGACAAGAAGACCTGCAAAAGGCCAACGGCCGTATTCTGCGCCTGACTTTCAAGGGTGAATCCACCTACCAGCCGTTGCTGGGCAGTGTAGCCCGTGCCTCTGGTGTCGATTTCAGCATCCTTGCGGGCCGTATCGATCACATTAAAGACACGCCTTACGGGCAGCTAACCCTGTCTTTGGTGGGCGGCGATCTGGCTGTGGCCATGAGCGCACTGGAAGAGGCCGAAGTTCACGTGGAGGTGTTGCGCTGATGGAAGCTTTACTGAGTAACGTGGATTGGCCGGAGATTGGCGTCGCAAGCTGGGACACCCTGGTTATGGTGGGGCTGTCGCTGCTGTTCAGCGTATTGGCCGGTCTGCCCATAGGTGTGCTGTTGTTTCTAACCGGTAAACGCCAGTTGCTGGAGCAGCCAGTGGCATACGCCGTGCTGTCATTTGTGGTGAACGTGCTGCGGTCTGTGCCGTTCATTATTCTGCTGATTGTGATGATACCGTTCACCGTCATGCTGATTGGAACCTCGCTCGGTGTGGCCGGTGCTATTCCCCCACTGGTGGCCGGCGGCGCGCCGTTCTTTGCCCGGCTGGTGGAAACCTCCCTGCGGGAAGTCGACCGGGGCATCATCGAAGCGACCCAAGCCATGGGCGCTAGCGTGCGGCAGATCATATTCGGCGCCTTGCTGCCTGAAGCGCTTCCGGGCATCATCGCAGGTATTACCGTAACCGCGATTACGCTGGTATCTTATGCTGCTATGTCTGGTGTCATCGGCGGCGGTGGCCTTGGTGATCTGGCCATTCGCTTTGGTTATCAACGGTTCCAGACCGACGTGATGGTGATTACCGTGGCCCTTCTGG
>JAKDUK010000088.1 GCA_030457765.1 Marinobacter sp. | reverse complement strand
TGGTTCTGGTTGATGCACGGGCTGACGGATCAAGTCTTCGCCCTGGCGCACACCCACCTTGCGGCGCTTCTGGACGCTGCGGTGTTCTTTGCGATGCAATCCAATACACGGGCGGAGGCTTAACGCAGGACTGGTGAACTGTGGGTTGCGGTGATGGTTCCCGCAGCCGGCACCCTGAATGCCTGGGTTGCAACGGCTGTTGGGGGATGCGTAACCCTGCTAGTCTGGTGGAAAACAAAGTCCCTGGGGTGGCCGGTCGTCTCGGGCGTTGTGGTGTTTGGTGTGGTGCGGTTTCTCAATTTCGTTGTGATTTAACTGATCAAGGATAGGAGTGAATATGAGTACTCATACTTCCAGCCAGAAGATAACAACCTCTAAGATTCAGGCCATGAAAGGACGAGGTAGCATTGTTTCCCTTACAGCATATACGAAGCCCATGGCAGAACTCATGGATCCTTTTGTTGATCTGATCATCGTCGGGGATTCCACAGGGATGGTGGCTTACGGATACGATTCTACGTTGCCCGTTACTCTGGATATGATGATTAACCATGGTGCAGCAGTGGTGCGTGGCAGCCAGAAAGCCTGCGTCGTTATCGATATGCCCTATGGCTCGTATCAAGAAAGCAAGGAGCTGGCTTTCCGAAACGCGGCGCGCTTACTGACGGAAACTGGTGCTCAGGGCATCAAGGTTGAAGGTGGGTTAGAGCTTGTTGAAACGGTGGAGTTCCTGGTCAGTCGTGGTATACCGGTAATGCCACATATTGGCTTGCGTCCTCAGCATGCAAACACTATGGGCGGATTTAAGGCCCAGGGCAGAGATGAGGCTGCAGCCAAACGGTTGGTTGAAGAAGCACAGGCTTTTGAGTCTGTTGGCGCGTTCTCAGTCTTAATTGAAGGGGTATTTGAAGCCGCCGCGCGGCGTGTTACGCAATCTTTAGCCATTCCTGCCATTGGTATTGGCGCGTCTCCCGAGTGTGATGGCCAAGTGCTGGTAACGGAGGATATCCTGGGCTTGTTCTCTGACTACACGCCGAAATTTGCCAAAAAGTACGTCGATCTGAGCGCCCAAATCAAGGATGTGTTTGCGCTGTATGAAAGAGAGGTCAGAGCCGGCGAATTTCCCGCAGAGGAGCATTGCTTTGGGATTAAGAAGCAACCAACTTAGATTGTCGGGAGGGGCAAGGGGTGGTGTGTGAACAAGTGCGAAACAAAGGGAGTGAGCCGAACCTGGGCAAGCCTGAATACCTCTATCACGGCAGTCGAAAAAAAACCGTTCGGCTAGAGCCAGCTCAGGGTATTGGACATGGTGAGGCTGACAACGAGTACGGTATTTATGCTGTCTCAGAGCGGGATTTAGCTGTTCCGTTTGCAATCACATATTACCCCCTGAGCCCTCGTGCAGTTTTCTCGGTCGACACCTCGCAACGTCCACCCCGGATAATGCTGAGGGATACTGAAGTAAGTTGGCATGAGAAGGGGTATATCTATACGTTGCGATCTGAACCCTTTGAGCAAATAGATGCTCATCAGTGGGTTTCGCGAGTCTCTGTAGAGCCAGTGTTGATTGAAGAAATTACCCCTGAGCTCTACCGGGATTGGGTCATTGATTCCTGACTACGGCTAATTCATCGTGGAGACGAAGGCGCCAGTCTTCATTTGTCATTCGATACAGCCGCACCCTCTTCTTATGAAACTCTTGCATGGTGTAGCAGGAGAATCCAGCCTTCTCAGTTACTCGAACTGAGGCCGCATGGTCTGGCTCTATAATGACCACTACTGACTCACACTGTTTTTGATCGAAGGCATACCGCAGCACGCCCTGAACCGCTTCGGTTGCAAGCCCTTGATTCCAGTATCGCCTCGCTAATCGATAACCGAGGTTGATCTCCTCAACCTCTCCGACTAGCTCGGGCCCAATACCACAGAAACCAACAAGTTTTCCCGACCTCTTCTCAGTTAATGCCCATGGACCCATACCATGGGATGCGTAACAGTCCTGGCACCAGCCTATAAATTTGCGGGTAGCTTCTTCATCACAAACCCCTCGAACGGAATACCTCATGACCTCAGGGTCACTCAGTATTTCAGTGAGTGCGGGAATATCTTGATGGGATAGCTGCGTTACGATTAGTCTTTTCGTTTGAAACACATACACCGTGTGCACCTATGATTGGAATTGTGAAAATCGGCCCTCAGGAACCTTCGAATTCCACCAGCCTTACTGCAACATTGGCGTGGCGTGCTCCTGATGTGCTTTCGTGGTGCGAGCCAAACAAATGGACCCACTTGTCTTTTTCCAGCAATAACTGCCCGCTTCCCGAGCTTTGTCCGCTGCTTGTCGTATGTGTACCCGTATAGTTGAACGAGAACGTGTTGGCTGAGTCTTTGATTGGGCTGAATTCATATCCTATGGTGATGTAATCGGACGCGACGAAGCCGTTATCTTCAGCAAACACAGCCGTTTTCACAACACTCGACTCCTGCAAAAAATCTGACAGCAATACGGACGGATGACCATTCGGCTCGACGGCTTCGCATTCGCAGTGCCGGATTTCCAAAACCAAATGCTTGCTGCCAATGTAGGCCTCAGGAGTGCCATTTTCGGCCAGCGTGAAGTCGGGAAGTACAGAAAGGCCGGTTAGAAAAAACGGCAATAAAATTCTTGGCATCATCGGCATAGAATCTCCATCTTGAAATGCTTTAATGTTAAACGAACTGAGTGACGGTCGTGACCATTTGATTAGCATTCCGTTGACGACATTATTACACATGGAGCGACTATTCGAGGTTGCGCACTTCACCTGCCGTCAAACCACAAAACCGTTTGCAGTATAATGAGGTTACTCAGCGGAGAGGCTTTCTAAGTTTTACAGCATGGTAATGACCGATAAAAAGGCTCAGGCCGGTGGCCGCCAGATGCCCTTTACGCGGCTCCGTCGTCGCCACTGTGTGTCGTTCAACAGACTAAGGAGAGCTTGTTTTGTATTTAGCTAATGTGGTTCCGTGGGGGCGATCGCTAAAGGAATATCAGGCGATGTTTGAGCTATCGAATGATGACCTGAACAAGAAAATTCTGGGTTGCGGCGATGGCCCGGCCAGCTTCAATGCTGAGGCGACAGAGGTAGGATGCCAAGTCATCTCATGTGATCCGGTATATCAACTCAAGGTTGATGAAGTGCGTCACCGAATTGGCGAGGTGTACCCAGAAATCATGGCCAAGATGCAACAGGCCGCAGACAGTTATGTTTGGGACTCATTCAATAGCGTTGAGCGTCTTGGCGAGGTTCGGATGAAAGCTATGTCGCGGTTCCTGTCCGATTTTGATGCTGGTTACCAACAAGGACGGTATGTGTCGGCGTCATTGCCTATGCTGCCATTCTCTGACTCCAAGTTTGATCTGGCACTCTGCTCTCACTTTCTTTTCCTTTACAGTGATCATTTAGATCGGGCGGCCCATCTGGCATCAATGCGGGAGTTATGCAGAGTTGCCTCTGAGGTTCGCGTCTTTCCAGTTGTCTCGCTGGACGGAAAAACCTCAAAGCACCTTGATTCGGTCATGGCGGGACTATCCGCTGACGGAATCGCTGTCTCGTTGCAGCCTGTTAGCTATCGTTTTCAAAAGGGCGCTACTGAGATGTTGGTGGCAAAATCGGCATAACCATTGGCTGTTGTCGGACGACCCTACGGGCCACTTCGGCACTTTCCAAAGCTAAGTTTTAAATTTACAGAGTGAGAACTCTCATGGGGTTGAAGGGAAGCTGTTTGTGTGGCGAGATAAGTTACGAAATCGACTCAGTGGATATGCCAATCGTGCATTGCCATTGTCAGACTTGTCGTAAAGCCCATGCGGCACCGTTCTCCTCCACTGCGGGAGTAAAGCGCGAGAATTTCCGTTGGCTCAGAGGTAAGCGTTCTATTTCTACGTTCGAATCATCCCCTGGAAAATTGCGCCATTTTTGCAAACGCTGTGGTTCCCATTTGGTGGCTGAAAGGCCTGTGCAACCCCACGTCACTGTTCGGGTAGCTACTCTGGACCATGATCCCGGTTTAAAACCAGAGGCTCATATTTGGGTGTCGCACGACGTGCCATGGCTTGAGTACGATAGGGCGTGTAAGCATAGAGAGTGGCGAGACGACATTTAACAAATCAATCGAGTTTCCGGCATGAAGGCCTGCCACCGGATGCCCCTGCCGGGGCGGCGCTTATTTGTGGCATCAACTGGGAGGGAGCCCATGAATCAGAGTCTTGCGGATGAGCTGATCATGATGCTGATAGAAGACCAGCGATTGTTACAGCGACTCTTCGATTCCGGCGAGTTACCGTCGGATTCCTACCATCCCCGACTGAAAGCACTGCACCAGCGCAACGCCTCCCGCCTGAAGGAAATCATCAGGGCTCACTGCTGGCCTGGTATTTCCTTGGTCGGGGAGGAAGCCTCCAAAGCCGCCTGGCTGGTGGCTCAGCATTCGGTGTCCGAGGCCGGGTTCATGGCGGAATGCGTTCACTTGCTGGAAGAAGCCGTTGCGAAAGACGACGCCGAGGGTTGGCAGTTGGCGTTTCTTCAGGATCGGGTGCGGACGTTAGCCGGCGAGCCACAATATTACGGCACCCAGTTTGATGTTGATGAAAACGGGTGGCCAACACCGTTTCCCATCAAGGATCCCGCCTCGGTTAATGAGCGCCATGCGCGCCTTGGACTTGATTCCCAGGAGGAGCGTTTAGGACAAATGATTGAGCAGGAACGGAAGCGACGTGCCAACAGCCCGCACGCCAGTTAACCAAGCACGGCACTTGGTCGCCTTCGTTTCCGTTTTGCTGCGTCGCGCTCGCCGGAACACTTTCTGCGCCTGGTCGAGGTTAGAAGCTGAATGAGCGAAAGAAGATTGAGCTACATATACAGTTTCAAGTGTGGAGATGAGCTTGAGCACTTCGACAAACTACCTGACTATGAGCAAGCCAATATCGAACGATACATTGTACAAGTAATCAGCGATTCTTTTGTTAAACCTGCAGATGAAGACTATGTGACTGCTCGGTTACTGGCAAAAAAAGGACTGCATCGCGCTTTTTTTTGGGCTGCGTGTCAAGCGCTTGAAAAATACCTCAAGGCTTTTCTTTTAATGAGGGGTGCTTCGGTTAATCGCTTCAGAGGTCATCCGATTGCCGATTTATACTCTGAAGCGTGCTCAGTAGAGGCTGAGCTCTTAACCGTTGACACGAGTTTCCATCCAGCAATTAAGATTCACCAAAACGTCTCTGAGTCCATTGAAGGGTTATCTGTAGCTGAATTCATCAATGGCATTGAAATGCAGGGAAGTCCCGACAACCGCTATAATTCGTTTGGAGTCAACTTCAACACAGGCTATTTATTTGCGCTTGATAGCTTTGTTTTTGGCTTGCGGCAGCGGATCGGCGTGCCCCCGATAGAAGAAACTCTCAGAAAGTTTGATCAGGATCTTGTCGAGGGATTCAACTTGTACAACCCATGGTTCGCTCCTGTGCACGTGGATCTTGCGGAAGTCCCCAATAAAGATTTCAATCTGCGCATATCTGGCTCTGTCACAACCCTGGACATTCTCACCGGTCCACATGCGCCAAATGGATCCCGATTTGTGTTGCGATGGCTCGACAAAAAAATGAAATTGCCCAGGAAAATCAAGCAGCATTTGAGCAAGGGCTAATGGGCTCACAGTGATACGCGGCTAACGAGTCAAATCATACTAACGCAGATATGAGCCAGCTCCATCAGTGGCGGGGGAATGAATGGAAATTAAGTGTATTGCGGGGTTTGCGTCAATTACTAAAGATTCTGCGGCAAGTGCGTCCTTGTATGAGGGTGCGCTAGGCTTGCCGCTAGAAAAGATGGACGATTATCGTTTCATGGATACGTTCCCCGGAGCGAATCATTTCGGGGTATGGCCCCTCTCTATGGCGGCCCAGTCTTGTTTTGGGCAGGAGGAATGGCCTGACCATGTTCCTGAGCCGACAGCTACAATTGAATTTGAGTTGGCGGACGCGGCTGCAGTGGAAGCGGCAGTGAAAGAAATGAAGGAAAGGGGTCAGGAATTCGTTCATGAAACCCGGACTGAACCCTGGGGGCAAACAGTCGCAAGGTTTATGAGCCCTGAGGGTGTGTTGGTTGGCCTGAGTTATGCGCCATGGCTTCATGAATAAGAGCTTAACCACATAGCGTTACGCCGACTGGCTTTTCAGCTGATTCTCCAAGGTTAGCCGGTTCCGCTTTGCGACAGTTTGTACCCTTTTAGAGCCTTATTGGGAGAAGCTCAGATCGTTTACTGCGAGCTTGCCAAGAATAAGTTACCAACTTTATTACCATGATTTTCGAGGGGTTTTTCTCTGGGTCCTTCGAAAGTTACCAACTTTATTTATCTTTATGGTTGATGAATTACTGTAAAGTTGAGCTTGGGAAGACATTTTGTTACCAACTTTATTCCGATCCTACAGGATGAGACTGCCGTGGGTTTTGACGCTACGCCAAAAATGTCTCCGGGGTGTTTAGGCTGTGGTTGTATTGGTAATGAGTGGTCTTAAGATTCTCTACCCACAGCAGCTTCCGTACTCCGGAATGCGATAGCAGGTTTCAACGACTAGCTCAGCGAGCGACTGGCTATTATGAAGTATGCTGCCAGTCGCTCGGAACTGTTCACTGCTGAAGCTCCGTCACCCCTGAAGTCGAAGAGTTGATTCTCTTCAATAGGCTTTGTATGGGAGAAACTTGCCAGACAAAACAACATTTACGCGATCACCTTTGGGATCATCTTCGCGCTGAATATCCATCGAGAAATCGATGGCGCTCATAATGCCATCGCCGAACTCTTCATGAATCAACTCTTTGATCGTGCCGCCGTATACGCTGACAATTTCGTACCAGCGATAGATCAGCGGGTCGGCAGGAATAGCGGTGGGAAGCGAGCCTTTGTAGGGGGTCACCTGAAGCCAGGCAACTGCTTCGTCACTGAGTTCGAACAGTTCGCCGACTTTTTCAGCCTGCTCCTTGTTCATCGCCATCTGGCCAAGACACGCAGAGGTGGTCCATTCTTTGGATAGACCAACGGTATCTGCAACGGTGCTCCACTTGATGCCCTTGAGCACTTTGGAGGACATAATCATCTGGGTTACTTCATCGCGGCTATTAATCATAATGGCTTCCTTCAGTTTGTATGGTTAATCGGATGTATCGGGTTCAGCATCGCCCTGATGCTCAGGCAGCCTGGCTTTGTGTCGAGGTGCCTATTTTCAGTTGTGAGACCATCTGACCACCCAGGTATTGCTCCATAATGAGTTCGTTGGCATCTTGCGAAATGGTCTTCCAGGTCCCTTCGGCCAAAGGCCGACCATGCAAAACCACGGGCATAGAGCGGGTTTTGAGCCGTATTACCGGAGGCGTATGTGTGTACGTCACTGTGTCCATGCCGAATATGGCGTGAGCGATTGCTTGAGCCTGATGCTTTACGGGCTCAATAAAGCGACAGGGTGTTCCGTCAATGCTGATGCAATCGCCAAGTGCATATATATTCGGGTCACTGGTGCACAGCGTTTGGGGGTCCACGGCGAGCCCGGATTCAAAACGCAGATGTGCCTGGAGAGCCAGCCTGTTATCAGTGACTAACCCCGTGGCTGCGACAACGTGATCGACTTCAATAGAGGGATTGGCTTCGAGCTCGACAACTCGTTTGCCGCTTTCAAGCTCTGTAATACCGGCAACATCAACACCACCGTAGTAAGTGACGCCGAGGTTGGTCAGGCTGTTGACCAGTCGAGATGAGGCCTCTTCAGGCAACAGTCCGGCGAGCGGCGAGGTGTTGCGATCAAGAAGCGTGACCTTGTGACCTGCGTGAGCAAAATCTTCAGCCAGCTCGCACCCGATCATACCGGCTCCGACAATGGCCACCGACTGTTTACCTCCGGCAAGCGCCTGCTGCAGGCCAGACCAGCCCTCCAGCTCGTTGACGCGCCAACACAAAGAGGGGGGGAGCTGGGGCGGAAGGACCGGCTTGGCACCTTGAGCCAAAACCAGGTAGGTGTAGTTCAGAGTCCCCCGAGTAGTGCGTAGCTGTCGAAGTGCCGGGCTTAAACCCACCGCGAAAGTGCCTGGCATCAGCTGCACACCGAGGCGGCGGGCTGCATCGGGTCCGGTCTCGCGGATGAGCGCTGATTTATCGGCACCACGGCTAATTGCGACAGATAGCTCAGGCTTGTGATACAGGTCACCCACGCAAGCGCTGACCAGTGTAATGGGAACATCCGGATTCAACGTGCGTAGTGCTTCCACCGTGGACCATCCTGCAATGCCAGCGCCTACAACAACAACCCCGGGTTCGCGGTTGAACTGTATGGGCTGCTCGGAGACGGTGATTTCCTGTCGTTCAAACAGCTCGAAATCTGTTTTGGTGACGCCACACAAAGGGCACTCCCAATCGTCAGGAATATCCTCAAAACGGGTGCCTGGTGCGAGTCCGCTATCCGGATCCCCCAGTTCTTCGTCGTATATCAGTCCACATGCGAGGCAAATGTACTGCCTCCAGGGCATGGTTTTGTCGAGGGGTTGCTGGTTCATGCCGGTACCTCTTCACGCATTTGTTTTGCCATTTCCCATCTCAGGTGCTTGAGGGCAGGTGTGACGATGGCGACGAAATGTGCCTCGCGTATTCGGCGTTGCGGCGATGAGTTCATCAGGTAACCCCGCGCACCCTGGTGCAGAAGTGCGGATTGAGATGCCTTGAGTGCAAGTTCCGAGCCCCATGCTCGCAAATCAAGCACATCAAGGAGGAATTCTTTGGAGCCATCGAACGGGGTCTGGCATAGCCTCGATGTCACTTCTGTCATTTCATCGAGCTCGGCCTGCAGCTCATCGGGTCGGTCATGCAGATACTGATTCACATGGCCAAGTGAGGGTTCGACCTCGCGGGCGGAGTCAATAGAACCCTGAATAACACCGGTGGCCATCCCAGCCTGCAACAAAATAAATGCGGCGCGAACGCGCTGAATAAAGGGCCGGGCAGGATCGGCAATTATCTGATCTTGGCTGACAAAATAATCGACCAGCGGTATGGCCCAGGTGCTGGTACCTTCCATTCCGGAAAACTCGGGGCATTTTCTCAGTGTCACGCGCTCGTCCAGATCCAGCAGGAACATAATCTCATGGGAGCGGGTTCCGTCATCCCGGTCGACGGAGGCGATCACACCACAGTATTGCCCCGGGGCAATATGGCTGACCCAGGGCAAAGTACCACTGACGCTATAACCGCCAGGAACCTTCCTGGCTTTCAATGCCATCTTTTCGATGCCAGTGAATGCTTTCATCGGGTTTGATAGACCCGTTCCACCGAAGGTACGCCCGGCGGTATGATCGGGTAGTCGGGCAAGCAGTGCCGGGTTACCCGATTGCTCCATGTAGAGCCCGCAAACATCATGGCACCAGGTCATGAAACCGGTGGACCCGCAGTGCCGGCTGATTTCCTGCATGGAGGCCACCGCCAGGCCATAGCGAGCGCCATATTGGTCAAGATGACCGGCGAACGCGCCGGCTTGGCCGAGGTTTGCCATGATATCCAGCGGGTAGTAACCCTCATGGTCGATTCGGTAGGCTGCCGGGGCGAGCTGTTCGCGCCCGACCATGCTGACATCAGCGAGAACCTGTGAATCGTCAGCCCAAAGGGCCTGGTTTGAAGAGACTGCGACGCTGTTCATGGCATTCCTCCCTAGTTAGTTGAAAAGTAATTAGTCCATCATGCTGATGCTGAACGGGATGGGGTT
>JAKDUK010000087.1 GCA_030457765.1 Marinobacter sp. | reverse complement strand
ACCCAACTGCCGTGACCTCTTGGCTAATCCTTCTCGTACAACCTGTTATAATCGTTAACACATCGCCCGAATGGCTAGACTTATCAGGGCGCATATACCGTTTTTAATGAAAGGTTTGATGAGAGGTTTTATGTTTGCTGCAGCACGCTCACTTTTGCTGGTTGTTCCCATGGTCGCGTTCGCCATTGGCGGCGGGCTTTACGAGCCTTCAGAACGCTTGGCCAGTGACAACAACTCTGGCTCAGAGCCTGCCCTCAGTTCACTGCCGGGCTTGCCTGCCTGGGCCCGGGAGAAGCTACCGGACTTCTCGGGGTATCAGGATACAACAGAAAAGAAAGCAGCTTTCTTCTCATTTTTATACCCCCGAATTGTGCTTGCCAACTCCCGCATTCTGATTGAGCGGGACTATCTTGACAGCCTCACCCAAAAGGACACCCTCTCAAAACAGGAGCACACCTGGCTGGCCGCTCAATCCAAGCGTTTAAGGGTGGATGAAGAACCGGGCAGCCCTGAGCAGTTCGCGCTCCTGAAAAAGCGGCTGGATGTTATCCCGCCCTCACTGATTATGGCCCAGGCGGCTAACGAGTCTGCCTGGGGAACCTCGCGCTTTGCCCGTCGCGGTAACAACTTGTTTGGCCAATGGTGTTTCAGCAAAGGCTGTGGTTTGGTGCCACTTAGCCGCGTTGAAGGTGCCAGCCATGAGGTGGCCGCCTTCCCTACCCCCTACCACTCTGTCAGGGCCTATATTCAGAACCTGAACCGCCACAACAGCTACCAGGTTTTGCGCGACACCCGCCAAGATGACAGAAACGCTAATGAACAACTGTCTGGGCTTTCCCTTGCCCGCGGTCTGATCAGTTATTCCGAGCGTGGTGAAGAATATGTAGATGAAATTCGATCGATGATTCGTTATAACAACCTGCCCTACTACGACACTGAATTCAGGAGCATTCTGAGCGATCTCAGCCCGTCGCATCTAAAAAGTCTGATATCGGCAAGCGCTGAACAGGCTTTGCTTCCCGGCCAGAGCACTGGCTCTGCCGCCGAGGGCTAATTTTTTTCAACTAACATACAGACAAACAGAGACTTTCCCGCATGCTTCATTTTTTGCCTGCGCCGCTAAAGGGGACTCTAGCGGCCCTGCTTTCACTGTGTAATACGCTTGTACTCTTCCCGTTTCTGATGCTGTTTGCACTGCTTAAACTGGTGCTTCCGTTCCCCCCCATTCGCAAGGGCTGTACGGTGGTGTTAAACACCATTGCCCGGGTGTGGATTGGAGTAAACAATCTGGTGATGGATGTTCTGCACAAAATTGATTGGGACGTGCGAGGTGCAGAGAGCCTCAGCCGCGAACACTGGTATTTTGTAACCTGCAATCACCAGAGCTGGGCCGATATACCCGCCATACAGTACGTACTGAATAGCCAAATTCCGCTGCTTAAGTTTTTTCTGAAAAAACAGCTTATTTGGGTGCCATTGCTGGGCATTGCCTGGTGGGCGTTAGACTTTCCGTTTATGCATCGCCACACCAAGGAACAAATTGCCAAGAAACCCGAACTGAAGGGTAAGGATGTAGCGGCAACCCAGGCCGCGTGTGAGAAGTTTCGCTACACACCGGTCACCATTTTTAACTTTATGGAGGGCACCCGCTTTACCCCGGCAAAACACAAGCGCCAAAACTCCCCTTATAAACACCTGCTTAAGCCCCGTGCGGGTGGCACGGCATTTGTTCTGGGCTCTATGGGCGAAATGCTGCATACCATGCTGGATGTCACGATTGTTTACCCTGGGCAGAGCAAGGTGGGTATTTGGGATTATCTGTGCGGGCGTGTTCACAAAATTGTGATTGATATCAAGGTGCGGGAGATTCCGCCACAATTTCTGGGAATGGATTACGAAACCAACCGCAAAACCCGAGTGGCCTTTCAGCGCTGGGTGGGGGAAATATGGGCTGAAAAAGACGCGCGCATAGACGCACTCAAGCAAGAAGCCCATCCGCGTTCTTAAACAGAATTAAAGCAGCCTCAGCTCCCGGGCGCGCACAATCGCCTGGGTGCGGGAGCGCACATCCAACTTTGCGTTGATACGCCGGGCATGGGTTTTAACCGTATGCAGCGAGATATGCAGCTGATCTGCAATTGCCTGATTCGACAACCCTTTGGCAATCAACTCCAAAACGCCCTGCTCGCGTTCACTGATTGGCTCGACCAGTGAGGCTGACAACACCTCCCCGGTAATAGCAAACAGTTGCCCCAACGCCGCCTTGAAGGGGGTGTCGGGCAGCTGGCCGAAGGCTCTTTCCATTAACTCGGCCAGCTCCAGCTTGAGTTCGGAAAACGGGCTAATAAAATGTTCTTTCTCTGCTTCTGTTACCACCGCCACGAGCTTTTTCTGCGCCGCAGCCACGCCCTTGTCTTCGCTAACCAGTATGGCATCCAGCAACCGCATATGAAGATCCACGCCCCAGGGAATGGCTTCGTTGTATCGTTTGCGGGTATTTGCGAGGGTTTCGCGGGCCCTTAAGGTTTCACCGCGCGCCAGGTCCAGGCGTACCTGAAGGCAGTCCAGCAGCCCCGGCATCATGGGGAACAGTTCTGGTACGCAACCGGCATCCCGATACGGCTGCAGTCTTGCCAATGCCTGGGCAACGCTGTCTAACTGGTTCTGGGCCAGCCAGCAGCTTGCTTTCAGAGCTTCCAGCACTGGCACATAGAGAGACTCGTCTACCTGCCAGGTGTGCATGGTGCGCTCTGCTCTTCCAATCCACACAAAGGCGTCTTCCAGGCGGCCTTCCGAGCGGCACATGAGTACTCTTATGGCCATGGCCAGGAGTAGCCCGAGATCACGGGCTTGTTCTGCATGGCGGCCACAGCTTACCAGCAACCGATCTGCTTCGGCGTTACGCCCCTGGTGCCAAAGTACAAGCACCAGGTTAAGCTGAAGCCGCGTCTCACCTATGCGAGCGGGGCGGGCTAGCTCCTGTACGGCTGTGTCCAGGCCGGTTCTAAGTAGCTGCTCTGCGTGCCTGAGTGCGCCCTTACCCAGCTCAATTCGGGCATGGGCGTACACGGCCAACGCCTCTGAGCCTGAGTCGCCTGCCTCCCTTGCCAGCCGAGACGCGGCTCGGTTAGCTTCGCGGGCTTCCTGGAAGCGCCCGGAAGCGCACAGGGCGCTGGCTCGAACCATCTGGGTAACAAGCTGGCCCTGGGGCGAAAACTCTCCGCCAGCCAGTGCACGGTCTGCCATCTCCAGCGCTGGCGCTACTTGTCCTTCTCCGCGCAGAATAAATGCTTTGAGAGCGAAAATCCGCGCAGAATACTCTTGAGGGTGCTCAGCATTCAGACCATCAATCAATGCTTGTGCCTGTCGGAATTGCCCACCAATGGCATGCACCCAGCTATAAACAATTCGCAGCCTTGGGCTACGTTCAAGCAACTGTGCCGGAAGGCTTTTACGCAACCGCAGCAGTGAGGCTGTGTCCTGGCCAAGCAGCAATGCTTCGGACCCTTCAGAGGCGATGCGTATAACCTCTTCAGTGTCGCCGGCCAGCAATGAATACTTCAGGGCTTCGGGAAACTGATTACGGCTGCCAAACCACCGGCTAGCAGCAAGCATTCGGTCGGTATACCCGGGCATTACGGGTGCTTTAAGCCATTCCATCAATAACGGGTTTAGCCGATACCAGCGCCCCCAGCCTGGCATGGCTTTTACCGGAAGCCCTCGCTCGCATGCCTCAGATGGCAGTAACACGCCATCTGGTACCAATGATTCGAGTGCTAAAAGCAATTCGTCGGAACACAACCCCAGCTCTGCAATAGCCCTCATTGAGCGCGCCTGGCCGGGCGTTAAGCCCCCTAATACAGATTCCTTGAGAAAGCGCTCTACACCCGGGGTTTCAGAAACCGCGCGTCTTTCAGAGCTTTGCAGAATATCCCGACGGTATAGTGCAAGCGGCGTGGGCCAGCCTTCGGTGAGGTCGTATAGGTGATCAATAGCCACACTGGTTAGCTGCTGATCACTCAACAGGTCGCGAAAAAACTCAAAGGTTTCGCTTCGGCTAAATTCAAGCTTTTCGGCCCCTATGCGGGTAAATCTGTTTTCCAGCTCCAGGGTGTGGGTTTCATAAGGCAAAGCCTGCCTTGAAAGCATAGCAACCGAAAAGTGAGAGGGTATATCCGCCACCAACTGTTGAAGCAAGGCAATAACCGCCGGGTTGGTGATGTGGTGAAGGCCATCAAGAACCAGAATAGTTCGCTGCTCTGAGGCTGTCTGTTTAAGCGCCAGCAGCATGATTGCGAGCGCATCAACAAACGTGACACCGCCCTGCAAGCTGCTTTCGCAGGATTCGGGGAGCTCCAGAGCCACAGAAAGCAGGCTGAGAAAACGGTTTGGTGCGTTATCCTGGCTATTAAGCGGCAACCAACGAACATTGTCCTCGCCGATATCCGTTGCCTGGGTGCCCATAGCAATGGCATGGGACTTTCCATAGCCGCAGGGCGCTTCAACAAAAAGCACACCGCGGGGCATCAATGCATCGGCGACCAACGCATCCAGATGAGGACGCGCCAACGCACGCGCCGGCACAGCCGGGGCTTGCAGCCTCTGCTTGAGCAGATCCTTTACAAGCTCGCCCCGTTGGAGCCCATTGTTCGCAGACTGAAACTCGTCGTTGGCTGCATAGCCACCATGGAATGATTTCACACGCCGCCCTGTATCGGATACGCCTTTAGTATTACAAGAAGGTTAAACCAATTAAGGGGCCGGCTGCAAAGTTTTGACGTGAAAGGTATTTATTCCGTGACGGTTTTTTAGCATGGAAACAAAAACGGCGAGCCGAAGCTCGCCGTTTTTGCAAGATTCACTCGCCCCGTTAGCGGGTGCCTGCACGGCGCAGAGCCGCTGGCGTGTAATCTCTGGACTGGCGATCGACCCCAAACTGATAAGGATTGGTTTCCTCGTTTGTCAGCCCCAGAACCAGGTACCGACCAGACAGAAGGTCATAAAGAGTTTCGACAGCATACCAAGGAAGTGCTTTGTCATAGAACTGCATAGCCTGCGCTTCCGCAACACGCCACAGCTCTCCACGGCCATCGTAATGATCTACAACCGCGGCCTGCCAGCTGTCTTCATCAAAGTAAAAATCACGCTGAGCATAAATGTGGCGTTCGCCTTCTTTCAAGGTTGCGCGCACGTGCCACACCCGGTGAAGCTCATAGCGAGTCAAATCCTGGTTTATGTGGCCTGGTTTGATGATCTCGTCGTAGCTCAGATCCCGGTCAACCAGCTTGTAGGAATTATACGGAATGTACATTTCTTTCTTGCCCAACAGTTCCCAGTTGTAGCGGTCTGGCGCGCCATTGAACATGTCCAGGTTATCAGAGGTGCGCATACCATCAGAGGCTGTACCTGGCCCGTCGTAGGCCACCTGAGGTGCACGGCGAACACGGCGCTGCCCAGCGTTATAGACCCAGGCACGGCGAGGCTCTTTCACTTGGTCGATGGTCTCGTGAACCAGCAGCACGTTACCTGCTAACCGGGCCGGCGCGGTAATAGCCTGCTTGAAATAGAACAATACGTTAGGATCTTTGCCAGGCTCGTAATCGGTAAGGTAATTCCGATACGTGAGCTCATCCTGAAACTTTACGATGGAGTAGGCGCCGCTTGCCGTCGGCGTTGCCTGCCCTATGTTACGCTGCACGGAGCCGCCACGGTAACGCGTGATGTGATTCCACACCACTTCCAGACCATTCTGCGGGATCGGGAACGGGGTTGCATCCTGGTAGTTATCAAGCCCGTTTCCATCTTTGATTAATTCCGTTTTGGTCGCGTTTTCGACCGTTTCATCCATGATTCCCTGGGGATAAGCCGCCGTACGGTGAGTCTCGTATACCGGCATTTTATAATCCGGGTACTGCTTGATCATCGCAACCTGCCCGGGGGACAGTTTGTCTTTGTACTTGGAGACGTTGCTTTGATCGATGGTAAATTTCGGTGTTTCGTCCGGGAACGGATTTACATAAATACCGTCGCCCTTATAGTTTGCCGGTGGCGTGGTAAGGCCGCCCGTCCATGCAGGAATGGCACCGCCATTACCAGCTTGTTCGGCGCCCATAGGTGTTAGGGAATCACCTAGTTTGGCGGCTTCTCCGGCAGAAACTGCTCCCCAGGCCTGGCCTGCAAAGACACTCGCCGCCAACACACCTGTGGCCAGTAGTTTCTTGTTTAGTTTCATTTAAATTACCTCGTTAAACGAATTCTTGGCGGTTCAGAATGAGTAAGAAACGCTGGCATTTACAAAATCGCGGTCAGCCAATTCATTGTACTTGCCACCGAAGAAGTTTGTGTAGCCAATATTGCCGGTAATCTTGTTCTGGTAAACCCCTTGAAGGGAGATGCCAATAGATTTACTACCTTCGTTAAAGTTGCCGCCAGGCTCCGGGCTGTAGCCCTTAACATCGTGGCTCCAGGCCAACTGCGGAGACAGGTTTATGCCCGCAATGGCGTTAGGGTAGCTCCAGACCAAACGGGAGCGATAGCCCCAGGAGAAATCTGTGGTAAAGCCGTCGTTGGTGCAGTTGCTGTTATTGATGTTTACGAACGTACAGGCATCAACAATGTTCCCGCTTCCATCGTCTGTTGGCACAGTGCCCAGGCCATAGGTACCTGAACGGCCGTAACGGGCGTCATCAAAACTGGGAAGATCGTGGACATAAGTGGCACCAAACTCAGTAACCAGAGAGACCCGACTGGCGCCCATGATCTGATCAAAGAATTTGATCAGCGTAAACTGCGCTTGCGATACACCGAAGCGGTCGTTACCAGAGGCCGTTTGGCCGCCACTAAGGTTGCCGAGCTCTTCAAGGCGCTGCTTTTCAAGCTTACTTATTGGCTTGCCGTTTACCGGGTTAACCTGCCTGGTTCCGGCATAGATCAGTTCGAAGGCGTTCCACTGCAAAGGTACGTTATCCCTGTAGGAATATTCCGCACCCAGAGACCAGCCACCCGGTGTGTTGGTGTTTACACTGATACCATAGAGATTGATGTTTTCCGGATACTCAATGAAGTACGAGGGGAACTGGCTGCCAGCCTCTTTCACGGTACCACTCACATAGGGCAGGCGGCTGTTGTACTTTATGTAGTAGAAACCAAACTCGGAATCATTCAGAGCTGGCACATACCAACGCATGGCTATACCGAACTGATCTTTCTCATCAGCTTCCTGGTCACCCATGCGTGGAATGACGAAGCCCTGGGCCTGAGCCTGGGAATCCGACAACTGGCCTGCGGCAAGTATGGGACCGCAGCCATCAGAAGTGAAATCGTTAGTGGAGAAGAAGGTACCGCAGTCGTCCGGGCGAACCGGCGCCCAGTCTGTTTGCGCAAAGGCTTCCAGGGTGATGTTCTCGGTTACACCAGCCGACAAATAGAGCATTTCGACGGGCAGAAGCGCGTCTTTCAACTCTGCACCAGGCGCACGGAACGCAGGCACGTCAATTGGGTTGATGGTGTTAATACCACCCTGAATAAAGGTGCTTTCGCCCCAGCTCAGTACTTGCTTGCCGTAGCGAACACTCAGGGGAACGTCCCCTAAATACCAGTCGGAAAACACGTAGGCGTCAAGAATCTCGCCGCCTGACGCGTTGCCTTTTGCCTCACTGTTCAGCGAACGACGCTGACCCACATCGTCTACTGCACGATTCTCGTCTTTCAGTTCAAAATCGTACCAGTAGCGACCGCGCACAAGAGCGCCCACCCGGGTGAGGTACTGTCCGTTCAGGTCATAGTTCAGGAACAGCTCACTGTTGCCTTTAACAATTTTGGAGTAGGTATCGCCCTTATCGAAGTTCAGGTTGCCGTCGTCGTAGTTATTCGTTGAGGAGCCTGTCGTTGTGTTGGCGTACTGAGGCCCAAGGTTTCCCTGGGCGATCAAATCCTTATCCTGATTTTGTGTGCGCCAACCAGCCCCGGCAGACAAGGTGGTGTTAAATTGGGCTTCTAAATCCCCGACGTAAAACGAATAAGCGGTTGCTTGGCCAGATATTCCGGCCGCCACTGCAACAGCAAGCGGTACTTTTACCCAACGCTGCCATTGGTGTGTTTTTCTTGTCATTGGAAGGCTACTCCATTGTTGTTCTGAGTCGCTGCTCTGATTATAGGTATTCACGATATGTTGGAGGCTTCATGCACAGTGCTCGTGATGTAGGCACTATAGCTAACGCTGTCTAGAGCTTTGATCAGTCAAAAGTATGATTTTGCTCTCACTCCCCCGCTCACAGCCTATTAACAACCCCGATCGTTGCCGGGTTTACCCGCACTGCCTAACTATAGACAACTATTGTGGATGCAACCACTGTGCTTTTGTTGGTTTTTCGGGCTTATCAGGGTTTATGGGGGGCTTCCAGATATTCTTGCGATTGCATTTCCAAAAGGCGTGATTCGGTGCGTTCAAACTCAAAACTCAGGCGCCCGCCGGAGTATAGTTCGGTAATAGGCGCGGCTGCTGAGATAATAACCTTCACATTGCGGTCGTAAAATTCATCAATCATGTTCACGAAGCGGCGGGATTGGTCGTCTTTTTCGCCGCCCAGCACAGGTACATTACTAACGATAATGGTGTGGAATTGGCGAGCTATTTCAATGTAATCGTTCTGGCTGCGAGGGCCGTCGCATACATCTTTGAAGTCAAACCAGACCAGCCCGCCGGCGTGGGCCTGAGCGGGAATCTTGCGGCCGTTGATTTCCATGGATTTACTGTGCTTACCGGCTTCTACTGCCAGCGCATCGAAGTTACTGCGTAGGCTGGCGTTCGCCTTTTCTCCCAGTGGGAAGTGATAAAGCCTGGCCTGTTCGAGGGTGCGCAAACGGTGATCGATACCACCATCGACATTCACTACGTCGGTGTATTTTTTTACAAGTGCAATGGCGGGAAGAAAGCGGGCTCTTTGTAGTCCATCCTTATAGAGACCATCAGGAATAATGTTGGACGTGCAAACCAGGGTAACACCTCTTTTGAACAACCCGTCCATCAACGTGGCAAGGATCATGGCGTCGCCGATATCGGAAACGAAAAATTCGTCAAAGCAAATCACCCGGGTTTCTTTGGCAAATTTTTTGGCAACTAAATCCAGCGGGTTTTTTTCGCCTTTGAAATTCCTCAGCTCCTGGTGAACTCGCTGCATGAACCGGTGAAAATGCACACGCATTTTGCGTTTAAAGGGCAAAGATTCAAAAAAGGTGTCCATCAGGTAGGTTTTGCCACGGCCAACACCGCCCCAAAAATACAGGCCTTGAACCGGTTCTTGCCTGCCTTTTTTTAACTTGCGCCGCAATTTGGTCATTGCTTTGCCGCGCTCGCTTTCCGCGTCCACCAGTTTATCGTAGAGTGTCTGAAGGCGCTGCACTGCATCCACTTGGGCAGGGTCTTTATGAAAGTCCGGGCGCTCGAGATCTTCCTGGTAGCGCTGCCAGGGTGTCTGGGTCGCGGTGGTTACAGAAGGCGTAGAAGCTGTCATCAGGAAATCCCGGGGTCTGGTCGTTGATTTTGGGCGGCATATTATCGCGTACTTGCGGTTTTTTCGCCATGCGCAAAGGTAAGCTGGGCAATAAGACGATTGGCGCACTATTCAGGCATGGGCTGCGAAGGCTCGGGGCGTTATACTAATGCACAAGGCTTGGCTCATTTTTTAAGCAACAGGACGACACTACATATGACAAACCTGATTTTGGCAGCGGTTGCCGCACTGATTGTTGGCATTGTCATCGGCACCTTTTTTGGCCGTTCGGGGCAAGGATCTTCTTTGCGACAGCGCCGTGCGGAGCAACAGTCTGAGGAGGTGCGCAATGAGTATTTGCGTTATCAGGCTCAGGTGAATGAGCATTTTATGGAGTCGGCGCATTTGCTGCGCCGCTTTAACGATGCATACCGCGATGTGAATCAGCACATGGCTCG
>JAKDUK010000086.1 GCA_030457765.1 Marinobacter sp. | reverse complement strand
AAGTAAGGGCCTGGACCGTTAAAATTGGCGCCACTGCTCCCCAGGGCGCTGCAGTGATTCATACAGACTTTGAGCGTGGCTTTATTCGTGCTGAAGTCATCTCCTATGATGATTTCGTGCAATACAACGGTGAAGCCGGAGCCAAAGAAGCCGGTAAATGGCGCCTGGAAGGCAAGGAATACATTGTTCAGGATGGCGATGTTATTCACTTCCGGTTTAACGTATAAGTGAAATGACGAAAGAGGCTGCGCCTGAAAACGGCGCAGCCGTATGCCTGAAATCAGCCCCCGCCAGCACCAATCACAACCACCTCAACCACCGCCGGGCGCATCGCCATATACGCGAAAAACATACCCCCAACCCAGATACCTGCAGACGACACATGCAGTGCAATTGCTAAACTCGTGAAAGCTCTCCCGGCAGAGCAAAAGCACCCTGCTCTTCGCGTATCGAATAATTTACAGGTCCTTTTTTTGGCCCCACACAGAACTACAGGTTATTGTTTAATAACAACTTATTAATAACTTTTCGGATAATCAATGGCCATCGCCGCAACTGACCAGCCATCCGCCTCTTGACACAGCAGCCGTGCATTCATACTATACGCGCCGCTTCCTTTGGTGAAGCCATGGCAAGGTAGCTCAGTTGGTTAGAGCACGGCACTCATAATGCCGGGGTCGCGAGTTCGAATCTCGCCCTTGCTACCAGTATTCGAAAAAGGTCGCGATTCACATCGCGGCCTTTTTTACTTTTCGGGCACTGAAAATACACAAAACCCTGCCCTGCGGAGACGCATCATGAGAACCACCGGTGACAGAATCCGGCAAGCAGTTTCCTTTGAAGCTATAGGCCTGCTGATTTCCGTTCCCCTTGCGGCTTTTGCCTTCGGCTACTCCCTCGAGAAAACGGGCGTACTTGGCCTTATTGGCGCGACTCTCGCCACCACGTGGAACTACCTCTTTAACCTCGGCTTTGATCACGCGCTGAAACGACTAACCGGCTCAACCCGTAAATCCCTGAAATTGCGTTTTCTGCACGCGTTCAGCTTTGAGCTAGGGCTTCTGATCGCTTTTCTGCCAATCATCGCATGGTGGATGGGCATCAGCTTGCTGGATGCACTGTTAGTGGATGTGTCGTTTGCAATGTTTTATTTGGTGTACGCCTTTGTATTCACCTGGTGCTACGACACAGTTTTCCCGGATACAGATACTGAGACCTCAGCCGATTAAGAGGCCGACTCAAATAAGAGGCTTCAATCAATCAGTGGGCGCCTGCCCGGGACAGGACATTCAACACAAACACGCCAGACACAATCAGCAACATACCTACCATACCCCAAGCGTCTAGCTTCTGCCCGAACGCCAGCCAGCCAACCGCCGCCATCAAAACGATGCCCGACCCTGCCCAAATCGCGTAGGCGATACCAACCGGAATCGTACGTAACGCCAGCGATAACAGATAAAACGCGGCGCAGTAACCGAGGATGACAATCACCGATGGCGTCAGCCGGGTAAAACCTTCACTTGCTTTCAGCGCAGAGGTGGCCACAACTTCCGCTACTATGGCTATCCCCAACAAAACCCAGTTATTCATCCATCACACCTTTAACAACTCTCGATAATTTATTGCCCGTGACCCTAACGGAAGACCTTGTAAGGGAAGCATATTATGTTCTGGCATGTCACGATTGCATACCGTTATAAGCCTTATTCAATCTATATGGCATACTGGGCCCCCGAAACTAATAACACAGACACCCATTAGCAAGGACATATCCATGAAATTCGACACGCTCGCCCTTCACGCCGGCTTCAAAGGCGATCCAACGACCAAGGCGGCCACCACCCCCATTTACCAAACCACGTCTTACACATTTGACGACACACAACACGGTGCAGATCTGTTCGACCTGAAAGTTGCGGGCAACATTTACACTCGAATCACCAATCCGACCAACTCGGTGCTCGAAGAACGTATGGCCGCACTTGAAGGTGGCGTAGGCGCGCTGGCTGTTGCCTCTGGCATGTCTGCCATCACCTATGCCCTGCAAACCATCTGCCGGGTTGGCAATAACATTGTTAGCACCAGCCAGGTGTATGGTGGCACCTACAACCTGTTCGCACATACCCTGCCCCACCAGGGTATCGAGTGCCGCATGACTCGCCACGATGACTATGACGCCATCGAAAACGCCATCGACGACCAGACCCGCGCGCTGTTCTGCGAATCCATTGGCAACCCCGCCGGCAACGTTGTCGATATCGCACGTTGGGCAGAGATTGCACATAAGCACGGCATTCCGCTCATTGTTGATAACACCGTGGCCACACCTTATCTGTGCCGCCCGTTCGAACACGGCGCTGATATTGTGGTGCATGCTCTAACCAAATACATTGGCGGCCACGGCACTACTCTGGCCGGCGCCGTGGTAGATTCCGGCAAGTTTGACTGGAAAGCCAACGCTGAAAAATTCCCCATGATGTGTGAGCCAGACCCGTCTTATCATGGCGTGATTTACACAGAGGCCTTGGGCGAAGCTGCTTTTATCGGTCGCTGCCGCGTGGTGCCCCTGCGTAATACCGGCGCAGCACTCTCGCCGTTTAACTCGTTCCTGATTATGCAAGGCCTGGAAACGCTGGGGCTGCGCATGGAACGCCACTGCGAGAACTCTGAAAAAGTTGCTCAGTTCCTGGAAGAGCACCCAGCCGTAGAGTGGGTAAACTACGCAGCGCTCGCTAACAGCCCATACAAAGCCACCTGCGATAAAATCTGTGACGGTAAGGCCTCTGGCATCTTGAGCTTCGGCATTAAAGGTGGGCGCGAAGCAGGTGCCAAGTTTATTGATGCTCTGGAGATGATCTACCGTTTGGTGAACATTGGTGATGCTAAATCCCTGGCGTGCCACCCGGCCACTACCACTCACCGCCAGCTAAACGACGAAGAGCTCGCAAATGCGGGCGTAAGTGAAGACCTGGTTCGTTTGTCTATCGGCATTGAGCACATAGACGATATATTGGCCGACATAACTCAAGCCCTGGAAAAAGCCCAAGCTTGATTATCCGCAACCGGGTACGACGAAAGTCGTGCCCGGTATCCCATTAAATACCCCGTGAATACTATTGCCTGCCTTGTAACTATCCCATCAGCCGATTACCCTTTAACACTACCCAGGTTTTAACGAGAGTCCGGTTGCAATGAGCGATAGCGCTAAGCCCCACGTCACCAGTGGCACCAAATTCCGCAGCGAGCATGGCTTTTCGGCCATCAAGGATGGCGTGAAGCACTCTGCAAATCAGGCGCCTGTATCCACTGAGCGTAAACCCAGCTGGTTAAGGGCGAAAATGCCCGGCGGTGAACGCTTCGAAGCTGTGCGCAAGAACGTCACCGAGAACCGGGTAAGCACTGTATGCCAGGAATCTCATTGCCCCAACATAGGTGAGTGCTGGACTGCCGGCACCGCGACCATCATGGTAATGGGGTCAGTCTGCACGCGCGCCTGCCGCTTCTGTGCTGTGGATACAGGCAACCCAAAAGGCTGGCTAGATAAAGATGAGCCCGAGAACACGGCTAAATCAGTAGAGCTCATGGGGCTACGCTATATTGTATTAACCTCCGTAGACCGTGACGATCTGGACGATGGCGGTGCCGCCCATTATGCGGCCTGCGTATCAGCCATCAAACAACGCACACCTGAGGTGGCTGTAGAGGCGCTAACGCCAGATTTTGATGCCGTCATGGCAAACGTTGAGAAGGTGGTAGATTCTGGCCTCGAGGTCTTTGCACAGAACGTTGAAACCGTAGAGCGCCTAACCCGCCGCGTTCGCGACCCACGGGCAGGCTACCAAAAGACCCTCAGCGTGCTGGAACACGCTAAGCTCTATCGCCCGGGCATAATCACCAAAACCAGCCTGATGCTGGGCCTGGGCGAAACCGAAGAAGAAATCCTTACGACTATGGACGATCTGCGCGCCATTGGCGTGGATATACTCACCCTGGGCCAATACCTGCGCCCCACGCCGAACCACCTGCCTGTAGAAGAATATGTAACGCCGGAAGCATTCAACAGATACCGTGAGATCGGCCTTGAAAAAGGCTTTATGGAAGTGCCCTCAGGCCCAATGGTTCGCTCCAGCTACCGGGCAGACAGAGTATTCGACAAAAACAATCTGGGACTGGCGACACCCCAGGTGCCCACCTCAAACGCCATGCAGATTCCTGTGAAAGCTATCGACTGAGCCTCTGTGCTAAAGCAAGCTAAATCGCTCACAACCCAAAATATCACTCAGGGCCACTCTGCCTCTCTACCTTGCGTTTCGTTGTCAAAGCACCGAAAATCCACCGGGTCGAACTAAGTGCTCGACCCGTCATACGAAGCAACTTTGGCTGCAATACCAAGGCTGTTTTAACTAACAAATAGCAAAGAATGGAATTCTTCAGATGAAACTTTTCTCACTCAAATCGAACCTGATCGCTACTACTGCTGCCACCGCATTTTTGACTGCCGGCATGGCATCCGCTCAGGAGTCTGAGTCCAACAATATTATGATGGGCTTCAACCCGTTTAAAGATACGTACAGCAGTGTAACCGCTCCTTCTTACATGATTGGCTTCAAGGCAAACGAAACACTATTGCCGTTCGGTTATGTCTCCGTGATCGACGATGGCCGCGACAATACCGATACAGTGTTTGCCTTCGGTGGCGGCGCGCGCATGTACTTGGGTGATTTGTCTAACCGTATCCGCCCCTTCGCGGGAGCTGCTGCCGGTATTGTTAACGCCGATGATACCGGCTTCGGTATTGGTGCTTTCTTTGGTGCAGAGGCAATGATCACCGACGGCTTCTCCATCAGCGGCCAAGTTGGTGCAGAGATAGGTGATGAGGGTAGAGATAACAGCGACACTACTTTCGAGCTGGGCACAGCCAACGTAATGTTCAACCTGTACTTCTAATCAGTCGGTTGAGCCAGGGCGGCGCACACGAGTTGCGCGCCGCCCGCTCTTTTTTATGCGCCCCTTTGTCAGCTTAGCTGCCCAACTGGCAAGTTTGCCTGAACCTCAATAGCCAGGGCGGCACAGCAGTTATTATTGTCCTTGCTGCTGCATCATCTGACGCTGCTGCATTTGCTGACGCATCTGCTGCATTTTCTTATCCAGCTCGTCACGCTGCTCCTGCGTAAACACGCCATCTACTTTCGCCTGCATCAGGGTTGAAAGTGCTGCGATTTCACCGGTTACCTCGCCAAGATCTTCAGCGTGGTCGCGGATAGCGTCCTCATCGTAATCTGCCTTGATTTCACTCTGCATCTTTTGCTGCAGTGTTTTTGCTTCTTCGCGAAGGGTTCCAATCTCGCCCTGCATTTCATCAAGAATGCCGCGAATTTCTATTTGCTGATCTTCTGAAAGCCCTACCATCTGCGCCAGCTGAGCGACCTGATCCGGCTGTCCGCCGGCTGCTTGCTGCGCCATTGCAGGTGCAGAAAGGCTCAAAGCAACAAGAACAGTACCGAACAGTTTTGCGAGCTTCATAAAAATCTCCGTTAACAATTTAATTCAATGGTTATCAACTCGAGCAACACCCTAAAGCATCCAGCCACTGATGTTCACCCCAACATCCCTTATTTTTGTACATATTGTGCACCATGCCCGCCCAGAACCCGCCACACGCGCGCGTTGAAACAAATGTGAAAGTTTAGTCATTCCCCGTCATAATAACGCGATTCTATCTCCGCCTGAATTTCAAGCTTGAGCATCAAGCAAGCTGAACACCAAGAGAGTAACAAGATGGCTATTAACTGGTTTCCAGGGCACATGCACAAGGCCCGCAAGGAGATCAAACAGATCATGCCGCAGATGGACCTCATTATTGAGGTACTGGATGCACGCATTCCCTTCAGCAGCGAAAACCCGCTTGTGCCAGCCCTGCGAGGAGAAACGCCACTGATCAGAGTGCTGAACAAGCGCGACCTGGCCGATCCGGAAATCACCGCACAATGGCAAACCTGGTTAGAAAAAGAGCGCGGCGTGAGGACCATCACCCTCACCCAGAACCAACGATCTGAGGCACTGGACATTCTCAGACTGGCCGGTGAGATGACGCCAAATCATGATCGCCAGAAGAGCGCTCTGCGGGTCATGATTCTGGGGATACCCAACGTAGGGAAATCCACGCTAATAAACACGTTGGCCGGGCGCCCTGCCACAAAAACGGGCAATGAACCCGCAGTAACCAAGACACAGCAAACCATTAAATTGCCCGGCAACATTCTGCTTTACGATACGCCCGGGTTCCTATGGCCCAAGCTCTCGCCCGAAGCATGTGGTTACAGGCTGGCCATTACCGGCGCCATACGCAGCTCGGTATTAGATTTTGAAGACATAGCTCTGTTTGAAGCAGACTATTTGCGAGAGAACTACCCCGAACTTGTGAAAGCCCGCTATGGTTTTACACAGCTGCCGGTAGATGGCATTGCCCTGATGGATGGCATTGCGGCGAAGCGTCGGTTTTTGGGGCGTGGCGGCATACCCGACTTGAACAAAGTGTCTGAGGTGCTGCTCAATGAGTTCCGCGCCGGCACTCTGGGGAGGATATCTTTGGAGACACCAGAAATGGTCGAGCGGGAAGTGCAGGAAACCGCTGCCGCAGAGGCCGAGAAAGAGGCCAAACTGGCAGAGAAAAGGGCTGCTTCCAAAGCGTCACGCTCTGGCCGACGCTAACTATGCATATATCCTTAGGTTTGGTCATTGGCAAACTGGTTCAAGCGTATTACAGTACGGTTTGACTTACATCAACTTGGACGGTTTATAAGCAATGACTCAAGCATTAAAATTCCGCCAAGCTCCCTCCCCTCTCAAAGCGTCCTGTCACCAGTGCAGCTTAAGCAACCTGTGCTTGCCCCTCGCGATTCAAGATAACGACCTGGATAGCCTGGAAGACATCGTGCAACAGGGGCGCATTTACAGCCGAGGCGAGCACGTTTTTGATCAGAGCACACCGTTTCGCTCCTGTTTTGCAGTGAAAAGCGGGTCAATCAAAACATCGATTATTACCGAGGGCGGCGAAGAACAGGTAACCGGCTTCTTTATGCCCGGCGAACTTGTGGGGCTGGACAGCATGAGCGGCGAATCCTATGCCTGCACCGCCAAGGCTCTAGAGCGCACCACCGTGTGCGAGTTCCCTATAGACAAGCTGGAAGAGCTCACCGGCAAATTGCCAGAATTACAACACCACATGTACCACTTGATGAGCCAGGAAATCCAGAACAGCCATCAGCTGGCCATGCTTCTGAGCAAAAACACGGCAGAAGAGCGCATTGCGTCCTTACTGTTGTCGCTGTCCAGTCGTTTCCAGCGCCGGCGAATGTCCCCAACCAACTTCAGCCTGCCAATGGCAAGAAATGATATTGCCAACTTTCTGGGGCTTGCTGTAGAGACAGTCAGCCGGGTATTCACCCGCTTTCAGAATCAAGGCATTATCCGTGCGCGGGGGCGTGAGGTGGAACTGCTAAATGTTGAAGCGCTGCAAATGGTCACCCGGGAATTTTCCCGCCAAGGCTGCCAGCAGTAACGCGCCGTTTTCCGAGGCCGGCCTACCCTATGTGGCCGGCACCCCGGCACCAGCATGTACCGCTTCTTCTTTTAGTAATTCCAGCTCGCCAAGCAGCCCCGTGCGCCAGGGGAACTGCTTTATACCAAATGTATTGCGGATTTTTGTGCAGATAAGCGTGGTGTTGGGCGGCTCTAAAGCACCCCATCCCGGCATACTATCCACCACGTGAAGATTTTCCGGTATCTCTGGCAAGCTCGCAATCGCCAACCCCAGCTCGTATAGACTGATTTCTTCAGCGCCAGCGTACTGGAATGTTCCCCACACTTCTGCGCCACAATCTAATTGCTGAATAACGGCGACAATAACCCTTGCAAGGTCTCTTACTGATACTGGCTGCCCAACACAACGCCCTGGCAATGACAGCGGCTCAGTGGCAGCAGAGCTCGCTTGAACCTTTCGAATAAAACGACTGAGACTCCAGCCCGTACGTAAAATAATATGCCGAGGCAAAAGCGTACGCAGGGCCTGTTCACACTCCCACTGCCAGTTGCCCAATTCATTAACCGGCTGACCAGGATTAGAGGCCAGGTAACCGCTCTGTTTGCGGCCATCAAACACATAACACGAAGACAGCTGAAACAGCGCCATACCGCGATCACGGGCAAACTCTGCAATAGCCAGCGGTAGCGAGAATACTGTTTTGTGAGTGCCTTCTGGATCCCGCTCAGCGGCTTCCGGATCCGCTTGCCATAGGGCATTCACAATGAGATCTGTGTCTTCCGGAATCCAGTTTTCCAAGGCACTGAGATCGGCACTAACAGGATTGCTAACCAGCAGAGGGCTAACCTGCAACGGCGTATCTCTAAGGCGCTCAAGTAAAAGCTTCCCTAAGGGACCGTAATCGTGAACAACAAGTACATGCACTAGAGCTCAATGCCTCCGGATATAACTTAGTTGACGGTTTCTGAATACCGCCAGGCCAATGGCTTCTTATGTCTAATTCATACAATGCTTCTTAGTACAGGGCGCGCCAAGCTAACTCGAGTCGTGTCGCCTTCTGTAACGCTATCAGACGAATACAACACCAGGGATCGCCATGCTGAAACAAAACAGTCACATTGTTGCGCCCATTCCCGACGAACTGCGCACCCGAGCACTCTATACTGTGGAAGAACTGCGCGGGCGAGGCAAAGCCGACAAGGAAGCAGTAGATACGCTCTACAACCTGATTATAGACATGACCGATGCCGGCTTAGACTTCTTTTTTCTCGAGCCCTTGCGGCGCCTTAAAGCCAGCAACATGATGTTAGGCATGGCTAAAGTAGGCATAAGCAGCATGCTAAAAGGCAGCAAAATGATCATTCATAAAGTTCTAAAAAAACTGGATGATCGCAGCCTGGCTGCCATTCTCGATTTTATCGAAGAAATCATTCACGAGCCCGAAAATTAAGCCCACAGGCCAACTAAGTGCTAAAGAGAAACTCGGGGAACCCGGCTGGTCACACCCGTTAGCAACTCATAAGAAATAGTGCCCGCACAGCTGGCAACTTCATCCACCCCTACGGTGCGCCCCCAAAGCTCTACGAGATCGCCCTCACGGGCCCGGGGTGCATTGCTTAAATCCACGGCCAACATATCCATAGACACCCGGCCAATCAGCCGAATACGGCAACCACCCACTGCTGCAGGCGTGTTGGTGCCCGCGTGGCGGGGATAACCATCGCCATAACCAATAGCCACCATCCCCATACGGGTATCGCGCTCTGCGACCCAGCCTGCGCCATAACCAACGCTTTCGCCAGCCTTAACAACCCGTGTTGTAATCAGCGGCGCCTCCAGCGTCATTACAGGCTCAAGCCCCAGTTCTGGCCCGGTTTTACCAACAATGGGCGACCCGCCATAAAGCATAATGCCCGGGCGACTCCAATCAAACAATGATTGCCCGTCGATAAAATGAGCAGCAGAATTACCCAGACTTTTCATCAGCTCAGGCCAAGGAGCCGTGGCCGTTTCAAACGTGGTCGCTTGGATAGCTGTCATGGTACTGCTAGCATCGTCTGCACAGGCAAAGTGGCTTACAAACCCCTGCAATTGCGCGCCGGCACCTATTTTTTCAAGCCTTGCCACTACCGCAGAAAGGTCATTCGGCCGAAAGCCCAAACGATTCATCCCGGTGTTAATTTTCAACCAAAAACGTGGCACATGGCCCTGCTCCAGCCAATCCAGCTGATACTCAGCGTGCAACACCGGCTCAAACGTACGATACACACAGTCGGCCAGATCATCCGCCGCATGCACTCCTTGCAGCAAAACTACAGGTTGAATAAGCCCAGCGCCGCGAATAGCCATAGCCTCTTCAATGCACGCAACAGCATACTTGGGTGCCAAGCCTGACAAAGCAGATGCAA
>JAKDUK010000085.1 GCA_030457765.1 Marinobacter sp. | reverse complement strand
TACGATAATGGCTTCTATATCCAGCCTACGCTGTTCAAAGGCGACAACAGCATGCGGGTATTCCAGGAAGAGATCTTCGGCCCGGTTGTAGCGGTTACCACCTTTAAAACAGAAGAGGAAGCGCTGGCGATTGCCAACGATACCGAGTTTGGTCTGGGTGCTGGCGTTTGGACTCGGGACACGAACCGAGCCTACCGCATGGGCCGTGCTATTCAGGCAGGCCGCGTGTGGATGAACTGCTATCACGCATACCCTGCCCATGCTGCATTTGGTGGCTATAAAAAGTCGGGTATCGGGCGTGAAACCCATAAACTGGCGCTGGATCATTACCAGCAAACCAAGTGCATGCTGACCAGCTATGATATCAATCCACTAGGGTTCTTCTGATCTGAGTGTTGTTTTACTCCCCCCGCAAAGGGGGGAGGTTCTGACCGGCCTTTTCGGGGTTTGTTCTGTTGCGAGTTAGTGTTGTTGTGTCCTGCTCTTTTGGCCCGTTTCGGGCCTTTTTTGTTTGTAGCGCTGGTGTTTAGCCCTTCGTTTTTGCCGCGTAATACCCTGCCACTTATGTCGTGCCAAAACAGTCCGAAAGTACCATATAGGCATATGAAGTCTCTCTTTAGGATGGGTTGTGGGGTATCGGCAATACTGTCGATCCATCCTTAATGCACAAATAATCATGACAAAAGAGGTGAGCATTATGTGGACTAAACCAGCTTATGAAGACCTGCGTATCGGTTTCGAAGTAACCATGTACTTCGCCAACCGCTGAAGGACGGAGCGGCCAGCAAGTTAATGCTGGCCGCTCTACTTCCGGAGCTCTTGCCCATGTATATCCATGTTCTTGGTTCTGCTGCTGGAGGCGGTTTCCCTCAGTGGAATTGTAACTGTGCCAACTGCGATGGATTTCGCAAAGGCACACTGAATGCCCATGCGCGAACCCAGTCATCCATTGCCATCAGCGAAGACGGCGAACGCTGGATTTTATGTAACGCGTCGCCAGACATTCGCGCTCAATTGGCCTCTTGTGAAGCCATGCAGCCTGCCCGGGCTTTGCGGGATACTGGAATCAATGCGGTTCTGTTGTTCGACAGCCAGGTCGATCACACCACCGGTCTTCTGACCTTGCGAGAAGGACTGCCGCTCGATGTGTGGTGCACCGCCCAGGTAAAGGACGACCTCAGTTCCGGGTTTCCTTTGTTTCCAATGCTGAAACACTGGAACGGTGGCCTTAACTGGCGAGAAGTACCAGCATCTGAGTTTTCCTCCTTTACCATTCCCTGTGCTCCGTCTCTGAAACTGACAGCCATTCCTTTGCTGAGTAACGCGCCTCCCTATTCACCTCGCCGGGATAATCCTCATCCGGGCGATAACATTGGCATTTTTATTCAAGACATCCGAACCGGCCAGAATGTGCTTTATGCGCCAGGCCTTGGCCAAACGGATGCACGAATTCTGTCGTGGATGCGTAAAGCTGACGTACTGATGGTGGATGGTACTGTGTGGCACGACGATGAAATGATTCGCCAGGAGGTGGGTACCAAAACCGGTCAGGACATGGGCCATCTTGCCCAGAGCGGGCCAGGCGGCATGATTGAGGTGCTGGATACCATGCCTGCCAAACGCAAAATCCTGATCCATATAAATAATACTAATCCGATCCTGAACGAAGATTCCCCCGAGCGAGCTCAGCTGGCGGAGCATGGCATCGAGGTAGCGTGGGACGGAATGCAGATCGAACTTGTGGAGCAGCCATGAACGCCATCGCGAAAACAGCTATGAATCGGACAGACTTTGAGCAGGCTTTGCGGGATAAAGGGCGGCTTTACCACATCCACCATCCATACCATAAAGCCATGTATAGCGGGCAATGCACTCCGGAGCAGATTCGGGGCTGGGTAGCCAATCGTTATTACTACCAGATTATGATTCCCCGCAAAGACGCCGCCATTATGGCTAACTGCCCGGATGCGGGGGTTCGCCAACAGTGGTTGCAACGCATTCTCGACCACGATGGCCACGATGGAGATTGCGGTGGCATTGAAGCCTGGCTTTGCCTGGCCGAAGCGACAGGACTGAGTCGAGAGGAAGTGGTGGACCAGCGTCATGTGTTGCCCGGCGTTAGGTTTGCAGTCGATGCTTATCTCAACTTTGCCCGTCGGGCGACTTGGCAAGAAGCGGCCTGTTCCTCACTGACGGAACTGTTTGCACCGGAAATACATCAATCCCGGTTAGATAGTTGGCCACAGCATTATCCGTGGATAGAAGAGGGCGGTTACAGCTATTTTCGAAAGCGGCTTTCTGAAGCACGGCGTGATGTGGCCCATGGCTTGACCATTACTCTGGATCACTTTACCTCACCAGTCCAGCAGGCCCGGGCGCTGGATATCCTTCAGTTCAAACTGGACATTCTCTGGGCCTTGCTGGATGCCCTCACCATGGCGTATAGCCATAAAACACCACCGTTTCATACGGTCACGGATCAGCAAGTCTGGCATCGGGGACTGTAATGGAGGTTACGATGGCTAACGTACTTCGTTTTCGGCGCGGTTTCCGGTTTCAGTGGGAGCCCGCGCAGCAGTGCCATGTACTCTTGTATCCAGAAGGTATGGTTAAGCTTAACGAGAGCGCTGGCGCTATTCTGCAGGAGGTTGATGGGGAGCGCAGTGTTGCAGAACTTGTGGCTGTGCTGGAGCAAAAATTCCCGGAGGCAGGGGCGCTGGCAAACGATGTGTGTGAGTTCCTGGAACATGCCTGCAATCAACATTGGCTGGAGGTGTCATGACGATTTCTTCCGCAGCTTCAACAGATAAGGCTGGCCATAGTGTCGGCCCGCCACTATGGCTATTGGCAGAACTGACGTATCGCTGCCCGTTACAGTGCCCATACTGCTCGAACCCGCTGGATTTTGCGCAAACGGAAAAGGAGCTCACCACCGATGAGTGGGTTCAAGTGCTACGGCAGGGGCGCGAGATGGGTGCGGCGCAACTTGGGTTTTCCGGCGGTGAACCTCTGGTGCGCCCAGACCTTGAAGAGCTTATCGCAGAGGCTCGTTCGTTGGGGTATTACACCAATTTGATCACCTCTGGTCTGGGCCTGACAGAAGCCAAAGTGAACGCCTTTGCCGCAGCAGGTCTGGATCACATTCAGGTGAGTTTTCAGGCCTCAGATCCAGAGCTTAATAACGCCATAGCTGGTTCCCGAAAAGCATTTGAGCAGAAGTTGAAAATGGCCCGTGCTGTTAAAGAAGCGGGTTATCCAATGGTGCTCAACTTTGTGGTCCATCGTCATAATATTCATCAAATGAAAGACATTATGTCGTTGTGCGAGCGCCTGGACGCTGACTTTGTGGAACTGGCGACATGCCAGTATTACGGCTGGGCGCTGGAAAACCGCGAAGGACTGATGCCGTCAAAGGCACAACTGGAACGGGCCGAGGCGGAGGTTAACGAATTCCGGGCTCAACTTGAAGCTTCCGGGTCCCATATGAAACTTATCTTCGTGACCCCGGATTATTACGAAGAGCGCCCGAAAGCCTGTATGAATGGTTGGGGCAGTCTGTTTTTGACCGTCGCCCCTGACGGTACGGCCTTGCCATGCCACAGTGCACGCCTGTTACCTATTGAATTTCCAAATGTTCGCGATACACACTTAAAGTCAGTGTGGTACGACAGTCCTGGTTTCAATCATTATCGGGGCGATGCCTGGATGCCAGAACCCTGTCGCTCCTGTGATGAGAAAGATAAGGACTTTGGGGGCTGCCGCTGCCAGGCCTATTTGTTAACCGGTAATGCCGATAATGCCGACCCGGTGTGTAGCAAATCTTCTTACCATGACCGAATTCTGGCGGCACGCAAAGCGGCCGACCACGCCACGGTTGGCATTGCTGACCTGACTTACCGCAACGCAGAAAATTCCAGACTGTTTTTCAAGAGCTGATCGTGATGAGAGCCTCTGACACTCTGGTACTTAGCGCCAGTGAAGCCTGTGAAGGCTACACCCAGCGCACCAACCTCGTCGCCTGTGAGGCAGGGTTGTTTTGGCTGCAGAATGAGCCTCACACAGGTGCCAACAGGTTATGGCACCTCGGATATCAGAGTGGCGATGGTGCTCAAATGCACAATGAACATCTCAGTATCCGTAGCCAGGTTAATGGCTATGGTGGTGGTGTGATTGCGGCGTCGTTGACTGGCGCGTTTGTGGTCAGCGATAGCCAGCGAGTTCATTTCGTTCGGCACAACGATGGCCAGAGCCACGCACTGACAAACGATAAGGCGGCCTATGGAGGACTTGTTGCCGACCCATTAAGGGATCGGGTGCTTGCTGTCCGTGAATCTGGTAACACTGCAAGCGAGCCGGCTAAGGGTCAGCAAGAATTGGTTGCCGTTGCACTAACCGGTGACGTTGAGGTGCTGCACAGTGGCGAAGACTTTTATAGTGCACCCGCCCTTTCGGAAGACGGCAATCGTATAGCCTGGGTGAGCTGGCAGCTGCCTGACATGCCCTGGTTGCGTACCCGTCTCTGGACAGCGAATATTGGCAGTAACGGTAGCCTAACCAGGTGTCAGGTTCGCGATGCGCCCACCAGCGCGTCTGTTCAGCAGCCCGTTTTTGTGGGGCAAACACTTTGGGTCATGTCGGATCACGAGGGGTGGTGGCAACCCTGGCAGGTTGATCATCAGGTAATTTCCAGCCCCTGGTTTGTCGGCGACCATGCTCCGCCACTCGACCATGCGAATGCGCCCTGGCAATTGGGTGAGTCGCACCATTGCCCCTTGCCGGGCGGCCGTTGGGCGCGAGTGCGCTATCGCGATGGCACAGGCGAACTCTGGTTATCGGAGCAAGGAGCCGGTGGGTGTGTAAGGGTAGCCAGTTGCTTTAGTGATTTTCGCAGCCTGTGTTTCGCCCAGGGTTCTCTCTATACAATAGCCAAATCACCTTCACGGCTGGACGCACTGCTGCGAATTGATCCGGATACGGGTGATGAACGCGTGATTGCTGGTGGTGAAGAGGCTTTGCCTGGGTGTCAGGTGTCGTTGCCGCAATCGTTTCAGGTTTCTGTTCACCCGAACGAAACTCAGCCCCCCCAGTTTTTTTACTATCCTCCTGTTCGACATTCAGCCAGTGCGCCCCCTCTCATTCTGATCGCTCACGGTGGCCCAACGTCTGCGGCTTATCCTGTTTTTAATCCGCAAGTTCAATATTGGTGCCAACAGGGCTTTGCGGTTGCTGAGGTAAATTATCGCGGAAGCAGTGGGTTTGGTCGTGATTTCAGACTCTCACTGGCAGGTCGTTGGGGGCAAGCAGACGTGCAGGATATGGGCAGAGCTGCCGATCACCTGGTTTCTGCCTCACTTGCAGATAACCAGCGCGTGTTTATTCAAGGCCGTAGTTCTGGTGGCTATACGGCTTTAATGGCGTTGGTGGCAGACGGTCGCTACACCGCAGGCGCAAGTCTCTATGGTGTGACCGACCCGTTGCAACTCCGTCGTATGACTCATCGTTTTGAATCCGGATACCTGGACTGGCTACTGGGTGAGCCCGAACGGTATTTTAAACGCTGGGTGTCGCGTACTCCCGAGCTTCAGGTAACGCAAATAAATGCCCCCGTCATTTTTTTCCAGGGAGGACTGGATAGAGTTGTTGTGCCTGAGCAGACCACAGAGATGGTTGAGGCTATGAAGACACTGGGGCAGGCACCTGAATTGATCTGGTTTGAGACAGAGGGCCACGGGTTCTTACAGCAAAAAAACCAGGTGAGAATGCTTGAAGAACTACACGGGTTTTACAGTAAACACAGCCAAAGCCGGTGAACCACCAGAGCACTTGAGTTAAGCTCTCAGGTATTCCAATAAAAAAGCGTAATGTTGAGCGTATTCTCATGAGCCATGACATATCTGTACTGAGAAAGTTTGTGTCGCCAGAGATCGTGTTCGGCGCCGGAGCTCGTAAATCAGTCGCAAACTTTGCGAACAACCTTGGAGCAAAGCATATATTTCTGGTGTCAGACCCTGGTGTCTCTGAGGTAGGTTGGGTTAGTGAAATCGTTGACTTATTGACGGCCTCAAGTTTACGCGTCACGATTTTTACCGGTGTATCTGCCAACCCCCGTGTCGACGAAGTAATGGCTGGTGCAGAGCTTTATAAGTCTTCCGAGTGCGATGTGATTGTTGCCATCGGCGGTGGCAGCCCAATGGATTGTGCAAAAGGTATTGGCATTATTGCCAGTAATGGCCGTCATATTCTCGACTTTGAAGGCGTGGACACGATCATTAATCCGCCACCACCGTTAATACTGATCCCAACAACGGCTGGCACCTCGGCTGATGTGTCTCAATTTGCCATTATTTCTGATCCGAATCGCCGGTTTAAATTCTCCATCATAAGCAAAGCCGTTGTGCCGGATGTGTCACTGATTGATCCGGAAGTAACTGAAACCATGAGCGCCTATCTCACAGCTTGCACAGGTGTGGACGCACTTGTGCATGCAGTTGAGGCGTTTGTGTCCACGGGTAGCGGGCCATTGACCGACACCCATGCACTCGAAGCTATTCGGTTGATCAATCGTAACCTTGAGCCATTGGTAGACAATACCGCTGATCCGTTTCTTCGGGAACAGATTATGCTGGCCTCCATGCAGGCGGGGTTGGCCTTCTCTAACGCTATTTTGGGCGCTGTTCATGCAATGGCCCACAGCCTGGGCGGGTTTCTGGATTTACCTCACGGCCTTTGTAACGCGCTGCTTCTGGAGCATGTGGTGGCCTACAACTTCCGCTCTGCGGAGACTCGGTTTCAGAAGGTTGCGGAAGCGATGGATATTGATACCCGAGGAATGAGCAAGCCTGAAATACAGAAGCGCCTTATGGCCCGCATCGTTCAACTGAAACGAAAAGTCGGGTTGGAAGACAATCTGGCAAATCTGGGTGTGAGTATGTCTGATATACCTTCGTTATCCGGATTTGCGCTTCAAGACCCTTGTATTCTCACCAATCCCCGCAAGTCATCGCTGAGGGACGTTCAGGTTGTATATGAAGAGGCCCTCTGACGAGCAGGTCAATGACTACGGCATTGGCGATTTGCTGGGTTTTGGTAGCCACTCAGTCAGAAAGAATTATTACCCGGCGCTTCAAGACCGCATAGAAGAGCTTGAGCAGGAACGAAACCGCTATAAATGGTTATTTGAGAACGCTTTGCATGGTGTCTTTCAGGGTAACTTAAGGGCCGGTTTTTTGGCTTGTAATCCCGCCATGGCCAACATTTGTGGCTACGCCAGCTCAGAGGAGCTTAAGCAGCGGGTGATTCGCCTGCGGGAACAGCTATTTTGCAGTGCCAGCGAATTTGACGATCTCCGCCAGGAATTGCTTGATCGCGGCAGCCTGAGTGCCCGGGAGGCTCGCTTAAGGCGGGCAGACTCAACGCCGGTTCATGTGGCAATCACGCTCTTGCGGCGACCGGATCTGGGGCCAGAGGTGGTAGAGGCTTTTGTCGCGGATATTACCGAGAGAGTTCAGGCTCGTGAAAAACTCGTACAACTGAATGCCGATCTTGAGCGCAGGGTTGATGAGCGCACTGCAGCTTTGCAACAAGCCAACTCTGGCTTGCATTATCAGATTGAAGAGCGTGAAAAAGCCGAACGAGGGCTGGTAGTTGCTGTACAGGCCGCCCAGGATGCGAACCGCAGCAAGGATAAGTATTTGGCGGCAGCGAGCCATGACCTGCTGCAGCCATTGAACGCCGCCCGCCTTATGATCTCCGCACTTCAAGAAAGCCAGTTACCCGCCGAAGAAGGCCGCATGGTTCAACAAGTACACCGTGCGCTGGAGGGAGCAGAGGATTTGTTGGCAGATCTGCTAGACATCTCAAAGCTTGACCAGCAGGCAATGGTGCCTGATTTAGTTATGACCGATGCCGCCGTGCTGATTAAAGGGCTTGGTGAGGAATTTGAGGCTATCGCCGCAAACGCTCAACTCGATTTTCGTATCCGTACCATACCGGCCATGATTAAAACCGACCAGCGCATGCTGACCCGAATTATCAGAAACCTGCTTAGCAACGCCTTTCGCTATACCCCTAACGGCCGTGTTTTACTGGCCATGAGAGCAAGGCGAAATGCTCTTCGTATTGAGGTTTGGGATACTGGAGTGGGCATCGAGGGGAGCAAGTTGGATGAGATTTTTACAGAGTTTCATCAGCTCTTACCGCAAGGCACTGGTGGCCGCCAAGGTGCCGGGCTAGGGTTGGCCATTGTTGAGCGCATGGTGCGGGTTCTGGAGTGCAAAATGGACGTCGTTTCACGCCCCGGACGCGGGTCGCGGTTTGCACTGGTGCTGCCGATGGATGTGAGCGATGAACAACACACTATGAAGCCCAGTGTTGGCACAGCGCAAACTTTTGCTCAAGGGTTTGTTGGCGCAAAAATACTGGTTATCGATAACGATTTCTCGGTTCTGGAAAGTATGAAGTTACTGCTTGAGCGCTGGGACTGCTCCGTTGTAACGGCCCCAGGCGAAGAAGCTGCACGTGCATACTTGGAGCAGGCAGACGAGCTTCCGGTGGCTATATTGGCAGATTATCATCTGGATTATGACCAGACCGGGTCTGATGCGATTCACGCTATCCGAAAAATGTTGGGGCGCAACATACCTGCGGCTCTGATCACCGCAGACCATAGCGCGGAAACGCGACAGCTGATGCGGGACCAGGAACTACCTATTCTTAATAAACCGGTGAAGCCTAATCGGTTGCGGGCGTTGCTGTCGAGTTTGTTGGCTTCTGGTTAGTTCCTGAATCCGTGACTTCACGCGGCCTAACTTGACGTTCAAGCCGGCAATCACAAGGCCTGAGGCGATATAATCGCACCTGACATCCATTCACCCAGTCGGTGCATCGGCCCATGCGTACTTTCACTCTCCAGCAATCAAAGACAGAAGTATACACTCCCCACGGCGGACTGGCTCTGGTAGGCCACTGCCTGAACTGGCACACGTCGCTGCCCCAAACCGCCCGCACCGTGGTAAAGCGTCACGGTATTCCGAACATCGACTTGATCCGGACCTATCTGGGCTTGATCACGCTCGGCAAGAGCGATTTCGAGGCCGTGGAGTCAGCGCGTACAGATCCCTTTTTTAAATCCGCCATGGGGTTCAAACAATCGCCATTCTCGGCCCGATTACGGCAGCGGTTTGATGAGGACGCCAAGGCGCTCACCCGCTCGCCCATCCTGTTGCGTCTGGACAGTGCCCACGATGCCCGCGACAATCAGGATTTTCTGAGCCACCAACAACTTGGTGATGGCATTTGCAAGGCTGGGCTACAACGTACTGCGCTGGATGGGGCTGAGGCTCACTGCCCCGGATGCGCCTGTGCGCCACCCGGCCAAGCGCCGCCGCCTGAGAACCGTGATGCAGGAGCTGATGTACATGGCCTGTCGCCTGATCCACAGTAGCAGGCAACGGTTCCTGCGCTTTGGCCGCCACTGCCCGGGTTTTGCGGTTTATCGTGATCTCTATCGAGGCCTCGCGTCTCCCGGGTAGACCACCCGGATCACTTCGTTGCTTGATCTCAATCCGATCATCTTATTGGGCAGATCGCCCGTGCCTGAGAATCATAATTTGATTAATATTTGATCAAATTAAGGCCGATTTGAAGGCGTTGCAATCGGTAAACTGACAGTCGTGTTCTCAACGCAACCGGACTGACTCTAAAAACGGGTTAGGCGTGAGCCAGCTAAGGCTCTGGGTGCTATATTCGAACGGAGTCACTGATTCAGGTAATCCACGACACCGCTGGGAGAGCCGGTTAGATCGGTTGGAGCCTACGCATGTGGTTGAAAACAACGTGGTGTTGCACAACGCAGTTTTTGAAGTGCCCAATGCCCAGGGCCGGCTAATGACACAAATGACGGCTCAGGTTTTCTTTGTGAACGCTGAGGCCAGGAACGCGCTACTGGTACCGGTAACCGCGCTGGGCCGGTCTGAAAATGGCACCCGTGTTCTGGTGATAGACCAGAATGGCCAGACTGAAGAAATTGAGCGGGGCGAGTTTGTGGCCATTGTGGGGGCTTCAGGCTGTGGTAAGTCCACCTTGATGAATATTCTCGGGTGCCTCGACAGGCCATCAACCGGACAGTACTGGTTTGACGGGCAGAATGTATCAAAGCTGAGCAGCGACGGCCTGGCCCGTTTGCGCCGTGAATCCTTTGGCTTTGTATTTCAGAGCTATAACCTGCTGCCGGGAATCTCTGCCTCTGCGAACGTGGAAATGCCTGCCAGTGACGCCAGCCTCCGGGCGATTGAGCGGCAGGAACGCGCCGCGAAACTGCTGCA
>JAKDUK010000025.1 GCA_030457765.1 Marinobacter sp. | reverse complement strand
GCTCTGGCTCTGGCTCTGGCTCTGGCTCTGGCTCTGGCTCTGGCTCTGGCTCTGGAGTAGACGCAACTTCCGCTTCAGGAGCAACCGGAGGCTCCGCTGCTTCAGGTGCAGGCTCGGAGGCGGCGTCTTTATCAATCGGAGGCGCGGGCGCAGGGCCTTCTACGGCCTCCGGTTTGCGCTGTGGCACAGGTTTTGGCCGCGGCACACGGCGACGGCTGCTGGCAATATCCAGAACAAACACGAGTACAAGAAGGGCCAGAAGGCCGATTGAAATCCACTCTGCCATCATAAAGTCTTACCATCAGTGTAAATGGGCGGGACAAATAAAACGCACATTCTAGCAGACTGTCTGCGGGAAGTGAGGATGACTTGGATTATCATGACTGGCCCGATTTCCGCTAAGATACGCCTCGCACAGCAAACCTAATCCGCCTCCGGAGCCAAGATATGCCGCGCAGAAAACCCGCAGGCCCGCACCTTTCAAACAAGCCAACCAGGGGTGCTGCCAGAGGATCAAGCCAAAGTTTGGGGTCTTCCGGCGAGCTGCGCATTATTGGTGGTGATTGGCGTAGCCGAAAGCTGCGCTTTCCCGACGCCGGCGGCGTACGTCCAACTCCAGCTCGCACACGGGAAACCCTGTTTAACTGGCTTTCAATTTACCTGGCGGGAAGCGACTGCCTCGACCTGTTTTCCGGTTCTGGCGCACTGGGGTTAGAAGCGCTTTCCAGGGGCGCAACCCACGCCACACTTGTGGATAACAGCGCCGCTCTAACAACGGCGCTTAGGGGCAATCTTCGGCTGCTTGGCGCCGAATCTGGCACGGTGGTGTGTACCAGTGCCGACACTTATCTCGGCCAGCCTGTACGGCAGCCGTTCGATATTGTTTTCATGGATCCGCCGTTTCGACAAGGCTGGTTAAACACACTGTTTCCGTTGCTGGGCGCACAAGGCTGGGTAAAGCCCGGCGGCTGGGTCTATGTAGAGCATGAAAGTGAAATACCAGCACCGCCTGCACCCGCCAACTGGCAGCTGCATCGCCATAAAATCTCAGGGCAGGTCACCTACTGCCTATACAGGGTGATGCCCATAAATGTCGGCAAAAATACTGAAGAAACAAACTAAAAAGAGGCTGACAAAACGCCCGCGGAGCGGGCCTTTGCCATACAAGCGCACAGCGGAGACTGGCTCAGACAGCAGGACGTAAAGAATAAGCCCGCAAATGGGCCGCAAACTCTTCCAGGTACCGGATGCCGCTAGCCTCCGCTTCTTTACACCACTCCATTAGTGCTTGCAGTTTATCCTGGGGTTTGAGCCCGCGCTGGCGCCAAAGCGCCTGTAGTTCGTGGCTTTTTTCGTAAATCTGGCGCAAAACGGCATTGCTCTCCAGAACCGACTCGAGTGTTTCTTTTTCCCGCGGTTTTATCAGCGTGACTTCCCGCGAGAGAAGTTGCTTGAGCTTGCGATACCTGGGGCGGATCTCATCGTTTATCAGGCTCTTCTGCTGCCGTAAAACTGGCTCCGTTACCCGCTTACGGTATTGACGCATAATATCAAAGCGGTTGTTGGCAATGGCCTGCACGGTTTCTACATCCACTTCCTGCTTGCCCGGCACATAGTGGGCAATGGGGCGATACCCTTTAGGTTTAGCCAATCCGAACAGCTGAAACATACGAATGTAACCCCAGCCAATGTCTACTTCATACCAACGACGCGAGAGCTTGGACGAATTCGGGTAGGTGTGGTGGTTGTTGTGCAGTTCTTCACCGCCGATCAATATCCCTAGAGGGGAAATGTTGCGGGCGTTGTCGGCGCATTCAAAGTTTCGATAACCCATCCAGTGCCCAACGCCATTCACCACGCCGGCAGCCCAGAAGGGAATCCAGATCATTTGCACAGCCCAAATCCAGATGCCGTGCACACCAAACAGCGCCAAATTAATGGCTGCCATCAGCATAACACCCAACATTCGGTAGCGGCTGTATACCTTGCGCTCCACCCAGTCTTCCGGTGTGCGTTGGCCATAGCGCTCAAGATTTTCGGTTGTAGCCGCCGAGGCGTAAAGCTCCGCACCTTCAAATAACACCTTCTTTATGCCAAGCACCACCGGGCTGTGCGGATCCTCTTCGGTTTCACACTTGGCGTGGTGTTTACGATGGATCGCTGTCCATTCTTTGGTATTCTGAGCGGTAGTCAGCCACAACCAAAAGCGGAAAAAGTGCTTCAGTACAGGGTGCAGATCCAGTGAGTTGTGAGCCGAATGGCGATGCAGGTAAAGCGTGACACTAATAATAGTGATGTGGGTCATACCCACTGCAACCAGGATGAGCTGCATCACAGACAGGTCAAGTAGACCGTTAAACCACATAGTTGTTCCTCAAATCAAAATCTATAGCGACCATAAAGCGCCAGCAACCATACTTTAGCGTACAGGTGTTAGCCACAACAACAGGCCATGGCGGCAAATTTGTTACGGTTCACACTTACTGCACAATGTGCACTGCGGACTTACCTGGAGATCAGCTACGTGCCCGAATTACCCGAAGTTGAAACAACAAGGCGCGGTGTTGCGCCCTACTGCGAAGGACAGACCATTGCCAGGCTAAAGGTGCGTAATGGCAACTTGCGCTGGCCGGTCCCCAAAGACCTGGCCGCACATATGGAAGGCCGAATCATCCGAACCGTAGATCGGCGCGCAAAATACCTGTTTCTGAACCTGGACCATGGCACCGCTATTATTCACTTAGGTATGTCTGGCAGCCTTCGCATTGTCACCGACGACACGCCCGAACAGAAACACGATCATATAGACTTGGTGCTGCGTTCCGGCGTTATTTTGCGCTTTAACGACCCCCGGCGTTTTGGCTGTTGGTTATGGACTGATTCAGTAGCCATGCACCCGTTGATTGTCAGGCTAGGCCCAGAACCCCTGTCGCAGGATTTTAACGGCCGGATGCTATTCCAAATGTCGCGGCATAAAAACACACCCATAAAATCCTTCATCATGAACAACCAGGTGGTTGTAGGTGTGGGTAATATTTACGCCAACGAAGCCCTTTTCAAGGCAGGCATTCATCCCAAGCGCAAAGCAGGGCGCATCAGCCTAGACCGATACCAGCGCCTGGCGGAAGCCATTCGCGAAACCCTGAGCGCTGCCATTTTAATGGGCGGCACCACCTTGCGGGATTTTGTAAACAGCGACGGCAAACCAGGCTATTTCGCCCAGTCTCTCCTGGTATATGGTCGGGCTGGCATGCCTTGCCCGGAGTGCGGGACACTGTTAAAAGACGTTCGCATGGGAGGCAGGTCCACTGTTTACTGCGGCCAATGTCAGCGATAGCTTGGTGCGACCCGCCGCGCAAACCGCTGCAAAATGCACGGAACTGCACAAATCGCAACGAAAAATCGTTTGAAAATACGCAAATATGATTCATAGTTAACGGAGGGTTAATACCCGAGAGTTACAATGAGGTTCGATGTTCCCGATACGAACCTGGTACCGGTTAAATACAATCAGGTACCAACGGGGCCCAAAAGTTCAGGAGACAGATAATGACCCGCAAGATTTCACGCACCTTGTTAGCCACTGTGGCGGCCTGTTTACTGGCCTTTTCATCTGTAGGCCATGCGCGCGCCATTGATGAAACCCCCTCTGCACTGGCTATGGCTGGCGATGCGGTTTTTGTTCGCCCAGCGCTGCTGGCAACTACCATTGTGGGGAGCGCCGTGTACCTCGTATCTTTGCCCTTTTCCCTGCTCGGCGGCAATGCCGGAGAAGCGGGAGAAACTTTGGTGGTAGGGCCGGCAAAAGCCACTTTCGTACGCTGCCTGGGCTGCACCAAATCCGGCCGAAAGCCAGAGACGGTCGAACAGTCCGGAAACTGATTCCTGATTGTAGCTTTGCCCAACTCGATATCCGTAACATTCCGGCTTGCCTCGGGCCGGAATCTACGTCAGCCTGACGAAAACTCTTCAGGCTGTTTTATTTATGATCAATTGGGCATCCCTCGAAACCGTGTTCCTGGACATGGACGGAACACTGCTTGATCTGCATTTTGACAATCACTTCTGGCTGGAACACCTACCCCAGCGCTATGCCGAACAGTACGGACTGCACCCCGGTGAAGCCAAAAATAAGCTGATCAACATGATCATGGCCGAAAGAGGCACTCTTAACTGGTACTGCACTGACTACTGGAGTGACCGGCTAAACATGGACATCACTGGCCTGAAGTCCGAAGTGGGTGATCGCATTGGCTATCGCCCCCACGTGGCGGATTTTCTTCAGTCGCTCAAAAAAACCGGCCTGCAATCGGTGATTGTCACCAACTGCCACCCGGATCCCCTGGAGCTTAAACTGCAGCGCACCGGCCTGGACGGCTTTGTGGATGGTATTGTTTCCAGCCATCAACTGGGCAAGCCCAAAGAAGACACAGAGTTTTGGACAGACTTACATCAACTGGCTCCTTACACAGCAACCACCACACTGATGGTGGATGATAGCTTCCCAGTGCTCGAAAGCGCCATGTCTGCCGGAATAGCACAGTGTTTGGGTATTCTCGTACCCGACAGCAAGCAGTCTGCCCGGCAAACACACGCCAGGATACCCTGTGTACATCACTTTGATGAGATTCTGACCTCCATCCATCAACAAAGGCCCCTGCCATCTGCAAGCTGAGGGCGTTATAATCCGGGCCTACGCTCACAGGTGAGGAGACATGGCGGCACCCACATCGGACGATATAAAAGTAAGACTTGATAAGTGGCTCTGGGCTGCGCGTTTCTATAAAACACGCTCCCTTGCGAAAGAAGCCGTGGAGGGTGGCAAGGTTCGCTATAACAGCCAGCGTTGCAAACCAGGTCGAGCGGTTCAACTAGGTGCCACACTCACGCTGCGTCTGGGTTGGCAAGAAAAGATTATAATCATCGACGATATAAGCGAGCGCAGACGCGGCGCACCTGAGGCGCAGAAGCTTTACCACGAGACCGAAGACAGCATAAAAAAACGGGAGGATCTCTCGTGGCAACGCAAAACCATGCAAGCCGCACAGTTACCACCGGCAAGACGGCCTTCCAAAAAAGATCGCCGCGACATTCAACGATTCCGTGACCAGAACGGCATCTGAGCCACCTTGCTCTGCCGTCACTTACCGACACACGAACCGAATTCAGGAGAACAAGCATGGCATCCCGGGACCAGTTCCAGCGTTTTATTTTTGAACACAGCCAGGTGCGCGGAGCCTGGGTGCAGCTTGACGAAAGCTACCGGGAAATAACCAGCCAGGCGCCCTACCCTGAGTCCATTCGCGGGCTGCTCGGTGAAGCGCTCGTGGCAAGCATTGTGATGAGTAGCAGCCTGAAATTTGAAGGCACCTTATCCATTCAGGCTCAGGGAGAGGGCCCTCTACGCACGCTGATGGCGGAATGCAGCCATGACCGAAATATTCGCGGCCTGGCAAGGTTTGACGAGCAGGCCATAAGTGAAGAAAACTTTCATAACCTGCTGGGCGATGGGCGCATGGCCATTACTATTACGCCCAACCAGGGCAATCGCTATCAGGGCGTTGTCCCCAGGGAACGTGACAGCCTTGCAGGCTGCCTTGAAGAATATTTCGAGCGCTCGGAACAAATCCCTACGAGCCTGTTTCTGTTCTCCAATGAAAGCGGTGCCGCCGGCCTGATGCTGCAGCGCCTGCCGGGGGCAACCGAACAAGACGACGAGCTCTGGGAGCGGGTGAATCATCTGGCACAAACTGTGAAAGCCAGCGAACTGCTGGAACTGGATAGTGAAACCTTGCTACACCGCCTGTTCCATGAAGAAACCGTGCGCCTGTTTGATGCCGAAGCCGTAGAATTTCAATGCAGCTGCTCCAGGGAAAGAACCCTTGGTGCACTGGAAAGCATTGGCAAAGAGGAGTGCAACAGCATTCTGGAAGAACAAGGCGCCATCGAGATGGATTGTCAGTTCTGCCACGCACACTATCGCTTCAATAAGAATGATATTGATCAGCTTTTCTCTGGCCATACGCTACACTAGGGCTGGTAACAGATTAACCCGGAGACCTGCAATTAGGCGGTTTCCGGCGCAGTCGTTTTTTATCGGCGCCTCTGGCATAATAGCGCGCCTGAATTGGCCAGATTGTTCAGTTTTCCGCCAAGGTTCGGGGGCGGTCTGAGCAGTCACGAAGATATCCCGAGGGCGAGGTCGAAGTGAGCAACACTTATAATGATCTAAGTACAGCACAGCTGGTAGAGCAAGCACTGGCGCGCAACGAAGGCCAGCTGGCCTCAAATGGTTCACTGGTGGTTAAAACCGGCGAGCGTACGGGCCGATCCCCTATGGATCGTTTTATCGTTGAAGAGCCAAGCACCTCCGACGATATTCACTGGGGACCCATCAACCGCCCAATCGACGGTGATAAATTTGACGCCCTGTGGGATCGCGTAGAAGCCTACCTTGCTGAACAGGACAGCTTTGTATCTTTGGTACATGTCGGTTCCGATCCCGAACACTACCTGCCGGTGAAAATGACCACAGAAACCGCCTGGCAAAACCTGTTTGGCCGTAACCTGTTCATTCGCCCGGAACACTACAACCAAGCTGACAAACAGGAATGGCAGATTCTGAACGCCGCCAACTTTGAGTGCGTGCCCGAGCGCGACGGCACCAACAGCGACGGCTGCGTGATGATTAACTTTGCACGCCGCAAGGTACTTTTAGCCGGCATGCATTACGCCGGCGAAATGAAAAAAGCCATGTTCTCGGTGCAAAACTTCCTGCTGCCCGAAAAAGATGTGCTGCCGATGCACTGTTCTGCCAACGTAGGCGAAGATGGCGAAACCTGCCTGTTCTTCGGCCTGTCGGGCACAGGCAAAACTACCCTCTCTGCAGACCCGCACCGTTTTCTGATCGGTGACGACGAGCACGGCTGGGGCCCAGGCACCGTTTTCAACATAGAAGGCGGCTGCTATGCCAAGTGCATCGACCTGAGCAAAAAGAACGAGCCGATCATTTGGGATGCTATCCGTTTTGGCGCTATTGTTGAAAACGTCGTCATAGACCCAGAAACCCGGGAGCCGGATTATAAAGACGTTTCCCTCACCGAGAACTCACGCTGTGCCTACCCACTCGAGCATGTAGAAAAGCGTGTGCTTGAAAACCGTGCTGGTGAGCCGTCCCACGTCGTATTTCTGACCTGCGACATGACTGGCGTATTGCCTCCGGTGTCTATTCTGAGCCGCGAAGGCGCTGCGTATCACTTCCTGAGTGGCTACACTGCGTTGGTTGGCTCTACGGAGATGGGGTCATCGTCCAAGCTCAAGTCCACCTTTTCCACCTGCTTTGGTGCGCCTTTCTTCCCGCGCCCTGCAGGTGTATACGCCGAACTGCTGATGAAGCGCATTGACGAGTATGGCAGCAAGGTCTTCCTGGTTAATACCGGCTGGACCGGCGGCTCCTACGGTGAAGGCACCCGCTTCAGCATCCCAACGACCCGTGCCATTATCAGTGGCATTCAGAACGGCGATCTGGACGATGTTGAAACCGAGCACCTGCCGACCCTTAACGTAGACGTTCCCAAGCAGGTACCAGATGTTGATGCCAATCTGCTAAACCCGCGTAACACTTGGGCCAGCACAGAGGCTTACGATAAGAAAGCGGCAGAACTGATAAACCAGTTCGTGGAGAACTTCAAGAAATTTGATGTTTCCGATGCCATCGTAGAGGCCGGACCAAAACTCTGAGCCAGAGAGCTTAAAAAAGGCGCCCTGCGAAAGCACGGCGCTTTTTTTGTGTAATAAGAAAAACCCTCAGATACCCCCGGGCGCACCTGATAGACGGTCACCCAATGGTTTCTGACCACCCTGTTATAAATTTGCGGATCGCTTGGCTCCCATTTTAGGTCTATGCTTCTTTTATAGTTGCGCGCACACAAGACCAGGCATTCTGGTTGTGTGCGCCAGCATTTTAAGGAAGCCAAAATGACCGATCATAGAGATGTGACCGTTTTTTACGATGAGCGGGTTTTAGCTCATTATCCGGACACTAACGTCGACTTCCTGCCAGGACGGTTAGACAAACGCGTTCGAGCCATTTTGTCTAGCCTGAATGTACAGTGGAAATACCCGGAACACCCCGGCCGACTCACCGCAATTATGGAGATGCTAGCCCGGGAGCCTATTGCTGGGGTGCGAATTGCGGCCGGACAAAAGGCAACTCGAAAACAACTGGCACGGGTTCATACCACATCTTTTCTGGATCATATTTTTGCCCTGCGCAGCCAGAGTGCGTGGCTGGATGTGGACACCACAGCCGTCTCGCCAGGTAGCATTGAAGCTGCAGAAGTTGCCGCAGGCACAGCCATTGCCGCTGTTGAAGCCGTTGTTAAAGGTGATACCCGAAGCGCCTTTGCTGTTGTTCGCCCGCCAGGACATCACGCTGAGCCAACCCGTGCTCGTGGTTTTTGTCTTTTTAACAACATTGCCGTGGCAGCCACCCACGCCCAGGCACAACTGGGTTGTGAGCGGGTATTAATAATCGATTGGGATGCCCACCACGGCAACGGAACCCAGGATATCTTCTGGGCAGACCCGGATGTGTTATTTTTCGATATGCACAGGGCATCACCCTTTTATCCCGGCAGTGGGGCACTCGCAGATATAGGCGCCGGATTGGGAGAAGGCACGACCGTTAATGTTCCCATGGCTGGCGGTGCCGGTGACGTAGCGTACCTGAAAGCTATGCGCGAAATTCTGATTCCCGCTGCGGATTTTTTTAAACCCGACCTGGTTCTGGTATCGGCCGGCTTTGACGCACACTCGTTTGATTTGGCCCTTAACGTAACGTATGAGGGCTTTGCGGCGATGACCGGCGTGCTGCAACAGATTGCGGATAAACACTGCCACGGCCGCCTGGCTATGGTTCTTGAAGGTGGCTACAACACAGAGTCGTTATCTAAGAGCGTACACGCCGTACTGGGCGCGTTAGCCGGCGCTGAGCCGCCAGAGCCAAAGGTTTGCGGTATTGAGGAAGTCGATGCCGCCATCGAGTTCCACAAGGATGCCTTCAAACCAGAATGAGGCCGGTCAGGCGTAAAACAGCAATGGCACAAACGCTACCAACACCAGTGAAATACCCATAGCAATCAGTGGCATGATGATTCGCTCATGGCGCTCATAGAAAGTGCCTGTTTCCTGCTGAGCAGCCTGCACCTCGGCTTCGCCCACCACTTGCCGTGTGAGCAGGTGGTTTAGAGCTACCGGCGGACTCAAATAGCCCAGTTCGAATGCCACCAGAGTTACCATCCAGAAATGGATAGGGTGAATGCCACTGGAATAGGCAATGGTGGCAACCGTTGCGGTTACAAGAATAACGGCACCGAAAGCGTCCATAATCATCCCGAGAATCACCAGAATCACCACCATTAACAGCATGGCTGACCAGGCGCTATCGAACGACTGAGGAAAAGCCTGCATGATCGCAGAGCGCTCAATCACGCCTCCGATACTCACTGACAGCCCCAATAGAAGCAACAGTGCGCCAATCTCCGCTGTCGTGTCGTTGGTCGCCCCGCGTACACTTCGCTCCACCCCTTGGTGATTTACTTCGCCGGACGCATGGCTTTTCCGGTTTCTAAAGCTAACGTGTTCATACAACAGAATGGATATCATTATAACCGGTAACAAACGCGGCGCAGAAAACTCATCCATGCGCACGTCCAGCGCATAGCGATAAAGCAGCACAACGCCTGCGATCACCAATATATACGGAATCAATGACCTGAATGCCTGAATCGTAGCCGGTAAGGCCTCAGAAGCCGGTGCCAGATTAAACTTGGCCTGGCGATTTACGGTGAGCGCAACCGACGTGAACATAAGTGCGGTGAGCATAAATACCCAGAGGCCCCAACCGAACAGATCGTCAGTTGTTACTTCGCGGTTAAGGTAGGCAATCACAACAACCAGCAGGCAGGGGCGCAACACCACACCCAGAGAACCCGACATGGCCGTGGCTGCCAGTGCCAGTTGCCGGCGGGCACCCGCCGCGCGTAGCTCGCTATAGATAACGGCACCGGCGGCAATGACAAAAATACCCGACGCACCAGTGTAAGCGGTTGGAACGGCAGCTACCAGCACTGCAACCACGGCTAGCATTTCCGGCGGCATGCGCCAGGGACGAAATAAATTAAACACCAACGTAGCCAGACGGGTCTGTTTGAGCATCATCCCTACCCAAACGTACAAGCCTACATTCAGGAACATGTCCGCCAGCTCCATCATTTTACCCAGATAGATACCAATACCCGATGCGTGGCCAATCAGGGCAAAATAGGTTCCGGAAATCAGGCACATTACGGTGTACAAGGGCACTGCAAGAAACGCCTTGTTCAAACTGCCGCCCGGGGCAAGATCCGGCGGTACGCGAACCAACCGGTAAAGACTGGCCAGCGTGAGGCACGCAAACCCGGTCACCCAAAAATTATGTAGCAACAGATCTTCCGGGGAAACAGTAGCATCCGCGCCCAGGCTCGACTGACGGAAAATCAGGCTAGACCCCAACAGCATTGCGTTGGCAACCGTTTGGAGCGTGAGTGAAACCGTGTAGTCCAAACGGGTTTCCATGGCTCGCATGGCGATATGGTGACGGGTAAGTGTTGCTGTAATGGCGCACAACATAACCAGCAACACCAGGATGTATCGCTGAGACTCAAGGCCAAAGGCAATAACATCGGCAATAAAAAGCTCTACCGCTCGATAGGCTTTAACGCCCGGGGTTAGCTTATCCTGCAGGCCCTCATAGCTTTGATGGGCAGCCTTGCAATCGGCCACAGAGCGCTCAATAGCAAGCCGCACATCGGCTGGATTTTTTTCCTGGGCGCCCAGCAGTGCCGCCATAGGGTCATCATCAGCCGGTCCCTGGGCCAGCTCGTGCGCTACCGCGGCCTCAATATCCCGCTCTGGATTGCAGGTTGGAGCAACCGAATCCATTCGCAGTTTGTAATAGCCACTCCAGAGCTGCTCACCGCCCCGCAGCATTTGGTTATGAATATCACTGCTTGTGGAAAAAAGCACCACAGACAACAATAGCAAGCAGGCAGGCAGCGAAGAAAACCACTCCAAACCGCTACGGCGAAAACCACCCTTGAGCATAACTATTCACCCTGGAACGTTGACGGATTACAGCAGACCATCCAGGTCCATGGTCTCGACTTCTGCTTTCTGATCGTCCCAGAAAGTCCCAAGCTGGCCCAGCGGCGTACGGTGGCCGGTATTCTGCACCCACAAGCGATCAGAGATGGCAACAATCATATTGGTCGCCATGGCGTCTACAAACGCCCAGTCTTCGTTAGCAGCACGGTCATCCAACGAGTCTGCATGCTGACGAACCACCGCCTTTACTTGCGCTTCATCGCCTTTGTTGGTGGCGGCAATGGCATGAAACACATGGCTCAGTCGAACCCCCGCCTCTTCGCCCTGACGATCCGCAACCGCTAACCGCTCAAAGGCATTTTCACCCTCTGGCAGCGCGCCGGGCATCATAGACCACACCGTCGCTTTGAGTGCCATAGGCGTGCCCCACCACTTTTCATTGTCCAAACACCCAGTCGCCCTGGCCACAATGGACCCTACGTTCTTGGGAACACCGATCGATGAGGTGGACTGAATCTCTGAGTTGAGCGCCTGCAACCCGGAAAGCAGGCCGGCAAGATAGATGAATTCGTCCATGTCGTCGTCAAACTCCGGACACTCGCCGGTACCAGGCTCGCCGTAAAACGCATTAACATGCTGCCAGGATTTAAAGTAACGCTTAGAGGCCAATGCGTAGGCTCGCTTCTGACGAATCATGGCGTCTTCTGCCGCGTTGCCATTGCCTTCATACAAGGCTGCCAGTGCCGCCAATTCATGTTCTCGGCCCTGCTCTTCGGCACAACCGCCAGCAGAAAGATAGAGCATGACCGCCAGTTGATCCGGCTCGCTGGTTACCCGGCCAAAAGACATGAGCAGCGGCGCTGTCGCCTCACTCATGGCGCACCCCATGGCCAGATCACCACTCTTCATCAGGTAGGGTATAGTGTGCTCACGTGAAAACCCCTGCATCACATCGCCGGTGGTTTTATAAATCATGTGGTTCAAGGCGCCACAGCCTGACAAAAATGTGCCTAGAGCCAGCACTGCAAAAATGCCCTTAAACCGAACGACCGAACGCGACAATCTACGGTTGGCAAGCCGCCCGCGAAAGCTGTGCCAGGAAGACAAAATTTGAAATAACACTCCGAAATGAATCATTTTTCTGCGCCTTCTAACGTTTTGTATTGTTTTTATGGTTTGCATTGTGCTGCCCCGAGTTTGCACAAAGCACCGCTAGCCACTATAAATTTAGGCAACCGTGTGCCAGTCAGGGCTCGGCTACGATGACAAAAACAAAAAGGAATACTCAATGCGCAAACCTGAACTCGCGGCAGCTATCGCCGAACGCACCGGCCTCACCCGCGAAAAATCAAACGAAGTGATTACTGCCATTACCGACCAGATATCGGCTGCTGCGGCGCGGGGCGAAGACACCACCCTAATCGGTTTTGGCACCTTTTCTGTTCGCGCCCGCGAAGCGCGGAATGGCAGAAACCCGCAAACCGGAGCTTCCATTCGCATTCCCGCCAGTAAAACCGTGGGTTTCAAAGCGGGTAAAGCGCTCAAAGACACCTTTCGCTAGACACGGCGCACCTGATTTGTCACATAAACCCCTCAAACCTGAAAAGACCGCCTGCTTTTATAGACGGGTCTTTTCATGGCCTGGGGCGTTATCAATTGCCGGCTACAGAAGCACACTCGGAGCGCGAAGCATCTACACGACAGCGAATAGCTTTCATAAGTTTTATTGCGCGCTCGTCGTACACTTCGTCTTCGAGAAGTGACAGTCGCACTTTACGCAACATTTTATCGTACTCAGCCGTGTCTTCTTGCGGCAGAGTCATCCAAACACCTTCGGGCACTTCCGCTTCTGCTTGCGCGATAATGTCGTAGGCTTCATCGAGGCGTTTAATCGCCTCATCGCGCACCATTTGACCTGCAGACTCTGGAAAACGATCGCGATGGATAATGACCTGGAAGTTCATGTACGCCAGAGCATACTTGAGCACGGCACCATTAGGCTGAACGCCTTTGTACAACTCCAGCGGCGTGTAGGCCACGGCCGGTGCGTAGGCAAGGTCGACACTGCCATTGTTGAATTTTCCGGCAAAGTTGGCAGAGTTTGAGCCGACCACCGATGCGCCCACATGGCGAACCATACGAACCGATGCCTGATCGTAATCAAGGGTCGCAATACGTTTACCCTGAAGTTTCTGAACAGAATCAATACTGCGATCACGGGTATGCAGATATATCGCTCCCGCCGGGAATACACCAGCGACCTCGTAAGGGCCATCTATCAGCAGTGGGCGAGCGTTTGGCTGGCTGAGAGTGTTGTAGAGCAGGCGCATTTCTTCTTCACCAGGCACGGCGCCCATGGCTTCAAGGCTACCGGTAAACTTGTTGAACTCGCGGGCACGAGTACCGGTGAGCAAGACCGCATCACACTGACCCGCCTTAAAGTCTTCAGCGGCGACCTTTTCATCAGTGTAGGCGCTCATATTAAGCTTTATGCCATTTTTAAGAGCAACAGGCTGAAAGGTTTTGGTGATTGCAAACAGCGGTCCGTTGGCCCCAACCGGGTCAAACACGCAAAAACGACGTTCCAGAAGTTCGTCGGTGGGTTCTGTGTTTGTCTGGGCCTGTCCCAGTGAAGGGAGTGCAAGGCTGGCGCACAGGGCGGCAGCCAACGCTACCCGCTGCGGGAAGGTTACTGGTTTCACGGGATGACTCCTGAATTTTTGTTGTTTGGCCTCGCGCTGCTTGTTTTATCTGCCGGGCCACATATTGTTATGCCAACGGTATGCCAGCAAACACAAGAATACGTTGGCACAGGTGCCCTGCTTCAAGCGTTTTTAAGCAAAATAGGGAATTATGTGATGGTGTCGACAGAGATTGGCGTACCTCTGCCGCATTTTACCGGCGTTTAAGCTTCGGGGCTGGCCCAGGCTTCTCTACCCTCGACCAATGTAAGTCGCACTACACCAGGCAAAGGCTGCCCCAGCACAGGGGCGTGATGGCCCGCAGAAATCAGAGACTGACTGCCTGCCACCCAACTCGCATCAGGATCAAACACACACAAATCGGCGATATCGTCTTTGCCAATCGAAGCGGATCGCCCGATTACCGAAGCCGGGCCCGTCGTAAGCCCGCGAGTCAGCTCAGCAAGCGTTAACTCACCCCGGCGCACCAACCCAAGACCCAGTGAAAGTACACTTTCTATGCTGGAAAGACCTGGCTCGGTGTCGGGCAAAGGTGCCTGCTTAGCCGCCGTTTCGTGAGGCAGGTGCTGGCTTACGATGGCATCAATCACGCCATCACGAACACCGGCAACCAAGGCCCTGCGATCGGCTTCCGACCGCAGGGGCGGACGTAAATGAAAACGGCTATCAAAGCCTGACAGTGCGTCTTCGGTAAATACCAACTGGTGCATAGCAACGTCTGCCGTTACAGCAATGCCCCGTCGGCGAGCATCGGCAATCATTTCAACACTGCGACCGCAGGAAAGCTGGCTCAGATGCAATCGCACGCCGGTTTCTTCCGCCAGCAATAGCATTTCCATGACCGATGTGGTTTCTGCTACCTCGGGGATTCCCAGCAGACCCAGGCGCGTTGTTACCAAACCGTCATGGGCGTAGCCATCTGCTGCCAGGGACTGATTTTCCGGGCGCAGCATAACGGTTAACCCGAATGTTTGGGCATAGGCCATGCAACGTCGCAACACTCGCGCACTGCGTACCCCACGGGAGCCATTGCCCATGGCGATACAGCCGGCGGCAGTAAGCCCTTCCATATCGCTAAGCATCTCGCCATCCAGGCCACGGGTCACCGCACCCACCGGCAGTACCCGGATAGGCGAATTTGCCGCTGCGCCGTCCCGAACCAGTTGGGTAACAGCTCGGGAATCATTAACCGGTGACGTTTCCGGAGACACGCAAACTGTCGTAAAGCCGCCCCGGGCGGCAGCCCGGGTTTCTGACGCAATATTACCCTTCAGAGCATTACCCGGTTCCCGCAGGTTGCAATACAGATCGACAAAACCCGGGGCAATCACACAATTTTTGGCATCAAATGTTTGCTTGGCAGTGGCTTTTTCTGCGGCCTCGCCTGTCGCAGCAATACGACCGTTACGGACCAGCAGCGCCCGGTTGGCTGAGTCACCACTATGGCTGCCTAACAGGCGGCCGCCCATAATTTTCAGACTGACGTCGGAGGATCGTTCGTTGTCACTCATACCAGGCCTCGTTCGGTCAGTTTACTCATCTTTTTCTGACGCTCTGCCAACTGCCCACCCATAGCCATGGACATCACGGCCATGCGTATGGCAATGCCATTGGTCACCTGATTCAGAATGACCGATTGCGGGCCATCGGCCACAGCAGATTCTATTTCTACGCCACGATTAATCGGGCCTGGGTGCATCACAATACAGTCCGGGTGCGCCAATGCCAGCTTCTCCTGGCTCAACCCGTAAAGCCGATAAAACTCACGCTCACTCGGCAGCAGAGCGCCCTCCATGCGCTCATTTTGCAGGCGCAGCATGATTACCACATCCACGCCTTTCATGCCTTTAGCCATATCGTATTCTACGGTGCAGCCGAGGCTTTCTACATCACGTGGCAAGAGCGTCCCCGGTGCGACCACCCGCACCTGCTCGGCACCCAGTTCATTCAAGGCTCGGATCTGGGAGCGGGCCACCCGTGAATGCAGGATATCGCCCACAATAGCCACCTTAAGACCCTCAAATCCGCCTTTGTGTTGACGAATAGTGAGCATATCCAGCATCGCTTGAGTAGGGTGCGCATGGCGGCCGTCACCAGCGTTAATAATGGCAACCCCGGGGGTCACGCTTTGCGCAATAAAATGCGGCGCACCACTTTGAGCATGGCGCACCACAAACATATCGCTGGCCATGGCTTCCAGATTCAGGAGGGTGTCTGATAGAGACTCTCCTTTGGAGGTGGCCGAGGTGTTTATATCCAGGTTAAGCACATCCGCAGAGAGCCGTTTGGCTGCAAGCTCAAACGTGCTACGTGTGCGAGTGCTGGGTTCAAAAAACAGGTTAACCACCGTACGTCCTCTTAGCAGAGGTACTTTTTTGATGGTTCGCTCGCCCACCTCGATGAAGGAATCTGCGGTATCAAGAATATCGGTCAGCAGCTCCCTGCCCAGGCCATCGAGAGTCAGAAAATGCCGCAACTGGCCTTCCCGGGTTAGCTGCAAATGATTGGGAGAAGCTGCGTTTGCGGTCATGATTTGCCTATTGTCGGGTGCAAAAGTTTACTTACTGTCCGGCTTCCTGGAGTTCAATACGGAGCGGGTCAGGGCCACGGAGTTTTACGCGTTGCTGTGCATTAAGCACTAAGGACTGCCCTGCCACATCGGGCTGAATGGGCAGCTCGCGGGCGCCCAAATCGATCAAAGTGCCGAGTATGATACTGGCTGGACGGCCATAATCGAACAATTCATTCATTGCGGCACGTATGGTACGGCCACTCATGATGACATCGTCAATCAGGATAATATCCCGGCCTTCGGTGTCAAAAGGCAGCCTCGAGGGTGTCACTTTGGGGTTCAGGCCAATCCGGCTAAAGTCATCCCGATAAAAAGAGATATCAAGCTCACCAAACGGCTCCTCAATACCCAATCGCTTGCCAAGGATATCCGCCACCCAAATGCCACCCGTTCGAATACCTATCAGTACCGGCGACGCAATGCCACGCTGTGCAAGCAGGCTACGCAGTCCGTTTTCCAGTTCATCAAGCAGCTGGTCTATACCAAGCAATGCGCTCATTACATCCTCACTTTTTTATTCTGTTTGCAGCCGACACCAGGTTTCCAGTATTAGCACCGCCGCTCTGTCATCCACGCCGTGGCGACCAAAATCCCGGCTGCCGCCGGCAGCCATTACATCGCCCTTGGCCTCGTAGCTGGTCAGGCGTTCATCCACCATTTCTATGGGCACATGAAAACGACCATGCAGACGCTTACCAAATTTACGAGCACGGCCACACATGTCGCTTTCGCTGTCATCCATATTCAGGGGCAAGCCTACCAGCACCAGATCTGGCTGCCATTGTGCCAGTATCTTCTCGAGCTGCTCCCAGTCCGGCGTTCCGTTGTTGGCCGAAATCATGGCCAGAGGCCGGCCCGTGCCAAGCATTTCCTGGCCGGTAGCCACACCAATGCGGCGCAGGCCAAAATCAAAGGCCAGAAGACTACGGCGGCCAGTTTTAGGCATGACCCACCGTTTCGCTGAGCTGGGTAAGATCAATTCCAATGAGTGTCAGGGCGGCCTTGTAACGATCGGCCCAAGGCGTTCTGAATAAAATATCGGTGGTGGCTGGGCAGGTTAACCAGGCATTACTGCCCAGTTCCTCTTCTAGCTGCCCTTCGCCCCAACCGGAGTATCCCAAAGCCATCAAAAACTCTTCCGGGCCTTCGTTATGGCCAATACCAGCAAGGATGTCACGGGAGGTGGTCAGCATTACATCTTCGGCAACCTTGGCGGTGTTCTGCCAATCAGCGCCGGGAGCATGCAGAACAAAGCCACGCTCCTGGTCAACAGGGCCGCCACTGAACACGGGCAAATCCAGCTCACCGCCCTGGAGATCGAGCTGCTCTAGAATTTCCCCAAGGTGAATGTCCAGCGGCTGATTGACCGTCAACCCAAGAGCACCCTCTTCTGAGTGTTCGCAGAGATAAATAACTGCACCGTGAAACCGGGGGTCTGCCAGATAGGGCGAGGCCACCAGAAAATGATGCCTAAGACTGTGAGGAGAGTGTTTCGATGCCGTCATCCGGATGTCAGCCCCCGCTGCTGGAAAGACCAGGTACGTATGATCTCTAGCTCGTCGACGTTTTTGCGCATCTCGTCTGGAAAGGGCGAAAATGGCGCAGCCATCCTTACAATTTGAATCGCCGCGTCATCGAGCAAAGTGCTTCCAGACGACTGCAAAATAGCCACTTCCTTGATTGTGCCATCTTTTTTCATGGATACCAGCATACGCAAAGTACCATACACCCCGGCGCGACGAGCCTCGGTGGGATAGTTGATATTACCAACCCGCGTTACCTTGCTGATCCAGTTCTGCACATACCAGGCGTTACTGGACTTCAGTGTTGAGGCAGCAGTTACCCGCATTACCCGTGGCTTGCGCGCGTAAGCCTGCTGTTGGGCATCAAAGCGAGCCTCGAGACTGGCAATTTCAAGGCTGCGTTCCATCAGGCTTTTCTTTTCTTTTACCGGTAAAGGCTCTTCCTCGGGTTTAACTTGCCGCTCTGGCTGTGAAACCTGCCGACTGGACTGACTTTCAGTTTTCACCACAGCCTGCTCCTGACGGCGCACCGGCTCAGTTTGCGCCTTTGGCTCCGGCTGTACTTGGGCCACCTCTGGCTGATTCATCTGAGAAGGCTTTGGCGTGGTCATTTCCCGGGGCTCGTCCTCAGAGCCGCTGCCCTGCTGGCTGGTCTGAGCCAGAAAGTCTGCTTTTTCGGGTGCCTTTTCGTCATCAAACTGCGACAGTGTGATTTCCATGGTTTGCGCAGAGGAGCGCGGCGACTCAGGCGCAAAGGTAATACCCAGCACCACAACTGCATGCACCACAAACGCCATGAACAGAGTGAAGGAAAACCGGTCGACGTCGCTTACCTGTGCCGCCATTACTGCGTTCGTTCCTGTCGTTGGCTCTGGCCCATCATTCCCCCGTTAACCCCGGCCCAGTCGCTTTTCGACAGCGTCCATCAGAAGAGCCGAAATATCTGTCCCGAAGGTGTCGTCTAATTCCCGGACGCAGGTTGGGCTGGTTACGTTAATTTCGGTCAGATAGTCACCAATCACATCCAGGCCCACAAACATCAGGCCCTTTTTCTTTATTACCGGGGCAACTCGGGCGCAGATTTCACGGTCGCGAGCCGTAAGTTCACGGCCTTCACCCCGGCCGCCAGCCGCCAGATTCCCGCGGTTCTCGCCCTGCGAGGGGATACGTGCAAGCGAATAAGGCACGGCCTCGCCTTCGATCATCAGTATACGCTTGTCGCCGTCACTGATCTCTGGAATATACTTCTGGGCCATGGCCTGGTGTGCACCATAATTGGTCAGGGTTTCAATAATGACGCCCAAATTGAAATCGTTTTGCTTAATGCGAAAAATGGACTGACCGCCCATGCCGTCTACGGGTTTCATTATAACGTCGCCATGCTCAGCGTAGAAATCCCGAAACCGCTTGGCTGACCGGCTGACCAACACCGGCGGTGTCAGATCCTCAAACTGGGTGGCAAACAGTTTCTCATTACAGTCTCGCAGGGTTGCAGCCGGATTAACCACCAGCGCACCCTGCTGCTCAGCCGATTCAAGAATGTAGGTAGCGATCAGGAACTCGCGGTCTACGGGCGGATCTTTACGCATCAAAATAACGTCGAGATCGCCCAGTGCGCGATCTCTCGTCGCACCAAAACTGTGCCAGTTATTTGGGTCCATCTGGACCGTAAGGCTGCGTGTGCGCGCCATGGCTCTGCTGCCTTCCATATACAGGTCTGGCAACTCCATATACTCGATGTCCCAACCACGGTTTTGCGCGGCCAGCAACATCGCCAATGAACTGTCTTTTTTGAAATGGATATCCTCAATCGGATCCATCACGATCCCGAGTCGAACTGTCATAGTGCCTCTTGAATGCTTGAGAGGTAAAAACACGAACCGGTCTGCAGAGTGAGCCGGTCAATAAGTGCTATGCTAAGAACACAGATGGTATTGTACCCGAGCCTTGATTGCATCCGGAGAAATCCTTGGTCAATTACGTGATGTTTCAAGCAAAAGTACATTTGGACACAAAGTATTCCTTTTTATCAGGCCACCGATAATCTATAAATGGGCGGGATTTATAGAAGAACCTTATGGTTTATGTTAAAACCCACGTTTGAAAACAATGACAGTCGCTGAGCGCAAGGCACCTGGACAATGGATGACAACTTCGAGAACTTGAAGATCATGGTGATCGACGACAGTAAAACCATCCGTCGCACCGCAGAAACTCTCCTGAAAAAGGTTGGCTGTGAGGTTATTACCGCCACTGACGGTTTTGATGCCCTGGCTAAAATTGCTGACTCACAACCGGACATCATTTTTGTGGACATCATGATGCCCCGTTTGGACGGCTATCAGACCTGTGCGCTCATAAAGAACAACTCCTCTTTCAAAAAGACGCCGGTCATCATGCTGTCAAGCAAAGATGGGCTTTTCGATAAGGCCAAAGGTCGTATCGTCGGCTCAGATCAATACCTGACCAAACCGTTCAGCAAGGATGAGCTGCTTAATACCATTCGTCACTATCTACCCGTGACATCACAGTAAACCTGCTGACACTAAAGAACCACCGAGGAACCAATGGCTCGCATTCTGATTGTTGACGACTCTCCTACCGAGGTTAAAAAAATCTCCTCCATTCTGGAAAAGCACAAACACGAAGTGCTTACTGCAGACAATGGCGCAGACGGTGTTGCTAAAGCCCGTGCCGAGACTCCGGATCTGGTGCTTATGGACGTGGTTATGCCCGGCCTTAACGGTTTTCAGGCGACCCGCCAGCTAACCCGTGCTCCGGAAACGGCCTCCATTCCTGTGATTATTGTGACCACAAAGGATCAGGAAACCGACCGCGTCTGGGGTACCCGCCAGGGCGCTAAAGGGTATCTGGTAAAGCCGGTTAAAGAAGACGACCTGATCAAAACAATCAATAATCTGATTGCCTGATCCCCAACCGTGGAGTAAGCATGTCCGCCCAGGCAGCCCCTTTTGCCATTCTGACGGATATCGCCCAGCGCAGCCGATCCATGGCCGCGGGCCTGCCAGAGCAACAAGAAGCCGCAGAACTTTGGAACGGCATCGGCTTTGTTCTCGCAGGTGAGCGCTATGTGGCTCCTATGGGTGAGGTCACTGAAATACTGCATGTCCCCCGGTTTACGCATATCCCGGGTGTGCGGCCGTTTCTAATGGGTGCCGCTAACGTGCGCGGCCGCCTCCTCCCACTGGTAGATCTCGCCGGCTTCTTTGACATTCCCCGTTCATCCCGCAGCCAGCGGGAACGGCGGGTTCTTGTTATTGAGCGCGGCGATGTATTCAGTGGGCTGGTGGTCGATACCGTGCTGGGCATGCAGTACTTTGCAACCGACAATTTCAGGGCAGCACCAACTGGTGTGCCTGAAAACGTTCGGCCGTTTGTCGCAGGCGGCTATGAACGAAACGAAGAAGTCTGGAAAGTGTTTTCCGCCATTGACCTGCTCGATGACGAACGTTTTCTGGACGTCGCACAGTGGTAGGGTGACGACAGTGGCAGGACAAACACCCTGACTGCCTGAAACCTGATTCAAACAACTTGCCAAAATCTTGAAGAGGCCGGGAGCCAGAAAATGAAAAACAGAGCCGGAAGAATCGGTACGGGACAGGGAGGCAACAAGCTTGTTGCTGGCCTGATCGCCTCACTGATCGCACTCACCGTCCTGCTCGTTGTGGTCTTGTTTATCATCAACAGAGACAGCCAGAACGACCAGGAATACATTGCCAACGCCGCTGAGCTCAGGGTGCTGTCACAGGAAATTGCAAAGAACGCAACTGAATCCGCCGGTGGTACCGCCGAGGCATTTAACCAGTTGCGCCGCTCTCGCGATGAATTCCAGCAGCTCTGGGGCAACGTAACGGAAGGCAACCCGGAAACCGGCCTGCCGCCCAGTGAACTGGCCCTCGACAGTGGCGTTCAGCAACACTGGAACTCGGTACGCGAGAACGCCGACAGCATATTGTCTACCCAGGATGCTGTACTTGGCCTACACGAAGTAGCGCGCACCCTGAACGAAACCATCCCGCAGCTTCAGGTTGAATACGACGATATCGTACAAATCCTGCTGGAGAACGACGCGCCAGCGGAACAAATCGCACTGGCACAGCGCCAGTCCCTGCTTGCAGAGCGGATTGTACGCTCGGTGAACAACGTACTTTCCGGTGACGAAGACGCGGTTATTGCCGCTGACCGGTTTGGCCGTGACGCCAGCTTGTTTGGTCGGGTGCTTGAAGGCCAGCTTAATGGCACCCCGGCGATGGGCATTTCCAAAGTCGACGACGAAGATGCCATCTATGGCCTTGAGGCCGTTGATGAGCTGTTCGAGTTCGTCTCCCAGAACGTAGATGCTATACTTGAAGCCTCTCCCGACCTCTTCAAGGTACGTACTGCCGCCAGCGATATTTTCCAGAACTCCGAGACTCTGCTTTCTGAACTGTCTGTTCTGGCTCAAAACTTCCGCACCCAAAGCAGCTCGCGGCTTGTTAGCCCGACACTGGCCTTTATTATTCTGGCGGCCATGGTTGCCCTGGTTGTGTTTATCGGCCTTGCTCTGTACCGCGAAGCCCAGACGCGCCTGGCGACCACTCAGGAACAGAATGAGCAAAACCAGAACGCAATCCTGCGGCTACTGGACGAACTGGCCGACCTGGCTGATGGTGACCTGACCACGGAGGCCACGGTAACCGAGGACTTCACCGGCGCCATCGCCGACTCTATCAACTACGCGATCGACCAGATGCGCGGGCTGGTACAGGCCATTCGTGGCACCGCCGTGCGGGTAGCCGGCGCGGCTCAGGAAACCCAGTCTACGGCGATGCACCTTGCGGATGCTTCCGAGCATCAGGCCCAGGAAATTGCCGGCGCCTCGGCAGCGGTTAACGAAATGGCCGTATCCATCGACCAGGTATCGTCTAACGCTGCAGAATCTTCTGCGGTTGCTGAGCGCTCGGTTGCCATCGCCAAGAAAGGCGCGGAAGTGGTACAGAACACCATTCGCGGCATGGACAACATCCGGGAACAGATCCAGGAAACCTCCAAGCGTATCAAGCGTCTGGGTGAGTCTTCCCAGGAAATCGGCGACATCGTATCCCTGATCAACGACATTGCCGACCAGACCAACATCCTGTCCTTGAACGCTGCGATCCAGGCCTCTATGGCCGGTGATGCAGGCCGGGGCTTTGCGGTGGTTGCCGACGAAGTTCAGCGCCTTGCGGAACGTTCTTCTGCGGCAACCAAGCAGATTGAGGCACTGGTAAAGACGATCCAGTCTGATACCAACGAAGCGGTTATCTCCATGGAACACACCACCGCCGAGGTGGTACGTGGTGCACGCCTGGCACAGGACGCGGGTATCGCCCTCGAAGAAATCGAGAACGTATCCATGAGTCTTGCGGAGTTGATCCAGAACATCTCCAACGCCGCGCGCCAGCAGTCGTCTTCTGCCGCACACATTTCCAATACGATGAACGTTATCCAGGAAATCACCTCTCAGACATCGTCCGGTACCAACGCGACCGCGAAGTCTATCGGGAACCTGGCGGAAATGGCTTCCGAACTACGGTCCTCCGTTGCCGGCTTCACGCTGCCAGACGAAGATTTGGCAGATCACGAAGAAGAGGAAGACAGCAACGTACCAGTGGTGGGCTGAGCCCACAATCGGGAGCTAATGGCGGTATATGTCTGAGCTTCCAAACAATCCGTCACCTGCTGAAAGTACCTGGGTACTGCGCCGTCTTCCTGAAATGGACGAGGCGCAGTTCAGCCAGTGGCAGGCATTACTGGAGCACCGTACGGGCATGACACTGCCTGCAGAGCGCCGCTCGTTTCTGGAAACCAATCTGGCTATCCGAATGCGGGAAATAGGCTGCAGCAGTTACCAGGCCTACTACGAAACGATTGTTTCGGGCCCGGATGCCATTCAGGAGTGGTCAACATTGGTTGACCGGCTGACGGTTCAGGAAACCCGTTTTTTTCGGGATCCTGACGCCTTTCGCCTGGTAGCCGACTATGTGCTTACACGGCCAAGAGAGCAGTTCCGGAAGCGGCCTATCGAGGCCTGGAGCGTTGGATGCTCCACCGGTGAAGAGCCATACACTCTAGCCATGATACTGAATGAGTGTATGAGTCAGCTGTCTCTGAAGCCGCTCTATGGTGTGACCGGCTCAGACATCAGTACGCCAGTTATCGAAAAGGCTCGGATTGGCCAGTTCAGTGCCCGCAAGCTATTGGGCATGGACGAAAACATGAAAGCCCGGTACTTCCGCCCGGCCGAGCGGAACACCGTTGAAATTATCGAGAAAATCCGGGAGCGGGTCTGCTTTACCAGACTGAATGTATTGGATCTGGATAAAGCCCCCATGCACGGAATGAATATTATTTTCTGCCAGAATTTGCTGATTTATTTCCGTCGCTGGCGCAGACGGGACATTGTCAGGCGTCTTGCAGAGCGGCTGGCGCCCGGGGGATTACTGGTTCTGGGCCAGGGAGAGCTGACCGATTGGCAGCCCCCAGGCCTGCAAAAGGTACCCTCGGAACACGTACTGGCGTGGATAAAGCGCCAGACTGACGAAGAATAACCGGAGAGGTTATGGGCAACAACCATGACAGCATCGCCCTCGACTGGGTTCGGGGCGAAATACAGGACACGCTGACTCAGAGTCAGCATGCGCTTGAGGCGTATGTCGACAATCGTGACGACACTGCACGCCTGCGCTTCTGCCTGAATTATCTCCATCAGGTGCATGGCACCCTGCAGATGGTTGAGCTTTACGGTGCAGCCCTGCTGACCGAAGAAATGGAAAAACTCACCCAGGCAGTGTTAAACGACAGCGTCATCAACGTGGACGATGCGGTTAATGTCCTGATGCAGGCCATTTTGCAGCTTCCCCAGTACTTGGAACACCTGGCCAGCAGCCAGGACGATTTCCCCATGGTACTGCTGCCCCTGCTGAACGATCTTAGAGCTGCCCGGGGCGACGCCCTGCTTTCGGACACCTCCCTGTTTAAGCCTGATCTGGGCCCGTCCCGCATGCAGGTTGCAGGCAATGTATCCCAGCGCCTGCAGGACCCGAAAGTACTCGGCCATATCCGAAAGCTGCGCCAGATGTACCAGTTTGCACTTGCCGGCGTCATTCGCGAAGAAGATCTCGACGCTCAGTTCGCTTACCTGCAGAAAGTGATTCATCGGCTGACTCGCCTTTGCCAGAAGACGCCCCGTGGAGAACTCTGGAAAGCTGCTGCCGCCTTCGTGGAAACACTGCAAGCCAAAGCCAACCCAGTCAACACTGCGGTGAAATCCCTGCTTCGGGAACTCGACAGTGAAATCCGTCGTCTTACTGATGAGCACGGGGATATTCTCGCACAGCCAGCGCCGGACGCACTGCTGAAGCACCTGCTCTACTATGTTGCCCGAGCACGGGATCTCGATTCTGAAAGAGTGAGCGAGCTGCGCAGCCGGTATCAGCTGGAAGACGCTCTTCCCTCTGAAGACGATGTCGACGCCGCTAGAAACCGGGTTTCCGGCCCGGGCCGTGAGGCCATCCACTCGGTTGTCAGCGCCCTGAATGAAGAACTGGCCAAACTGAAAGATCAGCTGGACCTGTTTGTTCGTTCAGAATTGCGCCAGAACAGCGAGCTTGAGGACCTTCTGCCTGGCCTCACGCAGGTGGGCAATACGCTTGCTGTGCTGGGCTTGGGGATCCCGCGAAAGGTCATTACAGAACAAAGTGAGTTGGTTCAAAAACTCAGCACGCAAACCGAATTGGTCGACGATGGTACGTTGATGGACATCGCCGGCTCGCTGCTATACGTAGAGGCCAGCCTAGCCGGGTTGGACAGCGATCGACAGCCAGAACGTTCCGATCAAAGCAGCGACAACCTGCCTCTTAATCAGAGCTCTCGCGAGCTCGGAGAAGCCAGCGGCGCTCTACTGCGAGAATCCCGCAACACGCTTGAACAAGTAAAGTCTGCGGTCATCAACTTTATTGCTTCCCAGTGGGACACCCGAGAAGTCGAGCATGTTCCCGGCCTGCTACACAGCATTCAGGGCGGCCTGAGTTTAGTGCCACTGGATCGGGTAGCCAACATGCTGGCCTCCGCAGAAAGGTACATCACAGATGTTCTGCTCAGCGACAAACACGTGCCAGACTGGGTGCAACTAGACACCCTCGCCGACGCGATTACCAGTATTGAGTACTATCTGGAACGCCTTGCTGAAGGCATCAGCGACAACGAGGACGTTCTGCGGATCGCTGAACAAAGCCTTGCCAGCCTTGGCTTCCCAGTGGGCGAAGAACCCACTTGGGGCACAGAGCCTGCAGACGAAAACGTTCCGGTTATTTCATCAATCGATACTCGGGAACCAGCCCCGGAACAACCGCCCGAGGCCAAAGTATCGGACGAAGAATTGCTGGACGACGAGATTCTCGGCATCTTTATCGAAGAAGCCGAAGAAGTTCTGCAGACCATACAAGAGTTTTACCCTCGTTTGCGCCAAAGCCACGACGACCACGCCGCATTAACCGAGGTTCGCCGTGCCTTTCACACCCTCAAAGGCAGCGGTCGACTGGTTGGCGCTACCAGTCTTGGCGAATTGGCCTGGTCTGTAGAGAACCTGCTCAATGGAGTGATAGATCAGAGCATCAAGCCGAACGACGATTTGTTCTCGCTGGTGGACGACGTTAACGCACGCATCCCCTCATTAATTCACGAATTTCGTGATGGTCAGGCCACTGGGGATGTGGCCGAACTGATAGAGCGTGCAGAAGAGCTGGCCACTACCCGTCGCAGCGACACTGAAAAAGCCGCGGCACCGGAAGTACCAACGCAACAGCCAGATAGCGAAGAACTACCCGCGCCAGAACTGGCCGAAGACAGCGATCAGCATGACGACTTGATTGACGATGAAATCCTCGAAATTTTTGTCGAGGAAGCAGGTGAAGTTCTGGATACCATCCGGGAATATCTGCCCATGCTGCTACGTCAACACGATGATCGTAGCGCCCTTTCAGAAGTGCGCCGGGCATTCCATACCCTAAAAGGCAGTGGCCGCATGGTCGGTGCTCAGATTGTGGGCGAATTGGCCTGGTCCATCGAAAACATGCTTAACCGTGTCATAGACGGTAGCATTTTCATGAATGATGACATTGCTGGCCTTCTGGATGAAGCGACCAGTGTCTTCCCTGCACTGGTTAACGATTTTGAGAACCGCCAGCCAGCGTCGGTGGACCCATCTAACATCCAGGCCCGGGCAACAGCCTTAGCCAACGGTGAAATTCCTGACGCCAGTACCATGCCAGCCGCTGAACCTAGCGATACTTCTGGCGACATCGCCATCGATTTGCCTGAAATAGAATACGATGCCAATGACAGCGGCGTTGACCCAGTGCTTCTGGATATCTTCGAAAGCGAAACAGAAACCCATCTGCAAACGCTCAAAGAGTTTCTGGTGCTTGCTGGCGACAAAGTCAGCGTTACTTATACTGACAACCTGTCCCGGGCTCTGCACACACTCAAGGGCAGCGCTCACACGGCAGGCATCGACCCTATTGCCGCTGTTATCGCCCCGCTTGAACGCTTTATCAAGGAATCCCGGGCGCAAAATCTGCGTGCCGACCGAGATGTACTATCACTAATCGAAACGGCGTGCGACTTCCTTACACAAGGGTTGGCGCAAATACGCCAAGATCCCCAATCGTCGCTGCCAGGCACCGAAGCATTCCTCGAAAAGCTGGAACATATATCCAATGACAGGCTGCGCACCTATAGCGAAGCCCCTCACGGCGACGGCGCACAACCAGAACCTTCCCAATTGGTACAACTGTTCCTGAATGAAGGCCTGGACGTTGTTCTGGACGCTGAGTTCATACTGGCGCAATGGGCCAAAAATGCTCAAGAGCCCGGATCTCTTCAAAGCCTCACCACAGAACTGACGCAGCTTACCGATTCAGCGTCCGACGCCGGGCTGCCAGATGTAGCCGCTTTGTCAGAGGCACTGCAAGAAGTCTATGTAGCAGCCATCAACCGTGACGAAGCGCCAGATGAACGGTTCTTCGCATCCATGCACAACGCCCATGAACACCTGATCAATATGATGGATCAGGTGGCTGCAGGGCTGGCCGTTGAATCTGCTGACGAGCTGGTTTCTGAACTTGAAGCACTCACCCAAGCTATCTCTCAGCCAGAAACCGAGGCGACCAGCACCTTCGACGAAGAATTCACTGAAGACCTGGAGGAAATTGACCTCAGCTTCGATATGGGTGACCTGGAGACGCCAGAGGCACCACAGGTAGAGGAGGCTACAGAGAGCTCCGGCACTGAAGCTGCCGACAGCGAGATGGACGAGGAGCTCGCAGAGATTTTTCTCGAAGAGGCCCGCGATCTCATAGACAGCACGGCAGAGGCCCTGCAAAGCTGGAGCGAAGACACCGAAAACCTGGCTATGCTGCAGCTACTTCAACGCGATCTGCATACCCTGAAAGGCGGTGCTCGGCTCGCGGATATTCCGGCTGTGGGCGACCTTGCCCATGAGCTCGAAAACCTGTTTGAGGGGCTGACCGAACAACGGCTGTCCGTTAACAACGAGCTATCGGATCTTCTATTCCGCTGCCACGACCGGCTTGCGGGTATGGTAGACAGCCTCGAAGCAAAAGAGCCTCCGCGACCGGCACCAGATCTGATCAGCGAAATCTGTGCATACATAGACAACCCCGCCAGCACGCAGGCGGTACCAGAGGTAGTGCTGCCCGAGGGGCCCGGAACCACCGACCCAGACGCCGAATCACCGCCCGTAGCAGAGGTTGGTGAAACGGCAGAGGTAGGGGAAAATGAACACGCCGCCTACCTTGCCCATTTGGACCCGGAACTTATCGGCATTTTCCTTGAGGAAGCCTACGATCTAATAAACTCGACCGGCAGTGCACTGCATACCTGGAGCGAAGATCCGACTAACCGCCCAGTTGCCGCAGAGCTGCAGCGCGACGTTCACACCCTCAAGGGTGGCGCGCGTATGGCCGGGATCGATTCCATTGGTGGCCTGACTCACGTACTGGAAGATTTGTTCGAGAAAGTGGCAGAAGGCCAGCTTGAAGCCAGCGACCAAATGAACAACCTACTGTTTGCCTGCCACGACCGGCTTGCGCAGATGGTTGAACAGGTTGCTACCCAAAAGCCCTGCCCGCCCGCAAACGACCTGATAGCTCAGGTTGAAGCCATTCTCCGTGGCGACCTGGCTCCTGAGATCGCTGAACCTGAAGAAAGCGAACTCCAGGCGGCGCCAGAAGAAACCGCGCCATCGGAGGACAACCATGAACTCGCCAGTATCTTCCTGGACGAAGGTATCGAGATTCACGACGCCATAAGCGAATGCCTCGACCAATGGCGCGATGACCCAGAGTCGATGGCCGGCATTGCACAGCTGCAACAGGAGCTGCACACTCTCAAGGGTGGCGCACGGCTGTCTGATCTTGATCCTGTTGCGGATCTGGCTGAAGCCTGGTCAGACGCACTTGATACGCTTTTATTTAATCCGGGCAACCAACAGCTGCTGTTCACGCTCAGTGGTCGCGGCCTCGACAATTTAAAAGCCATGCTCGGTGAACTGGCACAAAATAATGAGCCTGTCGCCGATACTGAGTTGCTTGCAGCGTTTAATAACACTCAGAGCCTGGAGCCAGACCGGCAAGAGTTGTCACCAGAAGAAGCAGCGACCGCAGACCAAGAGGCTGTCGATCCGGAAATTCTGGACATATTCCTGGAAGAAGCCAGCGAAATCATGGACCAGTTGGAACAGCTCCTTGAGGACTGGCGCAAAGAACCGGGCAACAATCACTTCAATCAGGAGGCGCAGCGCGCACTGCATACACTGAAAGGTGGAGCTCGTCTGTCCCAGCTAACCCTGCTGGGCGACAAAGCGCATACGTTCGAAACCCGTTTGATCGATCTGGCTGGCAACGCCCCTGATGATGGTCAGTGGCTAACCATTACCGAAGATCACGACGCCATTATTGCTCTGGTCGCAGACATACGCGAACGCGCCAAATCTGGCACGGCAGCCATTGAACCGGCGAACGAACCACAGCCGGCAACAACACCGCCAGAACCAGCTGCCAAAACCAAGCCCCAGCCTGCTGCCCGTGCCAAGGCTCCAGAAAAAGTGCGAAATAGAGCCGCAGAAGCACCGCGAACGGCCCAGGAAACCATTCGGGTATCTGCACCGCTGTTGGACGAACTGGTTAACCTGGCCGGGGAAACCAGTATCACCCGTGGCCGACTTGAGCAGCAAAGCAGCGATTTTGGCCATACTCTGGATGAAATGGCGGCCACCATCGAGCGCTTGCGCGAACAGCTGCGCCGAATGGATATAGAAACCGAAGCTCAAATTTTGTTTAGCGCAGAGAAAGAGCATGGCCCGGATTACGGAGAGGACTTCGACCCCCTGGAAATGGACCGGTACTCGTCCATACAGCAGCTGTCGCGAGCTCTGACCGAGTCTTCCTCAGACCTAGCAGACCTCCGCGAGACCCTGACTGATCGAGTTCGAGATACAGAAACCCTGCTGGTGCAACAGTCCCGCATCAATACGGAACTGCAGGAAGGTCTGATGAAGACCCGTATGATTCCGTTCGCCTCCATGGTGCCCCGTCTGCGCAGGATTGTTCGCCAGATCAGCGGCGAGCTGGGCAAAAAAGTGGAGTTTGATGTACGCAACGCCGAAGGCGAAATGGACCGCACCATTTTGGAACGCATGATTGCGCCGCTGGAGCACATGCTGCGAAACGCCATAGACCACGGCATCGAGAGCCCGGCTGATCGCCAGAAAAGCGGCAAAGCAGAAGCGGGCGACGTTACTCTGTCGCTGGCCCGCGAAGGCGGCGATGTGGTGCTTCGTATGATCGACGACGGCGCCGGCATTCCATCTTCTGTTATTCGTGAAAAAGCCATTCGCCAGGGCTTGCTGCGCGAAGACGAAGAGCTTTCCGAACGGGAAATCCTTCAGTTTATCCTGCAACCGGGATTCTCCACCGCCCAGGCGGTTACCCAAATTTCCGGGCGCGGTGTGGGTATGGACGTGGTTGCCAGCGAGATTAAGCAGCTAGGTGGCAGCCTGGATATTGAATCGCAGCTTGGCCGAGGCACCGTGTTTACCGTGAGGTTGCCATTTACCGTGTCGGTAAACCGCGCCCTGATGGTATCTACAGGCGAAGATTTTTATGCCATTCCACTTAACACCATCGAAGGTATTGTGCGGGTAAGCACCTACGAGCTTGAAGAATACTACAAGCCAGATGCGCCCATGTACGAATACGCTGGCCAGGAATATCGCTTACAGTATCTCGGTAGCCTGTTGAACAGTGATCACCATCCCAAGCTCCAAGGCCAGGCTCTACCGCTGCCGGTCATTCTGGTTCGGGGTGCCGAGCAGCCCATGGCTTTGCAAGTAGATAACCTGATGGGCAGCCGGGAAATCGTGGTTAAGTCGCTTGGTCCACAGTTCGGAACCGTTCGCGGCGTATCCGGTGCAACCATTCTCGGTGATGGCAATGTGGTCGTGATTCTCGATCTGCCGGCCATGATTCGCTCCGACATCTTGTCTGAGCGCGAGCGCTTGGCCGACCTGGAGAAGGCACGGGAGGCCGCGCGCTTCGAAGAACGCGCTACGGTAGTCATGGTGGTAGACGACTCGGTAACCGTCCGAAAGGTTACCTCCCGCTTGCTGGAGCGTAACGGCATGGAGGTTATCACCGCAAAAGATGGCCTGGATGCGGTGGCCCAGTTGCAGGATCACCAACCGGATCTTATGTTGCTGGATATCGAGATGCCGCGCATGGACGGCTTTGAAGTAGCCAGCTTCGTGCGCCACGACGATAACCTGCGAGATATGCCTATTTGCATGATTACCTCACGAACCGGCGAAAAACACCGTGAACGGGCATTAGCAATCGGCGTAAACGAATACCTCGGCAAACCGTTCCAGGAGACCGAATTGCTGAAGACCATCGAACGGCTGACCGGTAAGCAGTGATGACCGGCCCTAATGGTCGGGCTCAGGTCGCAATTGTGTCGGATGTTGTTCTGCAGAGACACCGTCTGCAGGCAGCAGCCGCCAAATTCGGCCTGGAGGTCTGCTTCTCCGGAGATCCTCAAAGACTGCAGGATTACCCTGAGTTTCCGGATGCCGGGCTCTGGCTTATCACCCTGGAAGATGAAGCAGATCACCCGGCCCTGTTCGATTACCTTCTGGAAAACACCGAGGTGCCGGTGCTTTTTGGACTGGATCAGGCTCCGGCACCCGGCAGCCCAGATTATTTTCGCTGGGAACGAAGACTGCTGGGCAAGCTGGAAAAGCAACTGGGCGAACTGGAACAACTGGACTCCAAGGCCAGCCTTGAAGAACTGGAGGAGCAGGCGCCAGAACGCCCGGTGTCGTCCGAACTGCCCCAGTGGTTGACGCCTGCAGCACCAGATTCTGTGGCCGAGAATGTCTGGGTGTTGTGCGCTTCGCTGGGTGGACCGGCCGCCGTAAAGGCATTTTTGGACTGTCTGCCGCCAGGTTTACCCGTTGGGTTTATATACGCTCAGCATATTGATGACCATTTTGCCGAGGTGCTCACCCGGGTACTTGGCAGGCATGCCCACTACAAACTGCGGCACGCTGAAGAAAACTACAGAGTGAAAAACGGCGATGTCGTATTGATGCCGGTTGAACACGAGTGGAAATTTGACAGCACTGGCGTGCTTACCGAACAGAGCACTCCCTGGCCCGGGCCCTATGGCCCCTCTATTGACCAGGTGTTGTTAAACACAGCAGATCATTACGGCGCGCGCTGCCATGCGATCCTGTTTTCCGGCATGGGTAACGACGGTGTTATTGCAGCACCTTTGCTCAAGGCCTATGGTAGCCAGATCTGGGTTCAGGAGAGCACAAGTTGTGGCAATAGCTCGATGCCAGATTCCATAGCCGCCACAGGCTGTGCCAGTTTTTGCGGAACGCCCGAGCAACTGGCTCGGGAACTGATCAATACCATCGAAAAATCCTGTCTGCTGAAAAGCCGGCAGAAACGCGGCTCCGCCTGAGGACACAAGCAATGAATGACAACAGCCAAACCCTCTCCTGCGTTATGATTCCCGTAGGCGGTCGGCAGCTTTTACTACCCAACGTGTCCATTGCCGAGGTGGTGGATTACGCCAGTAACGACGCGGGTCCCGGCGCGCCAGACTGGCTGGCCGGCCACTTGGAGTGGCGCGGCCTGAACTTACCGGTTATATCCTACGACGCTGCCAATGGCGGAAACCTCTCTATCCCCGGTGATAACCGTGGCCGAATTGTGGTGCTTAACTCAATCAACAACACGAAGCTCCGCTTCATGGCGCTGATTACCCAAGGCATACCAAGCCAGGTTCGCATTACTGAAGATCACGTTAAGCAGTTGGCTGGCGAAAATGGGCCTGCCGATCTGATGCAGGTTGAAGTGGATGGTGAAGAAGCCTGGATTCCCAACCTGGACTACCTGGAATCTCTCGCCAGCAACTCCTTGGCGTAAGTACAAAACCTGAACACCGCAAAGCCAACGCAGCGCTCAGGTTATTGCCTTGCCCCATGGCAGCGGTATCCCTGCAAATGTTATAATGTTGCAAATTCTGCAGGATACCCGCCATGCCTTCCCGTGCGCTTCCGTACCGCCCACATAATCACGACGATTGCGTCAGCCAGGCTTTGACTGACGCCAGAGAAATCTGCCAGCAAAAAAACGCTCGCCTGACCCCTACTCGTGAACGTGTGCTGGAACTTATTTGGCAGTCTCACAAGCCCCTTGGTGCCTACGATGTGCTCGCAGAACTCACCTCCGAAGGCCACAACGCTGCACCTCCAACGGTATACCGGGCACTGGATTTTTTGCAGCAGCACGGGCTGGTACACCGTATAGCGTCGCTTAACGCGTTTACCGGTTGCGCCCATGCCGGTGAACACCACACGGGGATGTTTCTTATCTGCCGCGCCTGCGGCAATGTTCTGGAACTAACCGACACCTCGGTCGCCAAGGCGATACATGACGCCACTGGCGCTGAAGCATTCCGCACCGAAGCCATCACACTGGAGGTGGCCGGCCTTTGCCCCGGCTGCCACACGGGGCCACACCATGAGTGATGCATTGGTCGCTATCGAGAACCTAACCGTCCGATTCGAAGGTCGCCCGGTTGTTGATCGGGTAAACCTGTCACTGCACCGGGGCGACATTATCACCATCATCGGGCCTAACGGTGCGGGTAAAACCACGTTGATCAAATCTGTTCTGGGCATACAAGCTGCAACCAGTGGTCGCGTGACGCGCGCAAAGAACCTGATTATCGGATATGTTCCCCAACATCTAAGCCTTGAAACAACCCTGCCTCTGAGCGTTAAGCGTTTCATGCTACTCAGTGGCCGGCCGCTGGCAGAGTGTACCTCTGCGCTTGCAAGAACCGGAGTTGGCCATTTACTCAACGCCTCGGTGCATCACCTTTCCGGAGGCGAGCAGCAACGACTTCTGCTTGCCAGGGCGTTGGCTCGAAGGCCGGATCTTCTGGTGCTCGATGAGCCAGCACAAGGGGTCGATATAAATGGCCAGGCGGCGCTTTACGATCTTATCCGGCAACTGCGGGACGAGCTGAACTGCGGCGTCATCATGATTTCCCACGACCTGCACCTGGTGATGGCCGCCACTGACAAGGTTATTTGCCTGAACCAGCATATATGCTGCAGCGGGTCTCCCGCAGACATCTCCCATGACCCTGCGTTTATTGAGACCTTCGGTCAGCCGGTGGCCGAATCCCTGGCGGTGTATCATCACCACCACAACCACAGCCACGACCTGCATGGCAACGTTGTCGGTTCCGAGCACTCGGGCGCAGCCACCGGCCATGAGGAATGTCACCATGACCATCATTGATGCCGTATTAAATGATTTCTTCTGGCGCGCACTCATTGGTGGTTTGGGCGTGGCATTGATTGCCGGGCCACTGGGCTGCTTTGTGGTGTGGCGAAGAATGGCGTATTTCGGCGATACACTGGCTCATTCGGCGCTGCTGGGCATAGCTCTCAGCTTTCTGATCAGCGTTCCGCTAAATCTAGGGGTTATGATTACCAGCGTTATCCTCGCCGTGGCTTTGCTGTTGTTTTCCCGTAACAAAACCCTGGCTACCGACACCCTGCTGGGCATTCTTGCCCACAGTGCCCTGGCTATTGGTTTGGTCGCACTCAGCTTTATGCCGGATGTACGAATAGACCTCACCGGCTTGCTGTTCGGGGATTTACTTGCCATGGACCGCAACGATTTGCTGTGGATCTACGGCGGCGCCATTGTGATTCTAGCGCTGTTAACCCTTCTGTGGCGGGGCTTGCTGATGAGCACCATCCACGAAGAACTGGCGCGGGTTGAAGGGGTACCAGTTGAGCGCCTGCGCCTGATACTTATGCTGATGTTCGCCCTGGTGATTGCAGTTGCCATGAAGATGGTGGGTGTTCTGCTCATTACCGCCCTGCTGATCATCCCGGCGGCTACAGCACGCCGGTTGGCAAGCACTCCAGAGCAGATGGCGGCATTGGCGGTGGTGTTCGGGTTTATGGCAGTGACTGGTGGCCTGAGTATGTCATGGCATCTGGATACACCAGCCGGCCCCTCAGTTGTGGTGACGGCATTTGTGACCTTTATGGCTGTCTATAGCAGCCGGTTGCCAAGAGTTCCATAAACTCGTCGCCCGGGTACGGATCTACTTGGCCCAGCGCTTGCGAAACTCCCTGTATGCGCCAAACACCTCCCAAGGGCTCTCAAAGTGCGGATAATGTCCAACATTCCTCAACGGCACGACATCGGCGTTCGGAATCATCTCATGATAACGCTGAACCATAGCCGCCCCCGAAACAGGGTCTGCGGTACCTGAAACCAAGCGCATAGGTTGCCCTGCATTTTGCAAAGCCGACACCCAACGATGCCTGTGGCACCGGCGCTCTTCCATAAACTGAATAAGGTGATGCAGGATACCCCGGCCATTGTTGTAGGTGAGCAGGTACCAAAAATCGTCCATATCCTGCTGGTCTGGGATACTTTTGCTGCCAAACAGCCTCAGAAAATTGCGCTCGAAACTGGCTCGGGTCAGGCCTCGGCTCAGGAGCCCGCCCAAAGGGCTGCGCAAAAGCTTCTGAATCAACAACGGGTTATGCACTTCTGGAAACAGCGCTCCGTTTAAAAAACAGACACTGGCCATCTGAAAAGGCAGCCGCCCTTCCTGCTCCCGGGCCAGTAATTCCTGAGCAACACTACAGCCGTAGTCATGAACCAAAAAGTGCACAGACTCCAGACCTAGACCTTCGAGCAACCCTTGCATGAGGTCTGCCTGATCCTCAATACTGTAGGCATGCTCACGGGGTTTGTCAGAAAAACCAAATCCCAACATGTCCAAAGCTAACACATTATTATTCTGAACCAGCATGGGCCATATTGGGCTCCAATCCCAACTGGCCGTCGGGAACCCGTGCATCAGTACCAGCGGCTCGCCTTTACCTGCCATTCGGCTGAATATCGCGTGGCCCTCGTAGGTGAACCACTTGCCACCCTGCTGCCATTGCTCAAGTGCAGTAACGCCATAACCGGCTGTTGTTTCGTCCTTGATACCAGGTGTGTGCTGTTCCATGGGTTGTCCCCGATAAATCCTTCACAAGTTGCGACTGTAGAATAAACCCGGCTTTCTCGCCAGAACCAGGCGCCTACGCGCCAAAACGGCTCTCTTAAACCGCGCTCCAGAGCTGTCGTTTTCACAGAGCATTACAGTAACCGTAGAGATACAAGGCAAATTCACTTAAGCTTTGGCCCTCGCTTAATACCCTTTTCATTTAGCTCACCCTCAAACTATTAAAGAGAACCGGACAAGACTATGACCAAACACCTTGACGACCTGACGGGCCACTACCGCGCCATCATCGACGGACTGGGCGAAGATCCCAACCGCGAAGGTCTGCAAGACACACCCAAGCGTGCTGCCAAAGCTATGCAGTTCCTCACCAAGGGCTACCAGCAGGACCTTGGCGATCTCGTTAACAATGCGGTGTTCGAATCCGCAATGGATGAGATGGTTGTGGTGCAAGATATCGAGCTCTATAGCATGTGCGAGCACCACATTCTGCCGTTTATCGGCAAATGCCACATTGCCTACCTGCCCCAGGGCCACGTTCTGGGCCTATCGAAATTTGCGCGCATTGTGGACATGTATGCCCGCAGACTGCAGATTCAGGAGAACCTGACGCGCCAAATCGCCGAAGCAGTAGAAAGCGTGACCAACGCCAAGGGCGTTGCAGTGGTTATCGAAGCCCAACACATGTGCATGATGATGCGCGGTGTGCAAAAACAGAACTCTAAAATGAAAACCTCCATGATGCTGGGGCAGTTTCGTAAATCCCAGGCAACGCGGACCGAGTTCCTGCAGCTTGTGAGCAACCGCGCTTAATCTCAGGGCGCGGCCTGCGTCTCCTGGAAACCTACCGCAGTAGCTTTCGAATATAGGCACCCACCAACACGGTGACAAACA
>JAKDUK010000084.1 GCA_030457765.1 Marinobacter sp. | reverse complement strand
GCTAGAGCGTAAGACCATCGATGCAACCGAGTTTTCTCAGCCGGCTATCGATAAAATGCTTGGCCTGGATCAGATCATCAAGAATTACATCATGCCGGGCTGGCACCAAACACTGACCACCTCGCATCTACTGGTGAACAAAGATGTGTGGGACGGCCTGGAACCACAGAACCGCGCACTCATCGAGATGGGCTGCGAAGCGGCCACACTCAAAGGCTTTGCAGAAAGTGAGTGGGCGCAACCTACGGCCCTTCGTGACTATGAAGAAGAGGGCGTGAACGCCCAGACACTGCCGGAGCCTGTTCTGCGCGAGTTGCAGAAGGTGACCAACGAGGTACTGGACGAGATCGCCGCCGAGGACAAGATGTTCAAGCGCGTTCTGAGCAGCCAGCGTGACTTCATGGAACATCACTCCATCTGGCACTCCAATGGCTACCTGCCACGGGATTTCTACAAGTACGACTGATCAACGGATGATGTTCACTGCGGGTAACAGTTAATCGTTACCCGCGTACCGCTCCACATCCGGAAAATCCGAGGTTTTTGTGGCTGATACCAATGACTCTGGGGCTAACCAGCCCCCGGCACTTGCGCCCGACGCGCTTCCAGTCAATGCATTTTCATGGCAGTTGGACCGTTTAGTGGTCGCTGTGGGCCGTCTTGCATCCTGGTTATGGATTGGCGTGTTGGTTGTTGTACTGATCAACGTAATCTCCCGTTACGTTTTCTCTCAGGGCTCCATTGCCCTGGAAGAGCTGTCCTGGCACTTGTTTGGCACAGCCACCATGTTAACGCTGGGATACGCGGTTGTGCGTGATGACCATGTGCGTGTGGATGCGCTGAAAGAAAAGTTTTCCCCTAAAACCCAGGCCATTATTGAGCTTGCGGGCATTGTGTTGCTGGCGCTGCCGATTATTTCTCTGATGGTGAGTGCGCTGTTGCCCTACGCATGGAAAGCCTGGATTTACACCGAGCATTCCCAGGCGCCCAGCGGACTGCCATACCGGTTTATTTTTAAAAGCATGCTACCTCTGGGGTTGGTGTTTGTGATGATTGCCCTGGTGTCCCGGGCTTCGCGCTGCGGCACGCTTCTGTTCCGTTTTCCCAGGGCTATTGAGCCTCCCCACGATGACCGGCATTCCGCTGGCCATCCCAATCCCTGAACCGCGAGCCTAACGTCATGGGTGTAGAAGCAATTCTTGTTGTCGCCATGTTCGCCAGCTTTATGGTGCTGTTGCTGCTGGGTTTCCCGGTTGCCTGGTCACTGGCGGGTATTGGTCTTATCTTCGGCATCGTCGGCCACGTTATGGTCGAGTATCTGGATTCTCCCCTGTGGTTTACCTGGCAGGGTACCATTGGCGTTCTGGACGCCAGGATTTATGGCATTGTTGCCAACGAACTGATGGTCGCGCTACCCATGTTTATCTTCATGGGCATTATGCTTGACCGGTCCGGTATCGCCGAAAAGCTGATGCACAGTTTGGTGAAAGTGCTTGGTGGACTGCGGGGCGGCTACGCCATTACCGTGGTGCTGGTTGGCGTGTTGCTTGCGGCTTCCACCGGTATTGTGGGTGCGTCGGTGGTACTGCTGGGCATGTTATCCCTTGGCCCCATGATGCAGGCCAACTACAACAAGTCTCTGGCGGTAGGCACGGCTTGCTCTGTGGGTACCCTGGGCATCCTGGTGCCGCCAAGCATCATGCTGGTACTGATGGCCGATCGCCTGGGCACCTCGGATGCCTCCGTAGGCAAGCTTTTCATGGGCGCGCTAATTCCCGGCGTTATGCTTGCCATGCTTTATATTCTTTACATCATCATCGCCTCTTATATCAAAAAAGATCTGGCGCCCGCGCCGGCAAACCGGCAGCGCCTTGATGCCCGGGCCTGGTTTGACGTGTTTCGGGCAGTACTGCCACCGATGGCGCTGATTATCTCCGTGCTCGGTTCCATCTTTTTCGGCATAGCCACAACCACAGAGGCTTCCGCCGTGGGGGCTGGCGGCGCGCTGTTGATGGCGTTTGTTAGTAAGCGCCTGGACATGGACACCCTTAAGCAGTCGCTGTATCAAACCAGTCGTACCTCTGCATTCATCTTCGGCATTTTTATTGGTGCCACGGTCTTTGCGTCGGTGCTGCGCGGGTTGGGTGGTGATGACGTGATTGAAGGCGCCATTACCGGCCTGCCTTTTGGCACCACTGGCGTGTTGCTGACGGTATTGCTGATTACCTTTTTGCTTGGGTTCTTTCTGGACTGGGTGGAAATTACCTTGATTGTGCTGCCCCTGGTGGCGCCGGTTCTGTTCAAGATGGGTGTGGAGCCTGTGTGGTTCGCCATCATGTTTGCCATGTGCTTGCAGACGTCGTTCCTGACCCCACCCGTAGGCTTCTCCCTGTTCTACATTAAAGGTGTGTGCCCGCCGGGCATTACCACCAGGGATATCTATCTGGGCGTATTACCGTTTATTGCCTTGCAGCTACTGGCGCTGGTGCTGGTGTTCTGGTTTGAGCCGTTGGCCACCTGGCTGCCCAACGAAGTATATGGCGGCTCCTGACAAGACGACTATCTTTAAATAATCTTAATAATAATTGGGAGACAGACACTATGCGTCTCGAAAACCGAGTAGCCCTGATTACCGGGGCCGGGCGTGGCATAGGCCGGGCAATTGCTGAGCATTATGGCCGTGAAGGTGCCCGTGTAGCCGTTGCGGATATCACCCTGGAAAGCGCGCAAGACGCTGCAAATGCCATTGAAAAAGCCGGGGGAACAGCCATGGCGCTGGCCATGGACGTGACCAACGAGTCCGAAGTAGACAACGGGGTTGCGGCGATTGTGGCAGCATGGGGTGGCCTGGATATCGCCGTGGCTAACGCCGGCATTCAGCACATAGAGGCCATACACAAACTGGCGTATGAGGATTGGCGCCGGGTGATGAATGTGCACCTTGATGGCGCGTTTCTGGTTACCCGGGCCGCCCTGGCACAAATGTACGCTGGCGGTGGGGGCACCATGCTGTATATGGGGTCTGTGCATTCGATAGAAGCTTCCCCCCTGAAAGGCCCTTACGTCGCTGCCAAGCACGGCATGCTAGGCTTATGTCGTGCAGTGGCCAAAGAAGGCGCCGAATACGGTGTGCGCAGCAATATTATCTGCCCGGGCTTTGTTCGAACGCCGCTGGTAGACAAGCAGATTCCGGAGCAGGCCAAGGAGTTAGGTCTTTCCGAGGAAGATGTCATCAGCAAAGTCATGCTGAAAAACACCGTGGATGGCAAGTTTACTACACTGAAAGATGTCTCCGAGGTAGCGGTACACCTGGCGGCCTTCCCTTCTGCAGCCCTTACCGGTCAATCTATTGTGGTCAGCCACGGCTGGCACATGCAGTAAAGCAACAGGAGCAAAAAATGAGTGTTACCGAGCAGTCCCCGATTGTCTGGTCTCCTTCGGAAGACGTACTGACAAGCACTCGCATGGGTCGCTTTAAAACCTGGCTGGAAGACCAGGGCTATGGCCCCTTTTCCGACTATCACGCGTTGCACCAGTGGTCCGTAGACGATCTGGAAACCTTTTGGGCGAAAGTGTGGGATTACTGCGGCTTAGTGTGCGACACGTCAGCCAAAAAAGTGCTGGGCAAGCGGGAAATGCCCGGCGCCGAGTGGTTCCCTGGCATGAAGCTGAACTTCGCTGCCAACCTGTTGCGACTGGCAGACGGCGACCATGCTCATCGGGAAGCCGTTGTGGCCTACTGTGAAACCCGCCCGGTTCAGCGCCGCACATACGGCGAGCTGAAATCCGACGTGGGCGCCCTGGAAGCTTTTCTGCGGAGCAAAGGCATAAAAAAGGGTGACCGGGTAGCCGGTGTTGTAACCAACGGCTACGAAGCGCTGGCGGGAATGCTGGCCGCAACCAGTTTGGGAGCTGTCTGGAGCTCCGCCTCACCGGACTTTGGCGTGGGGGCCATTCTTGATCGGTTTGGCCAAATTGAGCCATCTGCGCTTATCGTCGTGAACGGCTATGGCTACGGTGGCAAAGTGCTGGCGCGTCAAGACGACTTTGCAGAGCTGGTTTCAGGCCTGCCAACGCTGACCTGTGTTCTTAGCGTTCAGCAACTGCCAGATGCTGCACCGGTTTCCGGTGACCTGGTGACCACCTGGGACCAGGCAATAGCCTTCGGTGCAGGCCAGGCGCCATCGTTTACCCCGGTCGACCCTGATCACCCGGTGTACATCCTGTATTCCTCCGGCACCACTGGCAAACCCAAGTGCATCGTTCACGGTACGGCAGGGTTGTTGGTTAACCACGCCAAAGAACTCATGCTGCACGGCGATGTAGGCCCGGACGACCGGTTCCTCTACTTCACTACCTGCGGCTGGATGATGTGGAACTGGCAAGCCTCGGCGCTGCTGACCGGCGCTGCTGTAATCACCCTCGACGGCTCCCCCGGCTACCCCAGTCTCAACATGCTCTGGAACACAGTCGCTGAAGAGCGGGTTACCCACTTTGGCACCAGTGCCAGATTTATTGCCGGCTGCCGCAAAGCAGAACTGAAGCCCGCAGAAACCCTGGACCTGGGCAAGCTCAGAGTCGTATTCTCCACCGGTTCGCCACTGCTCCCGGAAGACTACGACTGGGTATACAGCCAGGGCGCACCGGGTGCTTTGCTGGGCTCCATCGCCGGCGGCACCGACATCTGCGGCTGTTTTGTCGGCTCAACCCCACTCCTGCCTGTGCGCCGGGGCGAAATCCAGTGCCGCTTCCTGGGTGTCGACGCCGTTGCATACAACGACGACGGCAAGCCCGTAGACCAGGGCCGTGGCGAACTTGTCTGCCGTCAGCCATTGCCCTGCATGCCAGTAGCCTTCTGGGACGATCCTGACGGCGAACGCTACCGCGCCGCCTACTTTGATACTTTTCCCGGCGTATGGGCGCACGGTGACTTTATCGAATTCACCGAATACGGTGGCGCCATCATCTACGGCCGCTCCGACGCCACCCTGAACCCCGGCGGCGTGCGCATCGGCACCGCAGAAATCTACCGCCAGGTAGAAACCGAGGCGGCTGTTAAGGACAGCCTCGTAGTCGGACGCCAAATCGACGGCGACGTAGAAGTTGTACTGTTTGTGGTACCTGCCGAGGGCCAAGAGCTGACCGAAGACCTGCTAAAGCAGCTTAAGGTCCAGATCCGCGAAGGCGCCAGCCCCCGCCACGTTCCCAAACACATCGTTCAGGTGCCGGACATTCCGTACACCCGCAGCGGAAAAAAAGTGGAACTGGCCGTCGCCCGCCTGATCAACGGCTCCACCAAAGCCGACAACCGCGATGCCCTGGGCAACCCTGAAGCGCTTGACCAGATTCGGGATCGGTTGGCGGAAGTAAACCTGCTGCCGAGGAGTTAGGGTTTGTGAGTTGTACGCGGTCAATGGCTTGGGATTAGAGTCACGGAAGGCCATTGAAATGCTGGCAAAGCGGTGGGGGTATCCCTTTCCAAAACTGTGCGGAGCCATGAATGGCGGAGCCCAAGCGCCACATGGATGTGCCGCAAGGCGCGTGTTTTGGGAGGGGATACCCCCACCGCGCTATCTCCCAGACTAATAGGCCATCATGCTCGGAATGAAAGAAAGTTTCGTAAAATCCCACCAGTTCATCCCCGGGTTGCCGAAGATCAAGGGTTTTTAGTCCGTTCTTATACTAAGATCGTAACCAGAGGTTACAAAAAAATGGTATCTTAGTAGGTCTATCAAACGTTCCAAAATCAGTCATTGCCAAGGTCAGACGTTCACAAGACGCCAGATCTCGCCATGACCGTCCTGAACCCACCTAATAGCCTGAGGACGAAAATGACAGCATCCAAAGCAAAAATTATCTACACACTGACCGACGAGGCACCAGCCCTGGCTACACGGTCACTGCTTCCTATCCTGGAAACCTACGCCAAGCCCGCGGGCATCGAGTTTGGAACCAGCGACATCTCCCTCGCCGCCCGCATACTGTCAAAATTCCCGGATTACCTGGAAGAAAACCAGCAGGTCCCGGATGACCTGGCCTCGCTTGGCGAGTACACCAAAGACCCAGATGCCAACATCATCAAACTGCCGAACATTTCTGCCTCTACTCCGCAGCTTCGCGCAGCTATTCAGGAACTGAAAGATCAGGGCTTTAATCTTCCCGAGTACAAAGAAAACCCTGAAACCGACGAAGAAAAAGAAGTCACCGCCCGCTACGCCAAAGTACTTGGCAGCGCGGTAAACCCGGTGCTGCGTGAAGGCAACTCCGATCGCCGTGCCCCTGCGGCTGTTAAAGCGTTCGCACGCAAGTACCCACACACCATGGGTGAGTGGAGCCCGGCTTCACGCACTCACGTGGCGCACATGCGTGGTGGCGATTTTTACTCCAACGAGCAGTCGCTGACCCTCGACAAGGCGACCAATACTCGCATTGTTTTCGAGAACAAAAAGGGCGAGCAAACCGTACTCAGAGCGGAGCTGCCATTGCTCGAAGGCGAAGTGCTCGACGGCATGTTCATGAGCAAAAAAGCACTCTGTCAGTTTTTCGAGGATGCCATCGCAGACTGCGAAAAAACCGGGGTGATGTTCTCCCTGCACGTGAAAGCCACCATGATGAAAATCTCTCACCCGATCGTATTTGGTCACGCGGTGAAGATTTACTACAAGGAGTTGTTCGATAAATACGGCGATCTGTTCGACGAAATCGGTGTAAACCCGAACAACGGTTTGTCTTCGGTGATCGAGAAGATCAAGGATCTGCCTGAGTCGAAGCAGGAAGAAATTCAGGAAGCGCTGCACAAAACCTACGAGCACCGCCCTGAAATCGCCATGGTTGATTCCGTTAAAGGCGTCACCAACCTGCACGTACCCAGCGACGTGATTGTTGACGCCTCCATGCCGGCAATGATCCGTAACTCCGGCAAGATGTGGGCCCGTGATGGCAAGCTCAAGGACACCAAGGCCATTATGCCTGAGTCCACTTACGCCACCATCTACCAGGAAGCCATCAACTTCTGTAAAACCCACGGCGCGTTTGACCCCACCACCATGGGTACCGTGCCGAACGTAGGACTGATGGCGCAGAAAGCCGAAGAGTATGGCTCCCACGACAAAACCTTCGAAATTAAAGAAGACGGCGTTGTGCGTGTGATTGCCGAGGACGGCACTGTGCTTACCGAGCACGAGGTAGAGAAGGGTGATATCTGGCGTGCCTGCCAGACCAAAGATCTGCCGATTCGCGACTGGGTCAAGCTGGCCGTTAATCGCGCCCGCGCCACTGATATGCCGGCGGTATTCTGGCTGGATGACGAACGTGCCCACGATGCGCAGCTCATCGAAAAGGTACATACCTACCTGAAAGATCACGACACAGATGGCCTGGACCTACGCATCATGTCGCCGGTGCGAGCCATTCGCTGGACCATGGAACGCTTGATTCGTGGCCTGGACACCATTTCGGTAACCGGCAACGTATTGCGCGACTATCTCACCGACCTGTTCCCGATTCTGGAATTGGGCACCAGCGCCAAGATGCTGTCGATTGTGCCTCTGCTGAACGGCGGTGGTCTGTACGAAACCGGCGCCGGCGGCTCGGCGCCCAAGCACGTGCAGCAGCTGTTGCAGGAAAACCACCTGCGCTGGGATTCGCTGGGCGAGTTCCTGGCCATTGCGGTGTCTCTGGATGAACTGGGTGAGAAGCATGATAACCAGCGTGCTCGCCTGCTGGGGCAGACGCTGGACAAGGCCACTGAACGTCTTCTGGAAAACAACCAGTCGCCCTCCCGCGTGACCGGTGAACTGGACAACCGTGGCAGCCACTTCCACTTGGCCCGCTACTGGGCAGAAGAGCTGGCCAACCAGGACAGCGACAAGGAACTGAAAGAGTTCTTTGTGAAAATGTCGGGTCAGCTGGAAGAAAACAAGGACAAAATCCTTGAAGAAATGAGTGTGATCCAGGGCAAAGCTGCCGATATCGGGGGCTATTACCATGCGCCTGCAGATAAGGTGAAGGCGGTCATGCAGCCAAGTGAAACTCTCAACCGAATTATGGAAGATGCCCTTGCATCCGTGAAGTAATCCCGGAGGGCGGCCGGGTAAGTTGCCCTGCCGCCTGAGATAAAACCCGAAAAGCCCGTTGCTCGGCTTTTCGGGTTTTTTTATGCCTGCCGGTTAATTCTGCCAGGTCTGCGGCAGAAAGCGCAATTTCCAACCGGCGACGACTTGCGCTTATGTAAACCTTGTCGAAGCGCCCAGCCGAAGCCTGGTGCAAGGCCTTCTGGTGCGCTGAGCAGGAATCAGTGTACGCTTTGACATTCAGGCAGGCCGTTTCCGGCCAATGAACCGAATCTCCCTGCCCTCGAAGATAGAGATAGTAATAGTCACCAACACCAAGGCGTACCCGATGAATCCAATAGCTCGTCGTGCCCTGCACAGCAGCAAGGTTCCCAAGGATCTTTCTACCGTTACCTATCGCGATGCAGCCGGCGAAAATCCGCAAGCGGTTGGCGTTGATAGTTGCACTGTAGACACTATCTGGAAAAGCGTCGAAGCCTTGTATCGCACCGGTGTGCATCCTGGCATGCAGATTTCCGTGCGGCATAAAGGCGAGCAAATATTACATCGCGCCATTGGCCATGCCAGCGGCAACGGCCCCCATGAGCCGGCCGGCTCGCCCAAAATAGCCATGACCACAGACACGCCGATCTGCTACTTTTCGGCCTCCAAGGCGGTTACCGCGCTGCTAATGCACATGCTGGTTGAGCAGGGGTTGGTTAACCTGATGGACCCTGTGTCCTATTACTGCCCGGAATTTGCCGAAAATGGAAAGCGCACTATTAATGTGCACCAGATTTTGTCGCACAGAGGCGGTATTCCTGCTATTCCAAAGGAAACCCCGATTGATGTGCTGTGGAACAAGGATGAAGTCTGGCGGTTGCTGTGTGAAGCCCGCGCAGTAGAGGTAGACGGTTCTAGAATTGCCTATCATGCGATAACTGGCGGCTATGTATTACAACGCGTGCTCGAAAAAGTAACTGGCGACACCATTGAGAACTATCTCGATAAACACCTTCGCCAACCCATGAATATGAAGTGGTTTACCTACGGCGTCCAGCCTGAAAACCTTGGTGAGTTGGCCACTAATTATGCGACCGGGCCAACGCCGCGCTTTCCTGTGTCCTGGATCGTAAACCGTGCGTTGGGTGGAGACATTGCAACGGTTGAGCAGGTAACAAACAATCCCCGTTTTCAGGAAGCGGTGATTCCAGCGGGCAACCTGTGCGGAACGGCCGAAGAAATGGGGCGTTTTTTCCAAATGATGCTTAATGGTGGGGTTTGGAATGGTCGGCGCATCTGCAGCGACATTACCGTTCGCCGTGCTATTCAGCAGTTTGGCTCGCTACAGATCGACCGTACCATGCTGATGCCTATGCGCTTCAGCGCAGGCATGATGCTGGGCGGCAACCCGGTTGGGTTGTGGGGACAAAAAAGCCGTTATGCTTTTGGGCATGTAGGGCTAATCAACAAACTCTGTTGGGCAGATGCCGCACGGGATATATCCGTAAGCCTGCTTAACACAGGCTTTCCGATCGTAGGCCACCATATCCCGCCACTGGGCAAATTTGTGTATAACATGGCCCGGCAATTTCCCCTTCTGCCAGAAAGTGAGCGCCCCATCGTTGCCGCGTAAGGTGATTGCTCACAGGGTTCTGAGCTGAGCCTCTAGAATGCCCAGCACCGAGGACAAAATATCGCGAAAGTCAGTCAGCGTCTGAGTGCGCTGAATGACTTCTTCGCGGCTCTCGTCTAACTTTTCCAGTTTTGACTCAACCCGGCGAATACCTTCAGTGATCACCTCATACGGGTAGTGGTGATCCTGAATGCTAAGCTTATTTATCTCGGAAACCTCCTGGCTGAAAATGCTGATAATGTCGTACAGCATGTCTTTGTGCTGGATAGTGGCAGCCTCCCAGTAGGCGTCGTCTAGCAGCTCAAGCAAGGAAAGGTATTCTCTTAGGGTATCGGCAACGGAGGTCTGGCTCATAAAAATCCCTGTAGCTGGAAAATAAACAGTATGGGAACTATAGCAGTGGATGGGGCGGGATTCTTTCAGTGCAAAGGTTGTATGTGATTATGGCGTAAAAATGAAACTATATTCATTTTGTTGCGCTTTGTCTGACAGTTGTGCAAACTACACGCTGTTAAAGGAACTACTGCCACTCAATGGATGAGAGACGCAATGGACAAGCCAGCATACCCGCACCAAGAATACCCCTACATGTCCCGAAAAGTTCGGCTGGATCATCACGACAGTGTACGAAGCCACGTACACCAGCAAGTTAGCACGGAAGTAGAACGGCTTGAGCGTCGTATCGAAATCCTGCGCCTGACCAAGGCTCCCCACGTAGCCGTTATGATCTCAACCTATGAGCGTATGATTGATCGCAAGAGAGGCTTTTTGCAGAGCTGGGATCT